>DATLOC010000025.1:0-37150 GCA_035536455.1 Thermoanaerobaculia bacterium | reverse complement strand
GGCGGCGGGCGCCCGCCCGGAGGTCCTCCACCTCCGCGTCCGCTCGATCATCCACCCGATCGCCGCCGAGTACGTGCGCGACGGGCTGGCGGAGGCCGACGCCGCCGGCGCCGCGGCGGTGGTCCTGGAGCTCGACACCCCCGGCGGCCTCCTCACCTCGACGCGCGAGATCTTCACCGCCATGCTCGGCGCCAAGACGCCGGTCGTCGTCTGGGTCGGCCCGAGCGGCGCCCAGGCCGCGTCGGCCGGCTTCTTCATCCTGATGGCCGCCGACGTCGCCGCCATGGCCCCCGGCACCAACACCGGCGCCGCCCACCCGGTCGGCGGCCAGGGGGAGGACATCCCCGGCGTCCTCGGCGCCAAGGCGGAGCAAGACGCGGCGGCCACCATCCGCTCGCTCGCCGCCCGCCACGGCCGCAACCCCAAGCTGGCCGAGGAGGCGGTGGTCAAGAGCCGCTCCTTCACCGCCCGCGAGGCGCTGGCGGCGAAGCTCGTCGAGGTCGTGGCGCCGAGCCTGCCGCGCCTGCTCGCCGCGGTGGACGGCCGCGAGGTGGTGCGCGGCGAGCGCCGCGTCCGGCTGGCCACCGCCGGGGCCCCGGTGCGCGCGCTCGAGATGTCCGCCTTCGAGCGTGTGCTGTCGGCGATCGCGCACCCCAACATCGCCTACCTGCTGCTGACCTTCGGCGCGCTCGGGCTCTACTTCGAGCTGATGCACCCCGGCGCGATCCTTCCCGGAGTGGTCGGCGGCATCGCGCTCCTCCTCGCCTTCTTCGCCCTCTCGGTGCTGCCGGTGGACTACGCCGGGCTCGGGCTCCTCCTGCTCGCGCTGATCCTCTTCATCGCCGAGATCAAGATCACCAGCTACGGCCTGCTGACGATCGGCGGAATCGTCGCCCTGGTCCTCGGCTCGCTCATGCTCTTCGACAGCCCGGAGCCGGCGCTGCGGGTGAGCCTCGACGTCATCGCCGCCCTCGCTTTGACCGCGGCGGTGGTCGTCGGCTTCCTGACGACGATGGTGCTGCGCGTCCATCGCTCGCAGGTGCGGACCGGCGTCGAGGGGCTGGTTCACGAGCGGGGAACGGCGCGCTCGCCGCTGGCGCCGCGCGGCAAGGTGTTCGTGCACGGCGAGATCTGGGAGGCGGTGGCGGAGGAGCCGGTGGCGGCAGGGGAGCCGGTTGAGGTGACGGCCGTCGAAGGGTTGACGCTGCGGGTGCGCCGCGGGCCGGCCGCGGCGATCTGAAACGAGGAGAGACCATGAATCTGCTGCCGATCGCCGTCGTCGCGCTCATCGTCATCGTCCTGTTCTTCAAGTGGGTCAACGTCCTCAACGAGTACGAGCGCGCCGTGACCTTTGTCTTGGGGCGCCTGTCCAAGAAGCCGAAGGGGCCAGGATTCGTCTTCATCTTCTGGCCCTTCGAGAAGATGGTGAAGATCCCGCTGCGCACCGTCGTCCTCGACGTGCCGTCGCAGGACATCATCACCCGCGACAACGTGTCGGTGAAGGTCAACGCGGTCGTCTACTTCCGCGTCGTCGACCCGGCGAAGGCGGTGGTGGAGGTCGAGAACTACCTCTATGCCACCAGCCAGCTCGCCCAGACGACGCTGCGCTCGGTCCTCGGCCAGGCCGAGCTCGACGAGCTGCTCTCCGAGCGCGAGAAGCTCAACGACCGCCTGCAGGAGATCATCGACCACCAGACCGATCCCTGGGGGATCAAGGTGTCGATGGTCGAGCTCAAGCACGTCGACCTGCCGCAGGAGATGCAGCGGGCGATGGCGCGGCAGGCCGAGGCCGAGCGCGAGAAGCGCGGCAAGATCATCCACGCCCAGGGGGAGCTCGAGGCCTCGAAGGCGCTGGCCGAGGCGGCGGTCATCATCGCCGCCAACCCCGTCACCCTCCAGCTGCGCTACCTCCAGACGCTGACCGAGGTCGCCACCGAGAAGAACTCGACGATCATCTTCCCGCTGCCCATCGACCTGATCCGGGCCTTCCTCCCCTCGCCCGACGCACGGACCTGAACCGGAGCGCGACGTGACCGAGCCGCACCACGAGCCGAGCTACTACGAGATCGCCCTCACGAACCGGCAGGTGGTGGTCGCCTTCGCGATCCTCCTGGTCTGCCTGCTCGCCGCCTTCCTCTCCGGCGTCTGGGTCGGGCGGGAGGGCGTGGGGTCCGGCGACGAGGAGTCGCAGGTCGCGGCGCGGACCGCGCCGCAGCCGGGGGCGGCGCTCGAGGAGTTCGAGTTCTTCGAGGAGGGGGAGGAGGGGAGCGCGCCGGGCGCCGCCGCGCCGCAGACGGAGGTGGGCGCGCCGCAGCCGCAGGGCCCGACGACGCTGCGCGAGGACCTCGAGGAGCCGCCTCCGGACGACGAGCCCGGGGCCGACGAGCCAGTGGAGGAGGGTGAGGCGGAGGGCGAGGAGGAGCCGGCCGCCCCCGCGCCGGAGCCCCGTCCACAGCCGCCGCCGGCCGGCGCCGAGCCGGCACGCGCCCCCGCCGGCACCGCGGTCATCCAGGTCTTCTCCTCGGCCGAGCAGAGCCAGGCCGGCGACATCCGCGACCGCCTCACGGCCGCCGGCTACAAGGCCTACCTCTCGCCGGTCGCCGTCGGCGGCCGCACCATGTACCGCGTGCGCATCGGCCCCTTCACCTCCCGCGCCAAGGCGCAGGAGGTCGCCGAGCGCGTGCGGAAGTCCCACCGCCTGGATACGTGGGTCACCGAATAGGGGCCCTCCTCGTCGCCGTCCTGGGCGGCGCGGTCTGGGGGGTGTGCTTCGGGCGCGAGACGCTGCCGCTCGCCTCGTGGGCGGCGCTGGCGCCGCTGGTGTTGCTGCTCGGCCACCGCCGCGCGCCGCTCCTCGGCTGGCTGCACGGCACGGTCTTCTGGGCGGTCTCGATCTCCTGGATCGCGCCGACCCTCGAGACCTACGGCGGCCTGCCGCGGCCGCTGGCGATCGTCCTGACCGCCGCGCTCTGCCTCTTCCTCGGGCTCTATCACTTGGCCTTCGCCTGGCTCGGGCGGCCGCTCTGGCGGCGCGGCGGTGCGCTGCCGCTCGTCGCGCTGCCGGCGCTCTGGGTGACGCTGGAGTGGCTCCGCACCTACGCCGTCTCGGGCTTCCCCTGGAACCTCGCCGGCTACGCCTGGATCGACGTCCCCGGCGTTCTGCCGCTCGCCGCCTGGGTCGGCGTCTTCGGCATCTCCTACCTCCTGGTGCTGGCGAACACCGGGGTCGCGGCCGCAGTGGCGCGCCGGCGCTGGACCGCCGCGGCGGTCCCCCTCCTCCTGCCGCTCCTCCTGCTGCCCGTCGCGGGCCGCTGGAGCCGGAGCTGGAGCGCCGACGCGCCCGATGCCTCCCCCTTGGCCGCCGCCGGCGAGACCGGGCGGCCCTTTCGCGTGCTGCAGCCGAACATCGCGAACCTCGTCGCCTTCGACCGCGCCGCCGTCGAGCGGAACTACCGCAAGGTGCTCGGCCACTCCTCCGCCGCTTGCGACCCCGGGAGCCTCCTCGTCTGGCCGGAGAGCGCCACCTGGCCCTTCAGCTACGCGCGCGACCCGCTCCTCGCCCGCGACCTCGCCGCGCTGGCGCGGCGCGGCTGCACGGTCCTCTTCAACTCGGTCCACGAAGAAGGGGAGAGCTACTACAACTCGGCCTTCCTGGTCGCCGAGGGACGGCCCGTGGTGCGCTACGACAAGCGGCACCTTGTCCCCTTCGGCGAGTACGTGCCGCTACAGGGGGTCTTCTTCTTCATGGACTCTCTGGCGCGCAACGCCGGCGACTTCCGCGCCGCCGAGCGGCTGGTGCTCCTGCCCTGGGAGGACGAGCGGCTGGGGGTGGCGATCTGCTTCGAGGTCATCTTCCCGGCCGAAGTGGCGGAGCTGGCGCGCGGCGGGGCGACGATCCTCGTCACCGTCACCAACGACGCCTGGTACGGCGACACCTTCGCCCCCTGGCAGCACTTCCGGATGGCCCGCTTCCGCGCCGCCGAGACCCGCCGCCCGCTGCTGCGCGCCGCGATCACCGGCGTCTCGGCCGTCATCGCCCCCGACGGCTCGGTGCGCGCCCAGCTCGGCGTCTTCGAGGAGGGCGTCATCCGCGGCACCGTCGCCGGCCGCCGCGGCGTCACGCCGTTCGCGCGGTGGCCCTGGTTGGTGCCCGCGGCCGCCGCCGTGCTGGCTGCCCTCGCGCTGGCATCGGCGTTCCGCGCGTCCCGCGGGGGGGGAGACCGGGACCGGGGCCGCCCGTGACCGGCGCCACGTTCCCCGCGCTCTCCGTCCGCCAGCCCTGGGCGGACCTGATCGTCTGGGGCATCAAGGACGTCGAGAACCGCACCTGGCGCACCGACTTCCGCGGCAACCTGCTGATCCACGCAGGCATGCGGATCGACGAGGAGGGCGTCGGGCGGGTGGAGAGGCTCTACGGCCTCCTCCTGCCTCTCGACTATCGGTCGCGGACCGGGGCGGTCCTCGGCATGGTCAGGCTGGTCGACTGCGTGCGGGCGAGCCGCAGCCCCTTCTTCAGCGGGCCCTACGGCTTCGTCGTCGAGGGGGCGGTGGACTTCGGCGAGCCGGTCCTCTTCCCCGGCCGCCTCGGCATCTTCCCGGTGCCGCGCGCAGTGCTGCGCGGCACGCCCGCCTTCGACGCCGCGGCCGGGGCCTGAGCGGTCGCCGCGCCCGGCGCGAAGCCGAGCTTCGCGCGCACCTCGTCGCCGGCCAGCGCCGAGAAGGCGCCGAGCACCTCGCCGGCGTGGCGGTGGAGCATGGTGGCGAGCCGCGCGCCGTCCATCCCCTCGACGGCCACCGAGAGGTCGGGCCAGGCGACGAGCAGCTCCGCCGCCGGCGTCGCCGCCAGGTGCCGGCAGAAGCGCACGTAATCGAGGACCGCCGTCCGCCGCTCGCGGGGCACGTGCGCCTTCGCGGTGAAGAGGTCGCTGAAGACGTCGATCAGGTAGTCCGCGTCAAGAGCCGTCAGGCCGGCCGCATGCAGGCCGGCCCGCCGGCCGAGGCAGGGCAGGCACTCGCCGCACTGGCGCGTCGCCGGCTTGGCGGTGATGTTGCGCTGCTGGGCGATCCGCGGCACCCGCGCCCAGTTCCAGCACGAGAGGCTGCCGCGGACCAGCGGCGCGCGCTCGGCGCCGGCGAGGTGCGCGGCCGCCTCGCCTTTCGTCGCGTAGAGGAAGGGGTTGCGGATCGCGAGCGAGGCGCCGCAGATACGGCGCGCCAGGCGCTCGAAGGCGGTCAGAAACCCCGGATGGACGGAGCGGGTGTTGGTGCGCGCCTCGGAGAAGAGCGGGTTGAGCGCGAGCGGACCGCACTCCGGCAGGTACACGGTCTCGACTTCCAGGTGCGCCGCCACGGCGCAGGCCGCGCTGAGGAAGAGGAAGGCGCGCAGGTACTGCGGCATCAGCCGAGGCGCGCCGCGGTCGAGCGGCTCGTCGGCGCGGCGCTTCGAGGCGCGCGCGGCGTAGAGGCCGAGGTGGGAGAGGGGAGGCTGCGCCGTGCGGGCGGCCACCTCCCGCGCCAGTCGGCGCTGCAGGCCCGCCAGGACTTTGCTCGCGTAGTGGCTGACGAGGACGGGGCGCTCGCCGAGGTCGAGGAGGTGCACCGCCCCGGCCAGGCTGTCGAGCCCGCCCGAGAAGAGGGCGACGCAGCTCCCCGCGACGTCCTCGTCGAGCGCCAGGGGCGGCGCGACCGCGTCGTCCGGGCGGGGCACGAAGCGAATCTCGACGTCGTCCCGGCCGAGGAAGGCGGCGGCGCGCTCCACCTCCTCGCGGGCGCCCTCCCAGAGCGCGGGCTCGCGCACCGCGACCTCGAGGCGCAGCCGCCTCCCGAGGTGGGACTGGCGCCGGACCTGGAGGTCGGCGACGTAGACCGCGACGCCCAGCTCGATCAGGTCCTGGGCGCGGGGCGGCAGCTCCTTGAGGGCTGATGTGGAGGCTTTCCGGCCGCCGCTGTCGGTGGCACGGTGCCGGCGGAGCGAGAGGTAGACGTTGCCGCCGCCGGCGCCGAGGACCAGCGCGAGCGGCCCGCCGTTCGGCCCGGCGCCGGGCGGTTCCGCGGGCGCAGCGCGGCGCGGCCCGGAGACAACCTCCACCACCGGCTCCGCCGCGCGCGCAGCGGCGAAGGGGGTCCGGCCGAGAGCGCGCTCGAAGCCGGCGGCGATCAACGTGTCCACGCCGAGGACGTCCTCTTGCTTGAGGCTCGCCAGGAGGCACGGCGCGAAGCGGGCGGCCAACGCCTCGCACTGGGCGAGGAGCCTTCCCCGCCAGCGCTCCTCGGCGGCCGGATCGACGGAGCCGCCGGCGGCGGTGAAGTGGTAGCGGTACCCGAAGTCCTTCTCCAGGTTGCTACTGCCGCGGCGGAGGACGTCGAGCGACATCTCGAAGAAGAGCCAGGCGAGGAAGCGGCGGAGCAGCCGGTCTCCCGGCTCGGCGAGGGCCCGGCGCGCCGCCTCTTCCGGGGCGCCGCCGTCCGCGCCGGGGTGGAACCCGGTCTCGCGGAGCCGCTCGGCGAGCGCCTTCTTCGCCGCCCGCTCGACGACTTCGCCCAGCGGATAGCGCTCGAGCTCGCGCCGGGTCGCCACGACCGCCTGCCAGGCCGCGTCGGGGAGAGTCCAGGGGTCGAGCGGGACGGACGCCGGGAGGCTCGCGCGCAACGAACCCGGCGCGGCCAGCCGCTCGGCCAGCTCCCGGAGGCCGGTCGCCGCCTGGTAGAAGGTGGCGGCGACGTGGCGGCGGTCGAGCGGGTTGAGGAAGCCTTCGAGCGCCGCCTTGGCCGCCACCCGCTGCTTTCGCCGGCTCGCCATCGCTTGCTCTCAGGTCCCGAAGCCGTCGTCGCGCGGCGGCGGGCGCAGCGCCGGCCAGCCGCCGGACGGCGCGTCGGGGCCCTCCGGATCGGGCTCGTCGGGAGGCGGCTCCGGCGGCGGCTCGTCCTCCGGCGGCGGGTCGGGGAGCGGCCAGTCCTCGCTGGAGGGGCCGGACGAAGGGCCACCCGGCGACGGCGGCCCGCCGGTCCCGGGTCCTGGAGGCCCGGGCGGCGGCTCCGGCGAGGTCGGGCCGGGGCCGCCTGGCTCTCCCTCGTCGGAGTCGTCGTCGTCGTCCTCGCCGGAGCCCTCGTCGTCGGGCTTCTGGCGCGGTTCCTCGGTTGGCTTGGGCTGCTTGACCGGCGGCGTGGGTTCCGTCGGGGGCGTCTCGGGTTTTTCCGGCCGCGGCGCACCGGGACCCGGTCCGGGTCCGCCGCCTCCGGCCCTGACCAGCGCGTAGACGGCGTCGCCCCGCAGCACCGGCTCCAGCATTTCGAAGCGGACGGTCTGGCCGGCCTGGGCGACCTCAACGGCCACGCCGTCGACCTCCAGATTCTCCGCGAGTTGATACCAGTCCGCCGGGCGCAGGCTGACGACGCGCACGCACTGCCGGGCGCCCAGGGTGCCGAGCAGGCGAACCTCAGCCGTCCGCCGCGCGATCTCGTAGCGGACCACCCGACCGAGCAGCCGCTCGGTGGCGCCGGGATCCGGCCGGCACCGGCGCGCGCTCACGCTTGTCTCTCTCCTCGTGGTTGCTACGATTATACGCTCGTTCTGACGCTAAGATCTCGTTCGACGGCAGACGAGAAGGAGACGAAACGACATGAAAACCTGGAGAGCGCTCCTAGTACCCGCCGTATGCCTCCTGGTCACCGCCTGCACCGGCCACAAGGACCCCCCGCCCGCGCCCGCCGAGTGCCCGCCGCCGCGGCAGTCCGGCGAGATCTGTCCTCAGGTCGTCGTCTGGGCGAAGGACCCGCAAAGCGGGGCCTGCTGCGAGTACGGGACGCCGTGCAACGCGCCGGAAGGATGGCCGACCTTCTACTCGGAGCCCGAGTGCCGGTCGGACTAAGATTCCCCCCATGATCGCCTCCGACGTCCAGCAGCGCATCGACCGGCTCGCCGAGCAGCTCGGGGGGCTCCGGGGGTACCTTTGAGGACGCCCGGCTGGAGGAGCAGCTCGCCGAGATCGACCGGCAGATGGAACAGCCGGGCTTCTGGGACGCTCCGGCGCGGAGCGCGCCTCTGCTGCAGCGCCGGCGTGCTCTCGCCCGCCGCTTCGACACCCTGAAGCGCCTGCGCGCCGACGCCTCGGAGCTCGAGGCCTGGGGCGAGCTCCTCGCCGAAGGAGAGACCGACCCCGAGGCCGCCCGCTTCCTCGACCGCCTCGAAGAGGACCTCCACAAGCTCGAGCTGCAGCTCAAGCTCTCCGGCGAGGACGACGACAAGAACGCCATCCTGGTCATCCACCCCGGCGCCGGCGGCACCGAGTCGCAGGACTGGGCCGAGATGCTGCTACGCATGTACCTGCGCTGGGGGGAGCAGAACGACTACGACGTGGAGCTCCTCGACCGCCTCGACGGCGAGGAGGCGGGGATCAAGAGCGCCACGGTGGCGCTCCGCGGCCAGTACGCCTACGGCTACCTCCAGGGCGAGACCGGCGTCCACCGCCTGGTGCGGATCAGCCCCTACGACTTCCAGGGGCGCCGCCACACCTCGTTCGCCTCGGTCTACGTGGTGCCCGAGGTGGACGACGACGTGGACATCCAGATCGAGGACAAAGACCTGCGCATCGACACCTATCGCTCCTCCGGCGCCGGCGGCCAGCACGTCAACAAGACCGAGTCGGCGGTGCGCATCACCCACATGCCCAGCGGCCTCGTGGTCAACTGCCAGAACGAGCGCAGCCAGATCAAGAACCGCGCGACGGCGATGAAGGTGCTGCGCGCCCGCCTCTACGACCTCGAGATGCAGAAGCGCAAGGCCGAGCAGGCCGAGCGCGAGGGGAAGAAGAAGGACATCGCCTGGGGGAGCCAGATCCGCAGCTACGTGCTCCACCCCTACCGGCTGGTCAAGGACCACCGCACCGGCGCCGAGATGGGGGACGCCGACCGGGTGCTCGACGGCGACCTGGACCTCTTCGTCGAGGCGTTCCTGAAGGGGCAGATGGCGGAGCCCGGGGCGCGCGACGAGCTGCCGGCGTAACCGCCGCCACCGCCGAGCGGCCCGTGCCCGCCTCCGACCTCCGCCTCGACGTCGTCTCGCCGCTCCCGCCCGTCCGCTCGGGGATCGCCGACTACACGCTCGACCTGCTGCCCGAGCTGGCGGCGCGCGCCGACGTGCGGCTGATGCGCCTGCCCGGCCAGCCGGTGGCGGCGGAGGTCGAGGCACGCTGGCACCCGGTGCCGGCCGAGGCCGCCGGCGCCGACGGCCGGCTCCCGCTCTACCAGATGGGGAACAACCACCACCACGCGGGCGTGCTGGCGCTGGCGCTCGCGCGGCCCGGCGTGCTGACCCTCCACGACCTCGTCCTCCACCACCTCCTCCTCGACCAGACCCTCGGCCGCGGCGAGTACGAGCCTTACGAGGAGCGGCTGACGGCCGACCATGGCTGGATCGGCCGCGCGACGGCGCGCGGCAAGCGCTGGGGGGCCTACGGCGAGGCACCGACCTTCGCCCTGCCGGCGCAGCGGGCGCTGCTGCGGCGGCAGCGCGGCATCCTGGTGCACAGCGCCTGGGCGGCGGCGGTGGTGCGCGAGGACGACCCGGAGCTGCGGGTGCGGCAGGTGCCGATGGGGATCCCGCTGCCGCCGCCGGCCGACCGCACGGCGGGATTGGCGGTGCGCCGCCGCTTCGGTGTGCCCGACGACGCGCCCGTCGCCGGCTCTTTCGGCTTCCAGACCCCGATCAAGCGGACGGAGGCGGCGATCGCGGCGCTCGCCGCGCCCGGGCTGGAGCGGCTCCACCTGCTGGTCGTCGGCGAGGTGGCCTGGCAGATGGACCTGATGGGTACGGCACGCGTTGCGGGTGTGGCGGACCGGGTGCACGTCATCGGCTTCGTCGAGTACGCCGAGTTCCAGGCGGCCATCGCAGCCACCGACCTCTGCCTGAACCTGCGCTACCCGACGGCGGGGGAGACCTCGGCGTCGCTGTTGCGGGTGCTCGCCGCCGGGCGGCCGGCGGTGGTCTCGGACTACGCGCAGTTCGTGGACCTGCCGAATGAAGTGGCGGTACACGTGCCGCTCGGCGCCGGCGAGACCGAGGCGCTGGCGGCGCGCCTGCGCGAGCTGCTGGCCGGCCCGGCGCGCCTCGCGGCGATGGGGGAGGCGGCGCGCGAGCACGTGCGGCGCGAGCACGACCCGGCGCGAGCCGCCGACGCGGTCGTCGAGGCCAGCCGCGCTTACCGCGCGCTGCCGCCCCTCGCCGAGCGGCCGGCCGCGCCACCGCCGCCGAGCAGTCTCACGTGGCACGCGCTGGCGGGGCGGCTGGAGGTCGAGGGTGCCGAGGGGCCGTGGGCGCCGGGCGAGCGGCGGCGCCTGCGCCTCCGCCTCGCCAACACCGGCTTCGCCCACTGGCTCGCCGGCACCAGCGGGCCGGGCGGTGTGGCAGTCGTCGTGCGGCTCTACGTCGAGGGGCCCCAAGGCCGGCGCGACCTCCTCGGCGACCGCCGCTGGCTGCCGCTCCCGCGCGACCTCGCGCCGGGCGAGGAAATGGTCCTCGAGACCGAAGTGCGGCGGCCGCCGGGCCCGGCCGAGCTCTGGGTCGAGCCGCACGTCTTCCAGGGGCTCGACGGCCGCGGCTTCTCCGAGCTCGGCGGCCCCTGGTGGGCGCGGGAGATCTAGGGCGTGGGGGGGCGCGGCATCCCCGGCGAGGCCCTGGAGCGGCCGGCACCGGCCTTCAGCGGCGGCTCCGTCGCCGCCTGGGGCCTCTTCGGGCTTCTTTTCGGGCTGACCGTCGCGGGGGTCGTCACCTTCGACCGCGCCGGCCGCGCCGGCCTGGTTGGGGACGAGGCGACCTACGCGATGCAGGCGGCGAGCCTCGCCTTCGACCTCGACCTCCGCTACGGCCGCGCGGACTACGACCGTTTCGTCGCGCAGTGGGGCGGGCCGCCGGACGGCTTGATCCTGCAGAGCCGCGACGGCGGCGCGCGCATTACCTACGGCAAGCCGCCGCTCTACGCGCTCTTCGCGGCGCCGTTCGCGCGCGTCGCGCCGGTGCGCGGGCCCCTCCTCGCCAACGCCATCCTCCTGGCGCTCGCCGCGGCGCTGGCGGCGCGGGTGCTCTCCCGCCACGTCGGCCCCGCGGCGCCGCTCTGGGTGGCCTGCTTCCTCTACGCCTCGGTGGCCTTCGGCTACGTCTTCTGGGTCCACGCCGACCTCTTCCTGCTGGCCTGCGTCGCGGCCGGCTTCGCGCTGGTCTACGAGGGGGACCGGCCGCGCAGTGGGCCGCTGCCGGAGCTCTACGACGGCGAGGAGCTGGCGCCGCGCTGGCGGTTCGCCCTGCGCTGGGCAGCGGCCGGCGCGCTCCTCGCCGCCCCCGCCGCCTACCGGCCGTTCTACCTCGCGCTGCTGGTGCCGGCGGTCATCGCAGCGCTTTCGCACCCCGCCGGGCGCGGCCGCGGGCGGCAGGCCGCCGCGGCGCTCCTCGCCGGCGCCCTCCTCCTCCTCGCCGCCACCTCCGCGGCGCAGTGGCTCGCCGGCGGCTCCTGGAGCGGCTACGGCGGCGAGCGGCAGGGCTTCTACCCGCGCACGGGGTACCCCGAGGTGGACTTTCCGGCCAGCGAGTGGCCGCAGTCGGTCCGGCGCTGGGGGAACACCTCCTGGCTGCAGGAGGGGGCGCTCGAGCCGCGCTTCGACGCCCGCCTGACCGCCTGGAACGCGCTCTACTTCCTCGCTGGCGAGAACGTCGGCGTGCTGCCCTACTTCCTGCCGCTCGTCCTCGGCTTCCTCGCCTACCGCGGCAACCGCGGGCGCTGGGCGATCGTGCCGGCGGTGGCGCTCGCCGCGCTCGGCCTCTTCCTGGTGCGGCCGTTCAACTTCTACGGCGGCGGCGGGGCGCTGGCCAACCGCTACTTCCTGCCGCTATACCCGGCACTCTGGTTCCTCGCCGCACGGCCGCGCCGCGTCGCCTGGGTCGCGGCGGTCGCGGCGCTGGCGGCGCCCTTCCTCTGGCCGCTCTGGACCCACCCGCGCGCCTTCCCGGTGGGGGAGGACGGCCGCTACGCCTACGTCTCGGAGATCGCGCGCCGCCTGCTGCCCTACGAGACGACGCAGAGCCACCTCCCCGGCGGCCGCGACGTGACCCACAACGGGCTGTGGGTCAAGTCGCTGACGCCGGCGGTGGGACCGGTGGGGCAGGGGCGATCGCTGCGCCTCGCCGCCGACGGCCCGGGCGAGCTTCTGGTCGGCAGCCCCGAGCCGCTCGGGGCGGTCGTCCTCCGCTTCGGCGCCGGGGCGCCGTCGCGGATCGAGATCGACGGCGGCACAGTCGGCGGCCGCATGTTCGGCGCCGACGGCTCGATCGCCTTCGAAGTGGCGCTCGACCGGCCGCGCGCCGTCCACCCGATGTGGTGGACCTGGGACGACGTCCATCTCTACTGGCTGCGCCTGTCCTTGCCCTCCGGCGCCGCTCCCGTGCGGCTCGAGATCACGCCGGGCCCCGATCTGGTACAAAAGACGGCGCGATGAGCGAGACGCAGCAGGCGGAGGCGCCCCCCCGGAGTTGGCTGCTGGCGGTGCGCGAGCGGCTCGCCTCGCCGCCGCCGCGGCGGCTGCCGCCCGGCGAGCAGCGGCGGGCCTCGGTCCTGGTGCCGCTCTTCGTCCAGTCGGGAGAGCTGTGGACGGTCCTCACCAAGCGCACCGACACCCTCCCCACCCATCGCAGCCAGATCGCCTTCCCCGGCGGCGCGCTCGACCTCGGCGAGGACGCCTGGGCGGCGGCGCTGCGCGAGGCCGAGGAGGAGGTGGGGATCGAGCCTGGGAAGGTGCTGCGCCTGGGGCAGCTCGACGAGGTGGAGACGCCGATGGGCTTTCGCGTCGTCCCTTGCGCCGGCGCCGTGCCCTACCCCTACGAGGCGCGCCCCAACGAGGCCGAGATCGCCGAGGTCTTCAGCCTGCCGCTCACCGCCTTCGCCAACCCGCGGATGATGGAGGACAGGACGGTGAAGATCGACGGCGTGCCGCGCCAGCTCCGCATCTACCACATCGGCAACCGCCAGGTCTGGGGCCTGACGGCGCGGGTGCTGCAGAACCTGCTGGCACGGCTGGGGCTCGAAACGCCGGAAGACGCTGGGTGAGGAAGGGTGTGCGGCGCGGCACCCGCTTCTTCGCCCTCTTCTCGCTGCTCCCGCTCTTCGCCTGTGCTTCCGCGGCGCCCTCGACGGCGGCCCTGGAGCGCCGGCTCGACGAGGTTCTCGCCGGCGCCGGCGGGACGGTGGCCGTCGCCTATTACGACCTGGGGACCGGCGCCACCGTCCTGCGCGACGCCCGCCTTTCGCTGCACGCCGCCAGCACGATGAAGGTGCCGGTGATGCTGGCGCTGTTCCGCGAGGTCGACCGCGGGGCGCTCCGCCGCGACCAGCCGGTGCCGGTGAAAAACGAGTTCGCGAGCATCGCCGATGGCTCGGCCTTCGCCCTCGACCCCGCCGAGGACGGCGACCCCGAGCTGTACGAGGCGCTGGGGGATACGCGGCCCCTCGAGGAGCTGATGCGCCGGATGATCGTCCGCAGCTCGAACCTGGCCACCAACCTGCTCATCGAGCTGGCCCGCCCGGAGCGGGTGATGGAGCTGATGCGCACGCTCGGGGCGCGCGACATCCGTGTCCTGCGCGGCGTCGAGGACGAGAAGGCCTACGAAGCCGGCCTCAACAACACGACGACCGCCTACGACCTCATGCTCGTGCTGCGCGCCATCGCCGAGCGGCGGGCGGTGACGCCAGCGGCGAGCGAGGCGATGCTCGCCATCCTCGCCGCCCAGGAGTTCAAGGAGAAGATCCCGGCCGGCCTCCCCGCCGGCGTCGCGGTCGCCAACAAGACCGGCGACATCACCGGCATTCACCACGACGCGGCGATCGTGCTGCCCGCAGGCGAACCGCCCTACGTCCTCGTCGTCCTCACCAAGGGCTTCGCCGACGAGGCGGCGGCCAACACGCTGATCGCCGCGGTCTCGCGCGCCGTCTGGGAAGCCCGGCGGTTACAATGAGCGCCCGCCGGCGACCGGCCGGCACCCTTCCATCCGACCTTCCATGGAGAGCCCCTCATGTCCGAGCCCCTGACCCCGACCACGCCGCCGCCGCCCCCCGTCCAGCCGCCGAAGCGCAGCCCGATGTTCTGGGTGGCGATCGGCTGCGGCGTCATCATCCTGCTCGGCTTCCTCGCCCTCGCCGGGATGTGCGCGGCGGGCGGCATGTGGTTCAAGCGGCAGGCGTCCAAGTTCGAGCAGAACCCGGCGGTGGCGGCCGCCGAGCTGGCGGTGCGCGCCAACCCCGAGCTGGAGCTCGTGGAGTCCGACACCGAGAAGGGCACGATCACCTACCGCCACAAGGAAACCGGCGAGGTCGTGACCGTCAACGCGGCGGAGTTCGAGGGGGGCAAGTGGACGGTCGAGACCAAGGAGGGGACCGCGACCTTCGGCGGCAACGCTCCCCAGAACCTGCCGGCGTGGGTCCCGGTCTACCCGGGCGGGAGCGTGACGGGGAACTTCGACACCACGTCCGGGGAGGGGCGTTCGGTCGCCTTCACCATGACCACCCCGGACTCGGTCGCGGCGGTGCTGGAGTTCTACGAGAGCCAGCTCCAGGGCGCGGGCCTGACGGTGCAGAAGACCACCTTCGACCAGGCAGGAACGTCCGGCGGGACGGTCGGCGGCACCAGCCAGGACGAGAAGCGCAGCGCCAGCGTGATGGTCTCGACCGCCGACGGCCAAACCTCGGCGGTGGTCAGCTTCACCGAGAAGCCCTGAGGTAGGCTTCGCACCGGAGCCGTAGAGGAGGAGCGCCATGGCCACCGCCGTCGCGAGCAGCAGCACCTTCGACCGCATCGTCGAGTCCCTCGGCGACGAGGCGGACAACCTGCTGTCGTTCACCTGCAAGGGCATCCCGAAGGAGCAGCTCGTCCTGCCCGGGCCGGACCACACCGATCGCGCCTGGGGCCCCTCCGACCGCAAGCCCGCGGTGCTCGTCAACCTGCAGCGCCTCCACGACCACGGCCGCCTGGGCGGCACCGGCTACCTCTCGATCCTCCCCGTGGACCAGGGAGTCGAGCACTCCGGCGCCGCCTCCTTCGCTCCCAACCCGATCTACTTCGACCCCGAGAACATCGTCAAGCTCGCTCTCGACGGCGGCTGCAACGCGGTGGCCTCGACGGTCGGCGTGCTCGGGGCGCTGTCGCGCAAGTACGCTCACCGCATCCCCTTCATCGCCAAGATCAACCACAACGAGCTGCTCACCCTGCCGAGCAAGTTCGAGCAGATCCTTTTCGGCGGTGTCGAGCAGGCGTGGGGGATGGGGGCGGCGGCGGTGGGCGCCACGATCTACTTCGGCAGCGACGACGCCGGCCGCGAGATCGTCGAGATCGCCGAAGCCTTCCAGCACGCCCACGAGCTCGGGATGGCGACGATCCTCTGGGCCTACCTGCGCAACAGCGGCTTCAAGAAGGAGGGGGTGGACTACCACGAGGCCGCCGACCTGACCGCGCAGGCCAACCACCTGGCGGTGACGATCCAGGCCGACATCGTCAAGCAGAAGCAGGCGACCCGCAACGGCGGCTACCCGGCGCTCGGCTTCGGCAAGACCCACCCGCGGGTCTATAGCGAGCTGGTCGCCGACCATCCGGTCGACTGGGCGCGCTGGCAAGTCGCCAACTGCTACATGGGCCGCGCCGGGCTGATCAACTCGGGTGGCGAGTCGAAGGGAAAAGGGGACATGGCGCAGGCGGTGCGCACCGCCGTCGTCAACAAGCGCGGCGCCGGCACCGGCCTGATCTCCGGCCGCAAGGCCTTCCAGCGGCCGATGAAGGACGGCGTGGACCTCCTCCACGCGATCCAGGACGTCTACCTCTGCGACGAGGTGACGGTGGCGTAGAGCCTATGGCCACGGATCGCGGTGCAGCTCAAAGAGAGTTCCCGCCGAATAACAGCGGACTGAACGAGTTCTAGCACTTCTACCCGCATTCGGAGCTCCCAAGCTGTAGTGACCGTCGCCTCTAAGGCGGCCGAACTCCATTGCATGTTGTACGATCTAGAAACCTATGTCACGCGGCCTGCTACTTCACAGATCGACTGGTCCCCGAGGAGCGTGAGGTGAAGGTGTTGGTGATCAGCGACCTGCACTGCCATTCTGTGGACCGAAAGTCGGCGCAGTCCTTCTTGCAGGTAGGGGCAGCCATGACTCCGGCAGCGCATCACCCGTTTTCAGCGCTTCACTTGCTACTCGATAGTGGAGAACTGACCTTCGATGCGATACTCTGCCCGGGTGACCTCGCAGATCAAGCCGACCGACCCGGCCTGAGACACTCTTGGGATCTGTTGAGCCTCCTCGCGGCCAAGGCTGGGGGCGCGCCGCTAATCTCCACCATTGGCAATCACGATGTCGACTCTCATCGTCTCCACGGGGGTGATGCGTTCGACGTAGCTCGTAGGCTTGCCCCTGACTTTCCAGTCCCAGGTCAGCCGGCTAAGGATCAGTACTTCGCCAGTGGCTTCTGCACTGTGGAGATCTCGAGGGAGCTGGAGGTCGTGTGCATTAATTCCGTCTTTAATCATACCGATGAAGATTCTGCTAAACGGGGCACATTTCTACCTGATCGCGTCGCGGAGCTTCGGGCCCGACTCGGAGCTCCTCAGCCCGGCCGCAATCGAATTGCTCTTCTACACCATCATCCGGTTCTTCACTCCTCGCCGATCCTGAAGGATTCAGATGTGCTTGAAACTGGTGACCAACTCCTTGAAGTGCTCTCTGAGTTGCAGTGCGGACTTGCGCTTCACGGCCACAAGCATCATCCACGTCTAAAGCTAGTAACGACACCAGCGGGAACACTTCCGGTACTTGCTGCCGGGAGCTTCTCGGCTGACTTGCATCAACTTGGTTCGCGAACGAGGAACGTTTTCCATTTGCTTGACATTGCGCCGACTCGATCCCCCCTGTTTCGCTTTTCTGCCAGCATACGCACTTGGGAATGGCGGCAGGGTGTCGGGTGGATGCCCTCGTCGTCTGATACCGCGGACTTCCCTGCACGCGCCGGCTTCGGTACCGCAACCGCAGTACCTGACATCGCCGACGCACTTGGGGACTGGCTGGACACAAATCCCGGACGGTGGCACGCGTTGGCGACGGAACTGCACCTCCTCTTCCCCGACCTCGGATTCTTGACACCAGACGAGCAGAAGCTCTTAGGCCAACTTGTTCAGGCTAGCGGTCACAGGCTGACTCCCACGCCGGACGGCTTCGAATTGCTGCGGTTGGTGGCATAGGAGGGCGCTTCACAAGATGACTACTGCTTCGCTCTACGGGGCGTTTAATGCGAGATGGCTCGAGCCGGACGAGGTAGCAAAGACGTTTGTGCCTGTGCCCGAGTTCCGAAAAGTCGTCCAGACTCGACATTCACTTCTTCTCGGGCCTAGAGGCTGCGGCAAGACCACCTTGCTCAAGATGTTGACAGACTCCGCGCAGGCTGCTTGGCTTACGAGTCGGCCAAGCGAAGCTCGTACCTTTCCAGTGCCCAATTTTGTCGCCGTCTATGTGCCTTCCGATACTAAATGGTCATTCGAGCTTGAGAGCATCCGGAAGGAAGTGCCTACAAGTTTTACCGTTGCTGAACGTGTTCAACGTTGTCTCGTCGCATTATCGGTAACCTCGGCTACCATGCAAGCGATCGCTGATTTTAAGCTCGGCGAGGAACAAGAGCGTGCATTCTGCATCGATCTGGTAAAGGCTCTTAACCTTGGCAGCACGCATCCACGTCTGTCTTTTCTCATCGCAGCAGTAGAGGCGCTAGCAACGCAAGTGCGAGCCGCCCTTTCTACACGCGACGTGTATACAATCGATGCCGTCTTGGCTGCTCTTCCTGTCTCCGTTCGTGCGTCACTGGCCGATGCTTTACTCTTTGTAGTTCGACTACTGCGTCCCTTGCCCAAAGGTGCTAGACGCCGCCGACAGTGGGCACTTTGCTTTGACGAACTTGAGATGGCTCCCCAATGGCTCCAAACGGAGCTCCTCAGGGATCTACGGAGCACAGATCAGAGATTACTTTTAAAGCTAACTTGGACTCCCATTGTTCCAGATTTCCTCCGCCTCCACGCTCAACCCGGCGCGGATTATGATGTCGTGCGTCTCTGGAACTCTCACGTCCCTGACTTTCGTCCATTTTGCCGAATGTTCGCTGAGCGCCTTATCAAAGATCGCTTAGGTGAGGAGGCCAAGAGCCCTGAACTTCTCTTTGGCCGCAGCTCATTCGCACGCGACGAGGCCCCGAAGGAGGAGGAAGATGCATACGCCCGAGGCACGGAGGTATGGGACGCCTTTCGAACTCAGGCCTCCTCTGATCGTCACTTCGCAACTTATCTGAAGCGCCACGGAGTAAATCCACAGGATCCATCGTCTGCTCCCCCTGAGATTCGCGACCGTGTGCTTAGGAAGGTAAAACCAATCGTTCTCCTTAGGGATGCTTTTCGCAAGAGCAGTGGCGGGCGGTCCAGAAAGAAGCGTTCGCTTTATTCGGGCGAGGATGCCATTTACGCGATGAGCGACGGTAACCCGCGCTGGTTGGCAGGTCTGCTTAACGATCTCTTGGATGCCCTGCTGAAGGACTTGCAGAGCCGTGGCAGAAAGAAATTTAGTTTGCCAATGCGTGCGAGCCTGCAGGCGGACGTACTTGAGGCAGCCTCAAGACGCATGGTAGCATTCATTAGGGCATTCCCTGTGCTTCAGGGTGAACGGTACGAGACCACTGCCGGTGTGTTGGTAGACATTGTAGACACACTCGGGAAAAGACTTGAGGTCGAGCTGCTTGGCCGGGACTTCAATTCGGATCCGATAGGCGGCTTCCTCGTGGACGATTCATTGCCCAATCTTGTTCGGCGAGAGATCGAGCGTGGCCTTCTTATAGGGGCGCTTATTCTTTTGAGCGAGGCGCGATCTGGTATGCCTGACAATCTACGTGGCGCGCGAGTACGCTTATCGTTCATGCTGGCACCAGTGTATAAGCTTACCTTTAGGAATTTTCGCGCCGTCGGACTGTCAGGCTTGCTCGGTTCTGCCGCACACGGTCAGCGCCGATTTCCTGTGAGGTAGGGAGGTGCGGTGGAACTATTGAAGCTTGAGACTAGAGCAAGCGATGCGATGGCAGTGCCATCGGATCTTGTGATCGCGGCGTGCGGGTACGAGCGTCGAGCCACAGCCATACTCCACTCGCGCTTGCGAGCTTCGCGCCAGCGAGTCGCGTTTGCGTTTGAGGAGTTCTCAGATAGCGCGCGACGACTCGCTAACGAGGTGTCATACCGAAAGGCGAATTTTACTTTGCTACCGCTGAGTGGCGAGGATTTCGAGGGAGCGGCTCTCGTGTTTCGCGAGTACCTAGACCCAGGCTACGCGCCACCGGACGTGATCAGCGTCGATATTTCAAGTATGAGCCGAGTCTGGTACGGCGCTATCGTAAAGGAGCTAGCTCTTTCTACTCGTCAAGCGGATGTGATCGTGGATTTCTACTACTACCCGCGCCGCGTTTTAAGAGCTGTGACAGACGAGGCGCCTGCAGAGTTTACTGGGCCAGTAGTTGGTTTCTCGTCGGTTTCTACGCCAAACCGGCCGATCGCGCTCATGCTCGGTATCGGCCAGGATGCCCAACGCGAGCTCGGATTACAGGAACTTGTCGAGCCTAGTAAGACGATCGCGTTTTATCCAGATCGGGCCTTTGGCTACACCCTCGATGAGGGACGGCGCTTGTTTCCGAATGCTAGCAGCAAGCCGCGGCCTTACGAGAGGGTACAATACCGGCTCGAGGACCCAGGTTTCGTTTTTTCCGTTCTTGAGTCGATCGCACATGGACTTGCAGAGGATTGGCGTGTTCTTTTCATCTCAGTCGGTCCAAAGCTCTTTTCCTTGCTCGGGTTTCTACTGCATGTAAGGAGGCCGTCTGTCAGTGTGTGGCGGATCAGCGCTGGTACGCGGCGAGTACCAGTTGATGTTGCTGCGGCGACGCCACGTTTATCCGTTCTGCGCACGTATTGGGGTGCGGGAGTGGCAATGGCGTGAAGAACTCCTGTGGCGGGTGCACGCCTCTTCTGCGGTGGGCTGGAAGTAAGCGCCGCCAGCTACGTAGCCTCGTTGCACTAGCTCCCTTGGATTTCGCTCGATATTACGAGCCATTTGCTGGCTCGGCCTGCCTTTTTTTTGCCCTTTCTCCTCCTGTTGCGGTGATCGGTGATCGCAACAGAGAACTCATCGACTTCTACTCAGTCCTGCGAAGGAGGCCTAGGGGGCTGTTCACTCGTGCGGCAACAATCCCAGGCACTCGACGGAGTTACTACGCGATTCGCCGGATCGATCCGAAGGAACTTGTTGGTATCGAAAGAGCTGCCAGGTTTCTGTTTCTAAATCGCCATTGCTTTAATGGGATCTACAGAACTAACAACAAGGGCTACTTCAATGTTCCCTTTGGTGACCGTGCCGGTAGAATGCCCACCGAGATGCAGTTCATCGCTTGTGCCCGTGCGCTTCGTGCTGCGGAGTTGCGGGCACAGGACTTCGAAGAGTCTACGACGGACGTGCGTGCTGGCGACTTTGTGTATTTGGATCCGCCGTTCTTCAGTCCTGGCCGCCCCGCTCGAGGGGAGTACGGCTACGGCTCGTTCTCGACTAGCGATCATGCTCGTTTCGGTCGGACCTTGCGCACTCTGGCGGACAGGGGAGCCAAGATAATGGTATCTGCCTCCCTTGAGTTGGCCGAGAGGCTGCAACTTAGATCTTGGACATGCTCAACTCTAGAAGTTCTGAGGACCGTTGCTGCACGGACAGAGAATCGCCGACGAGGCAAAGAGGCGATTTTGCGGAATTACTAATAACGCTGGCGACGAGAGACCGCTGCACTGACGCGAGGCGCCGAGGAGAAAGGCGTCAAAACGAGTTGTTCCGCGCGATCCTCCTCAGTTGTCAGTAGGTGAGGGCGGGGTCGCTTTCAGTCCGGAGATGGCTATGGAGGCGGGCTCGTTGCTCACCGCTGGCAGCTCAAGCAGCGCCCTGATCTCCGGCAGGCGTGCATCGGCGTCCTGCTCGCCGATCTCCATCAGCTTCGTCAAATACGCCGGGTCAAACGAGAGGTACGAGAGGAAGTCCCCGCTGGTCGTCTCCCGCGTCCCGAGGCTACGCGTCAGATAGCGGAAGGCGGGCGGCAGATGCGGCTCGAACTCACGCGCCAGCCTGCCGATGTCCACGCTCGGGCGGAGCACCAGAAGCTCGACCGGCTGGAGCCCGTCCCGCTCCTCAGGTGGCAGCCGCTGCAGCAGGGAGTTGAGCCTCTCCATCTGCGCCGAGTCGTAGTCCAGCATGTCGAGGAAGATCGAGTTGAGGAGGTGGTTGAGGATCTGCGCCGGTGGCGGGTAGCCGCGCACCTTCCGCTGCTCCGCTTCCTCGCGCGTCGGCTGGTAGCGCGGCGAGACCGCCAGGATGCGCCGCGCCCCGAGGTGGAGGGCGGGAGCGAGAGGGGTGTGAAGGCGGATACCGCCGTCGCCGTACCAGGATTCCCCCACGCGGACGGCCGGAAAGAAGAGCGGCAGAGCCGAGGAGGCCATGACGTGCTCGACGCCGATCCGCGTGGGGAGGCTCACCCGCCGCGGCCGCTCCCAGGCGGCGAGGTCGCCGCCGCCCTGCGTCCAGGTGATCGTCTGGCCGGTCGAGTAGTTGAGGGTGGTGAGGGCCAGCGCCTGCAGGACGCCGCGCTCCAGGTTGCGGGCGATGCCGATGATCTCGCCGTCCACGGTGGCTACGGCGCGCTGGATCGTGCTGCGCAGCGGCTGGCTGTCGACGAGGCCGCGCACCTCGGGGGCGCGCGGGTCGCCGCCCGAGACCAGATGGGTGGCCCAACGCGCCAGGTTGCGGGCGAGCCAGGGGACGTCGACGCGGAAAATGTCCTCGACTTGCAGCTCGGCCCAGAGCGCGGAGAGGGCGGGCGCCGACTCGCCCAGCGCCCCGGCGTGGGCGGCGAGGTAGGTGGCGTTGATGGCGCCGGCCGAGACACCGGTGATGATCGGGAAGCGCAGCTCGGGGAAGGCGCGGCCGAGGCAGCGGAGCATCCCTACCTGGTAAGCGGCGCGTGCGCCGCCGCCGGTGAGGACGATGGCGAGGTCGCCCGGCTCTACCTTAGGGGTGTCTTGGGCCGCGCTCACTCTGCGTGGCATTATCCCGCGATTCGCTTGACAGGGAGACCGGCCCATGAAGATCCTGCTGACGGCGGTGGCGGTCCTCGTGCTGCTCGCCGCGCTCGCGCTCGGCGTCGTCTACAGCGGCGCCTACGACGTGGCCGCCACCTCGCCCGACGAGGGGCTCGTGGGGTGGGCGCTCGAGACCGCGCAGGAGCGGTCGGTCGAGCGGCGGGCGAAGGCCGTCCAGGTGCCGCCGCTCGAGGGCCCGGAGCTGCTCGCCACCGGTCTTATCCACTACCACGAGATGTGCGTCACCTGCCACGGCGCGCCGGGCGTGCCCGCCTCGGAGATCGGCGCCGGGCTCAACCCCTTCCCGCCGGAGATGGCCGAGGAGGCCGAGGAGCTCGGGCCGGCGGAGCTCTTCTGGGTGGTCAAGAACGGCATCAAGATGACCGGCATGCCCGCCTTCGGCCCGACCCACACCGATGAGGAGTTGTGGGCGATCGTCGCCTTCGTCGAGACGCTGCCGGAGATGTCCGGCGAGGAGTACGCCGCCGCGGTGCGCGAGGCGGGCCTGGCAGGAATGGCCGGCGAGGCCGCGGAGCCCACCGGCGCCGCCGGCGAGGAGCACTCCCACGCTCCCGGTACGAAGCCGCACTCCCACGACGGCCGGTAGCCCGCAACTTGTTGCTGGACCGTTCTTCCCATCGGGTACGATCATGACAGTGACACGCAGAGGCGGCTCTCCGCCAGCGCAAGCATGGCGCGAGCGCCGATCCCCGGCCTCGGATCCACCCTCGCTGCGGCCCCGGGGCGGTCTGACTGCTACGACTGGACGCTCGCACCCGGCGCGGCCCCAAAGCGATGTCCTAACCGTGAGGCGTTCTCCCTGGTGATCGAAGCGCGGCGGACCGGACTGGCCGGAGCGCTCTCTTCGCCAGCCGGCGAACGACTGTCGGAACGGGCGCACCAGGACCGCGAGATCGTCTACTTCCTGCAGCCGCCCGAGACCCACTCTTTCGATCTCTACCACGACTACACGGAGTCGCGGCTCGGGGTGGACCGGTATCTCAACGTCGTGCGCAAGGGGAGCGCCGCGTCCTCGTCTGGGCGCCGGCAGGGATCTCTTCATCCTCAGCGCCCTTCGCAACCTGGTCCCCGTGGAGCGTCTCCACTCGGAGCGATCGCCGCGCAGGTTTCGGAAACCCCCGACGGCCGCATCCGCCTCGACTTCGTGAATCCCCGGCCGGACGAGATCGCCGTCCTGATCCAGGCGCGGCGCCGGCCTGCGCTGCCGTGACCCTCGTGAGAATCCTGTTGACGGGCAGCAACGGGTTCGTCGGCGGCGACCTTGCCTCGTTTCTGTTGCGGCGCGGACACTCCGTCGTGGGCCTGGGACGGTCGCGGGAGCCGGGCCGGGCGGTCAGCGAGTACCTGCGCCGCGACCTCGGCGAGCCCCTCGACTGGGACGGCACGGTTGACGCCGTCGTGCACTGCGCCGCGCTGGCCGCGCCCTGGGCGCCGCCCTCGGCGTTCGAGCGCGCGAACGTCGCGGGCACGCGCCACGTCGTCGAGTGGTGCCGCGGTCATGGCCGGCCCCACCTCGTGTACATCTCCTCGTCCAGCGTCTTCTACCGCAACGAGGACCAGTTGGGTCTCCACGAGGGATCGCCGATCCCGGAGGACCGCGAGCAGATCAACGTCTACTCCCGCACCAAGCGGATCGGCGAGCGTCTCGTCGAGTCCTATGCAGGCGCGTCCGCCATCCTGCGTCCGCGCGCCGTGTTCGGCCCGGGCGACCGCGTCCTCTTCCCCCGCGTCCTGCGCGCCGCCCGCGCCGGCCGCCTTCCTCTCATCCGGCGGCCGGACGGCCGGCCCGTACTGGGCGACCTGCTCTACGTCGAAAACCTGAGCCATTACATCGGCGCCGTCGTCGAACGCGGCGTCACCGGGGCTTTGAACCTCACCAATGCCGAGCCCGTCGACCTCCAGGCGTTCCTGCTCCGGGTGCTGGAGCGGCTCGGCTATCCGGCGCCCCGGCGCCAGGTGCCCCTCGGGCTCGCGATGGCTCTCGCCGGCCTCTCGGAGTGGGTCTCCGCCGTCTTCCTCGGTTACCGCGAGCCCCCCGTAACCCGCTTCGGCGTCAGCGTCTTCGCCTATTCCAAGACCTTCGACGTGCACCGCTGCCTCGACCTCCTGGGGCCGCCGCCCATTTCCCTGGCCGAGGGGGTCGAGCGCCTGGCGGCAGCCTGGCAGCGCGAGGCGGTCCCCGCCGGCGGACCGCCGTGATCCCCGTCCTCCACTTCGCCTGGCTGGCCTATGGCCTGCTGACGGCGCTCCGCATCGGCCTCGCTCTGCGCTTCCTCGCCCGGGACCGGAAGGCGAACGTGCCCGGCGTTGCCGGCGCAGAGCTCGACGAGAGCCAGGTCACCGTGATGCAGGCGATCCTGAGCGGCGATCCGACCCTCGGACGCAACCTGGAGGAGAACCTGCGTCACCACCCGGAAGCCCGTTTCCTGTGGCTGGTCGACGAGGACGACATGATTGCGCGGGAGATGGCCGGGGAACTCGCCGCGCGGTTGCAGGCGGCGCACGCGGCGCGTCCCGGGAGGATCGATATCCTCCTCGCGCCGCCGCCGCCCCAGGGGCGCAATCCCAAGGTCTTCAAGCTCGCGCTCGGCCTGCCCCGCGTGGCCGGGGAGCTGATCGCGGTCCTCGACGACGACACCGTCCTGCCGGCCGGAGCGCTGGCGCGCGCCCGGCTCGCGTTGAACCGTGGGGACCTGGCGACGGGCCTTCCCTACTACCGCCCGGAGGGCTCGTTTGCCTCGCGCCTGGTGGCCGCCTTCGTCAATGCGAACGCGCTTGTGACCTACCTCCCCATCCTCTTCTTCCGCCCACCGGTGACGATCAACGGGATGTTCTATCTGACCCGCAAGGAGACGCTCGAGCGTCTCGGGGGCTTCGCCGCCATCGAAGAGAGGCTCTGCGACGACTACGAGCTCGCCAGGCTCTACCTGCGGGCCGGCCTGCGCATCGTCCAGACCGCCGTGGTCCACCCGATCTCCACCACCGTCCGGGGCGCCGTTGATTACGCCGTCATCCTGCGCCGCTGGATGGTCTTTGCCAACCACCTCTTCCGCGACGCGATCGACCCCCTGATGATCGTCCTGGTGGTGCTCCCGGCCCTGATGCCGCTGTTCCTGGCGGTCCTGGCCGGGTTCGCAGGGGGCGCGGCTCTCGCCGCCACCGTCGCCGGCCTCCTCGCCAAGGCAACGGCGATGGCCGCGTTCCGGCGCCGCGCGATCGGCAGCCGGGAGACCGTGTCCGGTATCCTCCTCGAGGTGCTTGCCGACCTCCTGCAGCCGCTCCACGCCGCGTCGGCCCTGATCCGCCCCGGGTCCATCCGCTGGCGCAGCCGGTCGATCGTCGTGGAGGACGGCAAGGTGCGGTATCCATGAAAGGCTATCTCGCGGTTCTGCGCGATTATTCGACCGGCGACCACCTCGCCTTGCCGGCGGGATCGGCGGTCAACCTCGCCGCCTGGTTGACCGGACAGAGCGCCTACCGGCATTCCCAATTGAGCCCGCAGCAGCTCGCCGTGCTCGACGAGCTCGCCGGCCTCGGCTACGAGGTCGTCCGCGCCGGCTTCCCCTACAACCGGCGGGCTCTCGCCGTCCCCTACGCGCCGGAGCCGCTGCTCCGCGCTTCGCTGCGCAACGTCTCGCAGCTCACCGCCGCCCTGGCCCGTCCGGCGTTCTCGGCCGAGCTCGCGCGGCACCTGCAACCGCTGGTCGACGCCGCTTCGCGCCGGCTCCTCCTGCTCTGCGGAAGCTGCGGCCTGCAACTGCTCGCCGCGGCGCTGCCCCGGCTCTGTCTGCCTTCGGGGTTGCGGCTCGGCTTGGTGGCCGTGGGGCCCGTCTGCCTCACGCCCGCCGCTTTCTTCCGCGGCCATCCACGGCTCGACCTCTTCGTCGTCCAGGGCTCCCGCGACTGGATCAGCCGCCTCGCCAGCCGGGCCGGCGCCGACGCGCGACCGCCGGTGGACCACCTCGGATACACCCGGCACCCCGAGGCCCGCCGGGCGATTCGCCAGGCGGCGCTCGCCCTTGCCCGGTCCTGAGGCGGGTCCCGAGACCGGGGCCCTGCGCCTCACCCTGGTGGCGCCCCCCTTCGCCGGCCATCTGAACCCGCTGATCGCCATCGGCAAGCGCCTTGCCGCCCGGGGGCACGAGCTGCTCTACGTCACCGGCCCGCGCAAGGCGGCGCTGATCGAGCGCTGCGGCTTCGCGGTCGATCCGGTGTCCAAGATTGATCCCGGCGCCATGGAACGGATCGCCGATACGCCCTACCCGGTGCGCGGCCATCCGCTGCGGCTGGCGCGCCAGTTGCGCGCCAACCTCGCGCTGCTGCCGGAGATTCGCCGCGAGCTCGAGGCTTCGTTCGCGCGCCGCCGGCCCGATCTGGTGATCGCCGACTTTTGCGCCCCGCTGGCCGGACTGGTCTGCGACCGGTTGGGCATCCCCTGGATCACCACCATCCCCACGCCCTGCGCTCTGGAGACGCGCCGCGGCACGCCGTCGTACCTGGGGGGTTGGGGTCCCCCGCGGCACTTTGGCCACCGGCTGCGGGATGCCCTCGGGAGGGCGATGACGCGCGGGGTCAAACGGACCTTCGAGATCGCCTTCGCCGAGGCCTTCCGGCGCGCCGGCACGACGGTCTACCGCGCCGACGGCAGCGAGGCGGCCTACTCGACGGCGGCGATCCTCGGGCTCGGGATGACGGAGCTGGAACTCGACCGGGACTGGCCGTCCGCCTTCAGCATGATCGGGCCGGTGACCGAGAGCCCGGAGCCGGAGAGCCTCCCCCTGGATCTGCCCGAGAAGCCATCGCGGCTCGTCCTGGTCACCCTCGGGACCCATCTGGCCTGGGCCAAGCGGGACCTCGTGGAGCGCGTCGAGCGGCTGGCCCGCGCCTTTCCCCGCTACGGCTTCGTGATCTCCCTGGGCGACCTGGAGTCGGGGTGTCGGGAGTCGGGGGCTCCGGTCCGGGAGGCGGGCAACGTGTCGGTCTATCCTTACGTTGGTTACGACCGGCATCTCGGCCGCTTCGCCGCCGTCCTCCACCATGGCGGCGCCGGCATCACCTATAGCTGCATCCGCGCCGCGCGTCCGTGCCTGGTCTGGCCCCGCGACTACGACCAGTTCGACTTCGCTGCCCGCATCGTCCATCGGGGGCTGGGACTGACGATCCGGGAGCTCGGTGCTCCGGCCTCCGCGCGGGCGCTGGACCGCGTCCTCTATGAATTCGACCCGGGACCCCTGGCGGCGATGTCCGCGGCCCTCGAACGGTACGACCCCTGGGCCGCCTGCGCCGCCGTCATCCGCCGGCTTATGGAAGAAGGTCGACCGGGAGCAGGTCGGAAGGAGCCACCGGAAACGTCCGGCGCACCCGGCGCAGCTTGATCGCCGGATCGCCCGCCGGGCCGTTGCCGCAGTCACCGGGCATCGCTTCCGGCCGCACCACGGGCGGCGCCAGCCGCTGCTCGACGCAGAGCCGGACCAGAGCGCCGGAAGCCTCGGCGAACACGGCCCCGGCATCGGCGTCCGCCGCGATCGCGAGGGCCAGGACGAGAAATCCGGGCTCCTCCTGGACGCAACGGAAGTCGGCGATCGCGGGCGACGCTCCGAGCACGGCGCGCGTGACGTAATCGGCAAAGAGGGGAGACAGGCGCCCATCGCTCGGCCCGTTGGCCGACGGCAGGGCCAGGACGTCGTCGAACCGCCCCTCGATCCGGTCGACGGCCAGGAACGGCGAGCCGCAGGGGCAAGGCTCGCGCGACTCCACGAGCACGTCGCCGAGGCGGAAGCGGAGGATCGCCTGGGTGCGGCGGTGGAGGTCGGTGATCACCGGCACGAAGCGCCCGGTGGCGCGGTCGAGGTACTCCTTTTCGACCACCAGCAGATCCTCGTTGAGGTGGATCCGGCCCGCCTCGCACGTGATCCCCAAAAACCCTTCGGAAGCCTGGTAGATCTGGTGTACCGGCAGGGAGAACGCGGCGCCGATCGAGGCCTCGTCATGAGGGTCCAGAACCTCCGCGATGGAGTAGACGCGGCGCGGCGCCAGGCGCAGCCGCCGCGCCGCGAGCGCCGCGGAGAGCAGGCGCAGGATCTGCGGCGGCGCGGCCAGCACCGTGGGGTCGAAGCTCTCGACCTCCGGCATCAGCTCGGCCAGGGGGCGGCGGAGGTCGAAGTAGCGGAACCGGATGCGGCCGGTCGCGAGCGTGGAGTAAAGGGGGCTGCCGGCGCGCAGGAACAGGGCGATCCGCGCGTTCTCCCCCAGACGCCTTCCGGGGAGGGCCTTGGCCAGCATGACGCCCGCCCACTTCGCCCGCTCTTGCGGAGAGGCCAGGAAGACTCCCTGCCGGCCCGACGTGCCGGTGGAGAGGCCGACGGCGAGATCCCCTTCCAGGCGCGAGAAGTCGCGGCTGCGCTCCGCCTCGGCGGCGATCCGCCGGCACTCCTCGAGCTCGAGGCCGGGAGCGTTGAGCTCCCGGAACGCCGCCAGCCAGGCCGCCTTGTCCAACACCGGGAAGGCTTCGAGCCCGCCGGCCGGAACGTCGCGATAGAAAGGAAAGGATTTTCGGGCATGACGCAGAGCCCGCCGCAACCGCCGCCGCTGCCAGCGCTCGAGCCGGTCGCGCGTCCTGACGCGCCGGAGGAAGAGGCGGCTGCCGGCATAGGCCGCCAGGATGCGGGCCAGGTCAAGCCGCGCCATGGCCCAATTGCTCCCGCGCGGCGCCGAGTTGCTCCCGGGCGAAGGCAAGGCTCTCCGCACAGTGAGACGGCACCAGCAGGAGGTCGGGACGCGCCAGCGCAAGCTGGTGCAGATCGCGGATGCGCTGCCGGTAGCGGCGCATGTCGGCGGTGATCAGCCGCACGACGGGATGCGGAAATTCGAGGTGGCTCACCGTCCTCCGCTGCCAGCAGGCGTCGGCGATCAGAAAGACCTCCGGCCCCTGGGTGCGGGGGAGCAGCACCCCCAACTGGCCGCGGGCGTGCCCCGCCAGATCGACGCCCAGCAGGTTCCCGTCGCCGAGCAGGTCGTACCCTTCGGTGAACGGTGCGTAGCTGCCCGGCAGCGGTACCAGAGGCTGATCCTCGACGAAGAGCGAACGCCCTTCCAGGTCCGCCGGCAGCAGCCCGGGCAGCACCCCGGCGGCGAGGTGGCGCCAGGCCGAGCGCCGCCGGAAGTCGCGTTCGAGAGCCGCTCGGCGGTAGAGGAGCCGGGCGCGCGGAAAGTCGAGCAGGCCGCCGACGTGATCGGCGTGGAAGTGAGAGAGGATCACCAGCGCCACGTCGTCCGGATCCTTCCCCGCCCGCCGCAATTGGGCGGCCACCGTGTCCTCCTCGCCGCAGGTCACTGGCGTGAGGTGGCGGTAGAGCGCCTCCGGAAAGCGCCGGGTCTCGCTGAAGAACCGCGGCGAGTAGCCGGCGTCGAAGAGGATCAGGCCGCGGACGGGATGGCGGATGACGCCGACCAGCGAGGGGAAGCGGAGGATCGCCAGGCTGGGACGGCCGGTCACCACCCACGCTGGATGGGTGCAACTGCCCGCCGTGATCAGCTCGAGGCGGAGATGCACGTCAAAAACGCACGACGGCGGCCCCCAGGGTCAAGCCCGCGGCCGTGCCGAGCAACAGCGCCCGCTGGCCGCGTTGCAGCCGGCCGCCGCTCACCGCCTCGTGGAGGGCCGAGGGCATCGACGCCGAGACCTGATTGCCGCGCTCGGCCAGGATGTCCACCACCTTCGATGCTGGGAACCCCAGCCGTTCCCGCAGGTAGCGCAGCCCCAGGCAGCTCGCCTGGTGGGGGATCACGAGGTCGATCTCGTCGGGGGTGCAGCCGGCCTCGGCGAGAACCTCGGAGACGAACCGGGGGAGCTTCTCCACCGCCAGGCGGAACACCGCGCGGCCATCCATCTGGAACAGATAGTCCTGCGGCCGCGGCGGAGGAGTGACGACGTTGTAGCGGCTGCCTCCCGCAGCGATCTGGCAGAGGTAGGCGCCGCGACTGTAGGTGGCGCAGCGCAGGGCGTCGATCGACCCGGATGGCTCGCCGGAGGCGGCGCCGAGGACGGCCGCGGCGGCCCCGTCGCCGAACAGGGAGCTGGTCTCGAGATCGGACGAATCGATACCTTTCGAGGCGACCTCGCTGGCGACGATCCCGACTCGACGGTAGCGGCCGGCGGCGATGCCCAGGGCGGCCACCTCCACGGCAAGAAGGAAGCCGAGACAGGAGGCGTTGATGTCGAACCCAGGGATGCCTGCCCCGTCGAGCCCCAGGGCCCGCTGCACCAGCACCGCGTTGGTCGGCATCGGCTGCTCGGGGAGGACGCTGGCCGCGACGATGAGGTCGAGGTCCGTGCCCGCCAGACCGCTCGCCGCCAGGGCCTGGCCGAGGGCCCGCGCCGCCATGAACGAAGAGGTCTCGGCGGGCCCGGCGTAATGCCGAGCCTCGACCCCCGAGCACGCTGCCGTGCTCCCAGCGGCGCGCCCGTAGCGCTCGTCCAGGGCGGCCGAGGTGACCCGCTCCACCGGCAGATAGCTCCCGGTGCCCAGGAAGCGGACGGGATACGAATGAGGCATGAACAACGGTAGCATGGATCGGAAAACGACAGCCCGCACAGGCGTGCAAGAGGGCGACGTTGCTGTGCACCTTCTGCGGCGCCGCGATGCGCATCGTCGCCTTCATCGTCGAGCGCTCCTCGGTCCGTCGCCTGCTCCAGCACCTCGACGTCGACTGCCAGCAGCCCGAGCCTCTCGCTCCCTCGCCTCCCGCCGGGGTCGGGCTCGTCGACGCTCCCGCCTGATCGGGGGCCCGGCGTGCGCTCGAGAACCTGGAGCTGATCTCCGCGCCCGCCCCGACGACGAGTTCACCATCCACTTGACATACCCGACCGACGAGTTCAACGTACCGAGATCGGCAAAGGCCATCGCCAAGTTCTTTGCCAAGGAAAAGGCCGCCGGCCGCAAGTACCGGGTGAAGACGCGCGCCTCCGGTAACCTCGAGCTCGCCTGAGTGGCGCCAGCGGGTCGAGTCGGTCCCGCAAGGCCTCGGACCCAGTACGGCGAAGTCGAAAACCAGTACGTAGAGGACAGAACCGAGTGGTGCGGGTCTCTTCGGGGAGATTCGCCGCGCCAAGTCAGTAAACCGAGGACCGAACCCAGTAGGTCGCGGCGCGAACTCAGTACGTACGAGGCGAAACCCAGTAAGTAGAGGCGCGGACGGTCGAGTCGAAGGCCCAACCCAGTACGTTGAGGACAGAACCCAGTACGTACGGGCGCCAACTCAGTAGATCGCGGCGCGTTTGGGGGAAATCGGCCCCCGAATCCAGTACGTAGAGGCAGCAATTCAGTACGTACGGGCCAGAACCCAGTAGGTAGAGGCCAGAATTCAGTACGTTGGGGACAGCGGGGCGCTATTCGATGGGGCCCGCCGGGCGCCCCACTGCACCGCCACGACCATTGATCCTTCCGAGCGGAGAGCTCAGGCAGTGAGTCGCAAGACCTGTCCCGGTGCGAGGGTCTCGATCAGCGGCCCGAGTCTGGCCAGCACGGGCTGCACATCCGCGTAATCGTTGGACTTTGCCAGGAGCACGAGCCGGAGCAGATCCCCGTTCTTCTTCCCCGCCCAGCGGATCTCCGCGACGGTTCGAACGTCATGACCGGGAAGCTCCTCCTTGAGACGCCGCGGGAGCGACTCGTCAAGGAGTACGCGCATTGGCGAGGACCGCTGCGCCGGCTTCTTCGAGAGCTGCCACCGCCTGCTCGCGGGTGACCGAGGGGAAGTCGTCCAGGAACTCCGCCAACGGATGCCCCCCCTCGAGATAGTCGAGTAGTGCCTGGAAGGGCACGCGAGTGCCGATGAACACCGGCGTCCCGCTCATGATTTCGGGGTCGCTGTGAACGACCGAGCTCGGCTTCCTGGGGGAGCTCATCGCCGCTGATTCTACGCCCCATCGGATAGACTCCCCGCCCATGCGTCTGGGCGATCTGGAGCTGACAGTGGTGGGTGATGGGGACTTCGGGCTGGACGGCGGGGCGATGTTCGGGGTGGTGCCCAAGGTCCTCTGGGAGAAGGTCAAACCGCCCGACGCCCTGAACCGCATCCGTATGGCCACCAACTGTTTGCTGGTGGAGCGCGGGAGCGACCTGCTGCTCATCGACAGCGGGATCGGCGACAAGCACGACGCCAAGTTCCGCGCCAACTACGCCATGGACGAGACGGCCGAGCGGCTGCCGGACGCGATCTGGCGCGCCGGTCACGCGCCCGAGGACGTCACGCACGTCCTCCTCTCGCACCTCCACTTCGACCACTGCGGCTGGAACACCCGCTACGACGGCGGGACCCTCGTCCCCACCTTCCCGCGCGCCCGCTACTGGCTGGAGCGCGGCGAGGTGGAGCACGCCCGCGCGCCGAACGAGCGGGACCGCGCGAGCTACGACCCGCGCAACTGGGAGCCGCTGTTCGAGGCCGGGGTCGTCGAGCTCTTCGACGGCGAGGCCGAGCCGATGACGGGTGTGCGCGCCGTCAAGGCGCCGGGGCACAACGCCGACATGTGCATCGTTCTCCTGGATGGAGGAGCCGGCGAGCGCGGCGTCTACTGGGCCGATCTCGTCCCCACGACCGCCCACGTCCCGTATCCCTGGATCATGGGCTACGACCTCTACCCCCTGACCACCCTGGAAACCAAGAAGCGGTGGCTGCCGCGCGCCGCCGCCGAGGGGTGGCTCTGCGTCTTCGAGCACGACGCCGAGACGCCGCTCGCGCGCCTGGTCGAGGAGAAGCCCGGGCGCTTCGCCGCGGCGGCCGTCGAGGAGATGGAATGCCTGACCAAGACTTCGACCTGATCATTCTCGGCAGCGGCCCGGGAGGGTACGTCGCCGGCATCCGCGCCGGCCAGCTCGGCCTGAAGACGGCGCTCGTCGAGAAGGACCCGAAGCTGGGCGGCACCTGCACGCTGCGCGGCTGCATCCCGACCAAGGCGCTGCTCCACACCGCGGCCGTGCTCGACGAGATCCGCGACGCCGGCGCCCACGGCATCCAGGTCCCCGCGCCGCAGCTCGACGTCGCCAAAGCGCAGGCGCGGAAGCGCTCGATCGTAGACAAGAACTCGAAGGGGATCGAGTTCCTGCTCAAGAAGAACAAGGTCACCGGCCTGCACGGCCGCGGCCGCCTCGCCGGCCCCAACCAGGTCGAGGTGGACGGCCCGCAGGGGAAGAAGACCTACTCGGCGAAAAACATCCTCATCGCCACCGGCTCGGTGCCGCGCGACATCCCGATCGCCCCGGCAGACGGCCAGCGCATCTTGAACTCCGACCACGTCCTGGAGCTCGACCGCGTGCCGCAGAGCCTGGCGGTCCTGGGCGCCGGCGCCGTCGGCACCGAGTTCGCCTCGATCTACGCCTCCTTCGGCTCCAAGGTGACGCTCGTCGAGATGCTGCCGCGGATCCTGCCGATCGAGGACGAGGAGGTGTCGGCCGAGCTCGAGAAGGCCCTCCGGAAGCGCGGCATGGACGTCCTGACCGGGACGAAGCTCACCGCCGTCGAGCAGACCGAGGGCGGCGTCCGCCTCAGCCTGGAAGGCGGGAAGAAGCCGACCGTTGAGGCCGAGTTGCTGCTCGTCGCCATCGGCCGCCGGCCGGTGACCGAGGACCTCGGCCTCGAAGCGCTCGGCATCCAGCTCGACCGCGGCTACGTCCAGGTCAACGCGACCATGCAGACGGCGGCGCCGCACATCTACGCCATCGGCGACGTCGTCCCCACTCCGTGGCTCGCCCACGTCGCCTCGTCCGAGGGGATCCTGGCGGTCGAGCACATGGCCGGCCAGCCGGCGAAGCCCCTCAACTACGACCGCGTCCCCTCCTGCACCTACTGCGACCCCGAGGTGGGGAGCGTCGGCTTGACCGAGGCCAAGGCGCGCGAGCGCGGGTACGCGGTGCAGACCGGCAAGTTCCCCTTCTCGGCGCTCGGGAAGGCGCGCATCCTGGGGCGCAGCGAGGGGTTCGTGAAGGTGGTCCGCGAGACCAAGTACGACGAGCTGCTGGGGGTGCACATCGTCGGCGCCCACGCCACGGACCTGATCGCCGAGGCCTGCGTGGCGCTGCAGATGGAGGCGACCAACGAGGAGCTGTTCCGCACCATGCACGCCCACCCGACCCTCGCCGAAGGGGTGGCCGAGGCGGCCCACGCCGCCACCGGCCACGCGATCCACATCTAGGCGGCTGCGTCGCGATGGCCAAGACGAGCCGGGGGCTCGGGCCCCTCCATCCGCAGGTGGCGCCGGCCGCCGCCGACCGGCTGGCCCGCACCTCGCTCGCGCGCGAGCAGCAGCTCGAGCTCTACCGCTACCTCCAGCTCACCCGCATGACCGAGGCGCGCCTCGGCAACCTCTACCGCCAGGGGAAGGTGGTGGGCGGGCTCTATTCGAGCCGCGGCCAGGAGGCGGTCTCGGTGGGCAGCGCCTACGCGCTGGCGCCGCAGGACGTGATCGGCCCGATCATCCGCAACCTCGGCGCGATGCTGGTGCGCGGCGTCCAGCCGCGCGAGGTGATGATGCAGTACATGGCGCGCGCCGACAGCCCGACCGGCGGCAAGGACGCCAACACCCACTTCGGCGACCTCTCGCGCGGGCTGGTGGCGCCGATCTCGATGCTCGGCGCGCTGATCCCGGTGATGGCCGGCGTCGCCCTCGCCGGGCGCATGCTCGGCAAGGACCTCGTCGCCATGACCTGGATCGGCGACGGCGGCACCTCGACGGGCGACTTCCACGAGGGGCTCAACCTGGCGGCGGTGCTCAACGTGCCGTTCGTCCTGATCGCCGAGAACAACGGCTACGCCTACTCGACGCCGACCGAGCGGCAGATGCGGATCAAGAACATCGCCGTGCGCGCCGCCGGCTACGGCATCCCCGGCGAGGTGGTGGACGGCAACGACGTGCTGGCGGTCTACGAGGTGACGAAGCGCGCGGTGGACCGCGCCCGCGCCGGCGGCGGTCCCACGCTCGTCGAGGCCAAGACCTTCCGCATGAAGGGGCACGCCGAGCACGACGACGCCGGCTACGTGCCGCCGGAGCTCTTCGAGCAGTGGCGGCAGCGCGATCCTATCGACCGCTTCCACCGCCATCTGCTCGCCGAAGGCCTGGCGAGCGAGGAGCTGGCAGCGGTCACGGCGGAGATCGACAAGGTCCTCGACGCCGAGGTGGACCGCGCCCTCGCCTCGCCCTTCCCGCCGCCCGAGCGGGCGCTCGAAGGGGTCTACGAAGAGGGGCCGCCGGCCGAGGCCGAAGCCGGCGGCGTGGGGGCGCCCTGACGCCGATGGCCGAGCCGGTCACCTACCTCGAGGCGATCCGCCAGGGGCTGTGGGAGGAGATGGAGGCCGACCCGCGGGTCTTCATGCTCGGCCAGGACATTGGCACCTACGGCGGCGCCTTCCGCGTCACCGCCGGCTTCCTCGATCGCTTCGGCCCCGAGCGGGTGATCGACACGCCGATCAGCGAGTCGGCGATGGTGGGCGCGGCGATCGGCGCCGGCATGATGGGGCTGCGGCCGGTCGTCGAGATGCAGTTCATCGACTTCATCGCCTGCGCCTTCAACCAGATCGTCAACTTCGCCGCCACCTGCCGCTACCGCTGGGGGCAGGCGGTGCCGATCGTCATCCGCGGCCCCTCCGGCGGCAACGTCCGCGGCTCGGCCTTTCACAGCCAGAACCCGGAGGGGTACTTCCAGCGCGCGCCGGGGCTCAAGATCGTGGCCCCGGCCACCGCCGCCGACGCCAAGGGGCTGATCAAGGCGGCGATCCGCGACCCCAACCCGGTCCTCTTCTTCGAGCACAAGTACCTCTACCGGCGGATCAAGGAGGAGCTGCCGGCGGGCGACGGCGTGGTGCCGATCGGCCAGGCGCGCCTGGCGCGCGCCGGCCGCGACCTCTCCGTCGTCACCTGGGGTGCTATGGTCCACGTCGCGCTCGAAGCGGCCGGGCGCCTCGAGGCGGAAGGGATCGAGCTCGAGGTCCTCGACCTGCGCACCCTCAAGCCGCTGGACGAGGAGGCCTTCCTCGCCTCGGCGCGCAAGACCAACCGGGTTCTGGTGCTGACCGAAGAGCCGCTCACCGGCTCGGTCGGGGGGGAAGTGGCGGCGCGCATCGCCGAAAAGGCGTTCGATTGGCTCGACGCGCCGGTCGCCCGCCTCGGTGGCCCCGACACTCCGGTGCCCTACAGCCCGACGCTCGAGGACGCCTGGCTGCCCAACGTCGACAAGCTCGTGGCCCGGGTGCGCGAGCTCTTGAGCCATTGACCGCGAGGGATTGAACGATGCCGACCGAAGTCGTGATGCCGCAGATGGGCGAGTCGATCGCCGAGGGGACGATCACCAAGTGGCTGGTCAAGGTGGGGGACAAGGTGGAGCGCGACCAGCCGCTGTTCGAGATCTCGACCGACAAGGTGGATGCCGAGATCCCCAGCCCGGCCGCCGGGGTGCTCCTCGAGGTGCGCAACAAGGAGGGGGAGACGGTCCCGGTCAACCAGGTCGTGGCGCTGATCGGGGCGGAGGGAGAAGCCGGCAAGGCGGAGGGGGAAACCGGGAAGGCCGCCGAGCCGCCCGCCGCGGCGCCGAAAGAGGAGGCGCCCAAGGAAGCACCCAAGGAAGAGGCGCCGGCTGCGGCGGCCGAAGCGGCGCCCGCGCCGGCCTCGCCGGAGCCCGCGCCCGCACCCGCGGCGGACGGCGAGGAGAAGCCCGAGGCCGAAGCGAAGCCCGCGGCCGAGGCGGAAGTGAAGCCGGGGTCGGAAGAGGAGCGGCTGCGGAAGTTCTCGAGCCCGCTGGTGCGCAGCATCGCGGCCAAGGAGGGCGTCGACATCGGGCAGGTCGAGGGGACCGGCGCCCAGGGGCGGGTCACCAAGCAGGACATCCTGACCTTCATCGATCAGCGGCAGAAGCCCGCCGCGGC
>DATLOC010000024.1:0-40151 GCA_035536455.1 Thermoanaerobaculia bacterium | reverse complement strand
CGCGGGCGGCCGGCGGCGCGGGCGGGCGGCGGGACCGGCGCCGGCTGGCGATCGCCTGGCACGACCTGCGGCTGCGGCCGCTGGCGACGCCGGCGCAAGCGCCGCGCACGCAGCCCGCCGCGCGCGCCCTCTTCCTGCCCTGGGGGACGGAGGTCGCCTACACCTTCGACCTGGCGGGTGACGCGAGGCTGGTCTTCGAGCGCGTCGAGGTCGCGGGCGGCCGCGGATGGCTGAGCGTCGCCGCGCAGGAGGAGGGCGGGGCGGAGAGCGAGGTGGCGCGGCCGGGAGCGACGGCGCGGAGACGCACGCTCTCTTTGCCGGGAAAGGGCAGGCGGCTCGCGCGCCTCGTCTTCCGTGCGGTTCCGGGCGGGAGTGCGCCGGCCGCCGACGGACTGCGTCTGATCGCGCCGGAGCTGCGTTCCGTCGCCGCCCCGGCCCTCGCCAAGCCGACGCCGCCGGACCAACCGGCTTCTCCATCGCTGCCCGCCCTCGCCGCGCTCAGGCCTTCCTCTTCCCCACCCAGCTCCCCCTCTCCGCGACCCGATCTCGTCGTCTATTTGATCGACGCCTTGCGCGCCGACCGCCTCGGCGCCTACGGCGGCCGTGGCGGGCTGACGCCGCGGATCGACGCCTTCGCCACCGCGGCGCTCCTCTGCGAGCGGGCGGTGGCGCAAGCCCCGTGGACGCGGCCGGCGGTGGCCACCGTCTTCACCGGCCTCGGCCCGCTCCATCACGGCGTGACGACCCTGGCGGACCGCCTGCCGGCTGCCGCGGTCACTCTCGCCGAGCGGCTGCGGGCCGCGGGCTACCGCACGGCGGCCTTCAGCACCAACGCACACCTCGGCGAGGCCACCGGCCTCGCCCAGGGCTTCGACCTCTTCGCGGAGCTGCCGCACCAGACCGGCGCCGAGGAGGTCGGCCGCCGCGCCCTCGCCTGGCTCGACGCGCAGCCCCCGGGCGCTCCCGTCTTCGTCTACCTCCATATTCTCGAGCCGCACGCCCCCTACACGCCTCCCGCCAACCTGCGCGCTCGCTTCGCTCCCGGCGTGCGGCCGCGCGCCGGCACTCGCGCCGGGGTCGAGGCCGCCTACGCCGCGCGCGGCGCCGAGCGGGCGCGCCGCGTCGCCGACCTGGAGCGGCTGTACGACGCCGAGGTGGCGGCCGCCGACCGCGCCTTCGGCGCCCTCCTCGACGCGCTCGCCGCGCGCCGGCGGCTCGACGGCGCCCTCGTGGCGCTGCTCACCGATCACGGCGAAGCGTTCGACGAGCGCGGCGCGCTCGGCCACGCCCACGACCTCCACGCCGAGACGCTGCGCATCCCGCTGATCGTCAAGCTCCCGCGGCAGCGCGAAGGGAAGCGCCTGACCGTCCTGGCGCAGCAGCTCGACGTCGCGCCGACACTCCTCGCCGCCGCCGGTCTCGGCCCGGCGCCCGAGCTGCCCGGGGCCGACCTGGCGCGGCTCGCCGACCACCTGGCGCGGCTCGCCGACGACCTGGCGCGGCTCGCCGCCGCGGGCGACGCCGCGCCCTGGCGCGAGCGCCTGGCCTTCTCCCACCTGAGCTACGAAGGGCGCCGCAGCATCGCCGTGACCGCCGGCGGCTGGAAGCTGATCCAGCCGCTCCCCGCCGCCGCCGGCCGACGGCCGCGGCTCTACGACCTCGAAGCGGACCCCGGCGAGCGGCGCGACCTCGCCGACGCCAACCCGGTGCGCCGCGCCTGGCTCGCGGCGCTGGCGCGCGGCGAGCTGCTGGCCGCCCGCGGCGGCCTGCGGCCGGAGCGGGCCGCGATGGACGAGGAGGCGCGGCGGGCCCTCGCCGCGCTCGGCTACCTGTGACGCGGGCGCTCCTCGCCGCCGCGCTCGTCGCCGCCGCGCTCGGCCGCTGCGGCCTGCCGGCCTGGCTCTCGCCGAAGCAGGCGGAGCCGGCGTCGCTCGTCGAATGGGTCTGGTCGGGGGCGGTGACGCCGGACGGCGCCGTCGTCAAGGCGAAGGTCGCGTCCGGGCGGAGCGTCCGCCTCCTGGTCAGCCCGCGCGAGGACCTCGCGGCCCCCATCGCCTCGCCGCCGGAGAGCCCCGACCCCGACCAGGGCGATGTCGTCACCTTCCGCGTCAGCGGCCTGCGCCCGGCGACCCTCTACCACTACGCCGCCGCCGCCGGCGACGAGGTCGACTTCGCGCGCCGCGGCCGCTTCCGCACCTTCCCTGCCGGCCCCGCCTCCTTCACCGTCGCCTTCGGCTCCTGCGCCAGCACCGGCTCCGACAGCGGCGTCTGGGACCAGATCCGCGAGCTCGACCCGCTCCTCTTCCTCCACCTCGGCGACTTCCACTACGAGGACGTGGACGACGACGACCCGCTGCCCTACCGGCTGGCCTACACCCGGGGCCTGACCGCGCCGCGCCAAGCGCATCTCTACCGGTCGCTGCCGATCGCTTACGTCTGGGACGACCACGACTTCGGCGGCAACAACTCCGACCGCACCAGCCGCGGGCGGCGCGCCGTGCGCCGCGTCTACCAGGAGGTCGTGCCCCACTACCCGCTCGCCGCCGGCGGCGGCGACGTGCCGGTCTACCAGAGCTTCCACGCCGGGCGCCTGCGCTTCGTCGTCACCGACCTGCGCTCCGAGCGCTCGCCGCCCAGCGCCGCGGACACCGCCGGCAAGACCGCGATGGGGGCGGCGCAGAAGGCATGGTGGAAGCGCGAGCTCGTGGCCGCGCGCGACGCCGGCGAGCTGGTGGCGTGGGTGAGCACCAACGCCTGGATCGGCGGCGCCGACCGGCGCAACGACGGCTGGGGGGCCTACTCGACCGAGCGGCGCGAGCTGGCGGAGTTCCTCGTTCGCGAGCGGATCGACGACCTCTTCGTCCTCTCCGGCGACGCCCACATGCTGGCGATCGACGACGGCAGCCACAGCGGCTACGCCAACGGCGGCGGTCCGGGCTTCCCGGTCATCCACGCCGCCGCGCTCGACCGCCGCGGCTCGGTCAAGGGGGGGCCGTACAGCGAGGGCGTCCACCCCAACCGCATCGGCCGGCGCGGCTACGACGGGCAGTTCATGCTGATGACGGTGCGCGACACCGGCGGCCGCGAGGTGTGCGTCGATTGGAGCGGCCGCCGCCTGCCGCACGACGGCGGCCCGCTCGCCGAGATGGTGCGCTGGGGGAAGTGCTTCGACCTGCCGCCGCCGCCGCTCCTGCCGCTGCTGGTCGGCCCGCCGCCTCCGCCGTCGCTCAGCGCGCCGCCGGCGCAGTGAGCGCCGCCGTAGCGCGCGCCGCGCCGGCGACGGAGAGCGCGCGGTTGGGCATGCGCAGCAGCGCCTCCGCGAAGCGCGCGGCGGCCTCGACGGGACGGCCGAGGTCGAGGAGCGTCTCGCCGAGCAGCTCGGCGGCGGGCTTGACCGGCTCCGGCGGCCCCATCGGCGGCGGCATCTCGGCCTCCAGCGCCGCGGCCTCGGCGAGGAGCGCCAGCCCCTCCTCGATCTTGCCCTGCCGCACGCGGAGCAGGCCGGCGACCTCCTTGGCGGCGATGCGCAGCGGCCGGTCGCGGTAGCTCGGGCCGGCTTCCGCCGCCAGCGCCGCGAGCTCGGTCTCGATCGCCGCCGCCCCGTCGAGGTCGCCCGCCCGCGCCGCGGCGAGGCCGCGCGCCAGGAGGTCGGCGCCGCGCGGTCCGCTGTCGCCGCCGCCGTGCCCGGCGTGCGAGCCGGAGCCTGTCGCGGGCGCCGCCGCGCCGTCCGCCGCCGCCGTCGTTCGCACCTCCGGCGCCTCGCCGGCCTCGACGAGCTGCCGCGCCTCCATCGTCCGCAGCGCGTTCGCCGTCCGCGGCGTCGGGGCCTCGGCAGCCGCGGCGCGGGCGATCGCCAGCGTCTCGCGCGCCGCTTCGACCCGCCCCTGCTGGAGCTGCGCGTAGTGCAACCAGGAGAGGCTGTGGAAGTCGCGTTTGTCGGGCGCCAAGCCGCGCCGCGCGACCCAGGCGGCGGAGGCGGCCCAGGCGGCCTGGTTCGAGGCGATCGCCTCCTCCCAGCGCCCGAGCTGGACGAAGATGTGCGACGGCATATGGAGGGCGTGGTGGGCGGCCGGCGCGACGCGCGCGTAGACCCGCGCCGCGCGCAGCCCGAGCGGCGCGTGCGTGGGGTCGTCGTAGGCGTGGATCAGGTAGTGGACGACGCCCGGGTGCTCGGGGTTCTTGTCGAACAGCTCTTCGAGCCGCGCCGCGGCGCGCACCAGGGCGCGCGTCCGCGCCTCGCCCGCCTCGGCGTTGAGCGCCGGCGCGATGACCGAAAGCGCCCAGAGGCTCGCAGCTTCGAGGTCGTCGGGGAAGCGCGCGGCGTGCCGCTCCATCGCCTCGGTGTAGCGGGCCTCGCGCGCCGCCCGCTCGCCGTCGCCGAAAAGCGTCTCGACCGCCGCGAGGTAGCCCTTCTCGCGCTCGGTCGGCGCCTTCGCCGCCCGCTCCGCCGCCGTCGGGGCGAGCGCCGCGAGCGCCGCGCGCGAGGCCTCCAGGTCCTCCTCGGCCCAGATCGGATGGTGATGGGAGAGCGCCTCACCCCAGTGCGCCAGCGCGAAGCCGGGCTCGGCCTCGCGCGCGGCGCGGAAGGCGTCGGCCGCCTCGTCGTACCAGAAGCTGTGGAGGGCGGCGAGGCCGCGCAGGAACTGCCGCTGCGCCTCGGCCGAGCGCGCCGAGGTCGGGAAGTCGACTCGGCCGAGCTCCTCGGCGGCGAGCGGCGCCGCGGCGAGGAGCAGGACCAGAAGAACGAGGGGAGCGCGGGCGGCGGACCGTCGCATGCGCCCAGCCTACTACTCCGCCCGCAGCGCCTCCAGCGGATCGACGGCGGTCGCCCGCCGCGCCGGCACGTAGCTGGCGAGGCAGGCGATGCCGGCGAGGAGCAGCGAGATCGCGACGAAGCTCACCGGGTCGGTGGGCGAGACGTCGTAGAGGATCTCCCCCACGACGCGCGTCACCCCGAAGGCGCCGATCAGCCCCAGCCCGATGCCGCAAAGCGCCAGCACCAGCCCCTGCCGCACCACCAGCCGCAGCACGTGCCAGCGCTGCGCCCCGAGCGCCACCCGCACGCCGATCTCGCGGATCCGCTGGCCGACGACGTAGGAGAGGACGCCGTAGACGCCGATGGCGGCGAGGAAGAGGGCGATGATGCCGAAGGTCGAGAACATCTTGCCGAAGAGGCCGTACTCCCAGACCCCGCTCATCCGCACCGTCTCCATGTCCGCCACCTGGAAGACCGGGATGCCCGGATCGGCGGCGCGGATCGCCGCGCGCGCCGCGGTCGCCATCTCCAGCGGCTCGCCGCGCGTGCGCAGCACGAACCCCGTGTTGCGGATCGCGAGGTAGGGGAAGGGCAGGTAGGCCGAGGGCTCGACGTCGTCGTTGAGGTCCTCGTTCTTGAAGTCGGGGACGACGCCGACGACGGTGATCCAGCGCGTGTCCTCCTCGTCCTTCAGCCGGAAGCGGCGGCCGACCGCGTCGCCTTTCCAGAAGCGCTGCGCCAAGGTCTGGTTGACCAGCGCCACGCCCGAGCGCGAGCCCGCCTCGCCTTCGGTCAGGCCGCGGCCGGCGGTGGGGCGGATGTCCAGCACGCGGAGCCAGTCGGCGGTGATGCCGGTGTAGAAGATCCCCGGCTCCTCCCCCGGCGCCACCGGCTGCCCCTCGATCAGCACGCTGGCTCCGCCGCCGCCGCCGCCCAGCGGGATGTTGTTCGAGGCGCCGACCGCCTCGACGCCGGGCACCGCGGCCAGGACGCGCGCCAGCTCCTCTACCTTGCGCGTCTTCGGCAGCTCCTCCTCGTAGACGTCGCCCGGCAGGTGGATGCGCAGGGTGAGGATCTGCGCCGGGTCGAAGCCGCCGCTCGCCCCTTGGAGCTTCATGAAGCTGCGCACGAAGAGGGAAGCCCCGACCAGCAGCACCAGCGACAGGGCCACCTCCAGCACGACCAGCGTATTGCGCAGCTTGTTGCGGGCGACGCTGCCGCCGGAGCCGCGCCCCCCCTCCTTGAGCGCGCCGTTGAGGTCGGGCTTGGCGGCCTGGAGCGCCGGCGCCAGGCCGAAGAGGAGGCCGGTGACGACCGCCAGGGCGATGGTGAAGAGCAGCACCGGGCGGTCGATCTCCCAGTGCATCCAGTAGGGGGGCGGGTTGTCGGCCGGCATCGCCGCGTCGAGCAGCTTGATCCCCCACTGCCCGATGAGCACGCCGAGCGCGCTGCCGGCCAGCGACAGCATGACGCTCTCGGTCAGGAGCTGGCGGACGATGCGCCAGCGGCTGGCGCCGAAGGCGGAGCGGACGGCGACCTCGCGCTGCCGTGCGGTGGCGCGCGCCAGCAGCAGGTTGGCGACGTTCGCCCCGGCGATGAGGAGGACGAAGAAGACCGCCCCTTGCATCGTCAGCACCATGAGCTGCACCTCCTCCTCCACCATCTCGCTGCGCAGTGTCCAAACCGCGGCACTCCAACCGGCATGGACGCCGGGGTAGCGCTCGGCCTGGCGCTTGGCGAAGGCCTCGATCGCCGCCTGCGCTTGCGTCACGGTTTTCTCCGGCGCCAGCCGCGCCAGCACCCAGAGCGAGCGCTCGGAGCGCTCCTCCTCGTGGACCAGCGGCGCCAGCGGCACCCAGGCGTCCTGCTGGTAGGGGAAGCGGAAGCGCGGGGGCATGACGCCGACCACGGTGTGCGGCTCGGCGTTGACCAGGATGGTGCTGCCGACGATCTTGCGGTCGCCGCCGTAGCGGCGAAGCCAGAGGTCGTTCGACAGCAGGACCACGTTCGGCGCGCCGGGGCGGTCCTCGTCGGCGCGGAAGAGGCGGCCGACGACCGGCTGGATGCCAAGCATCGGCAGCAGGTTCGCCGTGATGCCGGCGCCCAAGACGCGCTCGGGCTCCTCGCCGCCGCCCAGGGTGAGGCTGCGGCCGGTGAGGGCGGCGATCTCGGTGAAGAGCCGGTCGGACTGCTCTTTTAGGTCGCGGAGGTCGAGGTAGGAGACCCCCTCGTCGTCGATGTCGTTCTTGAGCTGCGTCGAGTGGACGACGACGATCCGCTCCGGCTCGTTGAACGGCAGCGGCCGCAGCAGCATGGCGTTGACGACGCTGAAGATGGTGACGTTCACCCCGATGCCCAAGGCGATGCAGAGCACCGCCACGAAGGTGAAGCCGGGGCTCTGCCGGAGCGTACGGAGGCCGAAGCGCAGGTCCTGCAGCAGGGTGTCCATTGACCCTCCCTACGCGCCGGCGGGTAGGTTGTTTCATAGGTGGGGCGCTGCGAGAAAGTGGACACGCGGCGCTGAATCCGTCCGGCGCGATGGACGGCGATCGGCCCGCAGTCCTGCGTTCCCAGGAGGAAAGACCTCCGGAGCGCGGCCGGGTGACGGGCGCGGCCGTCCCGGCGACTCTGGACGTGGAGCTGCGAGTCCCCGGCGAGGTCGACCGCCTGGCGCCGCTGCCGCTCGACGGCGAAGGGCGCTTCCGCCTCGCCGGCCTGGCGCCCGGCTCGTACGAGCTGAGCGTCCGCGACTGGGTCGATGACCGCCTCCTCCACCGCGGCACGTTCGCCCTCACCGCCGACCGCACGATCACCGTGCCGCTGCGCGAGGGCGCGGAGCTCCGCCACGCATTAGGGAAGCCTCGCTTTTCAAAAGGGAAGCGTCCCCAGCCAAAAGGGAAGCTTCGCCTTTCAAGAGGGAAGCTTCCCCTTCCGAAAGGGAAGCTTCGCTGTTCAAAAGGGAAGCTTCCCCACCCGAAACGGAAGCTTCGCTTTTGAAGAGGGAAGCTTCGCTACCCGAAAGCTAAGCTTCACCTTTCAAAAGGGAAGCTTCCCTACTCAAAAGGTAAGCTTCGCTTTTCAAAAGGGAAGCTTCACTTTCCGAAGGGGAAGCTTCCCAGCGCGCCTTTTTGGCATCTCCCGGCTACCGCCGGAGCAGCTTGAAGGCGATCCCGGGGCCGAGGCCCTGGGCGTAGGCGAGGGAGATCCAGAGCATGGCCAGCGGCTCGAGCAGCCGCGCGTTCCGTAGCGGGCCGGCGTCCACCGGCTCGAAGCCCAGGTCGGCGGCGAGGCGCGCCGCGGTCCCCTTGGCCTCGCCGTCGTCGCCGCAATAGAGCATCGTCGCCGCCTGCTCCCCGTACAGCGGGTCGGCCATGTTGCCGGCGCCGCTCGAGTTGAAGATCTTGACCACCCGCGCGCCCAGGGCGAGCGCGGCCACCTGCTCGGCGGCCGAGGTGGTGTGCCCGATCGCCAGCCCCGAGAGGTCCTTGGCCAGCGGGTTGGTGCAGTCGAAGAGCACCTTGCCGGCGAGATCGCCGGCCGCCTCGAGCGCGTCGCGCATGCCGTCCCACGGCGTGGCGAGCACCACCACCTCGCCGTGCTCCGCCGCCTCACGGACCCCGGCCGCCCGCGTGCCGGGCGGCGTCTCCACGCGCTCCGGACGGCGCGTCCCGAACACCACCTCGTGCCCCGCTCCCGCCCACCGCCGCCCGAGCGTCCCACCGACGTTGCCGGCCCCGATGATCCCGATGCGCATGGCTTCCGTCCTCCGCGCCCGACTCTAGCCCCTGCCGCTGGCGCGGCGGTTGCTACGGCGCTCTCGCGCATGCCCGATCGCGCCCAGGGAATCGACGGCAGCGTTCCCGACCGCTCGCCGGTCGCGCTCCTCCTCGTCGACGTCATCAACGACCTCGAGTTCGAGAACGGCGCGGAGCTGCTGGCACAGGCGCGGCCGGCGGCGAAGCTCATCGCGGCCTTGAAGCGCCGGGCGCGCGCGGCCGGCATCCCGGCGATCTACGTCAACGACAACTTCGGCCGCTGGCAGTCGGACTTCAAGGCCCTGGTCGCCCACTGCCTGCGCGACGGCGTGCGCGGTGCGCCGCTGGCGCGCCTCCTCCGCCCCGCGCGGCACGACTACTTCGTGCTCAAGCCGAAGCACTCCGCCTTCTACTCCACCCCTCTCGCCGTCCTCCTCGCCCACCTCGGCGCGCCCACCCTGATCCTCACCGGCTTCGCCGGCGATTCATCCTCGCGACCGCCAACGACGCCCACATGCGCGACTACCGGCTCGTCGTGCCCGAGGACTGCGTGGCCTCGAAGACCGCCGAGGCCAACCGCCGCGCGCTCACGCTGATGCGCACCGTCCTCGAAGCCGATACGACCCGTTCGGTCGAGCTCGACCTCGCCGCCCTGTCGTCCTGCTAGACTGCGCCTCCCCCTAGGAAAGGAGCGGCCTTCGGCGATGAGCGGAGCGCCGTATTGCGTTGGCTACCGGACCGAGCCGATCGTCGACGCGGCGAGCGGCCTGGTGCACATGGGTCTCGACGTCTGCGTGCTCGATCCGGCGGGCGCCGTGACCTCGCACTTCCACTCCTACGAGGTGGGGTTCTACGTCCTCGCGGGGCGAGTCCTCGGGAGGTTCGGCGAGCGCGCGTACGACCTCGGCCCGGGCGACTACGCCGTCCTGCCGAGCGGCATCATCATCGCCTGGCACAACGTGGGCGCCGAGGGGGCGCGGTGGTGGCAGCTCTCGGCGCCGCAGCCGAAGCCCGCGGGTGGCGACACCTTCTTCCTGCGCCACGGCTCGGCGCCCGACACCGGCGGCCCGCTCGACGGGAGCTTCGGCGGCCACTTCGACGCCTCCCAGGTCCCCACCGACCCGGCGGCCCACGACAACACCCGCAAAGGCGTCTTCAGCAAGCCCATCCTCTCCGGGACCCACCAGGAGGCCTCGTACCTCGACTACTCCCCCGGGGCCTTCATCGCGCCGCACGACCACCCCTTCGAGATCAGCAACTACGTGCTGAGCGGCGCCCTCCGCGCCACGGTCGGCGGCCGCGAGCGCTTGGTCAAGGCGGGTGAAGCGCTCGTCGCGGCCGTCGGCGTGGTCCATTCCGCCGCCAACGCCGGCGACGAGCCCGCCCGGTTCATCGAGACCTACGTGCCGCGCAAGCCGGCGGCCGAAGCCGCACGCTACGTCGAGTCCTGGCAGCAGCGCGCCAGGGACCTCGACGCGGAGGAGTGTCCACCATGACCTGTCGAGGAGACCAGAGATGAAGACGCCATTGGCGATCGTGTGCCTCGTTTTTCTCGCGGCCGGCTGCGCGCCGCAGCCGCCCGCGCCTCCTGAGCCCTCCCCGTCGCCGGGCCTGGCGACGCTCGAGCCGGGCGTGCTGACCGTCTGCACGTACACCGGGTTCGCCCCCGTGAGCTCGAAGAACGAGAGCGGCGAGATCGTCGGCACGGACATCACGTTCGTCCGCCACTTCGCCGAGGAAAACGACCTCGCGGTGAAGTTCAAGGAGGCCGACTTCGCCGGCATCTGGGAGCGCCCCGGGCGCGGCGAATGCGACCTCGCGGCGGCGGGCATCGCGCCGCTCGACAGCCGCAAGAGCCCGGGAGTGGTCTGGAGCGCGCCCTATTTCAACGTCCAGCGGACGCTCCTGATCCGCAAGGCCGATGCGGACGAGCTGCACACGATCGCCGATTTCAAGGGCCGCACCGTCGCCTTCACCACCGGCTCGACGGCCGAGGTGGACAGCCGCGCGCGGGCACCCGAGGGGACGCTGTTCCGCGGCTACACGAACCAGCAGGACCCGATCACTGACCTGCTCGGCGGCGAGATCGACGCCTTCGGCGAGGGCAGCATCAGCAACGAGTACCTGGCGCGCATCCACCCCGAGCTGGCGGTCATCGACGCCCACGAGATGGACCCGCCCGAGACCTTCTCGCTGCCGACCCGGGAGGCCTCCGGCCTGCTCGGGAAGCTCGACCCCTGGATCGAGGCCCACAAGTCCGAGTACGCCAAGGAGCTCAATTAGAGGTCGGTGGATCAAGCGGGAGGGGCGCCCTCCCCCGCCGCGGCGGGGGAGGGTCGGGGAGGGGGTGTGAGGAGGGTCAGTTACTGGCGACGGCCGTCGCCAGATGCTCGTCCATCAGGTGCGAGCCGAGCCACTGCGCGAGGACCTCTTCCGGCACCGGCGCGAGGGTGGCGGTGAGCTGCCGCTCGGCGCCGTCGCGGCGCACGGTGTAGCTGATCTGCTTGCCGGGACCGAGGTTGGCCTTGGCCTTCTTGAGCGCCTCGCTGTTGGCGTCGGTCAGAGCGACCCCGTTGAGGGCCACCAGGACGTCGCCGACGCGAAACCCGGCTTTGGCCGCCGGGCTGTCGGGCGCGACCGCGGTGATCGCGTAGGCGCCGGCCGCGTTCTTCTCCTTCTCGACCCCGAGGTAGCCCCAGGCCTTCATCTTCTCGACGCGCGCCTGGAGGGCCGCCTCCGAGGTGCCTTCGGTGCACTTGCCGTGCGCGCCGCCGGCCTTGGCGACGCCGGCGAAGCTCGTCGCGAGCGCGACTGCGAGGAATCCTGCCGTCCACTTGGTCATGACTGCCTCCTTGGGTTTGCGGCTTCGCGGAGTGCCCGCTCGCCATGGAAGCAGACTAGGAGGGCGCGGTCGTAAATGTCCTTACGCCGCGGTAAAAGCTTGCAAACCAGGTAATCAATTCGTAAAAGGGCCGTCCGGCCTCTTGCGCCGCCCGTACGCTGCCCTATCATGACGCCCGGACCGACGACTATGCGCCTCGCCAACTTCGCCCGCCGGCACGCCCTCCCGCTCGGATTCCTCGCCGTGCTGGCGCCGCTCGCGCTGCTCCTCGCCCTGCAGTACCGCTGGCTGGTCAAGCTCGACGAGACCTCGGCCCTGGCGCAGCAGAAGCAGCTCGACAACTACCTCGAAGGCGTGGCGGCGGACGTCAAGTGGCTCTACAGCACCCAGATGGAGCGGGCGCTCAACCTGCCGTCGCCGCTCTTCACCGAGGGGAAGCTCGAGAAGGCCGCCCACTTCTTCCACAAGGAGGCGCCGCCGGGCGTGCGGCGCCTCTTCGCCGCCAGCTTCGCCGGGCCGGAGTCGGGCGACCTCCGCCACTTCGACCCCAAGTCCGGCTGCTGGTACGAGCCCGCGTGGAGCGACGAGGAGCGGGCGATCTGGATCGCCATCAGCCCCTGGTCGACGCAGGCGCACAAGGGGGCGCCGCTCGAGAAGACCTCGCTGGTCGTCGAGGAGCGGGACCCGCGCTCGCGCATCCTGCTCTTCCCGATCACCGACGAGACCTCGCAAGTGGTGGGGGTCACCGGCCTGCTGCTCGACGAGGCGCACTTCCGCACCGAAGTGCTGCCGGCGGCGATCAAGCACGCCCTGCCCAAGTACTTCGGCGACGACCCGGCCGACGACTTCGTGGTCACGGTGCGCGACCGCCACGGCGACCTGGTCTTCACCACCGCTCCCGGCAAGCGGCTGCGCGAGGAGGCGAAGAAGCCCTTCTCCCTGGTCTTCACCGACTGGACGATGGGCCTGGCCAGCCGCCACGCCACCGTCGCCGAGGTCGCGCACCGCAGCTTCGGCGTCAACATCGGCCTCTCGGCGCTGCTCGCGACGGTCCTCCTGGGCGGCGTCGTCCTCGCCCTGCGCTCCGCCTCGCGCGCAGTCAAGCTCTCGGCGATGAAGAGCGACTTCGTCTCCAACGTCAGCCACGAGCTGCGCACGCCGCTGGCCTCGATCCGGGTCTTCGGCGAGCTGCTGCGGCTCGGCCGCGTCGAGAGCCTCGACCGCGCGCGCGAGTACGGCGAGTACATCGAGACCGAAAGCCGGCGGCTGACCCAGCTCATCAACAACATCCTCGACTTCTCCTCGATCGAGTCTGGGCGGAAGAGCTACCACTTCGAGCGCGCCGACCTGGGCGACGTGGTGGCCGAGACGCTCAAGACCTTCGAGGTGCGCCTGCGCCAGAGCGGCTTCGTCATCCGCTTCGAGCGGCCGGCGGCGGCGCTGCCGCCGGTGCAGCTCGACGCCGGCGCCATCGCCCAGTCGCTGTCGAACCTGCTCGACAACGCGGTCAAGTACTCGAACGGCGGCAAGGAGATCGCCGTCGCGGTGGCGCGCGAGGGCGGCTGGGTGACGGTCGCGGTCACCGACCGCGGCTGCGGCATCCCGCGCGACGAGCAGCGCAAGATCTTCGACCGCTTCCACCGCGTCTCGACCGGCCTGGTGCACGACGTCAAGGGGAGCGGTCTGGGGCTCGCCATCGTCCGCCACATCGTCGAGGCCCACCAGGGCCGGGTGACCGTCGAGAGCAAGGTCGGCGAGGGCAGCACGTTCGCGATCTGGCTGCCGGTCGACGCCGCCGCCGAGGCGGCGGCCGCCGCCGGTGAGCCCCTGCCCGCGGGAGAGCCGCAGAATGCCTAGCGTCCTGATCGTCGAAGACGACGAGGCGATGTCGGTCGCGCTGCGCGACGGCTTCGAGTACGAGGGTTACTCCGTCACCCTGGCCAAGGACGGCGAAGCGGGCCTGCAGCTCGCCAGCGCCGCGACGCCGGACCTCGTCGTCCTCGACGTCATGCTGCCGCGCATGACCGGCCTCGACGTCTGTAAGCAGCTCCGCGCCGGGGGGAGCGGCGTGCCGATCATCATGCTGACGGCGCGCGGCCAGGAGATCGACAAGGTCATCGGCTTGAAGCTCGGCGCCGACGACTACGTCACCAAGCCGTTCGGTTTCATGGAGCTGATGGCGCGCGCCGAAGCGGTGCTGCGGCGCAGCGCCGGCAAGGCCGCTGCGCCCGACGGCTACCGCTTCGGCGAGGTGGCGCTGGACTTCCGCCGCCACGAGGCAACGAAGGGCGGCGCGCGGCTCGAGCTGTCGCCGCGCGAGTTCCAGCTCCTCGCCTTCTTCGTCCAGCACCGCGGCGAGGTGGTGACGCGCGAAACCCTCCTCGACGCGGTCTGGGACTACAACTCGATCCCCTTCACCCGCACGGTCGACATGCACATCGCCAAGCTGCGCAAGAAGCTCGAAGACGAGCCCGGCGACCCGCGCTGGATCGTCACCGTCCACCGGCTGGGGTACAAGTTCACGGGGTAGCCAGCGCGGCGCGCCCACCTCGCCGTCGCCGTGCGCGGCGGCGAGCACCACCGAGCCGCGGGTCGGTGGGAAGCGGGCGTGGACCGTCACTGCATCCGGAGTTTAGTAGGATGCCCGAGCCGCCCGCGCGGCGCCGTGTGCGTTCGTCTAGTCCTGGAAGTTGACGTAGGCCCGGAAGGCCTGGCGCAGGATGCCGGAAGGGGACTGCCCCTTCTCCCGCGCCACCTGGTGGAGGGTGTCGAGCTCGCGCGAGCTCAGGTAGACCCGCACGGCGCCGATCCCCTGCGGGGCGGACGGAGCGGCGGCGACGGGGGTCAACGGGGCCGGAGCGGTGCGCGCCGGCCGGGGGGAGGCGCCGCGGGCGCCCTGGGGGGCCTTCTTCTGTCGAGTCGGCATGTAACGATCTTAGCCGATTTGTCCCGCTTTTGTCTCTTCGCGGCACTATGAATGTTTCCCTTCGGGACACCCCCGGCCGGGGCCATGTCCCGTTTGGCCGACCCGCCGCAACACTTCCATAGGGGGAAGGACGGACCCCGCCGGCACGCCGCCGGCGGCGGTGAGTGGAGGAGGAAGAGCACGATGGCATGGAACAGAGCATCCCGCTGTGCGTGTCTCCTGGCGTGCTGCGTCGGCCTCCTGGCCGGCGCCGCCTGGGCGATCGAGCCCAAGGAGCCGGGCGGCGGTCTGCAGCAGAAGGAGTTCTTCCTGCCCGAGCTGGCGATCACCAGCTCGCACGCGCGCGTCGAGGAGGTGCTCGCGCAGCTCCCGAACCGCGCCGCCTGGGAGGCCTTCCAGGCCGCCCGGCAGCAGGCGGGCGCGGGCGCCGTGCAGGGCTTCGTCGATCCGCGCTCCGGCGCGGCCACGAACCTCGTCGGCGCCTTCCCGCTGATCCCCGGCCGCGGCGTCGGCAACGCGGTCGGCCTCGAGGACCTGGAAGCACGGCTCGGCCGCGCGGTCGAGGCGGTGGACGCCGCGACCGTCGCCGGAGCCTTCGTCGCCTTCGCCGAAGAGCACCGCGGGCTGCTGGCGATTGACACCGAGCAGCTCGGCGCCGCCCGCGCCGTGCAGGTGACCCCCGACCTCTGGCAGATCAACGCACCGCAGGTCTACCGCGGCGTGCCGGTGCGCGACGGCCGCCTGGCCGCTTCGATCGTGCAGGGCAACCTGGTGGTCGTCGGCACCGAGACCTGGGGGGACGTCCGCGGCCTCTCGACGGTGCCGCAGATCGACGCCGCCGCCGCGCTCGACGCCGGCCTCGCCTACGCCGGCGGGCGCTCGGCGATGGACGACATGATCGGCAGCCCGGCGCTCGAGATCCTGCCGGTGGCGCCGCGAGAGCACCAGGTGGGCGAGCGCTTCGGCGGCCCGGTCGGCGCCGGCTACCGCCACCGGCTGGTCTGGAGCTGGGCCTTCCAGCGGCTGCCCGACGACGCCGTCTGGGAAGTGCTGGTCGACGCCCGTTCGGGCGAGGTCATCGCCTTCCAGGACACCAACCGCTACGTCAACAAGCAGATCAAGGGTGGGGTCTATCCCCTCACCAACACCGGCATCTGCCCGACGCCGCAGACCTGCGGCACCATGCAGACCGGCTGGCCGATGCCCTTCGCCGACACCGGCTTCGCCTCGCCCAACAACTTCACCAATAGCGCCGGGACCTACAACTACACCAGCGGCACGGCGACGACGACGCTGACCGGCCGCTACGTCGACATCTTCGACAACTGCGGCGCGATCAGCAACAGCTCGGGGACCGGCGACATCGACCTCGGCGGCGTCAACGGCCAGCACGACTGCACCTCGGGCGGCGGCTCGCCCGGCAACACGCCGGCCTCGCGCACCGCCTTCTACGAGGTCAACAAGCTGGCCGAGCAGGCGCGCGGCTACCTGCCGGCGAACGCCTGGCTGCAGAGCACGCTGGTCACCAACGTCAACATCAACCAGACCTGCAACGCCTTCTACAGCCCCGGCGCCGGCACCATCAACTTCTACCGCTCGGGCGGCGGCTGCCGCAACACCGGCGAGATCGCCGCGGTCTTCGATCACGAGTGGGGCCACGCGATGGACGACAACGACTCCGGCGGGGCGCTGTCGAACTCCAGCGAAGGCTACGCCGACATCGCCAGCATCTACCGCCTGCAGGCCTCGTGCGTCGGCCACGGCTTCTTCGAGACCCTCGACGACGGCTGCGGCCTGACCGCGGACGGCACCGGCTTCAACACCAACGAGGCGCAGGTCGGGCTGCCGCATTGTGACCTCGACTGCTCGGGGGTGCGCGACGCCGACTACCTCAAGCACAACCCGAACACCCCGGACACCGCGCTCGGCTTCGTCTGCCTCTCCTGCGGCGCCGGCACCGGGCCCTGCGCCCGGCAGGTGCACTGCGCCGCCGCGCCGACGCGGCAGGCGGCCTGGGACTTCGTGGCGCGCGACCTCCAGCAGGCGCCCTTCAGCCTCGACAGCCAGACCGCCTTCATCGTCGGCAACAAGCTCTTCTACCAGGGGAGCGGCAACGTCGGCGCCTGGCACGCCTGCACCTGCGGCGTCTCGTCGTCGGGCTGCGGCGCCACCAACGGCTACATGCAGTGGATCACCGCCGACGACGACAACGGCAACTTGAACGACGGCACCCCGCACATGACCGCCATCCACGCCGCCTTCAACCGGCACGGCATCGCCTGCGCGACGCCGACGCCGCAGAACGGCGGCTGCGCCGGCGGGCCGACGGCGGCGGCGACCCTCTCCGGCGCGCCGGGCGACTACTCGGCGGCGCTGTCGTGGGGGTCAGTCGCGGGCGCCACCCGCTACTGGGTCTTCCGCAGTGAAGGGCACGCCGGCTGCGACTTCGGCAAGGCGTTGATCGGGGAGACGACCGGCCTCTCCTTCACCGACACCCAGGTCGCCAACGGCCGCGCCTACTCCTACAACGTGGTGGCGGCGGGAACCTCGTCGGCCTGTTACGGGCGGGCGAGCAACTGCGTCACCGTGACGCCGCAGGCGGGGCCGCCGACGCCCGACTTCACGGTTTCCTGCTCGCCGTCGAGCCTGACGGTGGCGCAAGGGAGCAGCGGCAACTCGACCTGCACGGTGACCTCGCTGAACGGCTTCGCCAGCACGGTCGACCTGTCGTGCAGCGGCCAGCCGGCCGGGGTCGCCTGCCTCTTCGCCCCCGATCCGGTGACGCCGCCCGCCAACGGCAGCGCCAACAGTACGCTGACCGTCTCGGTGGCCCTCTCGACAACGCCCGCCACCTACAACTTCCAGGTGCAGGGCACCAGCGGCGCGCTCACCCGCACGACGCCGTTCACCTTGACCGTCACCGGCACCTGCCTGCCGCTAGGCGCCAGCTGCACGGCCGGCAGCGAGTGCTGCTCCAACAAGTGCTCCGGCAAGACGGGCAGCAAGACGTGTAAGTAGACTTCGAGATCGGCGGGCCGGCCGCGCGGCCGGCCCGCCCTTCCCATGCCCGGCACTCCGAGCTTCCCAGGCGTCTTCCTCGAGGAGGTCGCCACCGGCGCGCGCAGCATCGAGGGCGTCGCCACGTCCGTCGCCGCCTTCGTCGGGACCTTCCCGCAAGGACCGCTCGACCGGCCCGTCCAGGTCTTGAGCCTCGCCGACGTCGGCCGCGTCTTCGGCGACCTCGACGGGGCGAGCGCGGCGTGCCACGGCGTCCAACAGTTCTTCGTCAACGGCGGCGCGGCGGCCTACGTCGTGCGCGTTGGCGCGGCCACGGCCGCGGCGCTGTGCGGCGTACGGGCCGACGGGACGGGACTCTTCGCGCTCGACAGCGTCGATCTCGTCAACCTCCTCTGTCTGCCGGAGGCGGCGGACCTCCCGCTCGCGGAGCTGCGCGCCGTCTACACCGCCGCCGCGGCCTACTGCGAGGAGCGCCACGCCCTCCTCCTCCTCGACCCTCCAGGGAGCGTCTGCGACGCCGCCGCCATGCGGGCCTGGATCGTGGAGAACGACGCGCTCCGGCACCGCAACGCGGCGCTCTACTTCCCGCGGCTGCGCCCCGCCGATCCCCCGGGCCAGGGCGCGTCGCGCGAGGTCGCGGCGAGCGGCGCGCTGGCGGGGCTCTTCGCCCGCAACGACGTCGTGCGCGCCGTCTGGAAGGCGCCGGCCGGCACGGGCCTGGCGCTGCGCGGCGTCGAGGAGCCGGCCGCGGCGCTGAGCGACGGCGAGAGCACGGCGCTCGCCTCGCTGGGCGTCAACGCCCTGCGCCGCCTGCCGGGCTCCGACACCTGGGGCGCGCGCACCCTGGCCGGCATCGACACGCAGGCCTCGGATTGGAAGTACGTCCCGGTGCGCCGCCTGGCGCTGTACCTCGAGGAGAGCGTCTACCGCGGCACCGAGTGGGTGGTCTTCGAGCCCAACGCCGAGCCGCTCTGGGCCGAGGTGCGGCGCCGCGTCGGCGCCTTCCTGCACGACCTCTTCCGCCAGGGCGCCTTCCAGGGCAGCGTGCCGGGCGAGGCGTACGCCGTCCGCTGTGGCAGGAACACGATGTCGCAGGAGGACATCGACCGCGGCATCGTCAACATCGAGATCGGCTTCGCGCCGCTCCGTCCCGCCGAGCTGGTGTTCATCCGCATCGGGCAGTGGCGCGGCGCCCGCGCGCGCCCCTACCAGCCGATCCCGTAGTCCTCGCCGTGGTCGCTCGAGCCGCCCCACATCGTGCCGTGGGCGTGGTCGAGAAGGATGGCGTTGATCGGCCCCGACGTGCGCTCCTCGACCTCGACCGCGTAGCCCATCCGCCCGAGCTGCTCGCGCACCCAGGGGGGTGTGCTGGCGTGGACCGTCAGCCGCCCGGGCTGCACCGCGTGGTCGCCGAAGGAGCTGCGCATCTGGTAGCTGGTGATGTTGGGCCCCTCGGCCGCCTCCTGCACGTTCATGCCGAACTCGACGACGTCGAGGAAGAACTGCAGGAGGTTCTGGTCCTGGGTGTCGCCCCCCTGGACGGCGAAGGCCAGCCAGGGGCGGCCGTCCTTGAGCGCCAGCGTTGGTGTCAGGGTGACGCGCGGCCGCCGGCCCGGGGCGAGGACGTTGAACGGGTTCTCCGCCGGGTCGAGGACGAAGCTCTGCATGCGCTGCGAGAGGCCGACGCCGGTCTTGCCGGCGATGGTCGCCGGGATCCAGCCGCCGGAAGGCGTCATCGACACCACCCACCCCTCGGCGTCCGCGGTGACGACCGAGGTGGTGCCGGCGCGGAAGGCCTCGTCGCCGCGCCGGCGATCGCGCAGCGCGGCGCCCTGGACGGGCTGCGTCCACTCCTCCCCGCCGCGCGGCCTCCCCCACCGCTCCAGCAGCTCGCGGTAGGGGTTCGCCGCCTTCCCCTCGAACGGGTAGGGATCGCCCGGCCCGATCGCCGGGTCGTTCTTCTCCCAGTCGATGGTCTGCCGCCGCGCCGCCGCGTACTCCTTCGACAGCAGGCCGCGCACCGGCTCCTCCGGCGGCGCGTAGGGGTCGCCGTAGTAGAAGTCGCGGTCGGCGAAGGCCAGGCTCATCGCCTGGTAGAGCGCGTGGACGTAGCGCGCGCTGTTGAGCCCCATGCCGCGCAGGTCGAGCGGCTCGAGGAGGTTGAGCGCCTGGAGCAGCGCCGGCCCTTGGGTCCAGGTGGTGAGCTTGTACACCTCGACGCCCTTGTAGGTCGTCTTGACCGGCTCCTCGAGCTTCACCTCCCAGCGCGCCAGGTCCTCGGCCGTGATCAGCCCGCCCTGCTCCTGCGCGCCGCGCGCCAGCTCCGCGGCGATGTCGCCCTTGTAGAAGCGGTCGTAAGCGGCCTGGATCGCCTCCTTGCGCGACTTGCCGGCGGCGAGGGCCTGGCGCTCGGTTTCGATGAGCTTGCGCAGCGTGGCGGCGAGCTCCGGCTGCTTGAAGACCTCGCCGGCGCGCGGCGCCTCGCGCGGCTCGCCGAGGTGCGGCAGGAGCGTGGCGCGCGAGTACGGCCACTCCTTGAGGCGCGCCTTGTCGCGCTCGATGCGGTCGGCGAGCTGCTGCTCGATCGGGTAGCCGTCGGCGAGCTGCAGGGCGGGGGCGAGCACCTCGGCGAGCGACAGGCGGCCGTACTCGGCGAGCATGACGAGCAGCCCGCCGGGCGTGCCGGGGGTGACCGCGGCGAGCGGCCCGAACTCCGGCGGGTAGGGCATCTGCTTGGCGCGGAAGTACTCGGGCGTGGCGCCGGTCGGTGCGACGCCGAGGGCGTTGACGCCGATCACTTTGCGGGTCTCGGGGTTCCAGATCAGCGCCTGCGTCTCGCCTCCCCAGCCCAGGGTGTCCCACATGGTGCAGGTCGCGGCGAGCATGGCGCAGGCGGCGTCGACGGCGTTGCCGCCCTTCTGGAAAGTCATCGCGCCGGCGGTGGCGGCGAGGGGCTTCCCGGTGATCGCCAGCCAGTGCCGGGCGTGGAGCACCGGCTTGGCGGTGCGCGCCGCCCCGGGGCGGCCGGCGAGGACGGCGAGCAGCAGCGCCGCCGCCGCGGCGGCGAGAGCGAGGCGGCGAAGCGGGAGACTGCGTGGGCGCATTCCGGGACCCTCCTCGGCCGTGAGCGCGCGAAGTCTACAGGCGCGGGAACGGCGCCTCGCGGCCGCGCCCGCTGTCTCGACGGACTGGATTACGGCCTCTAGCTACTGGTTTCCGGCCCGAAGGTACTGAGTCGCGGCCTCAACGTACTGGGTTGGGCGTCCGATCCGGGCCGATCGTGCCTCGACGTACTGAGTTTGCGCCTCTAGGTACTGAGCTCTGTCCTCAACCTACTGGGTCGGCGCGTCGAATGGGACCGTTCGCGCCTCGACGTACTGACTTTCGCCCGTACGTACTGGCTCGTGCCGGCGCTCAGGCGAGCTCGAGACGAAAGGAGAGGTCGCCGGAGGCGCGTGTCTTCACCCGGTACTTGCGGCCGGCTTTCTTCTCCTTGGCGAAGAATTTGGCGACGGCCTTGCCGATCTTCGGTACGTTGAACTCGTCGGTCGGGTACGTCAAGTGGATGGTGAACTTGTCGTCCGGACGGGCGGCGGAGATCAGCTCCAGGGTCTCGAGGTCCGGGTTGTCGAACTTGCCGTCGGCCGAGACGACGTAGTGGTCGGCGCGGATCGCTTCGAAGTAGTCGGACTCGACGTTGCGCACGCTGCCGTGGTGCGGGAGCTTGAGGACGTCGACCTCCATCCGGCCCTTCTTGTCGAGGAGCTTCGCTTCCTCGAGGCCGCGCAGCGTGTGGTCGCCGCGGCCGTCGCCGGTCAGCAGCAGCCGCTTGCCCTGCGATTCGACGAGCACGACGATGCTCGACAGGTTGTAGACCGACTCGTCGACGTAGGCGGCGGCCTCGGCGCGCGCCGCCGCGTCCTTCTCCTTCTTCAGGATCGGCTTGATCTTCTTGTCCCAGTCCTCCTGCAGGGCGGCGATCTCTTCTTCGAGCGGCGCGACGACGGTGAGCGTGAGGTCGCCGAGCTTGAACGCCTTCTTGCCGGCCCGCACCAGCCCCTTGAACGGCGGGTTGCCGTCGAGCCCCAAGGCGTCGACGAGCTTGCGCAGCTCCCGCCCCTGGCCGACGCTGGCCAGCACCAGCGACCCCTCCGGCCGCAGCAGGTCGCCGATCGAGGCCGTGCTCACCACCGAGGCGGTGGAGGCGACGGCGACGTCGTCGTTGCCGATGATGTCGTCGAAGGAGTTGTGCCAGAAGCGGCGGACCTTCCATGGACGCGGCTCGCCGGAGTCCTGCGAGTCCTTGAGCTGCCGCACCAGCTGGAGGATGCCGGCGATGTGGTCCTCGTCGATGTGGCTGACCATCATCAGGGCGACGTCGAGCGGCGTCCCCTCGTCCAGCCCGCGCTCTTCGCGCAGCTCCTCCAGCCGCGGCTTGAGTGCGTCGTTGTAGACGCCGGGCGGGCCGCCGTCGATGACCACCAGCTGCGGGTCGTCTTCGTCGCCGGAGTGGAGCAGCAGGGCGTCGCCGTACTTGGCGCGCAGGGCTTCTAAGACCAGCATCGCGGCTCCCCCTTCAGACCGACTGCAGCGAGCGCAGGACGTCGAGCATCCCGGCGCCCTGGAAGTAGCGCTCGCGCCCGAGGTCGGTGGCGGTGGCGCAGAGGATCTGCTTGATGCGGCCGGGCCGGCCGACCAGCTCGTTGTGGCGCGCCATGAGCAGCGCCGCCGCGCCGCTGACGTGCGGCGCCGCCATGCTCGTCCCGTCCTTGAGCCCGAAGAGCTCGCCGGGCAGCGGGCCGGTGATCTTCTCCCCCGGCGCCACCAGGTCGGGCTTGCAGCGCCCGTCGCCGGTCGGCCCGCGGCTCGAGAAGTAGCTGACGCCGTAGGTGTGCGGCCGGTAGCGGTGGGTGGCGCCGACGGTGATCACCAGCTCGGCGTTGGCCGGGTCGGTGATGCTGATGGTGTTGTACATGTCGACGCTCCCGCTGGGCGTGTCGTAACGCCGGTAGCCCTGGTTCCCGGCCGCGGCGACTACCACGACGCCGGAGGAGACCACGCGCTCCGCCTCGTCGCACACCGGCGTGCGGCCGCAGGCGTAGTTGGAGACGTCGTGCGGGATCGACAGGCTCATGTTGACGCCGTGCACGGCGGTGTAGTCGTTGGTCGAGTTGAGGTAGCGGACGAACTGCAGCGCCGCCATCACCGCGAACTCGTCGCCGCGCCCCTCGTCGTCGAGCACCCGCAGGTCGTAGAGACGGAGGTCGGGGCAGACGCCGGTGAGGTCATCCTCCAGCGCGCCCTTGGCTTCCGCCTTGCGCCAGTCGCCGGCGAGGATGCCCGCCACGTGCGTGCCGTGGTCGTTGACGGGCGGGCGGTACTTGCCCTTCTCGTGGGGCACGCGCAGCAGCTCGGCGATGAGCTTCCAGTCGATCGTGCGGCCGGCGTGGAGCGCGTCGTTCAGCTCGGCGAGCCGGCGGTCGAGCTCCTTCGCCTCCGCCGGCGTCTTCTTCGCCTTCAGCTTCTTCAGCGCCTCGGGCTGGTCGTCGCTGTCGGGATCGAGGAGGAGGTCGATCTGCGAGAAGTCGTAGGTCGCGTGGACGCGCGTGCGGTTGGCCGGCTCCTTCTTCTCCACCGGGAACGGCGCCTTGTACGGCTTGCCGTCCTGGCGCTGGCGGAAGGCAGGGTGCGCGGCGTCGATGCCGCTGTCGATGACCGCCCAGGCGAGGCCGCGGCAGGAGATGTTGAAAAGCAGCCGCGCCGCATCGGCCTTGATCGACAGCACGGAGCGGGCGACGGTCGGCGAGGCCTCGCGGTTCAGGCTCACCGAGTAGATGCGCGCGTCCGGCGGGCCGGGCTCGAGGTCGCGGACGAGGTCGGCGACCGCCGCGACGAGCTGCGCCCAGTCGGCGGGTGTGGCGTTGGCGACGCCGCCGGGGGCGGCGAAGCTCTTCGGCAGCGGCTCGCCGCGGTGGACGAGTGCCAGGGCCCCCACCACCCGCACCATCCAGAGAAGGTCGGGCGGCAGGCGGCGCTGGTCCAGTAGCGGCGGGTGCTCGGGGTCGCGGACCGCCTGCGCCAAGCCCTTCTGCACCGGCGCGAGCTGGAGGCGCGCGAAGTCCAGGCGCTGGACGAGCCGGGCCCACCAGTCGGTCATCGGCAGGACCACCCGGATGAGGTCCTCGAAGTGGAGGGTCGCCGCCACGGTGGACTGGTTGTAGACCAGGCGCGGCGGCGCCTTGGGATCGTGGCGGAAGCGCCGCCATTCGGGGCGCTTGCGCTGCTCGCCCAGCCGCTCCCACAGGGCCTTCCGCACGTCGCCCGTCAGGTTCTCGCGGTAAGGCGTCAGCAGCAGCTTGACCGCCGGGTAGGGGTCTTCGCCGGTCCGCGCGCCGGTACGCCGCGTCAGGTCGTCCGGACCCTTGGCGTACTCCAGCCAGACGTCGGGCAGGACGGGAGTGTCCTGGGTGAAGCGCCGCACCCGTCCGGTGCCGAGCATGAGCTGCTCCAGCAGGTCGCGGGAGAGCTGGGGCGCGGCGCCGGCGTCGCTCTTGTCCTTCGCCATGAGGCCTCGGTTTGTTGAGTAGTTTCGATCGATCCTAGCGGCCGGCCTCGCGGGCGGTCAAACGCTCGGGCGGCGGCGCGGGCGCAAAGGCTTTCCCGCCGGCCGCGAGATCGGGCTCGCCGCAGGCCGCCAGGACCTCGGCGCGGACCGCGTCGCGCAGCGCCAGCGCCGCGCCCCAGCCGGCGCCGGCAGGCGCGATCGGCGGCCGCACGATCACCTCCGCCGCGCCGCGGCGCGGGAACCACTCCTCGCCGCGCAGGAGCGACCGCGTGCCGCGGACGGCGACCGGCACGACCGGCGCCCCCGCCTCCGCCGCGGTGACGAAGGCGCCGAGCTGGAACGGCAGCAGCCCCGGGGCGCGGCCGAAGGTCCCCTCGGCGAAGAAGAGGAGCGACTCGCCGGCGCGCACCGCGGCTAGGGCGCGGCCGGCGTCTTCCGAGCCCTGCTGCGGATCGAACCGCTCGACGAGGAAGGTCCCCAGCCGCGCCAGGAAGACGCGCGCGAAAGGGTTCCCCGCCAGCTCGCGCTTGGCGACGAAGGCGAGGTCGGGCGGCAAGGCGGCGGTCAGGAGGTAGGCGTCGAGGTAGCTCTGATGGTTGGCGACGACGACGCGCGGCCGCGCGCCGTCGAGGTGCTCGAGCCCGCGGACGGCGAGCCGGATGCCGGCGAGGCGGGCCATGAGCCGCCCCGCCCGGCGCGCGAAGCGGCGCCGCCAGGAGAGGCGCGGCAGCAGGCAGACGCCGAGGAACGCCGGCACCGCGAAGAGGCCGAAGAGGAGCCAGGCCCAGGCGGCGTAGAGGCTCTCGCCCGCCCGCCGCCGCCAGCGCGCGAGCTGCGGCCCGGCACCGCTCCAGGCGAGCTGCGCGAGCTGCACCGCCGGCGCCGCGCGCCGCCGGCCGAGCCGCCCGCGCAGGTAGAGCTCGCGCGCCGCCGCGCGGCGGAGCTTGCCGCTGGAGGTCTTGGGCACGGTGCCCGGCGGCGCCAGCACGACGTCGTCCGGCGGCGTGCCGAGGAGGTCCACCGTCGTCCGCCGGATCGCCTCGCGCAGCCGCTCGCGCGCCGGCTCCTCGCTCTCGCGCGTCTCGGCGACGACGACGAGCTGCTCCGTGCCGGCCGCCGGATCGGGCCGTCCGAACGCCGCCACGCACCCCTTGCGCGCGCCGGGCAGCTCCCCCACCGCCTCCTCCAGCTCCTGCGGGTAGAGGTTCCGCCCGGCGATCAGGATGACGTCCTTGACCCGGCCGGTGACGAAGACCTCGCCGCCGGCGACGTAGGCCAGGTCCCCCGAGTCGAGCCAGCCGCCGCCGCGCACGAGGCGCGCCGTGGCCGCCGGGTTGCCGAAGTAGCCGCTCGTCGCCGACGGGGCGCGGAACTCCAGCCGCCCCTCCCGCCGCTCCGGCAGCTCCCGGCCGTCCCCGCCGACGATGCGCACCTCGTGGTCGGGAAGCGGCACGCCGCAGGAGACGAAGCGCAGCGGGCGCGGCTCGCCGGCGGCCGCCGGCAGGGCGCGGCCGTCGCGCGCGAAGGGCGCGCGGGCGACGGCGTCGATCCGCGGCGCCCCGGCGGCCGGGAAGCAGAGCGCGAGCGAGCACTCGGCGAGGCCGTAGACCGCCTTCATCGCCGTCTCGCGGAAGCCCAGCGGCGCGAAGCGCTCGGCGAAGCGGCGCAGGGTCTCCGGGCTCACCGGCTCGGCGCCGTTGAGCGCCAGCCGCCAGCAGGTGAGGTCGAGCCCGGCGAGCTCGCCGTCGTCGACCTTGCGCACGCACAGCTCGTAGGCGAAGTTGGGCGCCGCCGAGAGAGTCGCGCGGTGGCGCGAGATGGCTTGCAGCCAGCGCACCGGCCGCGCCAGGAACGAGGTCGGCGGCAGCAGCACCAGCGGCAGGCCGTAGTAGAGGCTCCCCATCCAGGTGCCGATCAGCCCCATGTCGTGGTAGAGCGGCAGCCAGCTGACGACCACGTCCTCGGGCAGCAGCTCGATCGCCTGGCCGATCGCCCGCAAGTTGGCGAGTAGGTTGGCATGGGTCAGGACGACGCCCTTGGGATCGCCGGTCGAGCCCGAGGTGAATTGTAGGAAGGCGACGTCGCCCTCGGCGACCGGCGGCAGCGGCGCCTCGGCCACGGCCTCCCCCGCCGCCGCCAACCGGTCGGGCGTGACGACCTCGCGCAGCGCCGGCAGCATGGCGCGCAGGAGGCGGGCGAGCGGCATCACTTCCGGCGCCGCGACCAGCGCCACGCAGCCGGCGGTGCGCAGGATGGCCGCCTGCCGCCGCAGGTGGTCCTCGAGCTGGCTCGGTCGCGCCGGCGGGTAAATCGGCACCGGCACGCCGCCGGCGAGCTGGATGCCGAGGAAACAGGCGAAGTACTCGAGCCCCGTCGGGAGCATGAGGGCGACCGTCTCGCCCGGCGCCAGCCCCTGCTCGCGCAGCGCCGCCGCCGCCGCGCGCGCCCGCCGCAGCAGCTCGCCGTAGGTCAGCTCCTCGCTGGTGCCGTCGCCCGGCTCGAAGAGAACGTGCCGGCGCTCGGGGTGGCGCTCGGCGTGCCAGGCGAGGACCTCGGGGAGCGTGCGCGTGGACTCGGGCGCGGCCTCCGCGGGCTCGGCGGGCGGCGCGGCGGCCAGCGCGGTGGGGTCCGGCGCCGAGCCCGCGGCGGCGAGGGCACGCAGGAGATCGCGCGGCGTCTCCGCACCGGCCAGCAGCCCGTCCGGCAGACGCGCGCCGAACGTCCGCTCGACGCGGCGGAACAGCTCGGCTCGCGCCAGGCTGCCGAAGCCCAGGTCGCGCTCGAGCGCGGCGTCGAGAAGCCCGTCGCCGCGCGCCCGCGCCGGCCGCCCGCCAGGCCGCAGCTCGGCCGCCAGCTCGCGCAGGATTCCGAGCAGCACGACTTCGCGGTTCACGTCTTTCTCCGGCAGGTAAACGATCCTATCGCCGCGCACGGACCTGCTCTGTTTTCTGCATATCGGCGTTAAGGATCATTCAACTCGACGCTGAAAAGCAGTGGCACAATACGCCCACTCGCTCACGCGATGTCGGAAGGACCAGGTCAACCCGAGGGGGAATCTTCCCCCTCTTTGATAGGAGGACCCTGCCCATGCACCTCTCGATCGCCAGCTTCCATGCCCGCTTCACCTCACCCGAGCCCGACCGTCTCATGACCGCGCTATGCAAGCTCCGCCGGTTGGCCGACGTCCACCAGATCGTCGACCCGACCGGGGCGCCCGCGCCCGTCTGGGACATGACCTTCGGCGCGAGCCGGGAGGCGCCGTCGCCCTCCCACGGATGACGCGCGCGGCACCTCACCACGGCCGGCCGGCAGATCCAACGCGCGTCGACGGGCGAGGACACGGCATGCTCCTGGCCGACATCCTCGCCCGCCTGCGCGCCCTACCCGAGATCGCGGGCTGGCCGGAGGCGCTCGCCTATGCCGAGGGCGCGGTCGAACCCGGGGGGCATCCTCTCTGGAGCTACCCGGTCGCGGCCTGCACCTCGGTCGGCGGCGACGAGGAGCAGGCGCTCCCCGCCGCCGCCGCCGTGTTCTCCGCGCTCGCCAGCATCCGCCTCGTGGACGACCTGCTCGACGACGACCCACGCGGCGAGTTCCGACGCATCGGCGCGGGCCGGGCGGCGAACCTCGCCCTCGCCTTCCAGGCGGCGGGCCACCTGCTGCTCGCCGGCGCCGCCGCCGGCGCGGAGGTGCGCGCCGCGCTGCAGGTGCGCTTCGCGCGGATGGCCGCGGCGACGGCGCGCGGGCAGGACCTCGACAGCCGCGAGCCGGACGACGAGGACGGCTACTGGGCCGCGGTCGGCGCCAAGACGCCGCCGCTCTTCGTGGCGGCGCTCGAGACGGGGGCGCTGCTCGGCGGTGGCCCTCCCGCGGCGGTCGCGGCGCTCGGCCGACTCGGCGAGGTGATGGGACGCTTCGTCCAGGTGAGCGACGACCTCGCCGACGCGCTCAGGACGCCCGTGACCGCCGACTGGGGTCGCGGACGCGGCAACCTCGCCATCCTCTACGCCATGGCCGTCGACCACCCCGAGCGCGAGGCGTTCCTCGCGCTCGCGGCGCGGGCCGGCGAGCCGGCGGCGCTCGCCGAGGCGCAGGAGATCCTGGCGCGCTGCGGCGCGGTGGGTTACTGCGCGTACCGCCTGGCCCTGCTGGCGCGGGAGGCGAGCACGCTGGCGGCCGCGGCGCCGCTGGCCGACCCGGAGCCGATCGCGCGCCTGATCGCGGCGCAGCGCGAGCCGCTGCAGGGACTGCTCGCGGCGATCGGGGAGGACCCGTACCCGGTCGCGGGGCCTGGGGCGTGACCGAGCCTCCGCTCCGCCACCGCCAGAAGGCGCCGGCGCTCGGCAACCTCGCCGCGGTCGCCGTGGCGCTGTGCGTGCTAGTGCCCTGCCTGTACTACCCATACGCGTCCCAGGTGCCGCACCCGGGGTTCGAGCTCATCCCGGCGACCTGGGAGGTCTTCGGCGTCCAGCCGTGCCCTCGCGGCACCGAATGCCTGCAGCTCGGGGATCGGGTGCTGGCGATCGGCGACCTCACCCTTGAGCGCTACCGCCGGAGCCGCACGCTCGATCTGCTCGCGCCGTTCGCCGACGACGGCCGCGCCGAGGTCCGGCTGCTGCGCGGCGGCCGGACCCACACCGTCGAGGTGAGCCTGCCCGAGGCCGACGCCGGCGTGGTCGCGCGCGCCGTGCTGCTGACGCTGCTGCCGCTGGTGTTCTGGCTGATGGGCACGGCGGTCGTCCTCCTCCTCCGGCCGCGGGACGAGCGCTGGCTGGTGCTCGTGCTCTTCAGCTACACCACCGCCGTCCTCCTGGCCTCGGGGCTCGCCTCGGCGCGGCACACCGGCGGCGCGGCGGTCGTCTTCCACGCCGTCGTCTGGCTGTTCCTGCCTCTCGCGGTCCACCTCCATCTTCTCCTCCCCTCGCCGCTCCTCGGCCGCTGGCGCCGGCCGCTCCTCGCCCTGCTCTACGCCACGTCGGCGTACTGCATGGCGCTCGACGCCGCCCGGCGGCTCGAGCCCGAGTACCTCCACGTCGCCTCCTTCGTCGGCGGCGTGACCGTCGCGCTGCTGCTGCTGTCGCTGCGGCTGGTGCTGCCCGCGGCACCGGGAGTCAGAATCGCCAACCGCATCATGACCTTCGGCGTCGTGGTCGGCTTCGCGCCGGTGGTGTCCTCCTTCCTCGTGCTGCCGCTCCTGCTGGCGCGCGGCGGACCGCTGGCGAGCCGCGGCGCGCTGCTCGAGCCCTGGCTGCTGGGGCTCACGTCGCTGGCTGTGCCGCTGCTGCCGCTGAGCTACCTGTACGCGATCTACCGGCACTCGTTCGCGGCGCTCGAGTTCCGCGCCAACCGGCTGCTCGGGACCTGCGGCTTCTTCGCGGTGTGGGCGCCGCTCTACCTGCTCCTCCTCGCGCAACCGGCCCGTCGCTGGGGGATGCACGACGGCCGGCTGCTGAGCGCGATGCTCCTCGTCTCGCTTCTCATGGTGGCCGTGGCGCCGGCCCTCCGGCGCGGCTTCCAGACGCTGGTCGACCGGCACGTCTTCGGCATCCGGCACACGCCCGAGGAAGTGGTGGAGCTGGTCTCGGCGCGGATCCCGGGGGTCTTCGACCGCGCCACGCTGGCGCGCGTCATCGTCGACGAGATCCTTCCCACCCTGCTCATCCGCCGCTCGGCGCTCTACCTCTTCGCGGGCGACGAGGTGGAGGCGCTGTACAAGCAGGACCTGCCGCCCGCCGAGGCGGCACCGGAGGCCTCGGCGCTGCGTCCCCTGCTGCTCGGCGCCGGAAGGTGCCTGGGGCCGGCGGAGCCGGCCCCAGGCTTCGGCTGGGTGCGGCTGGTGCTGCCGCTGGCGGTGCAGGGCGAGGCGATCGGCGTCTGGCTCATCGGGCGCCGCGACCCCGACGACCACTTCTCCGCCAGCGACATCCAGCTGCTTTCGACGGTGGGCAACCAGCTCGCGCCGGTGGCCGAGAACATCCGCCTCTTCGAGCGCGCGCAGCGCGAGATCGAGCAGCGCAAGGCAGCCGAGGAGGAGATCCGGCGCAGCGAGAAGCGCTTCCGCACTCTCTTCGCCGCCACCGTCGAGGGCATCGCGATCGTCCGCGGCGGCGTCATCCTGGAGGTCAACCAGGCCCTCCCCTCGATCCTCGGCTACGAGGCGCCGGAGCTGATCGGCCGGCGGCTCGCCGAGCTCCTCCCCGACGCGGCGGCGGAGCCCGGCGCCGCCGCCCGCGAGACCGGCGGCGTGCGCCGCGACGGTACCCTGATCGACCTCGAGGTCGAGGCCGCGAGCCTCCACTTCCAGGGCGAGGACGTGACCGTCGTCGCGGTGCGCGACATCGCGCGCCGCAAGCGCGACGAAGCGGACAAGAAGCGGCTCGAGCAGCAGCTCCTCCACGCCGAGAAGATGGAGGCCATCGGCCGCCTCTCGGCCGGGGTCGCCCACGACTTCAACAACTGCCTGGTGGTGATCCTCGGCTACGCCGACCTGCTGCTGATGGAGCGCGAAGACGACGCGCCCCTCACCAGCAGCCTGACCGCCATTCAGGAAGCCGGCCTGCGCGCCTCGGCGCTGACTCGCGAGCTCCTCGCCTTCGCGCGGCGGCAGGCGATGGAGCCCGAGGTGGTCGACTTCAACCAGGTGGTGTCCGGGGTCGAGAAGATGCTCCGCCGCCTGATCGGCGGCGACGTCGAGCTGGTGACAGAGCTCGACCCGGCGCTCGGGCTGGTGCTCATCGATCCCGGCCGGATGGAGCACGTGCTGGTCAACCTGGCGGTCAACGCCCGCCACGCCATGCCCAAGGGCGGGTGCCTGACGGTGCGCACGACGGCGATCGACGTCCGCCCCGGCGCGCCAGCGCCGCACGCCGAGGTGCCGGTCGGCCGCTGGGTGCTGGTCACCGTCGCCGACACCGGCGTCGGCATGGACGCCGAGACCCGGGCGCGGATCTTCGAGCCCTTCTTCAGCACCCGCAAGGAGGGTGGCGGGACCGGCCTCGGGCTCGCCACCGCCTACGGCTTCGTCACCCAGAGCGGCGGCCGCATCTTCGTCGACAGCGCGCCGGGGCAAGGCGCCCGCTTCAGCATCTACCTGCCGGTGGCGGAGCTGGAAGCGGCCGCCGGCGACGTCCCGGAGACCGCCGCCCCGGGCGGCAACGAGACCGTGCTGGTGGTCGAGGACGAGGCGGCCGTGCGCGGCGTGACGGTGCGGCTGCTGCGCGGCCTCGGCTACCGGGTGCTGGAAGCGGCCTCCGGCCGCGAGGCGCTGGCGCTGGCCGAGCGCCACGACGGGCCCCTCGACCTGCTGGTGACCGACGTCAACATGCCGGGCATGGGCGGCCCGGAGCTCGCCAGCCGCCTGCTCGCGGTGCGCCCCGAGACGCCGGTGCTCTTCGTGTCCGGCCGCCAGGACGAGCTCTCGCTCGGCGACCCCGACGCCACGTTCCTGCAGAAGCCCTTCTCGACCAAGGACCTCGGCCGCGCCGTGCGCAGCGCGCTCGAAGTCCGCGCCGCCTGAAACTCGGCGCCCCTCCCGGCGTACGATCTGGAGGACCCGGGAGGACCGCCATGGGCGATCTGCTACAAGACCTCCGCTTCGCCGTCCGCGTGCTCCTGCAGCGCCCGCTGCTGAGCGCCGCGGCGATCGTCTCGCCGGCGCTCGGCATCGGCGCCAACGCCACCATCTTCAGCGTCGTCAACGGGCTGCTCTTCAGCTCGGTGGGCGTACGGGAGCCCGAGAGCCTGGTGTCTCTCTACACCCGCGACGAGCGCAACCCCGGCTACGCGCCGCTCTCCCACCTCAACTGGCAGGACTACCGCGAGCAGAGCAAGACCTTCGACCAGGTCCTGGGCTACGACTGGGCGGGGATGAGCGTGGCCACCGGCCAGGGGGAGGCCGAGCTGGTCGTCGGCCAGATGGTCTCGGGCAACTACTTCGAGGTGCTCGGCGTCGAGTCGGCGCTCGGCCGCACCTTCACTCCGGAGGAGGACGGGGCTCCCGGTGCCCACCCGGTCGCCGTGGTCAGCCACAAGCTCTGGCGCGAGCGGCTGGGTGGTACGACGGACGCGGCCGGCCGCCGCGTGCGCGTCAACGGCCACCCGTTCACGATCGTCGGCGTCGCGCCGGCGAGCTTCCGCGGCACCGACGTCGGCCTCGAGCCCGCGCTCTGGGTGCCGATGGCGATGAACCTCGTGATCCGTCCCAACGAGAGCGCCAACTGGTACGGCGAGCGGCGCGGCCTCTTCGTCAACGGCATCGGCCGGCTCAAGCCCGGGGTGACGATCGAGAGCGCACGGGCCGAGCTCGAAGGGATCGGCAAGCGCCTCGCCGCCGCCTACCCGGAGGAGAACGGCGGCCGCAACGTGCAGCTCGTGCCGCTCAGCCAGGCGACGATCAACCCCGGCTTCCGCGGCGGCGTGGTGGCGGCGATGACCATGCTGATGAGCGTCGTCGGGCTGGTGCTGCTGATCGCCTGCGCCAACGTCGCCAACCTCCTCCTCGCCCGCGCCAGCGCGCGGCGCAAGGAGATCGCCATCCGGCTGTCGATCGGCGCCGGGCGGGCGCGCCTGGTGCGCCAGCTCCTGACCGAGAGCCTGGTGCTCGCTCTGTGCGGCGGCGCCGGCGGGCTGCTGGTGGCTGCCTGGGGGCGCGGCGCGCTGCTCGGCTTCCTTCCCAACGCGCCGCTGCCGATCGCCGTCGGCCTCGACCTGCCGCTCGACACGCGGGTGCTCGGCTTCACGCTCGTGGTCTCGATCCTGACCGGCTTCCTCTTCGGCCTGGCGCCGGCGCTGCAGGCGACGCGCCCCAATCTCGTCTCCGGCGTCAAGGAGGCGACAGCCGACCCCGGCACGACGCGCGGCCGGAAGGTCGGCTTCCGCGAGGCCCTGGTCGCCGTCCAGGTGGCGCTCTCGCTCGTCGCCCTGATCGGCGCCGGCCTCTTCGTGCGCAGCCTGGCGGCGGCGCAGGAGATCGACCCCGGCTACGACGCGGCGCATCTCGCCATCGTCGCCTTCGACGTCGGCCTGCAGGGCTACGACCAGCCGCGCGCCGAGCAGTTCTGGGAGCGCGCGCTGGAGCGCGTCCGCGCCCTCCCCGGAGTGGCCGCCGCGGCGGTCGCCCAGGCCGGGCCGATGCAGGGGACGATGACCCGCACCGTCTTCCGCGAGGGGCAGGAGAGCAAGACCGACGGCCGCCACGTGCAGGTCAACGCCGTGGGCTCCGGCTACTTCGACGCCCTCGGGGTGCCGATCCTGCGCGGCCGCGCCTTCCTGCCCACCGACCGCGCCGAGGCGCCGAAGATGGTGGTCGTCAACGAGACGATGGCGAAGACGTTCTGGCCCGGCGAGGAGGCGCTCGGCAAGCGCTTCCGCTTCTTCGGCGACCCCTACCTGGTCGAGGTGGCCGGGGTGGCGCGCGACCAGAAGTACAACTTCCTCGGCGAGGAGCCGCAGCCCTACATCTACCAGACGCTCGCCCAGCGCCACTACTCGGGCGTCACCCTGATCGTGCGCACCGAGGGGGACCCCGAGCCGGTCCTCGCGGCGGCGCAGCGCGAGCTGCGCGCCCTCGACCGCTCGCTGCCCATGATCGCGGCCATGACCGTCGAGCGCCTGCTCGCCGACTCGCTCTGGGCGCCGCGGATGGGGGCGTCGCTCCTCGCCCTCTTCGGCTTCCTGGCGCTGGTGCTGGCGGCGATCGGAATCTACGGCGTCATGGCCTACGCCGTGCAGCTGCGGTCGCGCGAGATCGGCATCCGCATGGCGCTCGGCGCGGCGCGGCGCGAAGTGCTCTGGCTGGTGGCGCGGCGCGGGATGGCGGTGGTCGGGCTGGGCCTGGCCTTCGGTCTGCTCCTGACCACGGGCGCCACGCAACTGGTCGCCAACATGCTCTTCGGCGTCAGCCCGCTCGATCCCGCGACCTTCGCCGCCACCGCTGCGCTCCTCGCCGCCGTCGGCCTGGCCGCCAACCTGCTGCCGGCCCGCGCCGCGAGCGCCACCGACCCGGCCTCGGTGCTGCGGAGCGAGTAGCGTTTCTTACGGGGCCGGCTCCTCCGGCGCGTAGTCGACGACCAGCCCGCAGTCCGGGCACTCCGGCGCGGTCGGCGCGATCCGCGCGCCGCAGGCGGGGCAGCGGTCGGCCGGCAGCTCGATCGGCATGTCCGGCGCGTCGGGCACCTGGGCCGCGAAGTTCTCGCGGTCCAGCTCCAGCGCCCGCTCGAGGTCCTCCGGCGCAACCCAGACGGCGTAGGAACGCTGTTCCGTCGATTGCCGTCGCACGCGGCAGGGCACCCCATGCTCCTCGAGCCAGGCGGCCAGGTCCAGCGCGGCAGGGTAATCGCCGACGCGGACGCTGCACGCCTCGCTTTCGCTCGGGACCGAGAGGTCGTCGCGCTCCTCGAGGGCCGCCTCCAGGCCGGCAGGCGGCGACTCCAACCGCGTCTCCGTGGGGCTGCCGCAGTCGATGCACTGGGTGACGTGCGGCTGGAACTCCGAGCCGCACTTAGGGCAGACCTGGATGTACATGGTTTCAGGCGAGAATACCGCCGTTCTCGGCCAGGCGCTCGCGGAGCGCTCGCGTTATCCTGATGCGCATGTCCGAAGAATCGCTGCCCGAGTGGGAGCGCTTGCTGGCGGCGGAGCGCCACCTCCAGGCGCTCGTTCCCGGCACCGTGTTGGTCGGGGGCACTGCCGCTGCGATTCACGCCGGGCACCGCCTGAGCCTCGATGGAGATCACGTGCTGGCCGACTTGGCCGAGCGGTTCGATGAGGTGCTCGCGGACTTGGAGTCGGCCGCGGGGTGGGAGACCTCGCGTGTCCGCCGGCCGGTCTTGATCCTGGGTCGTCTGGACGGCATCCTGACCGGCATTCGTCAGCTGCGGCGCGTGCGGCCGCTCGAGACCGAGGAGGTGGCCGGCCTCCGCGTTCCCACGCTCGCCGAGATGGCGCGGATCAAGGCTTGGCTGCTCGCGGTGCGCTACACGACTCGCGACTATCTCGACGCCGTGGTCCTCCTCGAGCGATTGGGCGAGGAGGGAGCGCGGCGCGCCTTGCAGTCGCTCGATGAAACCTACCCCCAACCGAACGGCGCCTCGGTGCTGGCGGAGGTGATCGAGCGGCTGGGCGCCGCACAGCCGCTCGATGCCGCGCAGATCGATCTCGAAACCTACCGGGGTCTCAACCCGGCCTGGAGCGATTGGCGTCATGTCGTCGGCCGCGGGCGAGCCTGGGCGCAGGTGCTCGCCGGCCTGCTCTTGGGCAGCGAGGAGGCGGAGACGTGAGCGCGCTGGCCACCTCCGGAGCGCTGTGGAATCGCGCCCGGTTGGAGCTCGCGAGCGACGAGGTGCTGGCGCAGATCCTAGACCGCGGCGAGCTCGCGGCGTGGCGCGAGCTCTATCGCCTGGCCTCGGGCCCCGGCGAGGATGCGAGGGAGCTGCGGCGCCGCATCCTGCACCTCTGCCGCTCGGTGCCCCTGGCCTCGCCCCACCTGTTCATCGCCGCGATGGGCTCCCTCGGCGAACCCATCGAGCCGTATCCCGAGACTCCCCCCGCCGCCGGCGACATCGCCTGAGCGCCCGTCGGGGCCCTCAGCGCGGCAGCGGGCGCTCCCAGAGGCCGTTGCCGTGGGTGACGAGGCGCAGGCGGCGCCCGGGGGCGACGAGGAGCTGCATGCTGCGCACCGCCGGGTAGAGCCCGTCGCTCCACGCCTGCCAGCTGGCGCCGCCGTCGCGCGAGCGGTAGACCCCCCAGTCGTTGGCCGCGAAGAGGTCGCCGGTTTCCGGGTCCACGGCGAGGTCGGCGTGGTCGACGTCCGGCAGCGCGGCCGCGCCGCCGCCGTCGATCGCCTTCCACTCGAGACCCTTGCCGCCGTTGCCCGTCCAGGCGCCGGCGGCGAAGTCCGCCGCCCAGACGTGGCCCGGACCGAAGTCGCCGAGGACGGCGTAGAGCTTGCCGCGCCCGGGGTCGAGCACCAGGGCGCGCGGCGGCCGGCCGGTCGGGGGGAGCTTCCCGGTCAGGTCGTGCCAGGTGAAGCCGCCGTCCGGGCTGGCATAGACGTGCAGCGGGTCGTAGCGCGGGTCGGTCGCGATCAGCAGCCGCTGGCTCGCCGCCGGGTCCACGGCGATGGCGGCGATGGGGTTCTTGTCCTTGCCGAAGCCGGTGGGCTGCCAGGCGAGAGCGAGGGTTCGCGACGCCCCCTTCCTCGCGGCGTGCGACGGGTCCTGGTCCTCGAACGGCGAGCGGGTCGAGCGGTAGAGGACGTCGCGCCCGGCGTAGAGCACGTCGCCGGCCGGGGCGATCGCCACCGGCGCGAACCAGGCGGTCGAGTGAAGACAGCTCTTGTCGCTCCCCCGGAACGGGTTGACGTCGGGGATGAACAGCGGCCCGCCGTTGTCGTTGTCGGGCGCGTCGTACTGCTCCGCCGCCGGCACGCCGAGACGGTAGCGGCCGATCCGGGAGTTGAAGTGCTGGCCGACGTAGAAGAGGTCGTCGCGCGGGTCGTAAGCGATCGCCCCCGCCTCGTGACCGTAGCCGGCCACCCACTGCCACGTCCCCGCGGCGCCGCCCGGCGCGCCGCGGTAGAGGAAGAAGCCGGGCCCGAGGTCCTGGGCGGTGGCGGCGACGAGGTCGGCGGCGCCGGCGGTCGCCGCGCGGTAGAGCTGCACGGTGTCGTACCCCTCGTTCATCGCCTGGATCGAGAGGCCGCCGTCGCGCGAGTGGTAGACCCCCTGGTCGCTCGCGAAGTAGAGGGTCTCGGGCTCGCCGGCGGCCCGCGGCACGACGACGACCTCGTGGGTGTCGGCCATGAAGTAGAGGCCGGTGGCGTCGTTGACGATCGTCCACACCCCCGTGCCCGAGCCGCCGAAGCTCTTGCCGCCGTCGAAGGAGCGCTGCAGGCCGGTGCCGGCGATGTAGAGCCGCGCCGGGTCGCGCGGCGAGACGGCGACGGCGTGCGAGTACCAGCCCTGCGACCCAGCGTAGCTCTTGGTCGTCTGCGTCGTCCAGGTGAGGCCGCCGTCGGCCGAGCGCAGCAGCCAGTTCACCGGGTCGGGCGTGCCGTCGCCGGAGTACTGGCAGGCGAAGGTGGCGTTCGAGTAGACGAAGTCGGTCTGGTTGCCGATCGAGGCGTAGACGACGGCGGGCTGGCTCGGCGAGCGGCCCAGCATGGCCTTGCCGGCGAAGGTCGCGGGCAGGCCGCCGGCGAGCTTCTGCCAGGTCTCGCCGCCGTCCGTGGTGCGGTAGACGCCGTGCCCGGGGCTCTGGAAGCTGCCGCAGGCCGCGAGCAGCTCACCCGGGTTTGCGGGGTTCGGCGACAGGCTCGTCGCCATGACCACGTCGAGCGCTTTTTCCCAGTCGCCCGCGCCGGGCGCGCCGCCGATCGTCGCGCGCAGCCGGTACACCCCTTCGGTCGTCGCCGCCCAGACGGTGTAGGCGGTCTCGCTCTCGGGCACGATCGCCAGGTCCTGCACACCGGTGCGATCGGCGGGCTGCCAGGGGAGGCTCGCCTCCCAGGTGGCGCCGCCGTCGCGGCTCGCCAGGATGCCGACGCCGTAGGAGCCGCGGGTGGTGTGGTTGTCCCAGCCGCCGAGCGCCTGGCGGTACTTGTAGACCTCGCCGGTGCCGGCGTAGAGGATCTCGGGCCGCCGGGGATGCGCCGCGATCGCGCCGACGCCGAGGACGCGGTGCGGTCCGGTGTCGACACGGCTCCACGTCGCGCCCGGCCGCCGCACCCACAGACCGCCGCTCGCCGAGCCGGCCCACACCGTCTCGCGCCCCTGCGGGTCGGCGGTCACCTCCAGAGCCAGCGTGCGGACGCCGACGCCGTAGGGCCCGCGATGGACCCAGTGGCCGTCGTCGGCGGCGAGCGTGGGAGGCGCCGCGCTCCAGAGGGCCGCCAGGAGCGACGCGAAGACGAGGGAACGGCCTGCGCTGCGCGACGGGTTTGCCATCGGGCCTCCGGCTGCTCGAGTTGTTCGGTAATTCGAGCTTAGCGCGAAAACGCCGCGGGGGCGCTCGCGCGCCCCCGCGGGTCCTGCTCGTCGACTGCGAGGTGCTCCCCTACTGCTGCATGATCCTCACGTCGTCCACCGCGGCCTCCACCAGGCTCGCGGTCGAGGCGTCCGCGGCCTCGATGAGAATGCGGACGCTCTGCCCGGCGAACGAGCTGATGTTCACCGAGTGCGTCGCCCACACCGCATCGTCGTTGTCGGCCGCCCCCAGCTCCTGGAGCACCTGGCTGGTCGTCGCGCCGACGACCGAGACGCGCAGGAAGTCGGCGGTCGAGGAGTTGGTGCCGTGGGCCAGGTAGTAGCTGAACGACAGCGTCAGCGTGCCGGTGGACGGCAGCGTGATGGCGGGCGACCGGATCGAGGTCGTGCCGCCGTCGATGTCGTGGTCGCCGGCCGCGGCGCCGGCCAGCGGGCCGGTCACCAGGTCGTTGAGCCCCGACACCGTCGTGCCGAGCTGCTTCGGGCCGCCGGAGTCGGTGGCCGCCGGGTCGGCGCGCGCCCACTGGCCGGTCGTCGCCGTGTCCGTGCCGCTGGGGTTCGTGGTCCACCCCAGGCTGGTCTCGAAGTCGTCGAAGAAGACCGTCGTCACCGGCGGGCTGCTGACCGCGAAGACCAGGTCGTCGTGGTCGATGTAGGCGCCGGTGGCGCAGGAGGACGCGGCCCCCTGGTAGCGGAAGCGCGCGCGGACCGCCTGGAGCGCCCCCGAGGGCAGCGTGTAGTTGGCGCTGAAGGTCTGGGCGCCGCCCACCGTCGGGTTGATGGTGGTGAGGAACGTCCAGCTCGGGCTGTTGGCGTTGGCGGCGTAGTAGAGGTCGAGGTGGTCCGAAGTCGGGCCGCCGGTCCACACCCACACCGTGGCGTCGATCCGCACCGTCTTGCCCGGCGCGAAGTTGGTGCCGTCGGTCGTCGAGACCTTGATGCGGTCGTTCGACTCGTCGACGTGGAAGGTGCCCGAGGCGCCGTCGGCGCAGGAGTCGTTGATGGTGTTCGGCTGGTTCGGCTCGACCCCGCCGCTCATGGTGTCGCGGCCGAGGAGAAGCGTCGCGCCGGAGTCGCAGGAGATGCCGACGGTGGCGCACTTCGGGACCTGGAGGACGCTGTCGAAGACCGCGTTCTGCGCCCCGCCGCCGCCGCCGGTCGGATTGACGGTGAGCGAGAGGTTGGTGCTGCGCGTCGTCGCGCCGCTCGTCCCCTGCGCCTGGATGGTGAAGGTGCCGGTCGCGGCCCCGGCCGTCGCCGAGACGGTCAGCGTGCTGTTGGCCGTGCCGTTGGCCGGCGGGGTGACCGAGGTCGGGCTGAAGCCGCAGGAGGAGCCCGACGGCAGGTTGGCGCACGACAGCGTCACCGCGCTCGAGAAGCCGTTGATCGAGGTGACCGTGCAGGTCGAGGTCGTGTTGCTCCCCTGGGCCACCGTCAGGCTCGACGGGCTACAGGAGATGCTGAAGTCCGGCGTCGGCGCGCCGGCGGTCGGAGTGACGGTGACGCAGTTGCTCGCCCGCCCGTAGCAGGCCGAGGAGGACCCAGCCGCCACCACGTTGTAGTAGTAGTTCCGGCCGGCGGCGACGTTGCCGTCGACGAAGCTGGTGCTCGTGGTCTCGCCGACCAGCGTCTTGCCGAAGTTGCAGCCGGCGTGGCCTTCGGTGCGGAACACCCAATAGCGGGTCGCTCCCGCCACCGAGCCCCACGACAGCGACGACTGGTAGTCCCCGGCCGTGCCGGCGAGGGTGGCCGCCGCGCTCGGCCCCGCCGCGCAGCCGCTGTTGACGGCCGTCGGCGTGGCGCAGGCGATGCCGTGGCGGTTGAAGGCGTTGAAGATCGCCGTCATGTGCGGCGTGCCGTCGTTCAGGTTGCCGTTGTCGTCGTCGGCGGTCAGCCACTGCATGTAGCCGTTGGTCGAGCCGCAGCCCGACGAGGAGCTGCCGCAGGTGCAGGAGTGCCAGGCGCCGATGTTGCCGCTGCCGGTGTAGAAGAGCTTGTTGCCGATGATGAAGGCGGTCTGGCTGTCATAGTTGAACGGAGCCTGCTGGAGGTCGCGGGCCACCAGGTCCCAGGCGGCCTGGCGGGTGGGCGCCGCGGCGCAGTGCACCTGGCGGCCGCAGGGGCCGGTGCCGGTGTTGCACTTGCTGCACACGAAGTTCTGCGGGGTGTCCGGGGTGTTGTCCGAGTGCCTCGCCCAGTCCGAGTCACGCACGCCCGAACAGTTGGTGTTGCAGTGCGCGCTGGTCGGCCCCTCGTTCTGGTTGAAGCCGGTGCCGTCCGGGGTCGCGCCGCAGCCCTTGTCGCCCG
>DATLOC010000023.1:0-40402 GCA_035536455.1 Thermoanaerobaculia bacterium | reverse complement strand
TCACCGGGGTCGGCCCGGTGCCGCCGGTCGGCGTGACCGTCACGCAACTGCTGGCGCGGCTGAAGCAGCCGTTGGACGAGCCCGCCGCCACCACGTTGTAGTAGTAGTTGCGGCCGGCCGCCACCTGCGGGTCGGTGTAGGAGGTGCCGGTGACCTCGGCGATCTTGGCCTTGCCGAAGTTGCAGCCGGCGTGCCCCTCGGTGCGGAACACCCAGTAGCGGGTCGCGCCCGAGACCGCGTTCCACGACAGCGAGGACTGGAAGCTGCCCGCGGCGCCGGAGAGCGTGGGCGCCGTAGACGGCCCGGAGGCGCAGCCGCTGTTGACCGGCGTCGGGGTCGAGCAGGCGATGCCGTGGCGGTTGAAGGCGTTGAAGATCGCCGTCATGTGCGGCGTGCCGTCGTTGAGGTTGCCGTTGTCGTCGTCGGCGGTGATCCACTGCATGTAGGCGTTGGTCGCGCCGCACCCCGACGACGAGCTGCCGCAGGTGCAGGCGTGCCAGGTGCCGATGTTGCCGCTGCCGTGGTAGAAGAGCTTGTTCCCCACGATGAAGGCGGTCTGGCTGTCGAAGTTGAAGGGCGCTTGCTGGAGGTCGCGCGCCACCAGGTCCCAGGCCGCCTGCCGCGACGGCGCCGCGGCGCAGTGCACCTGCCGGCCGCAGGGGCCGGTGCTCGACAGGCAGGAGGTGCAGACGAAGCCGAGCGCGGTGTCAGGCGTGTTCGGGTTGTGCCGCAGGTAGTCGGCGTCGCGCACCCCCGAGCAGTTGAGGTCGCAGTGGGCGGCGCCCTGCTGCGCCTCGTTGGAGTTGAAGCCGGTGCCGTCGGCCGTCGTACCGCAGCCGTCGTCGAGGGTTTCGAAGAAGCCGTGGCCGACGCAGGAGTCCTGCAGGCGGTAGATCGCCGCGATGTCGGCGTACGCCTCGCTGGAGTTCGAGAGACCGCCGCCGGCATCGTTGTCGTCCATGCCGTGGCCCCACTCGTGGTCGAAGACCCCGGCCAGCTCGCCGGTGTTGCGGCAGCCGCCGCCCGAGCGGTAGAAGTTGATCGTCCCCGCCGCCGGGCTCCAGAAGGCGTTGCAGGTCTGGTTGATGTTGAGGTTGGTGGTCAGCCGGGCCTGCAGCCAGGCGTTCGTGGGCAGCCAGCCGCGCGCCTGCTCGACGATCTTGTTGACCTCGTAGAACGCCGTGCGCGAGGCCGGGGTGTTGCCCGCCGAGCCGCCGCCGGTCGTGCAGTCGTGCTGGTTGTTGGTGCCGCCGAGGCTGATCGAGCCGGCGGCGCCGTTGCTGATCGCGCCGCAGTTGTCGACGATGTCGACGTAACGGCCGGTGAGCGTCGTCGTCGCCGTGCCGCTGGTGTAGTTGAAGATGCCGCCGCTGTTGGTGAAGTTGTTCGGCGAGGCGAGGCCGGTGTCGGCGAACGGCATCGGCCAGCCGCTCTGCATAATGCCGCAGGTGCCGTTGGTCGGGCAGATCCCGGTCGAGGTCACCGGGTAGACGCCGCCGGTGACCGACTGGTTGACGTAGTGGTTGACGTCCTGGAAGGCGAGCACCTCGCCGTCGTGGGCGTCGACGATGACCTCCCAGTTGGCCTCGTCCGGCGCGCGCCGGAAGAGGAAGCTCCAGACCAGGCGGTGCTTGTAGCCGGCGCCGATCGGGCCCTCGAACTTGCCGTTGTTCTCGTGCTCCTTGGCCGCCACCGGGATGATCTCGAGGGTGGGCTGGCGGAGCATCTCGTCCATCGCCGAGCCGCCGCCGGCGTGGGCGAAGCCGGCCGCCAGCGCCTCGGCGGCGGTCACCTTGGCGTTGACCGAGAGGCCCTTGACGTTGGCCCAGGTCTCGGCGCCGGCGACGACGACGTTGCCGTTGTTGATCGAGACGACCAGCCGGCCGTGGCGCACCGGCACCCCCTTGTAGGTCTGCGGGATGCTGATCTGCCAGAGGCCGTCGTGGACCTGCGTCGTGCGGATGCCGCCGAGCTGCTCGAGGTCGACGGCGAGGACGTCCTTGTGGTCGCGCACGAAGAGGAGGCCGGCGTCGCCCACCGCGGCGGCGTCGAGCTTCGAAAGCTGCTTGCCGATCTTGGCCCCCAGCTCTTCGAGCGTCACCGCGTTGCCGGCGCCGCGCCCGGGCAGCAGCGGCTCGGCCGGCATCAAGTTGGTGGCGGCGCCGGAACGCGGATCGATGAAGGCCTTGGCCTTCGCCTTCCCCTTGTCCGCGCGCGCCTTCTGATAATTGTCCCAGGCCTGTTTGTTGGGGAGCTGCCCGCCGACGGCTTCGAGGTCGGCGTGGGAGCTGCTGATGTAGAGCTCCGGTTTGAAGAACTCCTTCTGCTTCAGGTAGGCGCCCGACTCGTCCGGGGGCTTGGCGCCCCAGGCGGCACCGCCGGCCAGCACGGCCAGCAGCCCGAAGAGACCGGCGATCCGGCCTGTCCTGCAGACGGCATGGGTCATCGGATCCTCCTCTGGAAAGCGGTCCGCAACCCTCCGATCTCCCCACCGATCGCGGTCCGCGCGTTGGCTCGTCGTGCGGCTCGGACAGACTTGTCCTGGGTGTTGGCCTCCGAAAGGAACGGTATCGCCAGAGGGGGAAAACGTGACAAGGGGGGGCGGGCGCGGGTGCTTAGGGCGCCGCCCCAGGGGGACGGCAGGGCGCGCCGCGCTCGTAGCCGGCGAGGACGCGCTCCAGCTCGGCGAGGCGCTCGGCGGAGCCCTCGGCGCGGGCGGCTTCGACGGCCCGCCGCTGCCACTGCGCCGCCTCGTCGCAGCGGCCGAGCTCGGCGAGGGCGAGGGCGACGGTGGCGGCCGCGAAGGCCTCGGGACGGGCGGCGTGGACCTTCTGGGCCAGCTCGAGGGCGCGGGCGCCGTCGCGCACGGTGAGGTCGGGCGCGCCGGCGAGGACGCGCGCCAGGGCGTGGGTCAGCCGGCCGCTGTCCGGCAGCCGCTCGAGCGCCTCTTCGAGCCGCGCCCGCGCCGGCCGGAAACGCTCGAGCCGGACCAGCAAGGCCGCTTCGTCGAGGGCCGCCTGCTCGTCGGCCGGGAGGTGCTCGACCGCTTCGGTGAAGTGGACGAGCGCCTCCTCCGGCTTCCCCGCGCGGTCGAGCAGCCGCCCCAGCGCGTTGTGGGCGGCGCCGTCGCCCGGATCGGCGGCGACGGCGGCGCGCAGGTGCGCGGCCGCCTCCGCCGCCCGCTCCTCCTCCGCCATCAGCAGCGAGCCTACGTTGTAGTGCGCGGTGGCGTTCTGCGGCTCGAGCCGCAAGGCCGCCTCGAACTCTGCGAGCGCCGCCGGCCGGTCACCGGCCGCGGCGAGCGCCGCGCCGAGCGCGATGCGGGCGCCAGCGCTTTCCGGCCGGGCGGCGACGGCGGCGCGGAACTCCGTCGCCGCGTCGGGGTAGCGCCCCTTGCGAAACGCCACGCGGCCGCGCAGCAGGTGCCAGCGCTCGCCCCGCGCCACCTGCTGCAGCTCGTCGAGCCAGGGGTCGGGCGGGCGCACGCCGACCGAGCCGGCGAGCGCCAGGTGCTCGCGGGCGCGCTCCATCTCCCCCGCGCCGCGGTAGGCGAGAGCCAGCGGGTGGTGGAGGGCGTTGGCGTCGGGCGTGGCGGCGAGCGCCGCCTCGAAATGGGCGATCGCCTCGCGGTAGCTGCGCCGCGAGAGGGCCGCCTGCCCGAGCCCGGCGTAGGCGGCGGCGGTGCTCGCGACCGTCAGCGCCCGGTGGAAGGAGCGCTCGGCCTCGTCCGGCTGGTTCTGCGCCAGCCGCACCTCGCCGAGGTGGACGAGGGCGGCGACGAGGTCGGGGCGCAGCTCGAGGGCGCGGTTGTAGCGGTCGGCGGCGTCCTCCAGCCGGCCGGCGGCCTGGTCGAGCAGCGCGAGGAGGTAGACCCAGCGCGGCTCGTCGGGGGCGAGCCCGACGGCATTGCGGTACGCCACCGCGGCGGCCGCGGCGAAGTCGTGGGCGTGGTAGAGCTGACCGAGCTGGCCGTAGACCTCCGCCAGCTCGCTGGTGAGGCCGCCTTCGGGGGCGACGAGCAGCCCCTCGAGGACGGCGCGCGCATCGCGCATGCTCTCGCCGACCGCGGGTTCGAGGCCGGCAACGTCGGGGTAGGGAATAGCCTCTATCTGCGGCGCCGGCGGCTGCGCGGTCGGCGGTTGCGCGGCAGTGGGCGCGGCCAGCAGAGCGAGGGTAAGCAGCACGACGCTTGTTGTCCGGCTCATGGTGTCTTTCCCGTCCCCTGCCTGAGCGTCGTGTAGCGGCCGAGCGGCGGCGACGGGAAGCTCGCCGCGCTGCCGTCCGGCCAGAGCACGCGCACTCCGGTGACCCGCGGCGCCGCTCCGAGGCCGACCAGCACTCGCGGATCGCTTGCCGAAGCGTAGCTGCCGTCGCTGTGGGCGCGCCGCCAGAGGGCCGGCGCACCCTCGCGCGCCACCTCGACGCGGGCACCGAGGGCGTCACGGCCGTGGCGGTCGAGGAGCCGCAGCCCGAGCCACGGGTTGCGCGAGCCGGCCTGGTTCAGCAGCAGCCGCACCGGGCCGTTGTTGTTGCAGACCAGGATATCGGTGTCGCCGTCCTCGTCCACGTCGCCGAAGGCGGCGCCGCGCCCGACCGCCGGCCGGCCGAACACTGCTCCCGCCTCCGCCGTCGCCTCGGCGAAGCGCACGCGCCCCGCGGCGTCACGGCCCAGGTTCCGATAGAGCTGGTTCGTCTGCGCCAGCGGGAAAGGGTCGCCGGTCCGCGCCAGCGTCTCCTGGATGCGCACCGCGCCGTTGGCGATGAAGAGGTCGAGCCAGCCGTCGTTGTCGACGTCCAGCCACCAGGTGCCAAAGGAGGTGAAAGGGAGGCTCCCCTGCGCCAGGCCGCTCTCGATCGTGCGGTCCTCGAAGAGGCCGCCGCCGTCGTTGACGTAGAGCGTGTTGGTCTCGCCGTCGAGGTGGGTCATGAAGAGGTCCTCGTCGCCGTCGGCGTCGAAGTCGCCGGCGTCCACCCCCATGCTCGCCTCCGGGCGCCCCAGCCGGTTGACCGCCGCGCCGGCGAGCGGCGCCTCGTCGCGGAAGGTGCCGTCGCGCCGGTTCATCCACAGGCGGTTGGGAGCGCCGTCCTCGGCGACGTAGAGGTCCTGCCAGCCGTCGCGGTCGGCGTCGAAGGCGACGACGCCGAGCCCCGGCCCGGGCGCCGCCGCCCCGGCGATACCGGCGCGCGCCGAGACGTCCTCGAAGGCGACCCGGCCCGCGGCGTCCTTGCCGCGGTTCCTGTACAGGCGGTCGGGGACCGGCGGGAAGTCGGCCGGCCCGCAGTAGTCGCGCCGGCTGCTGGCAGCGTAGCAGGGCGGGTTCTTGGCCACGGGGAAGTCCACGTAGTTGACGACGTAGAGGTCGAGCCAGCCGTCGCGGTCGAAGTCGACGAACGAGGCGCCGGCGCTCCACAGCGGGTCGGAAACGCCGGCCTGAGCGGTGACGTCCTCGAAGGTGACCTGTCCGGAGCCGTCGGCACCTCGGTTGCGCAGGAGCTGGTCCAGGCCGTCGTGGGCGAGGAAGAGGTCGAGGCGGCCGTCGTTGTCGAAGTCCCCGGTGGCCGCGCCCATGCCGTTGGCGCGCGCGTCGATGCCGCTTGCCGCCGTGACGTCGGTGAAGCGCAGCGTCCGCGCGCCGTCCGCCGCCACGCGCAGGTCGTTGCGGTAGAGACACCCGCGCAGCGGCGCGGTCGCCTGCGCCGCCGTCTTCCCCGCTCCCAGCATCGCTCCCTGCACCAGGTAGACGTCGAGGTCGCCGTCGCCGTCGTAGTCGAAGAGCGCGCCCCCCGACCCCATCATCTCGGTGAAGTACAGCTCGCCGGACATGCCGTTGAAGTGGACGAAGTCGAGCCCGCTCGCGGCGGCGGCGTCGACGAAGAGCTCGGGCGCGGCGTCGTTCTCGACCGAGGAGGCCGCCGTCAGGACGAGAAGGAGCGGGGCGAGCGGGAGGACGGCGGAACGGCGCATGCGCGGGCTGCCGGGCGGGCGCGCGGGAGCCTATCAGCTCCCCCGGCGCTCAACGCGCCAGCGGCAGCTTGGCGCGGCGGTTCAAGGCCTCGTCGGCGCGCGAGAGGGCAAGGCTCTGCGGCAGCGGCGCCAGGTCGAAGCCGAAGAGGCGGCGGCGCAGTGGCAGGTAGTCGGCGGCGCGGTCGCGGCGCACCCGGGCGATGCCGCCGGCCATCGGGTGCTCGCGCCGCCGCGCCGCCCAGCGCGACTGGAACGAGTAGCCGGCCACCGAGAGCAGCGCGCCGGCCGTGCGGAAGTCCCAGCGCTCGAGCGACCGCCGCAGCAGCTTCGCCCTCACGCTGCGCCCACGGTAGAAGTCCCGGTACGCCTCGTAGAGCATGGCGCGCAGGCGCCGCGGCGCGAGGCGCGGATGGCGCCAGGTTACGCTGGTGGCGTCGAAGCGGTCGAGGTTGTCCTCCGTGATCAACCCCTGGTCGAGGAAGTCCTGGTACTGCTCGGTGCCGGGGATCGGCGTCAGAAGGTAGAACGACGCCACGTCCGGCGCCAGCTCGCGCAGCCGGCGCAGGTGCTCGGCGATCCCCTCCTCGGTGTCCGGCGGGAAGCCCAGGATGTTCGAGAAGTGGCTGACGATGCCGTGCCGTCGGCAGAGCTCGACGATCCGCGCGTAGGCGGCGGGGTCGTTCTGCAGCTTGTGGGCGCCGCGCAGCGCCTCCCGGCTGAACGACTCGGCGCCCACGAACATGTGAAAGCATCCAGCGCGCGCCAGCAGCTCGAAGAGCTCCTCCTGGCGGTGCACCTGCGCATCGCACTGGGCGAAGAACGGCAGCCGGACGCCGGCCTCGATCATTCCCTCGAGGAGCTGCCGCACCTCCGGGTACTTGTTGAAGTTGTCGGAGGCGAAGAGGACGTAGCGCACTCCGGCCTTCTGCGCGGCCTCGAGGCTGGCGATCGTCGTCGCCACCGGCTGGCCGCGCACCTGCCGGCCGGCGATCTTGATCACCGAGCAGAAGTTGCAGGTGTAAGGGCAGCCGCGCGCCGGGTAAACGCCGAGTAGCGGCACCGCGTAGCGCCGCAGCTCCCGCCGCGTCGGCGGGATGAGCGGCGGCGGGTCGAGCCGCTCCTGCCACCGCCCGTCCTCGCCGTAGAGCGGCGCGAGCTCCCCCGCCGCCGCGTCGCGCAGGATCTGCGGCCAGATGATCTCCGCCTCCGCCAGCGCGAAGCTCACCCCTCGCCCTTGTAGATCGGTGGTGTCGCAAGTCATCGGGTGCGGCCCGCCGACGACGCACTGCTCGACCCCGCGCGACCGCGCCAGCGCCGCGAGGTCGAGCGCCCGGTGGAGCTGGTGACTCTGCACGCCGACCAGCGCGAGGAGGGTCCGGCGGCCCGGGACGGGCGCGAGAAGATCGAGATAGCCGAGGTCGGTCCGGACGTACTCGTCCACCGTCGTCACCTCGACCGGCGCGCCGTCCACGGCGGCCGGCGTCAGGCTGCGCAGATAGGCGAGCGTGCTGTTCGGCAGGAACCCGCGCCGGAAGCGCTCGACGTACCCGTCCTCGCCGTACTTGCTCGGCTTGACGAGGAGGACGCGCAACGGGGCTGCGGGGGGCATCGGCGGGGACCTGTCTCCCATCATCGCATGGCTCAGCCTAGAATTGAGGAATGCCCCCTGAAGGGACGGAACCTCCGGAGCCCTAACGCTGTCTAGTCCAGTGTCATCTGCTCACCGCTTGGACCTGGAGCTGACGGTCCGCGACCTGCAGTCGCTGGCCGACGCGGACTCCTTCGTGGCGCTCTTCACGCGCCTGGGTTACGCCACTAGAGCCCGATCCCCACAGACCACGTCAAGCCTGGGCATCTCAGCCGAGAGCCTCGTCCGTCAAATCCTCCGCGCCGAGCGTCTGGCCGATCACGAAGGCCTACTCCAGGTCTACCTCTTCGAGGTCAAGAGCGTCACCGTGGCCCTTACCCGTGGGTTGGCGAGGGTGTTTCGCAATCTGAACATCCAGTTTCCGCTGCTGATCCTGGCGACGCCCGACTATGAGCGGGTCGACTTTGTGCTCCTGGAGCGCTCGGCGCCCGAGGCCACGAACGTGCGGCGCCTCGTCCCGACGACCCCACAGGTTGGAGTGCGGCCACGAGTGCTGTCTATCGAGCGGCGGAAACCGACCCCGCTGCAGCGGCGCATCTTGCAACGCTTCACTTGGACCGAGCCCGATCCCTTCGCCCAGTTCGACAAGCTTGCGGCCGCTTACGTGCTGGTGGAGTGGTCAGAGCAGTATTTCAACAACCGAGCCCTCTTCTCCGATCACTGCCTGCTCGATCGCCTGCAAGGGATGCCCGAATGGCAGGAGGATCCCAAGCCCGTCTATCGCCGGCTACGCGAGCGCTACCTCGACGCCGCCGCACGGCTGGCCTCCAAGAGCGAAGAGGAGCTTCGGCAAGAGCTCTTCGAGCCCACGCTGTCGGCCCTGGGCTTTGAGTTCCAACGCGGCAAGGCAGCGAGCAGTGACGCGGTAGAGCCTGACTACCTGCTCTTCTCTCCAGGCGCAGCGAACCGAGTGATCGCGGTTTGCCTCACTTATCGCTGGGACCGACTCCTCGACGGGAAGGACTCTCAGCGCGGCGATGACACGCCCGAGGAGAACCCGGGCGCCATAGTAGTGACTCTCCTCGAGCAGGGCCGGGCACCTTGGGTGATCGTCAGCAACGGCAGGCTCTGGAGGCTTTACTCGCGGCACACCCACGCTCGGGCCACGAACTACTACGAGATCGACCTCGAAGAGGCCCTCTCACGCACCGCGCCTGAGACCGAAAATCCTGCCGAGGCGTTCCGCTACTACTGGCTCCTCTTTCGCGAGCAAGCATTCGCTCCACGAGAGACCGTCCAGCACGGTGAGACGAAAGAGGCATCTTTCCTCGACCGGGTGCTCCAAGAGAGTGAGGAATACGCAAGGGAGCTGGGCGAGCGACTCAAGGAGCGGGTCTTCACCGAGGTCTTCCCCCACCTTGCGGAGGGGTTCCTGCTTTCGCTTCGTACTACCGAGGATTCCGACGAATCTGCCCGGCTGGAGGAGATCTTCCGGGCCACGCTCACGCTTCTCTACCGACTTCTTTTTCTGCTCTATGCCGAGTCCCGAGGCTTACTGCCTGTACGCGAGACGCGCGATTACTTCCTGTCGAGCCTGCAGCGGCTCAAGGGTGAGATCGCGGACGCCGCAGGTACCATTCGCGATCAAGTACCCGAGCGCCTCGGCCGTCGATACCGCAAAGATTCGGCCGACCTCTACGACCGCCTCCGCCAGCTCTTCCGCTACATCGACCAGGGCGAGCGCGAGCTGAACCTCCCTGCCTACAACGGCGGGCTGTTCGCCACAAGTCCTCCAGAGGAGGACACCACCGCCGAGGCGGACGCGGCCCGCTTCCTCGAGGCGCACGCGGTCCCCGACTTTCACCTGTCCCTTGCCCTCGATCTGCTCGCCAGGGATGAAGACCCCAAGCGCCACGACCTCGTCGCGGTCGACTACAAGTCGCTCGGCGTGCGTCAGCTCGGCTCGATCTACGAGGGCCTCCTCGAGTTCAAGCTTCGTATCGCTGAGCAACCGCTGGCGGTGGTCAAGGAAAAGGGGCGCGAGGTCTATGTGCCACTCGCGGACCTCGACGAGCGTAAGCGGGAGCGAGCCGCGCGCGGCGGACGAGTGAAGAAGCGAGGCCAGCTGTACCTGGAAAACGACAAGCACGAGCGAAAGGCCACAGGCTCGTACTACACGCCGGACTATATTGTGCAGTACATCGTGGAGCAGACGCTCGGTCCCCTCCTGCGCGACCGCTTCGATTCCTTGCGGCCGAAGCTGCGGGAAGCCCAGGCGTGGCACCGGCGCAAGCTGGAAGAGGCACACGCCAAGGGCGAACCGTCGGACAAGTACGAGGATGGTCTAACGGTCATCGATCGCTGGCGAAGCGATATCCTCGACTCGTTCTTCGAAGTCAAGGTGCTCGATCCGGCGATGGGCTCCGGCCATTTCCTGGTCGAAGCCGTCGACTTCATCACCGACAAGATGCTGGACTTTCTCAACGGGTTTCCGTGGAACCCCGTACAGGCTTATCTAGCCCAGACCCGGCGGGAGATCCTGCAGTCTGCCGAGCAGCAGGAGATCATTCTCGCGCCGGAGCGTCTCACCGATGTAAACCTCCTGAAGCGCCACGTGCTCAAGCGCTGTCTCTACGGTGTCGTTCTCAACCCGATGGCCGTCGAGCTGGCCAAGGTTTCCCTATGGCTCCACTGCTTTACTCTCGGCGCGCCACTGTCTTTCCTCGACCACCACCTGCGCTGCGGCAACTCGCTGATTGGAGTAACGGTCGCCGAGGTCCGAGAACTCTTGGAAGGGAGGGAAGGCGAGCAGATCACGATCTTCGGCAGCCGCTTCGCTCAGCTGCTACTCGCCACTGACCTGAGCGCCGCGTGGGCGAGCTTTCTGATGTCACGACCGCCCAAGTCGTCGAGTCGCGTCGCCAATATGGCGACGCCTCAAACGCCCTAGCGCCATTCAAGCGTATGCTGGATATCTATACCAGCCAATGGTTCGGGAATGGCGTCGGCGGCGACCGCCGCCAGCGAAGCTCAGTTGCCCAGCCGTCAGCGGTGACCTTCCTCAAGGCTCATGAGGCCGAAGATTTCCTTCAGGCAGAGACGTTAGGCGCTGAGCAAGGAGCCTTTGAGCGCCTGCCGAAGAAGCTGCGAGCCATCGCGGAGCGGTCGGTCGCGGCATCGAGGGAGAGTTGGTTCTTCCACTGGGAGTTGGAGTTCCCCGAGGTCTTCTTCGGCCCTCGTCCCGGCACCGAACGGGTCATCGAGGAGAAGCAGAATCCGGGGTTTGACGCGGTCGTTGGTAACCCGCCTTATGATGTTCTGGCCAGCGAGGAGATCGGAGTGGATCTTTCGTCCGCGATCTCCTTCTTCAAGGCGCAAGATGTCTTCGCACCGGCCATCCGCGGCAAGAACAATCTCTACAAGCTCTTCATCTGCCGGTCCTTCGGTCTGTGTCGAGACGGCGGAACCCTCGGGATGATTACGCCAATGGCCATTCTTGGTGACGATCAGGCCGCAGGTGTGCGCCAGCTACTTCTTCGAGCCGGCCAGTTTCTGGCGATAGAGGCTTTCCCTCAGAAGGATGACGCAAGGCGCCGTGTATTCACAGAAGCCAAGCTCGCAACCTCAGTGTTTGTGGTCGCACGACGACAAGAAAACCAACCGCTTGTGGTCACTACCCACCCAGGACGGCGTCTGGACGAAGTGCTCGCCGAACTTCGGCTAAGAGCAGACGAACTGATTCGCTTCGACCCGAGTAACTTTTCCATTCTCACATGCGCTCAGGCTGACTGGGATCTCGCCATCAGGATCCTCGCAATCCCAGGTGTTAAGCGGCTTGGAGAGTGCTGTGAGACATTTCAGGGCGAGGTAAATCAGACAACGGATAGTCGAAGAAACCTCGTTTCAACCGACTCCAATGCTGGGCCACGAGTCGTTCGCGGTGCAAACATCTGCCTCTACGCGGTAAGGGAGGCCTCCCAGGGGGAAGACATTTTTCTTCGCCAGAAGGAGTTTCTACGAGCAAAAATGGGGAGCGAAAAGGCTCATCACCACTTGCAGCGGCGCGTCGGCTGGCAGGAGAGTTCTCCTCAGAATAACTTCCGTCGCGTCATTGCCGCACCGATTCCAGCTGGTCATTTCTGCAACCATAAGATCAACTACCTCACGGAAGGCGATTCCGATGTTGATCTCGACCTTCTTCTTGCGATTCTAAACTCTGCGGTGACGGACTGGTTCTTCCGTCTTTCAAGTACCAATGCGGCAGTAAGTCACTACCAAATCAAGCTTCTGCCAATCCCACCGCTGGATGCAATCGAGCCAGTGCAGGGGCTGAGTCGCCAAATCCAGAGCCTTGAGTCGGAGCGCATTGTAAAGCGGCGAGCGGAACGCTCTCATCTCGGAAAAGAAGCTCAGGTCCTCCAGGACGAAATCGATGACATCATCTTTTCTACCCTCGGACTTAACAAGAGCGAAGTACACTACATCAAGGGCCGACTCAAGGAGATGCTCTAGCAGCCATGAGGCAACCGATGACCGAACCCATTGACGTCGTCCGCTCCCTCGAAGAACACCAAGGGGTACTTCAATCCTTCGGAGTGCAGAGGATCGGCATCTTTGGCTCCCAGGCCCGAGGTGGCGGCCAAGCGCTCAGTGACGTGGATGTGTTGGTTGAATTCCGCCCAGGGCAGAAGAGCTTCGATGCCTACTTGGACCTAAAGGGCTACCTGGAGACACTGTTCGGGCGGAAGGTGGACTTGGTACTCAAGGAGGCCCTCAAGGAAGCGCTGCGCGAAGAAATCCTACGGGAGACGGTCTATGCCACGTTCCGCTAAGGTCTATCTCGAGGACATCCTGGCGGCGGCCGACAGAATCCATCGTTATGTGGGCGGGCGACCGCTCGAAGGCTTCCGCAGAGATGAGATGGCCGTCGATGCGGTGGTGCGGAACTTGGAGATCATCGGAGAGGCCGCGAAACAAGTGCCCGAGGAGGTGCGGCAGCAGACCCCCGAGGTTCCTTGGTCCAAGGTCGCTGGGCTGCGCGACATCCTCGCCCACCAGTACTTCGTCGTTGACCTCGAGATCGTCTGGGACGTGATCCAGAACAAGCTGCCGCCTCTCGAGGCTGCGGTGCGGCGCCTCCTCGACCGCTGATTCGTCCCGCGAGTGCGACTCCCCTACGTCATCGACAATCAGGCCCACCGCATGGTGGATGTGCTGCGCGAGCTGCTCGCGGGGCACCGCGGGCGGTCGCTCGATGTGGCGAGCGCCTACTTCACGGTCGGCGGCTTCGGCCTCTTGCGGGACGGACTGGTGGAGTTGGGCAATCTAAGGTTGCTCCTGGGGGCGGAGCCGGAGAGCGGTGAGCAGGTCGGGCTGCGGCCTGACGCCGCGGTGGTTCGGGGGCAGCTCCGGCGCGACCTCGAGGCACTGCCTTTCGCCGAGGAAACGCTGCAGCTGGTCGAGGAGCTGATCGCCTACCTGCGGCGGCAGTCGGTCCAGGTGCGTCTCCATCAGGAGGGCTTTCTCCATGCCAAGGCGTGGATCTTCTACTCCGACCGGCCGGGGCAGCAGGAGCTATTTGACCGCTTCCGGCCGGTGTTGGCGATCGTCGGTTCCTCGAACTTCACGATTCCCGGGCTCACGTCCAACCGAGAGCTGAATCTCGCCCACAAGGTCCTGTTGGATCCGGAGGAAGTCTACGATCGGGAGGCGCAGGAGGCCGTGCGCTGGCTGGCGGATTCCCGTGCGAGCGAGGCGATCCAGGCGGAGAACCGGCAGCTCCTCAAGAGTGAAGTAGGGGCGCGGGCGATCATCGATCTCGAGCGGTGGTTCGAGGGCCAGTGGCAGGCCGGCGGTGACTTCAAGGATGACCTCATCGAATTGCTCGACGCCTCCAAATTCGGGCAGAAGGAGTACACACCCTGGGAGGTGTACCTCAAGGCTCTCTACGAGTACTTCAAAGACGACCTTGCGGAGGTGTCCCTGGGGCCGACGCGATCGGCGGTCGACTTGGCGGAGTTCCAGGAGGACGCGGTCAAGAAGGCACGCGCGATTCTGCGGCGCTACGACGGAGTTCTGGTGGCCGACTCTGTGGGCCTCGGCAAGACGTGGATCGGCAAGAAGCTGCTCGAGGACTTCGCCTACCACCTGCGGCAGAAGGCGCTGGTCGTCTGCCCGGCCGCGCTGCGGGACAGCATCTGGGAGCCTGAGTTGCAGTCGGCCACCATCGCCGCCGCCGTCCTGTCACAGGAAGAGCTGGGCCAGGCCGACTTCGATCCCGAGCCATGGGGGGACACCGATGTCGTGCTGGTCGACGAGTCCCACAATTTTCGGAACCCCAACAGCCAGCGCTACCAGGCCTTGGAGCGGATCCTTCAGGCCAACCGCGGCAGAGGAGGCAGCGGCTCCCGCAAGAAGGTGATCCTGCTCACCGCCACCCCGATCTCCAACGACCTCTTCGATCTCTACAACCAGCTCCAACTCGTCACTGGCGGCGATCGATCGTACTTCGCCGCGGCTGGGATCGGTGATCTCTACCGCTACTTTCTGCACGCTCGGCGGGCGGCCCGCGCCAGGGGCGCGCTCGAGCTCTTCAACCTGTTGGAGGAAGTGGTCATTCGCCGCACAAGGCCCTTCATCCGCCAAGCGTACCCGGAGGCCACGATCCGCGGCGAGCGTATCCACTTTCCCGAGCGCCGGCTGCGGGCGGTGCGCTACGACCTCGAGGCGGTCTATGCGGGCATCTACGAGCAGGTGGTTACCGGCATCGATCGCTTGAAGCTCGCCCCTTACAACCTGGAGGCCTACAAGAAAGCGGGCGTTGCGGTCGACGAGTTCGAGGCCGGCCGGGAGACGGCTCTCGTCGGCATCTTCAAGAGCCGGTACCTCAAGCGCTTCGAATCGAGCGTCCACGCCTTTCGGATCAGCGTGCGCCGGGCGCTCTCGTTCCTCAAGACCTTCGAGTCCTACATCCTCGACGGCACGGTCCTCGCCAGCTCGGACTTCCATAAAGCCTTGAAGCTCCTCAGCCGCGAGGGCGACGACGAAGACGATGGACCCCGGTCCCTCGCCGACGACATCGAAGCAAACGAGGAGGCCCGCGAGCTCCTGGGAAGCCTCGAAACCGTCAATCCAGGCGACTACGACCTGCGCCGGCTCCACGAGGCCGTGCAGCACGATCTCGATGGCCTTGGCGAGATCTGGCAGCGGGTCAAGGACCTCCGCGCTGACCGAGACGCGAAGCTCGGGGGTCTGAAGGACCTCCTGCGAGGGGAGTTGCGGGGCAAGAAGGTTCTCCTATTCAGCTACTTCCGCGATACGGCACGCTACCTCTACCAGCACCTCGGTCACCCGGAGAATCCCGCCGCCCTGGCCTTTTGTGAAGAACTGGGCGGCGCCCGGGTCCGCCGCCTCGACAGCGGAAGTGACGCGCGGGAGCGCGCGCGCATCGTGCAGGGCTTCGCACCTCGCGCCAACGGAAGGCTTGAATGGCAGGGCACCGACCGCGAGATCGACATCCTGATCTCCACGGACGTGCTGTCCGAAGGACAGAACCTCCAAGACTGCGGCGTCCTGGTGAACTACGACTTGCACTGGAACCCGACCCGCATGGTACAGCGGGCAGGCCGCATCGATCGCATCGGGAGCCCGTTCGACGAGCTCCTGATCTTCAACATGTTTCCCGACGAGGGTCTGGAGAGCCTGCTCAGGCTAGTTCAGCGCCTGTCGGATCGCATTGACGCGATCGACCGCAGCGGCTTCCTGGACGCGAGCGTGCTCGGCGAGGTGGTTCATCCTCAGAACTTCAACACTCTTCGCCGTATTGCGGCTGAAGACGAGAGCGTCCTCGACGAGGAAGAGCAGCTGAGCGACTTGGCGAGCAGCGAACACCTGCAGCGGCAGCTCCAGGCATATCTCGCCGCTGGAGGTCGCGAGCACCTGGCGACGCTGCCGGACGGGATCCACTCCGGGCTCGCACGCCGCGGCGCCCGCGGTATCTTCTTCTACTTCCAAGGGCGCCCTGCCGGCCAGAGCTCAAGCCACTATTGGCGGTATTGCGATCTCCACACGGGCCGGATTGTCGACAACCGCTACACCATCGCGCAGCTCATCAACTGCAGCCCCGATACCCCGCGGGTCGTGGATCACGACCTCCTTGGGTCGGTCTTCGACCTCCAGCAGAAGGTCGTGGAGGACATCTTGGAGGCGGTGCGCGCGCAGCAGGCCTTCGAGACGGCGCCGCGCGCCCTCGATCCCATCCAGCAGACGGCGAGTACGCTCCTGCAGTCCTTGATTCACGAAGCCGGCCTACCACGGCAGCGAGTGGTCGACGCGATCCAGTTCCTGCGCCATCCACTGCGCAAGACGGCGCTACGCGACCTGCGGGCCGCCGTAGCCAAGCAAGGCGACCGCAGGGAGCTACTCGCGACGGTGGAGCAACTTAGCGCCGCGATCGGCGACAGTGCCCTCTCCTCCCGCAACGGCAGCGGAAGAGCGGAGGAGCTGCGCAAGGAAGACCTTCACCTGATTTGCTTCGAGGTCCTCTCAGACTAACCGGGGCTGCCCTCGGAGCCAGCTATGAGATTTCAAAAAAACTTTCCTGCGCGGAAGGGGATCTCAGCGGAGGAGAGCGGGGCAATTCGGGTCGACTTGGTCTGCGGGAATGGCCCGGGATTCTGGCTGCATATGCAGCAGGCATACGACCTCTGGCATGCCGAGCAGCGTCTGGCTGGCAAGCTGGACAAGATCCCGGCGCACGGGCCTGGCAGCGCGGCCTGAAGCCAGCCAACTCCCGGACAGCAAGCCTTTTACGGGCGCCGGAGGATCGACTTTGGCGGGTCCTGGAGATTCATCTCCGGGCGCTCCGGGAAGATCTCGGAGGGCGGGAGATAGATCTCCATGCATGGGAGATTCATCTCGGAGCGCCGGAGATAGATCTACCATGCATGGAAGACTCATTGTCGGACCCCGGAGATAGATCTCCGTCTATCGGAGATCCACCTGCGGGGCGTCGAGATGAATCGTCGGGCGCGCGAGATCTTCGTGCGGACGCTCGCGGAGGCCCGTCTCCTCTCTACGGGACCTCAGGCCGCGAGGCGCAGCTCGCTCGCGGCGTCGAAGAGGTGGACGGCGTCGAGGTCGACGACGAGCGGCACCTCGGCGCCCATCTCGGGGGCGCGGTGGGGATCGACCTTGGCGATCAGGACGTCCTCGCCCACCCGGCCGTGCACCACGACCTCGTGCCCCAGTGCCTCGATGAACTCGACCTTCGCCGTCAGCGGCAGGCCGGCACCGTCGGCGCCGGCGCGGCCGGCCTCGCGGACGCTCTCCGGGCGCACGCCGATCACCACCTTGCGCCCCTCCCCCAGCGCCGCCGCCGCCGCGCGCCAGCGCTCGGCGAGCGGCAGGCGGAAGCCCGAAGCCGCCACCGCGGCGCCGCCGTCGGCCACCGTCCCCGGCATCAGGTTCATCGGCGGCGTGCCGATGAAGCCGGCGACGAAGAGGTTGGCGGGCCGCTCGTAGACCTCCAGCGGGGTGCCAACCTGCTGCAGGGCGCCTGCGCGCATCACCGCGATGCGCTGCCCCATGGTCATCGCCTCGACCTGGTCGTGGGTGACGTAGACGGTCGTCGTCTCGAGGGCCTTCTGCAGCTTCGAGATCTCGGCCCGCATCTGCACCCGCAGTTTGGCGTCGAGGTTCGAGAGCGGCTCGTCGAAGAGGAAGACCGCCGGCTTGCGCACGATGGCGCGGCCGACCGCCACGCGCTGCCGCTGGCCGCCGGAGAGCTGCTTCGGCTTGCGGTCGAGGAAGTCGGCGACGCCCAGGATCTCCGCCGCCTCGCGCACCCGGCGGTCCGTCTCGGCGCGCGGCGTCTTGCGGATCTTCAGCCCGAACTCCAGGTTCTGGCGCACCGTCATGTGCGGATAGAGGGCGTAGCTCTGGAAGACCATCGCGATGTCGCGGTCCTTGGGGGCGACGTCGTTGACCACCCGGCCGCCGATCGAGATGGTGCCGCCGGTGATCTCCTCGAGGCCGGCGATCATGCGCAGCGCCGTCGACTTGCCGCACCCCGACGGCCCCACCAGCACCATGAACTCGCGGTCGGCGATCGCGAGGTCGAGGTGCTCGATGACCGTCACCGGCCCGTACCGCTTGCGTACTCCGTCGAGAATGACTTCGGCCATCTTTGAGCCGCAGTCTATAGTGGCGTCGTGAGCCGACAGCGGGGTGGACGACCGCGGCGCCCGATGAGCCGGAGGGCCGCGGCGCGGCGGCTCCTCCTCGTCCTCGGCCTGGCCGCCGGCGGCTATCTCGCCGGCGCCAACCTTTTCCTCAACACGCCGCTCGCCGAGTGGGCGGTGAACCGCCGCCCGGAGCGGCTGCGCCTGACCTGGCGCGCCGCCTGGACGTTCTGGCCGGGCGACCTGCGGGTGCGCGGGCTCGAGGTCGCGGCGCCGCGGCGGCGGCTGCCCTGGTCGCTGCGCGTGGAGCGCGGGCGCGGCCGGCTCGGCCTCCTCCCCCTGCTGCGCCGCGAAGTGCGGCTCGAGGACGTCAAGATCGCGCGCCTGGGCGCCCTGCGCCTCGGCCCGCTGCGCCTGGACGGCAAGGGTACGGCCGCCGGCAGCCTGCGGCTCGCGCCGGGCCGCGACGTCCGACTGGAGCTGGAGCGCTTCGACCTGCGAGGCGCCACCCTGCGCGCCGGGCGGGCGACGATCGCGCGCGACGCGCGGCTCGCCGGCTCGCTCCGCTTGGGGCCCTACGCGCCGCGGCGCCACCGCGGCCTGCGCGGTCTCGACTTCCTCTCCGGCTCGCTGCGCCTGGTCGGCGCCGGGCCGGGGCGGCTCCTCCTCGACCTCGGCGTGCGCGACGGGCGCCTCCTTCCCGGCAGCCGCGCGATCTACTCGGCGGTGCGGACGCCGGAGGCCGCGCGGCTGGTCGTGCGCGCCGAGGTGAAGGCGGCGCCCGCCGGCCCGCGGCTGGCCCTCGACGGCAGCGCCGCCAAGGTCGCCGTCTACCGGCCGGGCGGCGCCTTCGAGAGCGACGCCCTGCGCCTCGCCGCGGCGACCGCCGAGCTGCGCCTGAGCCGTCTGCTCGCCGCCCGCCGCGCCACCCTTTGGGGGCAGCTCGACGGCGAGCGTGTGCGCCTCGACCTCTCCGGCCGGCGCGCCGCCTGGACGATCGCCCTGCCGCGCGCCGCGGCGCGCATCGACCTCCCCGCCCTGATGCGACGCGAGCTGCGCCTGGCCGGGCTGCGCGGCGAGGGCGCGGACGTGCGCGTCGGGATCGGCCCGCCCCCGGCGGCGCAGCCCGGGCCGCCGCGGCGGCGGTGGAGCGTCCGCTTGACCGGCGCGCGGCTCGCCGGCGCCGCCGCCATGGAGGTCCGCGACCTGGCGCTGACGGCGGGAGTCGAGGCCGCCGGCGGCTTCGCCTGGCGTGACGGCAAGCTGGCGCTCGACCCCACCGCCTTCACCGTCGTACGGGGGCGCGCGCGCCGCGGCGCGGAGACCCTGGCCGACGGCCTCGCGGCGCGCGGCACGGCGCGCCTCGACCCGTTCGTGCCGGGCAGCCTGCGCGGCGCCGCCAACCTCCGTCCGCTCTCCGTCGACGCCGAGCTCGCCGGCCGGCTCGCCTCGCTCGGCTTCCTGGACGTGTATCTCAAGAAGGCGTCCTGGCTCGACCTGCGCGGCGACGGCCCCTTCACCGCCACGCTGCGGCTCGACCACGGCCGCCTGAAGCCTGGGAGCCGGCTGCGCATCGCGCCGGCGCGCGTCGTGGCCGAGTACCTGACCAGCCGCGCACGCGGCAGCGCCGTCGTGACCGGCGCCGTCGAGCCGCGGGCGGGCGCGCCGGCGCTCGACCTCCAGGTCCTCTTCGGCCGCTTCGAGGTCGCCGCGCGCGCCGCTCCGGGCGCGCTGCCCCACCTGCGCGGCAGTGGCCTCCGCATGACGGTGACGACCGACGACCTCGACCTGACGCACGCCGAGCGCGACCTCCGCCTGCGCGTCCACCTCCCCGAGGCCGAAGCGCCCGACCTCGCCGCCTTCAACGGCTATCTGCCGCCGGACGCCGGGGTGGCGATCCTCGGCGGCGCCGGCCGGCTGCGCTCCGACCTCGAGCTCGAGACCGCGGGCAACAGCGGCCGCGGCGAGCTCGTCCTGACGTCGAACAACGTGCGGCTGCGCTTCCACGACCTGGGGATCGCCGGCGGGCTCGACCTGCGGGCGCGGCTCGCCGCCGCCGACCTGGCCGACGAGCGCTTTCGCCTCGACGGCACCCGCCTGGTGCTCGAGCGGGTGAGCTGGAGCGAGATCGACGGCGGCGCTGCCGCAGTTCTCGGCCCCGCGCCCGGCGGCTGGTGGGGGCAGTTCGACCTCGAGCGCGGCACGGTGCGCCTGACCCGCCCGCTCGTCCTCCAGAGCACCGTCGCGGCGCGGCTCAAGGACGCGGGGCTTCTCCTCGCCCTCTTCGCCCGCCGGCAGCGGGCGCTGGGCTGGCTGCAAGGCGTCCTCGCCGAGGAGCGCCTCGCCGCCCGCGCCGAGCTGCGCTTCGCCGACGGCGCCATCGTGCTCGACCCGCTCGTCGTCGCCGGGCGGCGGCTCGACCTGCGCACCCGCCTGCGCCTCTCCCCCGAGAGCAAGCGCGGCTACCTCTTCGTCCGCTACGGCCGCCTCGCCACCGGTATCGAGCTCGAGGACGGCGAGCGCACCTACCACCTCCGCCGCCCGCTCGAGTGGTACCAGAGCCGGCGCGCGCTGCGGTAGGAGCGTCCCGCTGGCGCAGGACGGACAGCACTCCTACCTATTGATTGGAGCCCGGCGCGAAAGCCTTCGCGCCTAGGAGGACCCGATGAGCAAGACCCGCCTCGAAGCCTTCAGCGACGGCGTGATCGCCATCCTCATCACCATCATGGTCCTGGAGCTGCGTATCCCGCACGGCGCGAGCTGGCAGGCGCTGCGCCCGCTCCTGCCGGTCTTCCTGACCTACGTGCTGAGCTTCGTCATCCTCGGCATCTACTGGAACAACCACCACCACATGCTCCACGCCGCGGAGCGGATCAGCGGCAAGGTCCTGTGGGCGAACCAGCACCTGCTCTTCTGGCTGTCGCTCGTCCCCTTCGTCACCGGCTGGATGGGCGAGAACCACTTCGCGCCGCTGCCCACCGCGGTCTACGGGTTCGTGCTGCTGGCAGCCAGCGTCGCCTACTTCATCCTGGCGCGCACGCTCGTCGCGGCGCAGGGCCCGCACTCGCGGCTCGCGGATGCGCTGGGGAGCGACACCAAGGGGATGCTCTCGACAGCCCTCTACGCCGCCGCGATCCCGCTGGCCTTCATCAACCAGTGGATCGCCGACGCCATCTACGTCTTCGTGGCGCTGATGTGGCTCGTCCCCGACCGGCGGATCGAGGCGAAGCTCGAGCGCTGAGCCAGCGCGATCAGTCGATCCTGCCGGCGCGGTCGGCGGTCAGGTAGGCGAAGAGGTAGTCGAAGAGCTCCAGGTAGTGGACGGCCGCTTCGAGGTCGGCGGCCCAGACGGTGAGGCCGTGGTCGCGGACGAGGAGGCCGGGGAGGCGCGGCGGGGCGGCGGCGAAGCGGGCGGCGATCTCGGCGGCGATCGCCGGCACGTGCGCGTGGTTGCGGAAGACCGCCAGGGCGACCCGTGGCTCCTCCTCGCGCACCCCCAGCCCCTTGAGCATCTCGAGCGGCGGCAGCGGCAGCTCGTCGCCGTCCGTCATCCGGGCAGCGAGGTTCGACGCCACGCTGTGCACGTGGAGGCAGGCACGGGCCTCCGGGAAGATGGCGTAGACGGCGTGGTGGATCGCGGTCTCGGCCGACGGGCGATCGCCCTCGCCGCCGCGCTCGACGACCTCGCCGCCGGGCGCCAGGCGCAGGAAGTCGCGCGGGCGGAGGCGCCCTTTGTCCTTGCCGCTGGCGCTGATCCAAAGCGTGCCGTCGTCGAGGCGGGCGGATAGGTTGCCGGCGGTGCCCTCCATCCAGCCGCGGCGGTGGAGCCGGCGCGCCGTCGCCCCGAGGCGCGGGCGCGGATCGCTGTCCCCGGAGCTCACGAGACGGGCACGGTACCAGTGGGCCGGCGGCGGGACAACCCGCAATCTAGATCAGTCGCCTGCTCCGGCAGGCGACCGCTCGGGTAGCGGAGCCCATCACCGGGCGACGCAACCGCGCCGGCCGCCTCTGGTAAATTCTCCGCGGGAGGAGCCGCACCATGGCCACCGTGACGCTGCGCGAAGGGGACCGGGTCGTCGAGGGCGCCGAGCGCGACGCGCTGCTCGCCCGCGCCGGCATCTGGTACCACCGCTTCGAGGGCTCGGACTCGCTGCCCGAGGACGCCGACAACGACGCCATCCTCGCCGCCTACGGCGAGCCGATCCGGGCCCTGATGGCCGAAGGCGGCTACGTCACCGCCGACGTCATCAACGTCCAGCCGGAGACCCCCGGCCTCCAGACGATGCTCGACCGCTTCAACAAGGAGCACTGGCACGACGAGGACGAGGTGCGCTTCATCGTCCACGGCCGCGGCCTCTTCCACATCCATCTGCCCGACGGGCCGGTCTTCTCGATCGAGGTCGAGAAGGGGGACATGATCCGCGTGCCGCGCGGCACCACCCACTGGTTCGACCTCTGCGCCGACCGCACCATCCGCGCGATCCGCCTCTTCCAGGACCAGTCCGGCTGGACGCCGCACTACACCGACTCGCGCGCCGAGACCGGGTTCCAGCCGCTCTGCTTCGGCCCGCGCTACATCCCGGCGCCAGGCCTCTGAGCGGCGGCGGGCTGACCGCCGGCGTGCGCGCGGTCCTCACCGACATCGAGGGGACCACCACCGCCGTCGCTTTCGTCTACGACATCCTCTTCCCTTACGCCGCGGCGCGCCTCGAAGAGTTCTGCGCCGCGCCGCCCGCCGGCGACCCGGAGGCCGCGGAGGCGCTGGTCCGGCTCGCCGAGGAGTATCAAGAGGAGGCGCGCAGCATCCCCGCCCCCGCCGACCTGCCCGCTTTCGGCGACGGCGCTCCTTACGCCCGCTACCTGATGGAGCAAGACCGCAAGTCCACGGGCTTGAAGCAGCTCCAGGGGGCGATCTGGGGGCGCGGCTACCGCGACGGCACGCTGCGCGGCCACGTCTTCCCGGACGTCCCGTCGGCGCTCGCCGCCTGGACGGCGGCCGGCGTGCGGCTGCGCGTCTTCTCCTCGGGCAGCGTGCGGGCGCAGAGGCTCCTCTTCGCCCACACCGACTACGGCGACCTCACCGGCCACTTCGAAAGTTTCCACGACACGACGACCGGCCCCAAGCTCGAAGCCGGCTCCTACGCCGCGATCGCCGCCGCCTTCGGGCTGCCACCGGCGGACATCCTCTTCTTGAGCGACCACACCGGCGAGCTCGACGCCGCCGCCGCCGCCGGGCTGCGCACCGGCTGCGTCCTCCGCCCCGGCAACGCGCCCGTCGATCCCGGCCCGCACCCCGCCTATCGCAGCTTCGCCGAGCTGAGCCCTCACCCGTTGCTCAAGAACCAGTAGACGACCGCCGCGACGACGAGGACGGCGATCCAGAAGGCGGGGCGGCGGAGGGCGCGGGTGGCGGCGCGGCCGGCCGCCGCGGCGCCTAGAGCCCCAAGGTCGAGAGGCTGCGGCTCGGCAACCGCAGGGGGCGGCGGCGCGGCGACGGTCGGCACGTCCGCGGCGAGAGCGGCCACGGGAGCGGGCGCCGTGGCCGCCGCCGGCGTTTCGAGCTGCCGCCGCATGCACTCGGTGAACTTCTGGAAGAGCTGGTCGCTGACGTCCTGGATCATGCGGCCGCCGAGCTGTGCGAGGACGCCGACGATGTTCACTACGGAGACGACCGTCACCTCGGTCTCGTTCGGCGCCCGCTCGACGACGCGGCTGGTCATGCGCATGTCGGCGCCCCCCTTGCCGCGCGTCTCCTGGCCGGAGGCGACGATCTCCGCCTCGCGCGCCGCGGCGTCCAGCCGCTCGAAGCGCATGGTGCCGCGATAGCTCGCGGTCACAGGGCCGACCTTGACGGTCATCGTGCCGCCGTAGCTCTTCTCGTCGACCTGCCCCGTGATCGCCGCGCCCGGCAGGCAGCCCGCCACCCGCACGGGGTCGGTCAGGAACTCCCACACCGCCGCCGCGGGCGCCCGGAGGGTGAAGCTCTTCTCGATCTGCATGGCCGGGCACGATACCCCCGGCCGCGACCCGCTTCAACCGCCGAGCTGGGCGACGCTCAGGGTACGTTGCCGAGCTGCACCGACGGCGGCACGAACTCCACCCAAGGGAGGTTGTTCTGCGGCGCGGGGATGCCGGAGAAATTGACGCCGAAGGGGTAGAACGGCTGATCGCAGCGCACCCGCGTCCGCGTCTCGAAGCCCAAAGGGCCGCTGGGGCCGCGGAGCCTCAGGAAGACGTCGGGGAAGGCGGCGACCGAGAGCGGCGGCACCAGCACCTGGCCGAGCTCGGGAAAGAACTGCTCGAAGATGCCGATCGCGACCACGCATCTCGCCGTCGCGGTGCCCAGGTTTAGGATGCCGAGGCTGCTGAGGGTGCCGGCGTTGGCCGTCCCTTGGAGCCCGTGCAGGACGGCGGTCGTGCCGGGCCGCAGCGCGTCGCGCGCGGTGAGCACCGGCAGCCGGGTGAGCAGCCCGTTCGGCCCCGGCTGGTTGAAGAGCAGGCCGAGCCGGGCGCCGACCGCGATCTGCGGCGCGCCGCTCACCACGAGCAGGCCCGACTGCCGGCCGCAGCAGTCCTCTTGGCGCGAGCCCTGCGGCGCGAGCAGCTCCGTCGCGACCAGCTCGCGCACCTGCGTGCCGTCTTCGCCTGCAGGCGTGAAGCGGACGACGTAACGGCGGTGGACGCCGCCCAGGTTGTAAAGAGTGACCGTAGGGAAAGTGGATCGCCCGCTGTCCGTGCCCGGCGCGTCCGCCGCCAGGAACGGGATGTACACCTCGCCGGCCGCCGCCGGCAGCGCGAGCGTCAGGGCGAGCAGGAACGAGCCGAAGACCTTCATGGCGTCACCTCTCTGTTGCTCATGGTACGGATGCGAAGGCCTTGCCGTCGCGCGTCGTCTACACTCCGCCGCGATGGCCCCGAGCGCAGCCGGCTTCCTGCAGCACGCCGTCGAGCTGGCCCTCGCGGCCGAGCGCGGCGGCAACCTGCCGGTCGCCGCCGTCATCACGCTCGGCGACGAGATCGTGGCGGCGGCCGCGGCGCGGACCCTCCAGCCCGCCGCCCACCCCGGGCGCCACGCCGAGGTGCTGGCCCTCGCGACGGTCCCCGACCCGCTCGTCCCGCGCCTCGCCGAGATGACGTGTTACTGCACGCTCGAGCCCTGCCTGATGTGCTTCGGCGCCCTCGTCCTGCACGGGATCGGCGGCGTCGTCTTCGGCGCCCGCGACCCGCGCGGCGGCGCCGTGTCCATTCTCCCTCACCTCCCCGCCGGCGCCGCCGAGGAGGCGCGCGCGGTCCGCTGGGAGGGGCCGGCTTGGCCCGAGGTCTGCGATCCGATCGCCGAGCGGGTCCTCGCCAGGTATTGGGCGGCCCGCTAGACGAGCAGCTCGTAGTAGACCAGCGGCGTCTTGCGGTAGGTGACTCGCCCGACCTCGCGGAAGCCGCAGCGCGCGTAGAAGCCGCCGGCGCCGGCGGGCGCGTCATAGGCGTCGAGCCGGATCGCGTCGGCCGGCCACTCGCGCGCCAGCGGGCGGGCCTCCTCGAGACAGCGCCGCCCGATCCCACGCCGCTGCACGTTCGGCGCGACCGCCATGTCGGTCAGGTAGAGCGCCCGCCCGCAGCCGGTGAAGTACGTCGTGTCGATGGCCCACGGCTTCTTCGTCGCCAGCCGCAGCGTGGCGACGACCCGCCCGCCGTCCCGCGCCACGAAGACCCGCGAAGTGCGCATCCCCTGCAGGACGCCCCGCTCCGATACCGCAGGCGACCAGTGCCCCGGCCCGTAGTCCCGCGTCAACCGCGCGGCGACCGCCGTGCGCAGCGCGGCGATCGCCGGGGCGTCGTGGGGGGTGGCGGCTGCGAGGGTGGGGCTCAGGCCGCGACGCCCAGCTTCTCGCTCAGCGCCGCCAACCGCCGATCGAGGGTCCAGAGGAAATCGCCGCCCAGGGTCGCGGCGGCGAGCAGGTGGGCATCGATCCAGCCGATCCCGCCGCCGGCCAGAGCGTGGCGCTCGACGAAGGCGAGCACCTCGTCGTGGTCGGCGACGCCGGCCGCGGGCAGGTCGGCCAGGAGCGCCAGGACCTCGCGGCGGCGCCGAAGGTTGCCGAGGGCCAGCTCGCCGAGCACGAAGGGGTGCCCGAGCACCTGGTCCTCGGCAAGCAGCGCCGCCAGGCGCGGGCTCCCGTTGCGCAGGTGATCGACCCACACCGAGGTATCGACGAGAATCACCGCTTCGCCGCCGGCCGGCGCGGCGCGGGCCGACGGCGGCGGATCGGGCGCAGGGCCTTCTCCGTGCCGCCGAGCGCGGCCAGCCGCCGAGCGCTCTCGCGCGCGATCAGCGCCTCCAGCCCGGCGTGGACCGTGGCGGTCTTCCCCTCCAATCCGGCCAGTCGGCTCGCCTTGTCGAGCAGCTCGTCGTCGAGGATCAGGGTCGTTCTCATATGCATGAGTATGGCTATTCTGTATGCTCTGTCAAGCGGCGTCCTTCCACCTTACGAAGTTGGCGAACACTTCCTGGGTGATGCGGGTGCCGTGGTTGGCCAGGCTATGTGGTGACTGGCCATGGAGGCCGTTGGTGTGGACGGCGACGGCGCATAGGCCGCAATCCGAGTCGTTGGCGTACACGGGACCGCCACTCTGACCCAGCGCCGTGTCGTTCCTGTAAAAGAGCTGCCTCGGTTGAACAACAGTCACCGCACCGGTGCTCTTCCACTGCGTGAGCGGCTTGTCGTCCGGATAGCCGGCGACGGTCGCCGTCATGCCCGAGAGGGTCGCCGGCTGCCGGCGCAGGCCGAGCCAGCCTGTGGTGTTGCCGATCGTGCAGTTTAGTTTGATCGCGCCATAGTCGTATCTCTCGTCCTCAGCCGCGATCCACCCTTCGACCGAATGGAGCCGCCTTGCCCTGCACGAACCGTACGGAGAGGAGCTCCCGCTGCGGCCCGGGAAGACACGCACGTCGGTGTGCCAGCTCCCGCCGGAGTGCACACAGTGGCCCGCGGTCGCGACGGTGTCCTTGCTGATCATCCAGCCTGTGCATCGGCCGCCGCTGAAGGTGACGAGGACGATCGCCCGCGCCGGGAACCTGGTCGTCGCGCGGACACGGACCCGGCCGTCCGCGCCGATGATCGATCCCGCGCGCACGCTGCGAAGGAACGAGGTCGTCGCCTTCCAGATCGCCGGGCCGCCCTCGTCAGACTCCACCACCTCCTCCGCGCCATCGAGCATCGCTCCCGTGTCCTCGAACCGCGCGCCGGCGCTCTCGAAAACCGGACCTAGGCCTTCGAAGCTCGCTGCGAAAGCGGCTCCCGCCCCGCGGGCGCTGCCGGTCGAGGCCGATGCGTCGCTGGAGGCCGGCCGCTGAGGATTGACCGACGGCGTGCCGCGCGCTTGCGCCCCTGCGGTGAGGGTTCCGCCGAGGAGCGCTGCCGCGACCAGGTAGAAAACCGCCGGTTCATTCGTCGCGCCGCTTGACATCCGAGATGAAGAGCATATACTGGATCGTTAGCTCGTAAAAAGATCTGGAGGGGAGGTGACCGAACGTAGCCGTTCGCATCGATTTGCCGGAGGTGTCAAAGCGTAGCTCAATCTAAATTCTTTCTTCGCGAGGGATGATCATGAGAAATCAAACCTGTATCGCAGTGTTCCTGGCGGCGGCGGCCGGTCTGTCGATGGCGTCGCAGGCCGCGGCCGGCGTGGCGGTCCCGGTAAAGGGGCTCACCGCAGCGCAGGGCTCCGTCGAGCTCCTTATCACGTTCCACGACCGCGCCGTCGGAGGAAGGGAGCTCTATTCCGTGACGCGGTCCCTGCCGGTCAGCCACGGCGTCTACTTCGGCATGGTCGAGGTGCCGGACTCGCTGTTCAGGAACCGGGACAAGGTGTTCGTCGGCGTAGCCCATCCATTCGCCCCTGCGATCGCACTGAGCACACGCGGCCAATACACCTTCCGCAGGGCCGGCAGTGAGGCTGTGAGCATCGTGGGCTGCTCGTTCTGTTTCACCTGCGGCTTGCCCTACACCATTTTCCAGGGTGCTTTCACTGCAGCGAGCGCCAGCACCGCGGAACGCGGTTCCGCTTGCAGCGGCAGCGTGATCCTGCGCAGCGATACGACGCCGTTCCTCTGCTGTCAGTAAGCGAAGTGGGGGGCCAGCTCGCTTACCGCGGGCTAGTCCCCAAGCACCCGCCGCGCCCAGGCGAGGATCGGGTGCTCGACGAACTCGCGGTGCCGGTCGGTCATGAAGTGGTCGATGTGGCCGAACTCCGGCTCGAGAAGAAAAGTGACGTCGGTCGAGCCGAGCATCGCGAGCTGGCCGGCCATGAACGGGCCGAAGCCTCGGCCGCCGCCGATGGCTAGAACCGAGCCGGTGTAGCTGCCGAGGTTGGACGTGTAGGCGGTCTCCACCCCGGCCAGCGAGCACGAGATGTCGCGCACCACGGTCACCGGCACGTAGCTGTTGAAGCGGCCGACGTTCTCGAACACCCGCGCCTCGTCGGCGAAGAACAGGCGGTCCTCGGCGAAGCTGCCGTTCATCTGGATGTAGTTGGGCACCGGCATGGTGACCGGCCCGGGCGCGCTGACGGCGAGCAGCAGCACCATCACCTGATGGCCGGTGAGGGTGGAGGGGAAGAGCGGAATGGCGTTCGGCCCCGAGGGCGCCAGCTTCGCCTGCCTGGTCACTGCCTTGAAGACGTTGGTGCTGACGCCGTCCACCACGCCGCCGCCGGCGATCTGCGCCTCGAGCGCGGCGCAATAGGCCTGGTTGAGTCCCTGGACGATCGGGTCGGGGCTCGCCAGCATCCCCTCCCAGGGCAGGATGCCGTCGTAATCGGCGGGCTGGGCGTTGGCGACGGCGAGGGCGAGGATGCCGCCGAGTGAAGCGCCGCCGGCGACGATCTTCGTCCCCGGATGGAGCTGCTCGATCTGCGCGCGGACGAAGGCGATGTCGTCCACCATCGACCGCAGGTCCCAGCCCGCCATCACCGAGCAGTCGAGGAGGCCGGCCTCGCAGGTGCCGGCCGGGAGGTCCGCGAAGCGCGGCGAGTAGCCGTAGACGTCGAAGTTGCGCAGGGCGAAGAACTCGGCGATCGAGCTGCCCATCCCGCCGGACTCGTCGCGCTGCTCGTAAAAGCTGAAGTCGAGGCCGAGCGGCGGCAGGAAGAGGATCGAGCCGCCGAGCACGTGCGGCGGCACGTCCTTCGCCAGCCGCACCATCTTGAAGCGGTCGAGGGGATGGGCGCCGGCCTGAACGAGGAACTCGGTCCGGACGAGAGGGCCGGCCTGGCTCGTGGTCGTCGCCGTGACCGAGTAAGGCCCGGAGGCGGCGGCCGGGGTGGCGGCGAGCAGCAGCGCGGCGACGGCGAAGGCGGCGGAGACGGATGACGACGACGGCGGGAAACGACGATCGCGCATGAGTCTCTCCTTAGAGAATGAGATAGAAGCTATAGGGAGTTTACAATCCGCCGCGATGAGGACCCCACGAGCCCTGGTCCCCCTCGTCCTCGCCGCGCTGGCGGCGCCGGCGGCCGGCGAAGAGGTCGACGCCTTCGTCGCGACCGAGATGCAGCGCCAGAAGATCCCCGGCCTCTCGCTCGCCGTCGTGCGCGACGGAGAGGTCGTCAAGGCCCAAGGCTACGGGCTCGCGAACGTCGAGCTCGGCGTTCCGGCGCGTCCGGAGACGATCTATCAGTCCGGATCGGTCGGCAAGCAGTTCACGGCCGCGCTGGTGATGATGCTCGTCGAGGACGGCAAGCTGAGCCTCGACGACCGCATCGGCAAGCACGTCGCCGAGGCGCCGGAGACCTGGCGCGACATCACCGTGCGCCACCTGCTGACGCACACCTCGGGTCTCTCGAACGCGCTCTACGACGAGCTCGACATGCGCCGGGACTACACCGAGGACGAGCTGGTCAAGGAGATCGCGGCGCTGCCGCTCGATTTCGCGCCCGGCACGCGGTGGAGCTACAGCAACCCGGGCTACGTGATGCTGGGAGTCCTCGTGCGCAGGGTGACCGGCAAGTTCTACGGCGACCTCCTCCGCGAGCGGGTCTTCGCGCCGCTCGGCATGGCGACCGCGCGCATCATCGACGAGGCCGCCATCGTGCCCAACCGCGCCGCCGGCTAGCGGCTCGTCGAAGGCGAGCTCAAGAACCAGGAGTGGGTCTCCCCGGTGCTCAACACGACCGCCGACGGCGCGCTCTACCTGACCGTGCTCGACCTCGCGCGGTGGGACGCCGGGCTCTACACGGAGAAGCTCCTCGATCGCGCCGCGCTCGACCTGACCTGGACGCCGGCCAGGCTCGCCGACTGCAGCCCCGTGCCGTACGGCTACGGCTTCGGCTGGATGGTGGGCGAGGTCCGCGGCCACCGCGTCGTCCGGCACGGCGGCGGCTGGCAGGGCTTCGCCACCGACATCGTGCGCTTCGTCGACAAGAAGCTGACCGTCATCGTGCTCACCAACCTGGCGCAGGCCGACCCGGCCGCCATCACCAACGGCGTCGCCGCCCTCTACGACCCCGAGCTCGCGCCCGTCGAGCACACCGCCGTGCCGATCGTCCCCGAGGCCTTCGACGCCTACGTCGGCAGCTACGAGCTGAGGCCGAACGTCCGGCTCGTGGTCTCCCGCGAGGACGGCAAGCTCTGGGCGCAGACGGGAAGCGGCCCGCGCAGGGAGCTCTTTGCCGCGTCCGAGTCCACGTTCTTCACGCGCGACCCGGACAGCGAGCTCGCGTTCGTGAAGGGCGCCGGCGGAGCGGTGACGCACCTCGTCCTGCGCCAGAGCCACCTCGCCACCGAGGCGAGGAAGATGGAGTAAGGCGCGAAGTCTCAGCGCTGGAAGGCGTAGGAGACCTTCAGGAACAGCTCACGCCCGCTGGGTTCCAGGCGGTCCTCCGCGACGAGGGTCCGTTCGTCGCCGTAGCCCAGGAAGAGCACCGTCTGCCAGTTGAGCTTGTAGGCGACGAGCGCCGAGCCGGAGAAGCCGCCTTCGGTGGGGGCGATCTCGAAGGTGTAGAGCGAGGGGTCGCGCTCGGTCTCGACCCACTGGCCGATCAGGCGCAGGAAGGTGCGGGCATTGAAGGTATAGGTGGCGCGCAGGCGCTCGACGCGGGCGGTGAAGAGCCGGCCGCGGCGGCCGTCCTCGGCGCGGCGGTGCGCCCGAGTTTCCGGTGGCGCGCGCACCCCAGCGCGGCGCGGTGATCGAGCGGGTGTGGACGGCGCGCAGCGGCGTCGCGAAGAGATCGATGCCCTCGAAGGGCGCGCGGGTCTTCGCCGCTCCGGTCAAAGAAGGGCGAGGTCGAGGTCTCTTCCCTCCCACTTCTTGATGAGCGCATCGATCGGCGTCATGACGTAGCGTCCGTCCAGGACCGAGCCCGCGATGAGCATCCCGAGCGGACTTTTGCTGTCCTTGTCGACGATGATGGTTCCCGAATCGCCCGGGACGGCGAATGGTGACCCCTTTTCTTTATCCTCCAGGATGACCTGTTTGGCGAAACGATAGGTGCCCTTGGGTCCTTCGATGAGCACTTCGACCGGCTCTTTGCTCGCGACCAGTCCGTCCGTCCCATGCGGCTCCTCCGCGCCACATTTCGTGACTGAATCGTCCTTCTTTGGCGTCGCGGCGGTCTTTCCGAAGCTCCCATAACAAGTGGTCCTCTGCTTCCAATCGAAGGATCCGCTGAGCTTCACGATTGCGAGATCGATCGTCGGATCGGGTCCTACGCTCTCGTCTTCCAGAGGAGGACGGGGTGAGACCCAGTGCAACTTGCCGAGGAAGCGCTCGCTCTCTCGGCTCGGGTAGCCTTTCTCGTTGAGGTAGATCGAGCCACCGAGGTGAGAACCATCCTCGGTGTTCCAGAAGTTCGTGACCCCGTGCGCCGCGCAGGCGAAGTACAGGTCGCGCCCGTTCCGCGAGAGAAAGCAAGTCAACGTGCCCTCAGGACCAGACGGCGTTCCGGCGACCACACGGACGATTCCCGAGCCCGGCCGCAGCTCTCTGGCGAGAAACCGAAATGGCTCTCGTTGCCGGTCTTCTTCCTCGAATATCACTCCCGGCATCTTGCTTCTCTGATCGCTCAGCCAGGTCAGATCACCCAGGGGCGGGCCGATGGTCCGGAGCCTCACCACCGGTCTCTCTTCCGTGCCCCCCAGTGAGAACGCCACGACCTTACCCTGTTTCGCGAGGTTGCGGAGGACCTGCCGCAGTTCCACGAGGTTCGGTCGATTTGAGCTCATCGTTCAGCCCTCCAATGAAGCTGACTAGCCAGCCATCACCGCTCCGGCGCACGGCTTTTCACGGATCCCGAAGAACGCCTTCCTCGCGGGATAGGGGACGGGGAGGTCCGGCAGCTTCTTCGGGTCTACCGGACTGAGCTTCTCGTAGAACGCCTGGAAGTCCATATCGGGCAGCGCCAGACGGCCGAAGCCTTCCTCCTCGAAGAGCAGCTCCGGCTCACGGTTCGAGATCGAGATCTCCAGTACTGGCCGCGACGCGCCCGGCGCCGGCGCGAGGACCAGGTGCCGGGTCACGACGTCGTTCGCCAGCCGCTTGATCTCGATCCGCACGGCGTTGCGCACGTCGTAGAACTCCAGGGCGAGGGAGTTGGCAATGGCTCGATTCCAGACACCCTCCTCATCCGGTTTTTCCGGCTTGGCGAACCGCCACACCACGGGACTGCCGTCCGTGCCCCGGTTGAAGTCGTGGGTGCGCAGGTGGCCGCCCCCGCATTCCACCCGTGCGATGAGCCCGTCGGGAAACGGTCCATAGAAGGAAGGCAGGACGGTCGTTTTTGCCTTGGTCGCATCGGGAACGGCGTCGACGTCGACGATCCGGTCGAGCGCCGGTAGCCACCAGAGGCTTTGAAGCTCTCGGAGCTGGCCGGAAGCCGGCTTTGGGTGGTTGTTCTGCTTGTCCAGGGTGTCCGGCAGCCACTTGGAGAAGGTGAAGGATTTCCCGTTCTCGCAGTCCACCTCGAAGCGGATCTGCTCGCGGCGCAGGAACAGGAGACCCTGCTCGTCTCGTTCGGAGATGTCCCTGCAAACGAGATCGACTCGCCGCGTGGTCCCCTCCCGCAGGTCATCCAGACGGAACGTGAGCAACGGAAAATGCGGGTCCCGCGATTTGGGAAGGTTGAGCGTTGGTTTATCAGGAGACGCCTTGCCCGCGCGCCGCAGGTCGGGGAGCAGGACCGCGAGCGAAGGGATCGGATCCACCTGCGCCTTCCAGGGATCGCCGGCTGCGGGCCGCGTGAAGAACGGCAGCTCCGGGACGTACGCGCAGATGCCATCGAAGACCACGCGGAACGTGTACGACATGCGCCCTCCTTTCTAGCCTCCGAGCTCCAGGCTCACGACTTCGACCATGCTCCACACCCACGGCCGCTCTCTCCAGGCACTCCAGTTCGCGCGCGCTCGTCTCAGCGCCTCAGCGGCATCGCCCAAGTCCCGGTGGGCGCTGTGAAAGGCGGGGAAGAGGACGGCTGCGTCTTCATCGTCGATTTTCCGCAGCGTCCCCACGACCGCCTTCGCTCCGCTTGCCAGAAAGGGCCTGGCGAGGCCGCCGAGGCCCTCACCTCCTCCCGCCGCGGCGACGCTCTCGCAAGACGAAAGGACGACGATCGGGCGCGCGCGCAGCTCCGGAAGTTCTCGCCAAAGTCGATCCAGGTCGATGGTCTCGGCGGGAAACGCCAGCCAGGTCGTGCGCGGTTCCGTCCCCGCTGCGGCGTGAGTGGCAAGATGGATCACCGCAGAGCGCGTGGCACAGCGGCGGAAGCTCTCCCAGTCGGTCACCGAACAGCGTCTCCCCTCCTTGCCATAGCTCGCCCTCACGGCGCCAGCTTCTACAGCAGCATGCGGCAAGTCGTCCAACCCAAGGTGGGGCGTGAAATCGTCGAACCCCGCAGCGAGGACTGCCCAGGAGTCGCCTGAAGCCGTCGAGAGGCGAGGAGCGAGCGCCAGACCCACGCTCGGGGCAAGCGCCACGACGAAGTCCTCGTCGAAGTACCGGCCTGACCGTGGATTCCAGAGGCCCCGGAAGGGCAGGCTGTAAAGGTCCGAATCGGGAACCAGGAGTAGCCGATTCGTCCCGGCGGGCAACCGGGCCAGGACCGGAGCGAGGAGCTCTTCGAAGAGCGCGCCCGTGGCGCGTCGCCAGGCGTCGAGGTCGCGCTCGGCGGCGAGACCTCGAATGCGCTCGGCGAGCCCGGCGCGCGGCCTGAGCGCGACCTGATCGAAGCGACCACCCGCCAAGACCCAAGCCGTCGCCCGCGCGCCGGTCAGCGCGTACTCGACGACACCTGTACCGGGCGGTATCGCGGCAACCCAAGAGCCGAGGTCATCGCCGCTCGGCAGGTCCAGCGACGCGCTACGCCGCGGCGCCAGACGGTCGCGCATCTCCTCGGAGAGCAGGAAGGCGTTCACCGCGGGGGCGTTGCCGGCCGCCTCGAGCTCCAGCTCGAGCAGCCGTTCGTACACCTCGCGCAGCTCGCGCGGCGCGTCCTTTTCAGCGTTTTCGGGCCGGAAGCGCTCCATCCGGTCCCACCTGCGGAACATGTGAAGGGCGGTCCGGTACTCGATGGTCGCCTCGGCGGCGCGCCCGAGCTGTTCCAGCACGCGCGCCCGCTCGGCGCGGGCTCGCACCATCGCAGGGAGGAGTCCTTGCGCCAGATACCACTGGGCTACCTCGGCATAGAGCTCGACCGCCTCCTCCTGCTCGGTTGCAGCGCTCTCCTCGCGGCCCAGCCAGTGCGCCCGTGCCGCCGCCAGATCGATGACGGTCCTCTCCCTGCCGTCCGACGGTGGGGCGCCACTCAGGAGCGCCGCAGCTTTCGCCAATGCGCGAGTGGCCACGCCGGTGTTAGGGGTGAGCCGAGCGACCCAGAGGAGTGAATCAATGGCGCACAATGGCCGCTCGGGCAAGGACGGGCACACTGCAGCCGCTTCGCGCCGCACCTCGACGGCAACGTGGGGGAAGACACCGGCTGTCGTGCTCGCCGCGTTGACGTAGATAGAGTAGCGGTTCCAGGGATCGCTCGCGGCGGGAGCTTCCGCAAGCGCTCCGGCCAGCTCTTCGTCTCTCAAGAGCTCGTTGCCATTGGCATCGAACAGCTCGGCCCGCATGACCGCCAGCACGGTCATGAGCTCGCGCTCGCCCAGCTCCGAGAAGCGCCGCTGAGAATCTTCGTAGAGATCAAGGGCCGCTTCGAACCGGTTCTCGAGACTCGCCCGATGCGCGGCCACGCGCCGGGTTTCGGCGAGCAACGCCGAGAAACCCGCCCCCGCCGCAGCCTCGTCGACATCAAGGATCTCCGTCCACATCGACTCGACCGTAACGATGACCCGCAATAGGCGCGCGCGCAGCTCGAACGGGCTTCCCGCGGACCGCAGGTCCTCGATGGTGCCGCCGAGGAGCGCCTGCGCTTCGGACGAACGCTCCGCGCGGTTTAATTGGAAGGCGTGGTAGTAGGTCTGGTGGCCCCGCGCCAAGCGCGTGAGCCGTTCCGAGTCTCCAATCCGCTGCGCGTCTCGGACCGCGGCGGCGCTGCCCAGCAGGAGTCGGCCGGCGCCCCCGGCAAGTCCCGAGGCGACCTCTTCCACCGCCGCGAGGGCGGCTTCGGCACCCACCGGATCGCCGGCCAGGTGCCGCTCCGCCCAGCGCGCGAGGAGCACCCGCTCGCCGAACTGTCGGTCGGCCCACGGGTTGCGGCCGAGAGCCGCGCGCTCGGTCATCCGTGCCGCGAAGAGCTTCGCCAGGACCTCCCCTTCGGAAGGTTCGCGCTCTAGGACCTCGAGGCGCCCGCCCGCCTCCGCCGCCCAGTCGGCGCGGGCGTCCTCTTTCAGGTACCGCCGCCAGCCGGCGATCGCCCGAGCGCGCAGGCCGAGCCGCTCGCGGGCCAGCGCCGCGTTGAACAGCGCCGACGGCGTCGGCTGCACCTCGATCGAGTGCTCTGCCGCTTCGAGCGCCGCGAGCGCGTCCCGGGCCGTGCCCGTCGCTTCATGGCGAGCCAAGAGCGCCGCGGCGAGATCGTTCAGGAGCCGCGGATCGTCCGGGTGGAGGACGAGCGCCTTGCGCAAGTCCCTGACCGCCCCCTCCAAGTCCCCCTTAAACAGGTTCAGGACGGCAGAGGCGCCAAGAGTCTCGACCGTGACCTGCCCCCTCGCCCGATCGATAGCCCGCTCGATGTCGCGCGGAACCCGGAAAGGCGGCCGGGCGGCGATCGGCAGCGCTCTACCGCGCGCGCCCGGGGGTGTGCCGGGGCGGCGGACCGCCGCGGACGCGCGGTACGGCCGGTACTCCTCCCATCCCGAGAGGCGCGCTTCCACCGGCCGAGCGGCCTCAGCGGACGCGAGGAGTCGCCGATGAAGCTCGCCATAAGAGGTGGACGCGCCGGAACGCTCCGCAGCCGGCCGGCGCGCGCAGATCCCTTGCGACGCACCGATCACCAGGAACCCGACGAAAGCCATGCCGATGAGCAGGCGCCAGACGACTCGCGGCAACACGCCTCCGGCGGAGAAAAGTCCTTCTTGTACGGATTTGCCGAAAGAAAAGATACCACGTGCCGGCTCCGAATTCTGCGGCTGACCCGCCATCGCAGATGAGACGGACAACGGGAGAGTTTTCTGACCTCAGGACGAGCCAAAGGCTCGGCGCCGACCAGCGAGCCCCGGCCGGCGCTTTAAGGACGAACGCTAGTTGGTGGGAATCAGGCAGCCGCTGGGCTCCTGCACGGCCTCCTGCGTGGGCTCGGAGATGGACGCGAAGAAGACCTCCTCGGCGCTCAGGTCGTCCGTGGAGGCGGCCGGGGGGAGAGGCGGGCAGATCGTGACGATGAGGAACTCGGCGCACGTCGTCGACGCGCTGTTGAAGACGCAGTTCTTCTCGGGGTGGCGCTGGCAGAAGTTGCAGCTACAGGGCGCCGCGGCGAAGGCGGACAGGGAACAGAGAAAGAGGAGAACCAGGGCGAGAGCTGAGACACGAGCGAGCTTGGGTGAATGCATCACTACCTCCTGCTGATTCGTAGTGAGCAGACAGCGCTCACCAGAAGCATATCGAACTCTGCAAATAAGCGCCTTAAGATCGTGCGAATGCGCCTCCAGGAGGCGCGAGCCGCTACTGCTTGGAGGCTGGGTAGATTACATGGTGCCCAGGGCCGGAATCGAACCAGCGACACCGTGATTTTCAGTCACGTGCTCTACCAACTGAGCTACCTGGGCACGGTGGGCAGCTTGGAGGGCCGTGGCGGCCCCGCGCGAACGGGGGAGTTTGGCACCCGAGGGTGCGCCTAGTCAAGGAAACGACCGGCGCGGCGGCGGTGTTCCCGGGTGGACAGCGGGTGCCGGAGGGGTTCATACTTCGCAGATGCCCCAGCTCGACAGCAAGGACTACGTCAGTTGCTCCGCGAGGCGGTGGAGGCCTTGCTGCGCGAGGGCTGGAGCAAGCGCGCGCTGGGACGGCGGCTCGGGGTCGGCAACGGCAACCTCGGGAAGCTGCTCAACGGCGAGAGCCGGCTGACGGTCGACCACCTGATGGCCTTCGCCGAGGTGCTGGACGTGCCGGTGTCGCAGCTTCTGTCGCTCGCCTTCCCGGAGCAGGAGGCTGCCGCGGGGCGGAGCTTGAGCGACTGGATCGCCCGCCGCGGTCCCGCGGAGCGCGATGCGGCCCTCGCCGGCCTGCCGCGGACGCGCGCCGAGCTCGAGGACGTCCTGCGCCGGACGCTGTGCACCGAGCTGGACCGCCGCGGGCTGACGGCGGCTCCCGCCGGCCCGAACGGCGGCGCGCCGCCGGCGCCGTAAGCGGCGATTCGCGCCCCGCGGTCCCCGTTTTACGCGGTTCGGCGGCCCGATAGGGCCTCGCGGTCCTCTACTTACGCAATTCGCCGGCTCATTGAGCGGTCGCGGTCCTCAACCTACGCGGTTTGCCCGGCCGTTGGGCCGGGGTTTCTGCCGAAATGGCAGCTCCGATCCTCGTTTTACGCGGTTGGTCAGGCAAACCAACCCACTCCTGTCCTCGGTTTACGCAGTTCGTCCGCCGACCCAGCCCATTCGGTCCTCAACCTACGCAATCGGCCGGGCGCCGAGCGCTCCGCGTCCTCAACTTACGCAGTCGGGCGGCCGACCCGGCCCAACGGCCCGTCGCGAGCGCCATCCGGTCCTCGACCTACGCAGTCGGCCGGCCCCTAACTAGGCTCGCGTGCTACACTTTTCCCCATTATGCCCGCACGCGCGATCGGCTCCGGCACGATCTCCTTCGGCCTCGTGGCCATCCCGGTGAAGCTGTACTCGACCGGCGAGCCGCAGAGCGCCGTCTCCTTCAACATGGTGCACCGCTCCTGCGGCACGCGCCTCAAGTACCGCTACTGGTGCCCCACCGACGAGGTCTTCGTCGAGCGCGACGAGATGGCCAAGGGGTACGAGTTTGCCAAGGGGCAGTACGTCCTCTTCAACGAGGAGGAGCTCAAGGCGCTCGAGCCGGAGGCCACCAACGCGATCGAGATCGCCGAGTTCGTGCCGCTCGCGGCCGTCGATCCGATCTACTTCGAGAAGTCCTACTACCTGGGGCCGGACAAGGGCGGGCCGAAGCCCTACCGCCTGCTGGCGCTGGCGATGAAGGAGTCGGGGTACGCGGCGCTCGCCACCTACCTCGCGCGCGGCCGCAGCTACCTCGTGCTGCTGCGCCCGTTCGAGAACGGCCTCGTCATGCAGCAGCTCCGCTACGCCGACGAGCTGCGCAGCTTCGACGAGGTGCCGGTGGGCGACGCCGACGTCAAGCCGAACGAGCTCGAGCTGGCGCTGCGCCTCGTCGACCAGATCGCCGCCGAGCGCTTCGACCCCAAGCCCTACAAGGACGTGCTGCGCGACCGGATCGTCGCGCTGATCGAGAAGAAGGTCGCCGGCGAGCAGATCGTGGCGCCCCCCGAGGAGGCGCCGAAGGCGCAGGTCATCGACCTCATGGCGGCGCTCAAGGCGAGCCTCGGCGAGGCGGGCGTCAAGAAGCCGGCCCGCCGGGCGCCGCGCGAAGAGGCGGCCAAGGCGACGCCGATCAAGGCCGCGGCGGCGGCCAAGGCACGCCCGGCAGGCAAGGCGCGAGCCGGCGGCAAGCGCTAGCGGCTGGAGTGTCATCCTGAGCGCAGCGAAGGATCTGGGCGGGGGTGAAGGCACCCAGCGTCCCGGCCCCCAGATCCTTCGCTACGCTCAGGATGACAGGCTAGGGCTCGAGACGCCGGACCTCGACGCCATGCTCTCCTCGCCCCTCCCCGGCTACACCACCCACGACGTGGCGCGCCTGCTCGGCGTCGCCGAGGAGCGGGTGCGCTCGTTCGTCCGCGCCGGGTTCCTGGCGCCGCGGCGCGGGGCGCGCGGCGCTTACCTCTTCTCCTTCCAGGACCTCGTCGTCCTGAGGGCGGCGCAGGGCCTCCTCGCCTCGGGCGTCGCGCCGCGGCGGGTGCGCCGGGCGCTGGCGCGCCTCCACGAACAGCTGCCGCGCGGCCGCTCGCTCGCCACCGTGCGCATCGCCGCCGAGGGCGGCTCGATCGTGGTGCGCGCCGGCGGCGAGGCCTGGCTCGCCGAGTCGGGCCAGCAGGTGCTGGACTTCGAGGTGGCGCCGCTGGCCGCGGCCGCGGCCCCGTTCACCGAGCGCGCCTACGCCGAGGCGCGCGACCGCGAGGACCTCGAGGCCGACGACTGGTACGAGCTGGCCTGCGAGCTGGAAGCGACGGCGCCGGCCGCGGCCCAGGAGGCCTACGGCAAGGCGCTGGCGCTCGACCCCGAGCACTCCGACGCGCACTTGAACCTCGGCCGGCTCCTGCACGAAGACGGCGACGCCGCGCGCGCCGCCGCGCACTACCGCCGCGCCCTCGCTGCCCGCCCCGGCGACGTCACCGCCAGCTTCAACCTCGGCGTCGCCCTCCAGGACCTCGATCGCCCGCGCGAGGCGATCGCCGCTTACCTCGAAGCCCTCGCCGCCGACCCCGCCTGCGCCGACGCGCACTACAACCTCGCCGGCCTCTACGAAGAGCTGGGCGAAGGGGCGGAGACGATCCGCCACCTGGCGGCCTACAAGAAGCTGCTGGAAAAGGAGTAGCGAGCGGCAAAGCCGCGGGCGGCGGCGGGGGGAGGACAACCGCCGCCGCCCGCGCTGGGCTGGCGGCTAACCGGCGGGGCCGACGACCCGGATCGTGTCCTTGAGCTCCTTCGCGACGTCCGGCGCGTCCGCGACGCCCTCGATCGTCAGACGGATGACGATCTCGTGGGTCTCGCCGGGGGCCGGCGTGTCGAGGGTCTCGAAGGCGTCGTCCTTGGCGAAGAAGGCGCGGATGTGATTGCCCTGGCGGCCGACGCGCAGCGGCTCGAGCTCCTCGACGGCGCCGTCGGTGCCGACGAGGACGATCGAGTCGAGGTCCACGTCGCCGAGGTTGCTGCCGCGGATCAGCGCCGTGACCGTGCCGTTGCCGCGCACCCAGTTGGTGTTCCAGACGTCGGGCTGGATCTCGACGCGCAGGTCGCCGCCGGGACGCCCCGGCTTCGCCGGCTTCTCCGGCTTGGCCGGCTTCTCCGGCTTCGGCTTGGCGCCGCCCTTCCCCTTGCCGTTGCCGCCGCGCGCGGCCTCGGGGACGCCGACGATCGGCGACGCCGGGGCGGCGGCCACGCGGACCGCCGGCGCGCCGGCCGCCGCGCGGCGCGGCGCCTCG
>DATLOC010000022.1:0-6183 GCA_035536455.1 Thermoanaerobaculia bacterium | reverse complement strand
GGCCGCGACTATGTGATGAAGATCTCCGAGGACGTGCTCGACTCGCTGCTCGAGACCCACGCCGGCGAGAAGCTCGACCCGATGGACTGGGACCTCCCCGGCCTGCGGACGCAGTTCCTCTCGTACTTCAACATCAACGCGGGCGATCTCCGGCTCGAAGAGCTGGGCATCGACGAGCTGCGGGAGACGCTCTGGAACGCGGTCCAGCAGCGCTACAGCGAGCGCGAGGCGCGGTTCGACGCCGAGATCATCCGCGGCTTCGAGCGCGCCATCATGCTGCACTCCGTGGACGTGGCGTGGAAGGATCACCTCCTGGCTCTCGACCACCTCAAGGAGGGCATCGGCCTGCGCGGCTACGGCCAGCGCGACCCGCTCAACGAGTACAAGCGGGAGAGCTTCGAGATGTTCGAGGCGATGCGCGAGCGGGTGGAGAACGAGATCATCACTCGCCTCTTCCGCTTCGAGCCGGTCACCGAGGAGCAGATGCTCGAGCAACGCCGCCGCCGCGAGGCGCCGGCCCCCTCCCCCTCCCGCCTCACCCTCTCCGCCCCCGCCAAGTCCGCCGGCGCCCCGCCGGGCGCCGCTGCGGCGCGCAAGGAGGTCAAGGTGGGCCGCAACGACCCCTGCCCCTGCGGCTCGGGCAAGAAGTACAAGAAGTGCCACGGCGCCGCCGCCGTGCCGGTAGGGACGTAGCCCCACCGGCCGGCCGCGTTACGCCGTCACGCCTTGGTAAAGACCAGCTCCATCGCCTTGAATTCCTTGCCGTCGGGACCGACGTCGTACGACTCGAAGATCTCCTTGCCGCCCTCGTGCCGCAGCACCGACCGGCTGGTCTTCTTCTGCCCGGTCATCGGATCGTAGTGCTCGTTGGTGAAGGTGCACGTGCCGGTCCCGTCGCAGGTGCCGTAGCCGATCATCACGCCGGTGGACATGTTGTCGGTCCAAGTCGTCCAGTACTTCTGCGCGACGTTGTCGTAGCCGGTCATGCCGTGCCCCTCGAAGGGCTGGCCGAACATGCTGCTCTTGACGTTCTCGACCAGCGCGCGGCCGCCATGGATTACCGACCGCTCGGCGGTGCCGGTGGCCTCGGTCGGCGGCTTGTCCGGGCCGCCCATCCAGAACTTGCCGGTGAAGTTCCAGGTGCCGGCCGAGCTGGCGAGCTGCTGGTGCTGCGGCCCCGGGGTCATCGCCTTCTGCCAGGCCGCCATCATCGCCTGCTCTTCGGCCGACGGCGCCGGCTGCTCGGCCGACGGCGCCGGCTGCTCGGCCGCCTGGTCCCCGTTCGCCAGGGCCGGGACCGCGGCCCATGCCGTCAGCAGCAGCGCGGCCGCCGCTCCCCTCATGAAGTTGCGCATCTCCATACGACACTCTCCTTTCTCCCGCATCCGGGTAGACCCAGGAGTCTAGCGCTTACGCCGCGATTGCGCCAGGGGGCCGGCGGCGCCCATCGGGGTGCCTCTGCTATCCTCGGCCGCTCAATGAGCGAGCCCGACCCCCGCCTCGCCCTCACCTTCGACGACGTCTCGATCGTGCCGGGCCGGTCGGAGGTGCACCCCAACAGCGTCGACCTGCGCACCCGCGTCTGCCGGGGCATCGACCTCAACATCCCCATCCTCTCGGCGGCGATGGACACCGTCACCGAGTCGCGCCTCGCCATCGCCCTCGCTCAGGAGGGCGGCATGGGCATCGTGCACAAGAACCTGCCGATCCAGGTCCAGGCCGAGGAGGTGGACAAGGTCAAGCGCAGCGAGGCCGGGATGATCGTCGACCCGGTGACCATGCGCCCGGAGCAGAGCATCCGCGACGCCCTCGGTGTCATGGCCCGCTACAAGATTTCCGGCGTGCCGGTAACCGACTCGGACGGCCACCTGGTCGGCATCCTCACCAACCGCGACCTGCGCTTCGAGGACGACCTCGGGAAGCGGATCGGCGACCTGATGACCAAGGAGGACCTGGTCACGGTGCCCGAGGGGACGACCCTCGACCAGGCCAAGACGATGCTCCACCGCCACCGCATCGAGAAGCTCCTGGTGGTGGACCGCGACGGTAACCTCAAGGGGCTGATCACGGTCAAGGACATCCAGAAGATGATGCAGTACCCCTACGCCTGCAAGGACGAGCTGGGGCGGCTGCGGGTGGGGGCGGCGGTCGGGGCCTCGGGCGACTATCTGGAGCGGGCGGCGGAGCTGGTGCGCGCCAAGGTGGACCTCGTCGTCCTCGACTCCTCGCACGCCCACAGCCAGGGGGTGCTCGACGCCGCCGCCCGCCTGCGCGAGCGCTTCCCCGACGTGCGGCTGGTGGTCGGCAACGTGGCGACGGCGGAGGGGGCGCGCGAGCTCATCGACCGCGGCGTCGACGGGATCAAGGTGGGGATCGGCCCAGGGAGCATCTGCACCACCCGCGTCGTCACGGGCGCCGGCGTGCCGCAGATCACCGCCATCCAGGACTGCGCCCGCGCCGCCGCCGAGCACGACCTGCCGGTGATCGGCGACGGCGGCATCAAGTTCTCGGGCGACGTCACCAAGGCGATCGCCGCCGGCGCCCACGCGGTGATGATCGGCTCGCTCTTCGCCGGCACCGAGGAGAGCCCGGGCGAGACGATCCTCTACCAGGGTCGCACCTTCAAGGCCTACCGCGGTATGGGGTCGCTCTCGGCGATGGCCCGGGGCAGCGCCGAGCGCTACTTCCAGGAGGGGGGCGGCGCGGTCGAGATGGCCCCCGGCGAGTTCGCCAACGGCGGCGCCGGCAGCCTTTCGAAGCTGGTGCCGGAGGGGATCGAAGGCATGGTGCCGTACAAGGGGAGCGTCCACCAGATGCTGCCACAGCTCACCGGCGGCCTACGCTCCGGCATGGGGCTCGCTGGCAGCGGCTCGATCGACGCGCTGCGCACCGGCGCCCGCTTCGTCCGCATCTCCCCCGCCGGCCTCAAGGAGAGCCACGCCCACGACGTGGTGATCACCAAGGAAGCCCCCAACTACTGGGTGGAGCGCTGAAGCGCGAAGTCTCTCGCGCCGGGCTCCCGACAGCAGAACCGCTCCAGCCCGATCCCGAACTGCTCTTCGAGATCGAGCCGTATGCCGTGCACCCGGCCGGCACCCTCGGCGATCGCCAGCTTGCGCTGCCGCACATCGTGGGCCCAGCGCGGCGGCGCCGCGGCGGCGAAGCGGTCGGCGAGGAGGCGTAGCCGCTCGACCTCCGCCGCCTCCGGCGGCAGCTCGGCGGGTAGGGCCGCGAAGTCGGCGGCGAGCCGCCGGCGCACCAGGTCGGGCACTCCGCCGCTCTGCACCTCGGCGTCCATCATCAGCACCACGCCGCGCTCGCTGGCGAGACCGAGGTCCTCGGCCAATCGCTCGGCGCGCTTCCAGAGCACCTTCGCCTCCGCCCGCTGCACGTGCTGCGCCGCCGCCATCCGCCCGAGGGCGGCGAAGCGGCCGCGCCAGGGCTCGCAGACGTAATGGCGCACCGGATGCTGGATCGAACGGGCGAAGCGGAGCTGCTCGTCGGCTGCGGCGTCGAGCAACTCCACCAGCTCCGGTAGATGGCCGTGGAAGGCGAAGCGCATCACGTCGGCGTGCTCGTCGAGCAGGCGCCGCAGCAGCGGCGCCAGCGAGCCGTTACCGAAGCTCCACTGCAGCGCTCCCCAGGAGAGCCCTTGGCCGTCGGCGTCGCCGGCGACCGAGGCGTAGCACCCCGGCGGGCCGGCGCCGGTCTCGAAGAGGGCGCAGAGCGCGAAGGCGCGCTCGAAGAGAGGTAGACCGGTGAACCAGGGGACGGGCGGCGGGATGCCGAAGAGCCGCTCCCAGGTGGTCTCGTCCACCACCCCGTTGGCGGGCAGCTCCTCGCGCTCCTGGAAGGCGCGGACGGCGGCCTCCGTGCCGCCTCCGTAGGCCCCCTCGAGCGGCCCGCGGTAGAGCTCCAGCTCGCGCAGCCGCTCCTGCAGCCGCCGCACGTCGCGACAGGTCGACCCGAGCCGATGTTCCACCATCCGCCCCTCGTAGGACATAGACGGTAGAAGAGACAGCTTTCCCTCAAAAAGGTTCAGCCCGCCGCCGAAATCGGCTCAGGGGACGGGTACTTGCGAGGCGTCGCGGATCGCGGCGTCGAGCGAGCGCAGGTCGACCGGCTTGGTCAGGTGGCGCTCGAAGCCGGCCTCCCGACTCTGCTGCACGTCGTCCTCCATGCCGTAGCCGGAGAGGGCGATGCCGCGCAGCCCGAACCTTTCGGCGAGCTGCCGCATGAGGTCCTGGCCGTTGCCGTCGGGCAGACCGAGATCGCTGATCACCAGGTCGATCCCGCCCTTCCCGGCCTTCGCCGCGGCGGACAGAGCCTGGGCGACCGTGCCCGCGATCCGGACCTCGTGGCCGTGGAGGCGCATCAGGTCGGCCAGGGCGGCTGCCGTGTCGGAGTGGTCCTCCACGAGCAGGACGCGCAGGCGGGCGGGCGGCGTCTCCGCAACCTGGGGGGCCGGCGCCGCCGCGGATTCGAACGGCAGCGGCTCGGCCGGCAGCCGGACGGAGAAGGTCGTGCCCCGGTCCCGGCCATCGCTGCGCACGCTGATGAGGCCGCCGTGCAGCTCCACGATCGCCTTGGAGATCGCGAGGCCCAGCCCGAGGCCGCCGTAACGGCGCGTCACATCCGGCTCGCCCTGCTCGAAGGCGTCGAAGATGCGGGGCAGCACCTCCGGGTCGATCCCCATGCCGGTGTCGGTGATCTCGACCACCGCCCGGTCCGGCGAATCGTTCCGGGTGCGCACGGTGATGGTGCCGCCCTCGGGGGTGAACTTGACGGCATTGTTGAGCAGGTTCCAGAAGACCTGGGTCAGGCGCGGCGAGTCGCCCCACAGGTGATGCCCGGCGGCCGCCAGATCAACCTCGATGTGGCGGCGGCCCGTGGCCAGCTCGCCGGCGCAGGAGGTCTGGACGGCTTGCTCGATCACCTCGTGCAGGTCGACTTCCCGGCGATCGAGCTGGATCTTGCCGCTGGAGACGCGCGTCAGGTCGAGCAGGTCGTCGATGAGGCGCGCCTCCAGCTCCACGTTGCGCCGCACCATGGCGATCTCGCGGCGGAAATGGCCGGGCAGGCGGCTGTCCCCCTCCATGGAGGAGATCACGGCGAGCACGGGCGTGAGCGGGGTGCGCAGCTCGTGGGAGAGCGTGGCGAGGAAGTGGTCCTTGGCCTGGTTCATCGCCTCGGCCGTGGTCCAGGCCCGTTCCAGGCGCTCGCTGCGCTTCTGCTCGGCAAGGTCGGTGACCACCATGCACAGCATCGGCTCCCCGGGCTCCTCCAGCGACAGCTCGCTGAACGCGACGTAGACCGGCAGCGGATCGCCCCCGGCCGTCTGGAGCAGGATCTCGGCCTGCCCGTTCTCCTCCTGTCGCAGGAACGCCGCGAAAAGGTCGCGGCTGGACGGCTCGACGAGGCGTTGCACCTCGGAGCCGATGATGTGCTGGAGCGGCATCCCGAGCATCCCGGCGAAGCTGGCATTGCAGTAGAGCACCATGCCGTCGGCGGTGACGGTCACGGCGCCCTGCCGCATGCACTCGATCATCAGGCGGTAGGGACGGTCCGCGCTCTTGAGGGTGTAGACCTTCTCCTTGGAGCGCTCGGTCACCACCAGCGCGTCGACCTCGCCTTGACGGATGGCGCGCAGCGTCTCCTCCGCCTCCTCCAACTGCGCGCGCAGCTCTTCGATCTCTGAATCGTGCCGTTCTGAAATCATAGCGAGATCCCCAAACCTGCCTGGAGTCGATGGGGGTCGGAAAGGTTGCCGACGATGCGGCGGAAGGGGAGCGGCGACGTCCTGACGAGCGTCGGCGTCGCGAAGATCCTCTCCTCGTCGGCAAGCGCGGGCTGCTGGTACACGTCCACGACCTCGAGAAGATACTTGCCCTTCAAAAACTGCTCGCAGAACGCCTTGATCAAGGCGATGGCGCGGCTGGAGCCGGAGCTGGCGCCGGTCACATAGAGCCGGAACGAGTACTGGACCCCTTCGTTGGTGTGTTTCTGAGCCATGCCAGACATCGGCGATCAGCTCCTTGCGTGGATTTCCAATCCCACCAGCACCCGCTCCGAGTTTGAAAGGTCGCCGATGATCTTGCGAATCGGCTCCGGCAGCCGGCGGACCAGCGTCGGGATGGCCAGGATCTGGTCGCTGCGCGCCAGCTTCGGGTTCTCGACCAGGTC
>DATLOC010000021.1:0-22240 GCA_035536455.1 Thermoanaerobaculia bacterium | reverse complement strand
GGCGGCGGCGGGCTGCGCCGCCGTCGCCCGCCTCCGCGTGCGGGAACCAGGGGTGCGGGACGGCGCGCACCGCGGCTCGCGGGCGGCTGGCGAGGACCCGCCGGCAGCTCCCCTCGCTGTGGACCAGGACGCCGCGGCCGGCGTCCACCACCCGCTCGAAGAGGGGATAGCTCCAGACGTCGAGGGCGGTGCCGGTGTCGAGGCTCCGCTTGGCCAGGAGGTAGCCGCTGCGGCCGCAGCAGTAGCGCACCTCCTCGAGGTAGGCGTCGCGGTCGCCGGCCACGAGCGTCAGCTCGCGCACCATGTGGTGGAGCACCAGCTCGTGCAGCATCACGATCCCGGGCGTCGCGAAGAGGGCGCGGAAGGCACCGGCATGGAAGTCGCCGTTGTTGCCGAGCTGGTAGAGGACGGCGTCGAACCCGCCGGCGCGCGCCGGCAGGTCGGCGAGCGGGTGGACCGGAGGGAGCGCGTCGAGCAGCACGCGCGGCGGCCGCGGCCCGGGCTCGGCGAAGACCTCGATCTCAAAGTGACGCGCCAGGTGCGGCAGGAGCTCCGCGCTGTAGTCGGCGATGCCGGAGGCGAGCGGCGGGAGCGGGGTGACGTAGGCGAGGCGGCGCACGGGCGGTCCTCAGGCGGCGCCGAGGAGGCGATCGATGACGTGGTCCCAGTCGACGTCGCGCACCGCCGCCGCCCCCGCCTCCCCCATCCGCCGCGCCTCCTCCGGGTGCTCGTAGAGCCAGTCGAACCGCCGCGCCACCTCGACCGGAGCGCCGGGCGGGCAGACGAAGCCGTTCTCGCCGTCGCGCACGAACTCCAGAACTCCTCCGGCGTCGGCCAGGGTGACGACGGGCTTGCCGGCCTGGTAGGCCTCGACCGTCACGTAGCCGTAGTCCTCGTCGAAGGGGGCGTAGTAGACGGCGAGCGCGCCGGCGTAGAGCTCCACCGCGCGGTCGTCGTCCACCCACCCGAGCAGCTCGACGCGGTCCTCGAGGCCGAGCTTGCGGATCAGCTCCGCCAGGTCGTCGCGCTCCGGCCCCGTGCCGGCGATCTTCGCGCGCACCCCGCTGCGGGCGTGCTTCATGGCCTTGACCAGCAGCTCGAAGCGCTTGATCTGGTTGAGGCGGCCGACGCTGAAGACGTAGTCGCCGGGAGGGCCGGGGCGGAGGCGTCCGGTCAGGCGCGGCGGCGGGTAGAGGGCCTCGACGCGCAGGCCGTTGTGGTGCTCCAGGCGCGCCGCCACGTTCTTGGAGATGGCGAAGACCCGCCGCGCCTCGGCGAGGGTGCGCGTGTCCATGGCGCGCAGCATCTCGCCGACGCGGCGGTCGCGCGGCGTGCCTTTGAAGTCGCTGTAGGTGGTGCCGGCGAGCTCGTAGGCCTGGCGGAGCTGGTGCACCAGCCAGACGACCTTGTTTGGGTGCTTGACGAGGTAGGAGGGGAAGCGGGTGGCGATCACCAGGTCGATCCGCCCGTCCTCGGCGGCCGTCAGGTCGAGCAGGCGCCAAGCCAGGCTGCTCTTGAAGAGCTGCGTCCGGTTCGGCCAGGTGAAGGGGAGCATCACCGTGTCGGCCTGGTGGCCGCGGGCGCGGAGCTGCTCGACGAGCGACTGGACCAGCAGCTCGGCGCCACCGAAGGTGAACGGCGTCTGGACGCCGCAGACGCAGATCCGCATGTCAGGGAAGCGGAGCGCCGCCGACGACCGGGCGCTGGCGCACGCCGGCGAGGACGCGCTCCAGCACCTCGGCGACCTGGCGCTCGTCGGGGACCTGGGTCGTGTCGGGGCGCGCCGCTTCCACCGGGTTCCAAGTCTATCCCGGCTATACTCGCGCGATCCGAGCCACGCCGCCGCTTGCCCGCACCGCCGTGCCGGCGGCGGCGCGTCCGATCCTCTTCGCCGTTTTCGCGGCCACCGGCTTCTCCGCGTTGACGCTGCAGGTGGTGTGGCAGCGGGTGCTGTCGCTGCACGCGGGGATCGACCTCATCGCCGCGACGACGGTGGTCACCGCCTTCCTGGCCGGCCTCGGGCTCGGCAGCCTCGCCGGCGGCACGCTCGCGGACCGCCTCGGGCCGCGCCGGGCACTGCTCGCCTTCGCGCTCGGCAACGCGGGCGTCGGCGCCTTCGCCTGGTCGAGCCTCTGGCTGTTCTACGACGTCTACCGCCGGCACGCGGCGGCGCTCGACTCGGCGGCGGCGATGTTCGCCTTCCACTTCCTCCTGCTCGCCGTGCCGACGATCCTGATGGGGCTGTCGCTCCCCCTGCTGGCGCGCGGCGTGGTCGCCTCGTCACGCGAGATCGCGCCGCTCGTCGGGCGGCTCTACGCCGTCAACACGCTGGGGGCCGCGGCGGGGGCCGCGGTCGCCGGCTGGTTCCTGCTCGGGACGTTCGGGTTCGCCGCCAGCGTGCGGATCGCGGCGGCGCTCAACCTCACGGCCGCCGCGGCGGCCCTGCTGCTCTGGCGGGGGGCCGCGGCGGGGGAGCCGTTGGGCGCGGCGGCGGTGCCGCCGGCCGAGCCCGCGCCGCCGGCCCCTTCCGGCGGGGAGCGGGCCTGGCCCTGGTTCCTCCTCTACGGCCTGACCGGCGCCGTGGCGATCGGCCTCGAGGTCGTCTACTTCCGCGTCGTCGACGCCGTCCTGCGCAACAACTCCTACACCTTCGCCACGGTTCTGGCCCTCTACCTTCTGCTTTTCGGCCTCGGCGCGACCCTCGGCGCGCGGCGGGCGGGACGGACGGCGCGGCCGGATCGCTGGTTCCTCGGGCTGCAGCTCGCGGTCGGGACGAGCGCGCTCTTCGGGATGCTCGTCCTCCTCCATCCGCCCGACGCCTTCGGCGTGGCCCCCTTCGTCGAGCGCTACTTCCGCAGCGGCGGCTTCATGGCAGGCTCCTACGCCGTCCGCAGCGCCGAAGACGCCGCGCGGCTCCTCTACGCGCACGTCGTCGCGCCGCTCCTGGTGATGGGCGCGCCGGTGCTGCTGATGGGCGCTTCCTTCCCGTTCGTGCAGGCGCTGGTGGCGCGGCGGCTCGACTCTCTCGGGCGCCGCACCGGGACCCTCCTCTGCGCCAACATCTGCGGCAACGTGGCCGGGGGCGCGGTGACCGGGTTCGTCCTCCTCGACCGGCTCGGCACGGCGGGGACGCTCCAGCTCCTCGCGGGCCTGCTCCTGCTGCCGGGGCTGGCGGCGGCTGCGCGCCTGCCCTCGGCCCCGCTGCGCGCGGCGGGGGCGCTCGGCGCGACCGGCCTGATGGCGGTCGGCCTCGCCGCCTTCCCTGCGAACGAGCGCTTCTGGGCCTTCTTCCACGGCGTCCCGGCCGAGCGCTTCGCGCTCGCCGAGGACCGCGCTTGCGCCACCGGGCTGGTGGACGAGCGGGAGGAGACCTTCCTCTACATCAACGGCAGTTGGCAGAACGGCCACCCGTACGACGCCTTCCACATCCTGATCGGCCTCCTCCCCGCGCTCATGCACCCGCGCCCCGAGCGCGGACTGGCGGTGGGGCTGGGAATCGGCTCGACCGCCTATTCGATGGCCCAGGACCCGCGCCTGATGCAGGTCGACTGCGTCGAGATCTGCGGCGGCGAGAAGCGCCTGATCGCCGTCCTCGCCGGGCGCGGCTCGCGCGCCAGCCGCCGGCTGCTCGGCGACCCGCGCATTCGCCTGATCGACGGCGACGGCCGCCGCTGGCTCCTGGCGCGGCCCGAGCCGTACGACGTGATCGTCGTCGACGCGGTGCGGCCGACCACGGCCTACGCCGGCAATCTCTACTCGGTCGAGTTCTACGAGCTGGTGGCGAGCCGCCTGGCCCCGGACGGTCTCTTCGTGCAGTGGATCCCGAGCGACCGCTCGCTCAACGGCGTCCGGCGCGTCTTCCGCTACGTTGCCGTCGGCCGCGTGCCGGAGTACTTCGCGTCGAGCTTCCTCGTCGCCGGTCACCGGCCGCTCCCGCTCCACCCGCCGACGTTGCGCGAGCGGCTCGCCGCCGTGGACCTCGAAGCCTCCTTCGACCAGAAGCAGGCGCGGCGGGTGGCCGAGTTCTTCGCCGGCGCGCCGCTCCGGCGCCTCTGGGAACGGCGGAAGGTGCTGGCGCTGCCGGACGAGCGCTTCAACCACGACCTGCATCCGCGCGACGAGTACTTCCTCAACAACGGCTGGTAGCGCCGGTGCACGCCGCTCCGAGGGGCGCGCGCCTCCGGGCGCGTCAGCCTCCCGGCCGCCGGGCGGCGTAGAGCAGGTGGGCGTGCGGGTAGCCGCGGCCGAGGTCGAAGACCTCGACGGCGACGAAGCCGTGGCGGGCGAGCCGGCGGGTCATCTGGGAGCGGGTCTCGTAGCTGAAGGCGGCGCCGAGGGTGAGCCCGAGGAGGTCCGCCAGGCGCTCCTGGGCGCGGTTCCAGAGGCCCTTCCAGCGGTTGGCGGGATCGATCTCCTTGAGCAGCAGGAGGCCGCCGGGGCGGAGCCTCAGGAAAGCGGCGGCGAGGAGCGCGTCCCACTCCGCGACCGGCACGCGGCAGAGGACGTCGAAGAGAGTCACGACGTCGAACGTCCCCGCCACCGCATCGGCATAGGCGACGACGAACCGCACCCGCGGGTGGCGGTAGGTCGCGAACGCCTTGCGCGCGTCCGGGTCCACGGCCACCACCCCGGCGGCCCCCCGCTCGACGGCGAGGCGGGCGAAGGTGCCGTGGCCCGCCCCGAGGTCGAGCAGGCGCGGGCGCGCCGGCAGGTGCTCGAGGACGGGCAGGAACGGACAGGTCAGGAACCGGCCCAGGGCGTGGAGGCGGGTCGGCAGGCCCGCCCGCGCGTAGGTCCGCCAGACGAGACCCAGGGCGCGCAAGTACCTGGTGGCGTGCAAGCGCGGACAGGATACAATCCGCGGCGCTTCTCCTTCAGCCCGATGCGATTGGCGACGCCCTTCCGCGAGGGCGAGCCGCCCGTCCTGCCGTTCCTGCTCGGACTCGGCGCGGTCGCGGCGGCTCGCCTCCTCACCCTCCCCGCGAGCCCCTGGGAGTGGGACGAGATCCTCTTCGTCCGCGGGATCGAGGACTTCGATCCGCTGCAGCACCATCCCCATCCGCCGGGCTACCCCCTGCTCATCGGCCTCGGCAAGCTCTTCGCGCTCCTCCTGGGCAGCCCCTTCCGCGGCCTCGTCGCGCTGAGCGTCGTGGCGTCGCTGGTGGGGTTCGCCGCTCTGGTCGACGCGTACCGGCACCTCGCGGCCCCCCCCGGCGCCGCGGCGGCGGAGCGCACGGCGGCCGATCGGGCGGCGGTCCTCGGCGCCGCGCTCTTCCACCTCTCGCCGGCGATGCTCGTCTACGGGCCGCTGGCGCTCTCCGACGCTCCCGCGCTGGCGTTCCTTTCCCTGGCGCTGGCGGCGGCCGTGCGGCTCCGCCGCGGCGGCAGCGCCGCCGCCGCGATCGCCCTCGGCGCCTTCGCCGCCGCCGCGGTGGGGGTCCGCCCGCAGCTCGCGATCGCCGTCGTGCCGATGCTCCTCGTCGCCCTCCTGCCCGCCCGGCCGCGCCGCCGGTGGGTCGAGGGGGCGGCCGCCTTCACGCTGGTCTCGCTCCTCTGGTTCGTGCCGCTGGTCGCGGCGCTCGGCGGTCCGCGGGCCCTCCTGCCGTTCCTGGGCCGGCAGGGCGGCAACGTCCTGGTCTTCGACGCGCTGCAGCCGCGGGCGGGGGCTTCGGCGTCGGGCATCGCGACTCGCTTCCTCGCCCACCCCTGGGGGACGAAATACACCGCGTTCCCGGTCCTGCTCGTCGCCCTGGCCGGCGCGGCCGCGCTCGCCGCCCGCCGCCGCCTCGTCCCCACCCTGCCGCTCGCCGTCCTCGCCGGCATCGACCTCGCCCTCTGCCTCGTCCTCCTCAACCCCGACGACGCGGCGCGCTACGCCCTGCCCTCGATGCTCGCGGTCGCCGCCGCGGCGGGCCTCGGCTGCGTCGCGCTCGCCGGGGCGCTGCGCCGGCCGGCGCTCGCCTGGGTCGCCGGCGCCGCGCTCGTCGCCGGGTTCGTCGCCTTCGCGTGGCCGCTCCTGGCCGTGCGCGCCGCCACCCCCTCGCCGCCGGTCCAGGCGGCGCGCTGGTTCGCCCGCTCGCAGCCGCCGCAGGCGGTCCTGCTGGTGGAGCCGGCGCTCGCCGACCACGCGGCGGCCCTGCTCCCCGCCTTCCCGCGCTTCCCGGTCGCCGCGGGGGTGCCGCTCGCGGCCCTCACGGGGCGGGTGCCGGTCTGGCTCCTGGGCGACGGCGAGAGCGGCCTGCCGGGGGCGCGGACCTTCCGCTGGCCGGCGAGCGACGCCTACGGCAAGCTGACCCGGCGTCACTACCGCGTCGTCTCGCTCAGCCCCCTGCCCGACGCGCAGCGCTTCCAGGCCCTCGGCGGCGTGCACGGTCCGGAGCCCAGCCTGCGCGCGCCGGGGTGGCGCTGGCTCGACGCGGACGCCGCCATCCGGCTGGCCCACGGCGGCGGCGGGAGCTCCGGCCGCCACGCGCTCGTCCTCGTCCTGCGGCTCCCCCGCAACGTCCCTTGGCCCGCCAACACCGTGCAGGTCGCCCTCGACGGCCACGGCGCCTCGACGACGGTCCTACGGCGCGGCGAGACCCACCGCGTGGTGCTGCCGCCGGGAGAGGAGGAGCTGGTGGACGTCACCTTCCGTTCGCGCGCCGCGTTCGTCCCCGCCGCGAGCGGGCTGGGTCCCGACTACCGGAGCCTCGCCGTGCAGCTCGTGGGCATCGAGCGGAGCCCGCCGTGAAACCACGTCCCGCGCCTTCGATCTCGCTCGTCATCCCGATGCTCGACGAGGCGGAGAGCATCGCCCACGCCGTCGCCTGCGCCGGCGAAGCGCTCGCACAGCACGAGGGCGCCTGGGAGATCGTCGTCGTCGACGACGGCTCGACCGACGGCTCGGCCGAGATCGTCGGCGGCCTCCCCGGCGGCGAGCGCCTGCGCCTGGTGCGCCACGACGCCAACCGCGGCCTGGGGGCGGCGCTGCGCAGCGGCTTCGCGGCGGCGACGGGCGACCTCGTGCTCTACATGGACGCCGACCTCCCCTTCGATCCGCGGGACATCGGGCGCGCGGTCCACGCGCTCGCGGTGACGCGCGCCGACCTCATCGCCGGCTACCGGCTGGACCGCACTCAGGAGGGATGGCGGCGGGCGCTCTACTCCTACCTCTACAACCTGCTCATCGGCCTCCTCTTCGGCTGGCCGCACCGCGACATCAACTTCTCCTTCAAGCTGGTGCGCCGGGAGGTCCTGGAGGCGATCGAGCTGCGCTCGACGGGCTCGCTCATCGACGCCGAGCTGGTGGTGAAGGCGAAGAACCTGGGGTTCACGATCCAGCAGCTCGGGCTCGACTACTTCCCGCGCACCCGCGGGCGCTCGACCCTCTCCTCGCCGGCCGTCATCCTGCACATCCTGCGCGAGCTCGTCCGCCTCTATCCCGAGATGCGCCGGCCGCGGCGGCGGGCGCAGCCGGCGCCGGCGCCCGGGGAAGCGGCGCCGGCGGGTGCCCCCGCGGCGCGCGGGTGAGGCGCCTCGTCGTCACCGCCGACGACGTCGGGCTCCATCCCGCGCTCAACCGCGGCGCGCTCCACGCCCACGAGCACGGCATCGTGACCGCCGTGAGCGTCGTCGCCAACGGGCGCGCCTTCGCCGACGCCGTGGAGCGCCTGCGGACGCGGCCGGAGCTCGACGTCGGGGCGCACTTGACGCTGGTCGGGGAGCGTCCGCTGTCGCCGCCGCGCGAGGTGCCGAGCCTCCTCGGCCGGGACGGCGCGCTGCTGCCGGGTTGGCCGGCGTTCGTCCGCCGCTACCTGCGCGGCGGGATCCGCCGCGAGGAGGTCGAGCGCGAGCTGCGCCGGCAGGTCGAGCGCCTGCTGGCGTCGGGGCTGCCGGTGGTCCACCTCAACTCCCACCAGCACCTCCATGTCCTGCCGGGACTCTTCGCCGTCGTCCTCCTCCTGGCGCGCGAGCACGGGGTCCCCTTCGTTCGCGTGCCGGCGGCGAGCGCCGCCGGCGCCGGCGGCGGGCCGCGGCGGGCGCAGGCCGCCGCGCTCGGCTGGATCGCCCGCCGCTCCGCCCGCCAGCTCGCCGGCGCGCGCGGCGTCGCGGCGCTGGGCCAGACCCTGGGGATCGCCGCCGCCGGACGGCTGACGGCCGGACGGCTGCGCCGGCTGATCCCGGCCGTCGGCGCCGCCGCCGAGCTCGTCTGCCATCCGGGCCTGGACGACCCGGGCCTCGCCGCCACCTATCGCTGGGGGTACTCCTGGGGAGGCGAGACCGCGGCCCTGTGCGACCCGGGCGCGCGCGAGACGCTGCGCGCCGCCGGTGTCGAGCTCGCGACCTTCCGGGAGCTCGCCGCGGCCTAGCCGGGGCGACTCATGCCGGGGGGGGCGGCGGCGGCACCGCGCCGTCACGGCGCTCGCGGTCGTTGCCCCGGGCGCGCTCCTCGCGCTCGCGCTCGATCTCCTCGAGCTGCCGCAGCGCGCCGGCCAGCGCCTCGGCGAGCCGCGCCTGGTTGCCAACGAGCTCGTGGATCAGCTGGCTCGCCGCCTGGTTGAAGCGGTTCTGCCGCTGCAGGACCGGCCGCGCGTACCACTTGAAGAGCAGGTGGAAGGCCGCCTTCTTGAGGAAGACGAGCGCCCCGCCGACGACCGGCCGCGGCGACACCGCGAGCGGCTCCTCGACGTACTCCAGGGTCTCCAGCTCCATGAGCCGCAGCTTCGTCTCCTCGCCGCCCGAGAGCGTCGCCAGCTCCGCCTGCCGCTGCCGCACGCCGGCGCGGACGCGCTCGAGCATCTCGGCGACCTGGCGGTCGTCCGGAAGCGGCTCGCCGGCGGTCAAGGCGCCGGCTCCGGCGGCGGCTCGGGGGACCGCGTTTTCTTGCTCCGCTTGCCCCCGCGCAGCGGCTTGATGCCGAACTCCAGCAGCTTCACGCTCGTGGCGCGGAAGTGGCCGCGCAGGCCGTAGGCGATCTGCCGCCGGATCTCCTGCCCCCGGGTCTGCACGGCGGCGCGTTGGGCGTTGATCTCGCGCAGCCGGGCGGTCGCCACCTCCTGCTCGGCCTCCAGGCGCAGCGCCTCCTCGATCGCCCGGTCGAGCTCCGCATGCTGGGCGGACAGGTAGGGCAGCTCCCCCAGGAGCGGTTTCAGGTTGTCGCTCAGGATTCTCCAGTCCCCGATGTCCTCGGGCAGCGTCCGCGTCACCATGTCGGCCTCCCTCTCGGCCCGGAACAACGCCCGGACGGGCCGGGCATTGTTCCCAGGCGTCCGGAACAGCGCCCGGACGAACCGGGAATTGTTCCCGAGCCCTGGGAACAGTGCCCGGACGGACCGGGAGTTGTTCCCAGGCCTTTGGAACAGTGCCCGGATGTACCGGGAATTGTTCCCAGGCCCTTGGAACAATGTCCGAACCGCCCGGGCAGAGTTCCCCGCGCCGGGGGAACGTTCCCTGAGCGTCAGGAACAGTGCCCGGAGCGTCCGGGCAGAGTTCCAAGGCCGTGGGAACAATGCCCGAGCCGTCCGGGAACAGTTCCAGGGCGCTGGGAACAGTGCCCGAGCCGTCCGGGCAGAGTTCCTAGGCGCGGGGAACTGCGCCCGAAGCGTCCGGGCACAGTTCCTACGCGTGGAGAACAACTCCCCGTTGTCCCGGGAGCCGTTCCACACCGCGCGCCCCCGCTCCCCGACGGTCGGGGAGCAGCCCCGCGCCATCTCCACCGGCCCGCCGAGTCTATCCTCAGTGTCTCGGGCCTTCCGCGGGATGGCCTGCGACCTCGACCGCGATTATCGGCCATAGGCTAGCTGCGCCGAGGAGGGGCCCGCTGGCGGTAGAATTCTGCAGTGCCGCAGAGGGTCCGAGACGCGATCAAGCTGATCGAGGCGGACGGTTGGCGGGTGGTCAAGACCGAGGGAAGCCATCGCCAGTTCAAGGACCCGACGAAACCGGGACGTGTCACGATCGCGGGGAAGCCTAGCGACGATCTGGCTCCAGGGACTTACAACAGCATCCTCAAGCAGGCTGGCCTGAAGAGGTAAGGGCATGCACCGATTCCTCATCGTCATCGAGAAGGCGCCAAGGAACTTCTCGGCCTACTCCCCGGACCTGCCTGGGTGTATCGCCACCGGTGCCACGCGCGAGGAGACCGAGCGGCAGATGTACGAGGCCATCCGCCTTCACTTGCAAGGGATGGCCGAGGACGGGGAGCCCGTGCCGGAAGCCACAGCGGTGGCCGAGTACGTCGTCATTCCTGCCTAGCGGGCCGGAGGCTGCAACACTGCCGAATCCCCCGGTGGGACGCCGACGGGACATCCACGTCGGCGCCCTCTTGGCCATGCTCGCCGTCGTCGCGCTTGCCGCTTGCTCGCACGACGAGCGGTCGGCGCCGGACGAACGGCAGCAACTCGCGGCGTGGGCGGAGTACCGGAGCCTGAGCGAGCGCGCCCGCGCGGTCGGTGACGATCCCGCGGTCCGCGGGGAGCTGGAGCGCTTCGTGGCGGAAACCGAGGAGCGTTACGGGCTGACCGCCGCCGACCTGTCGCGGCTCGGGGCGACACATGGAGAGGCTTGGCTCGCCAGCGCCGCCTGCCGGCCGCCGGCGGGGCCGATCCGCATGCACGCGCTGGTCGTCGCGCCGCGGGCGGTGCGGCCGCTGCGGGGGGCCTACACGCCGGCGGCGTGCGCCCGCGGCACCGAGGGGATCGCCATTCTCGAGCTGCGGCTGAACCCGGAGGGCCGCGCCGACGAGGTCCGCGTCCTCCGCGGCCTCCCCGACGGGCTCACCGAAGCGGCCCAAGCCGCGGCGGAGTCGGCCCGCTGGCACCCGGCGCTTCTCTGCGGCAGGCCGGTCGCGGTCTACTACACCGTCACGGTGCCCTTCGACCTCTCGCAGTCGGGCTGTCCTCGGCGAGCCGCCGCCTGACATGGGCGTTGTCGTCTGCGTCGCGGGCTTCTTCATCCTCCTGGGGCTGGTGTGCCTGCTGATGCCCGAGACCGTCGCGCAGTGGGGAACCTACGCGGACTCCCTGAACCGCGAGCGGTCGCGCAAGATCCTGGCCCTCTTTCCCCGCACGACCCGGTGGAGCGGGCGGATCGCGGGGGCCATCCTCATCGTCACCGGGATCGTGCTGCTCTTCGCGGCGCTGGGCGGGGAGTGAGATAATTCGGCCATCCGAACCAGATCGGAGGCCGAACAATGAAAACGTCGCGAAGCGGTTGGGCGGCAGCCCTGGCGCTGCTGGCGTTGCCCGGGTGCGCCTGGGCGTGGGGGCAGAACGGGCACCGGATCGTCGGCGAGGTGGCCGACCGCCACCTGTCGGAGCAGGCGCGGCGGGAGATCGCGGTGATCCTCGAGGGCGACGGCATGGCGGAGGCCTCGACCTGGCCGGACGACATCCGGTCGGACCCGAGCCGCGACGCCGCCAAGCCCTGGCACTTCATCTCGATCGACGACACCGAGACGCTGGCGAACACGGCACGCGACCCCCTGGGCGACCTGCTCGAGGCGCTGCAGCGGTTCGAAGCGGTGCTGCGCGACCCGCAGGCGACGCGGGAGACCAAGGCGGAGGCGCTGCGCTTCTACGTCCACTTCGTGGGCGACGCGCACCAGCCCCTCCACGTCGGGCGGCGCGGCGACCGCGGGGGCAACTCCATCAGGGTCAAGTGGTTCCGGGAGCCGAGCAACCTGCACTCGGTGTGGGACACGGGGTTGATCGAGGCGGAGAACTTGAGCTTCACCGAGTTCACCCGCTTCATCGACGACCGCAGCCCGCGGCAGGTGGCCGCGTGGCAGGCCGCGCCGTACGAGGAGTGGGTGCGGGAGGCGTTCTGCCTGCGCGGCGCGGTGTACGACTTCGGCCGGGAGGCGCCGGCGACCCCGGGGGCGGAGCCGGAGCTCGGCTTCGGCTACGCGTTCGCGAAGATGGGGATCGTCGAGGAGCAGCTCGTCAAGGCCGGCGTGCGCCTGGCGGCCCGGCTCAACGCGGTCTTCGCCGGCGAGCCGGCGCCGCCCCCGCCGGCCGAGATCCCGCCGTCATCGGACGCGTGGTGCGGGCGGTAGGGCGGCCCTACATCCCCTCGCCCATGAAGTCGAGGAATGTCCCGAGGTAGCGCAAGTCGCCGCTCTTCGGGTCGCGGCGGGCGGGGACGATGCCGGCGGTCGACTCCAGCGTGAAGCGGTAGTAGTACTCGGCCGGCGCGGTGGGGAGGAAGGCGCCAAGGTCGCGGGCGGCGGGCTCGAGGCGCAGCTCGACCGGGGCGCCGAGGCGCTTGCCTTCGGTGTCGAAGCGGACGACGACGCGGTCGACGCCGCTGTCGAGGATCAGGGTGTTCTCGGCCGCGATCGAGCGGGCGGTGAAGCGCAGGGCGTCGAGCGGCTCGGTCGTCACCAGCACGACCTCCGAGCGCGAGGCGCCGCGCACCCAGACGCCGTGCGGGTGGCGCTCCTCGGCGAGGAAGTTCTGCTTGGGGGTGATCCAGATAGCGTCCCCCCAGCCGCGGATCCAGTAGCCCGGCACGCGGCCGTTGGCCAGAAGCGTCAGCTCGAGCGGCAGCGCCTGGAAGGTCGGCGAGCGGACGTGCGCCTGGAGGGTCGCCTCGGGCGCCACCTGAAGGAGCGGCACGGCGACGACCGAGGCGGTCCACAGGCCGGCGGCGGCGAAGGGGAGCGCCAGGCTCCGCCGCGCTCCCATCCGCGCCGGCAGGAAGAGTATCGCCGGGTAGACGCTGGCGAAGTAGCGGTTGCCGACGAAGCCGGCGCCGCCGTGGTAGTTGTAGGGGCGGAGGACGAGGATCAGCAGGCAGTACGCGGCGGCGGCAGCGAGCAGCAGGTGGCGCGAGCGGTCGCGCGGTCCGCGCAGGTAGAGCGCCAGGGCGAAGAGGGCGAAGGGGAAGTAGGGCAGGAGCCCGGTGTGGCGGCCGGCCAAGAAGTAGCCGAGGTCGCGCGCGAAGACCCGCGGCGTCGTCTGCACGCCGAGCCCCGACCAGGAGCCGAAGCTGGTGCCGCGGTAGAGCTGCCAGAGGTCTTTGCGGCTCTCGACCGGGTACTCGCTCTCGAAGGAGCGCCGCTGCACGTTGCGGTAGGGGCTCCAGGTGCCGGTCGCCCGCCACTGCACGCCGGCAAGGAGGAGGAGCGCGAGGAGGCTCGGTGCCGCCAGCCAGGCGAGCGCCTTCCACCGCCGCTGCCAGAGGAGGTCGACGGCGATCGGCGCGCCGAGGAGCACCGTCGGCTCCTTCGACACGAACGCCGCGGCGAGGAGCGCGCCGGCGCCGGCCAGGAGCCAGTAGTCCCGCCGCCGCCACTCGACGCGCCGCCGGAGCGTCTGCCACAGCAGCAGCGGGAAGAAGAGGCAAGCCATGTTGAAGACCTCGGGCTGCATCCAGAAGACGTAGACGAAGGCCGCCGAGGCGAAGAAGAAGCCGCCCACCCACAAGCCCACGTGGCCGGGCTCCCCGCGCAGGTACCAGACGGCGCCCGCCACCATCGCCAGCCAGAGCGCCATGTTGAAGACCAGGTGACCCTGGACGCCGAAGAGGGCGTAGAAGGGCAGCGCCGCCGCCGAGTAGACGTAGGGCTTCCCGTAATGCATCGAGCGGCCGCCGTCGGTGGTGAAGAGGATGACGCCGTAGGGCCCCTGGTCCCAGACCTGGTAGGCGCGCAGCAGGTCGCGGTGGTCGTAGGCGAGGTCGCGGTCGTGCCAGAGGCTCTGCGTCATCATGACGTAGGCCGCCTCGTCGGCGATCGGGCCGGGCGGGAAGTGGACCTTGTAGAGGGTGGCCGAGAGCCCGAGCAGCAGGAGGCCGAGCGAGAGGGCGTGGACGGAGCGCAGGCGCATCGGGCGGAAGCTCGCGCGTAACGATACCCTGTGCCGTGCATGCCGCGCCGCCTGCTCCCCGACCTGATCGCCGCCGGACTGCTCGCGCTGGGTGCGGTGTGGGCGGAGGCGCCGCGCGGGGTGCAGGCGGCGGTGTTCGCGGCGCTGCTCCTGGCGCTCGCCAGAGCCGGGTGGGGAGTGGCGGGGGCGCTGCTGCCCGACGTCGGACGAGCGTCGCGGCTCGCCTGCGCCTTCTGCGTCGCGGTGGCGCTGGCGACCACGACGGCGACGCTCCTCGGGCACTTCGGGCGGCTGCGGCCGGGGGCGTTCCTGCTCGCGGTCGCCTGCGTCGCGCTCGCGGCGCGATGGCTCGGCATCCGTGGTGAGGGAGGAGCGGGGCCGGCGGCGGCGAACGGGGCGCCTTCTCCCCCACCCCGCTCTGCCCTCGTCGAGCGCGCGCTCCTCGCCGCGGTCCTCTGCGCTCTCGCCCTCCTCACCCTGCGCGCCGTCCACGACCACCGCTACGCGCTCCCCGGCTCCTTCGGCGTCGACGACCCCTCCTACCACCTCTCCGCCGTCGCCACCTGGCACCGCTACGGCGACCTGCGGATGCTCAAGTTCGCGGTCGGCGACACGAGCACGGCCTTCTACCCGATCGGCGCGGAGCTCGTCGCCTGGGTCCTCCTCGCGCCCTTCCGCGACAGCGACGTCGCAGCCCGCTGGGCGCAGCTCCCCTTCCTGCCGGCGGCGCTCGTCGCCGTCGCGGCGCTCGGGCGCACGCTCGGCCTCTCGCGGCGCGGCGCCCTCCTCGCCGCGGCGCTCTTCGGCGCGCTGCCGAGGATCGTGCCGCTCTTCTCGCTCTCGGCCGGCAACGACCTCTCGACCGCGTTCTTCACCGTCGCCGCCGCCGACGCGCTCCTCCACCTCGGCCGGCGCCCGGCCGCGGGTCGCGCGGTCTACGCCGGGCTGGCTCTCGGGCTCCTCGCCGGGACGAAGTACATCGGCCTCCTCTTCTGCGGACCGCTCCTCCTCGTGCTGGCGGCGGGCGCCGCCGCGCACCGGCGGGAGTGGAGCGCGCGCAAGGCGCTCGGCGTCCTGGCGCTCGCCGCCGGCGTGGCGCTCGCCGCCGGCGGCTACACCTACCTGCGCAACGCCTGGTCGACCGGCAACCCGGTCTTCCCGGCGCCGGTGACCGTCGCCGGCCGCACACTCCTCCCCGGCTGGGAGGCCGTCACCCTCGCCTACCGCCGCCACCTGCCGGAGTTCGCGCTCGACGTGCCGCGCTTCCTGACGCGCCGCCCCGACCTGCTCGGAGGGCTGTTCCCCTGGACCCTGCTGCCCGCCGCCCTCCTGGCGCCGGCGGCGGCACTCCTCCTGCCGCGCCGGCGGCCGCTCGCGGCGCGCCTGGAGACCGCGGCGGTCCTGGCGCTGCCGCTCCTCTTCTTCCTCCAGTTCGTCTACCAGATGCACGATCACCGCGACGTGCGCTACGTGTTTGCGGGCTTGGCGGTCGCGGGGGTCGGCTGCGCCTGGCTGCTCGAGCGGCCCGGAGGCGTCGGCGGGACGCTCCTGCGCGGCGCGCTGCTCCTCGCGCTCCTCGCCGCGCTCGGGGAGCGCCTGGCGCCGGTGCGCGGCTGGCGCGACGTCGTGCCGTTCCCCCTCAGCCCGCGGGTCGAGCGCTACCAGGGCCAGAAGCTCGGCCGCGCCGGTCCCATGCTCACCGCCGAGCTGCCGGCGGCGCGGGCGCTGGAGGCGCGGGTCGGGGCGGCCGGAGCGGAGGTCGCCTTCGTCGGCGGCAACCGCCCCTACCTCTTCTTCGGCAGCCGGCTGCAGAACGGGGTGCACATCGTGCCCACCGGGCCGGGGCTCGAGTCGCGCTTCTATACCTGGGGCGACCCGGCGCGATGGCCTCGCCCCGGCCGCTACCGCCGCTGGCGGGCGAACCTGGAGCGGCTCGGCGTGCGCTACGTCGTCGTCGTCCTCACCGAGCAGGCGGCGGACCCCGAGCGGCGCTGGATGCGCCGCCGCCCGGAGGCCTTCCGGCGCCTGCGCGCCGACCCGTGGGCGGAGCTCTGGGAGGTCCGGGGCGAGCCGTGATCCCGCCGCGCCCGGGGCCGCGCCCCGCCGCCGCGCAGCACGCGCTCGCCCTCGCGCTCTTCACGGCGCTGGCGCTCGTCTACTTCCGGCCCGTCTGGCGGACGTTCGCCGGCCACATCGCCCCCGACCTCGGCGATCCGGTCTTCGTCCTCTGGGTGCTCAAGTGGGGCGCCCATTGCCTCCGCGACGGGCTCGCCGGCCTCTGGGACGCGCCGATCTTCTTCCCCGCGCGCGCGACGCTCGGCTACTCCGAGCACCTGCTGGGGCCGGCGGCGATCGTCGCGGCGCTGAACGCCGCCGGCGCCGACGCGATCGTCGCCTACAACCTGTTGCTGGTGGGCTCGTTCGTCCTCTGCGGCTGGAGCGCCTGGTACGTCCTGGCGCGCAGCGGGCTGCCGCCGGCCGCGGCGCTCTTCGGCGGCGTCGCCTGGGCCTTCTCCCCCTTCCGCGGCGAGCAGCTCAGCCACCTCCAGATCCTGCTCGCCGCGCTGGTGCCGCCGCTGCTCTGGACCTGGGACCGGCTGCTCGCCGAGCGAAGCTGGCGGCGGGCGGGGCGCTTCCTCGCCCTCTACCTCCTCCATCTCACGGGCTCGGCGTACCTCGCCTACATGGTCCACGTGCCGCTCGCGGCGTTCCTCGCCAACCGGCTGCCGGCGCTGCGGCGGGAGGAGCTCGACCGCCGCTCGCGCCGGGTGCTCGCAGCCGTGGCGGCGATCGCAGCGGCAGGCGCCGCCGCGGCCTTCCTCCCCTACTGGCTCACCTGGCGGGAGCTGGGCGTGGCGCGTGCGCCGGGCGGGCTGCCCGACCTCGGCGCGAGCGCCCTGAGCTACCTCACGCCGTGGGACCGGAATTGGTACGGACCGCTCTGGCCGGGTCCGCTCCGCCGCAGCGAGAACTCGCTCTTCGCGGGGGTGCTGCCGACGGCGCTGGCGCTCTGGGCGCTCGTGGAGCTCGGGCGGCAGCGCCGCGCGCTCGCGCCGGCGCGCCGCCAGATCGCGGTCCTCGCCTGCGCCGGGTTGGCCGCCGCCGGCTGGCTCCTCGGCGAGCTGACGACGTGGTGGCGGGCGCCGCTCCATCCGCGCCTCGCCGGCTTCCTGCCCGGCGGCGACTACGACCTGCCGGCCGCGCTCTTCCTGCTTGGCGCCGGCGGCCTCCTGGCGCTCCGTCTCCGCGACCGGCGGCAGGCGCCGCTGGCGTCGCCGCCCGCCGCGCGTTGGCCGCTCTGGTGGCGCGGGCTGCTGCTCTCGGGCGCCCTCTGCCTGGCGCTGGCGCAGCCGTTCGTCTACCAGCCGGCGGCACTCCTCCTGCCCGGGCTCGGGACGATGCGCGTGCCGGCGCGCTTCCACGTCCTGGTCTCCCTGGCGGTGGCGGCGCTCGCCGCGCTCGGCCTCGCCGGGCTCCTGGCGCGGCTGCGGACGCCGGGCGCCCGGCGCTTCGCCGGCGCGCTCGCCGTCGCCCTCCTCGCCCTCGAGCTGCTGCCGCGCCGGCTCGCCTGGCCGGAGCTGCGCCGCGAGGCCGAGTTCCCGCCGGTCTACGCCTGGCTCGCGGGCCGCTCCGACGTGCGCGCCCTCCTCGAGCTGCCCTGGCGCACGCCCGGCCCGACCCCCGAGCTGCGCGACATCCCGATCATGTACCTCGGCACGCGCCACTGGCGGCCCCTGGTCAACGGCTACAGCGGCTACTTCCCCGAGCACTACCAGTGGCTGCGGCAGCGCTGCTGCTGGCCGGTGCCGCAGGGGGAGGCGCTGGCGGCGCTGCGCCGCTGGGGAGTGACGCACGTCCTGGTGCACCGGAAGGAACTGCTGCGCGGGCAGCGGCGGGCGCTGCGCCGCTGGGAGACCGCGGGGGTGCGCCGCGTCTACGACCGCGGCGGCGACCTGGTGTTCACACTCGCGCCCGGCGAAGGCAATGGCGCAGCGCCGCCGCCAGTAGTAGCGCGGCCGGCACCAGCCCCTGGAGGAGCAGCCGCTCCCAGGTGACGCTGGCGACGTAGGACGGGTCCCAGTGCACCGAGTAGGCGAGCCAGCCGACGGCGAGCGGCGCGGCGGTCGCAGCGGCGAGGACCGCGCCGCACCGGCGGCGGACACCTGCCCACCCGGCCGCGAGGACGACCGCGGCCATCCACCAGAAGGTGCCCCAGCTCGGCGAGAGGAACGTTTTCTCGAGCGCGATCGGCACGAGCACCGGCAGGCGCGTGACGAGCTGCCCCGGCAGGCGGGCCGGGTCGAGGAGCGCGAAGTAGCCCTCGTCGTGCCGGTTGGGGATGCCGGCGCGCCAGGAGGCGAGGAGGAGAATGGCGGCGAGGACGGGGAGGGCCGCGGCGGCGACGGGCGCCAGGGCGCGCGCGAAACGACGGCGGGGCGCGAGGCGACGGATGCGGCGCCACGGCCGTGCGCGGTAGAGCGCCGCGAGGAGCAGGGTGGCGGTGGCGAGGAGCGCGCCTTCGTTCTTGGCCAGCGCGGCGCCGGCGAGGAGGAGCCCCGCGGCGAGGCCGTCGAGCGGGCGCAGGCGCGGCCGCAGCAGGAGCAGCAAACCGGCGCCGTAGAAGCAGGCGAGCGGCATGTCGCTGTAGGCGCCGGCGGCCCGCCCCTCGCCGACGAACGAGAGGAGCGGCACCGGCGCGACCGCCAGCACACCCAGCGCCGCCGCCGCCCTGCCGGCGCGGCGGCGGGCGCCGTCCCAGACCAGTAGCAGGAGGACCGGGTAGAAGGCGGCGTAGAGGGCGCGGAACGGCTGCTCGTCCGGCCCGGCCCCGGCCACCTCCTGCGCCGCCGCCTGTGCCACCGGCAGGAGGAGCGGGTAGCGCGGGTGGGTGACGAACCACTTCTCGCGCACCAGGGCGGTCGGCGAGACGGTGCCCTCGTGGCGCACGTAGGCCGCCTGTGCCGCCCAGGTCATGCGGCCGTCCCAGTCGTCGAGCGGAGAGGTGAGGGCCTCGGCAAAAACGGCGACGGAGACGCAGGCGACGAGGGCGGCGGCGGCGAGAGGGAGAAAAGAAAGAGGCTGGGTGGGGAGCTTGGGTTGGGAGGGTTGCCGTCTCCACCGCGCGAGCACGCCGAGGAGGATCGGGACAGCGGCGAGGGCGAGGACTGACGGCGTGCGGAGCGGGAGAGCGACGAGGTGCGATCCCGCGTAGAGGCCGCCCGCTACCCAGCAAACTCCGAGCAGGTACGTATAAGCCAGCCGGCGGAGGATGGACAAACGCCGCAGGGCGGGGACCAGCTCGGCGAGTCCGAGCCCGGCGGCGGCGAAGAGCGCGACGGCGAGGAGGCCGCCGAGGGCCTCTCTCACCTGGCTCCCCTCTCCAGCGAGCGCAGGAAGGTGGCGCGGTCGAGGACTTCCGGCGGCCGGCGGCTACCCGTCGCCAGGACCACCACCCGCGCCCGCGCCGGCAGGCGCGGCCGCAGCGTGGCCGGCGGCGGCAGCTCCGAGAGCTTGCCGAGGAAGAGCGCCCGCCGCGGCGCGAGGTCGTAGCGCACCCAGAAGGGCGCGCCTTCTTCTCGATCCTGTGCGTCCACGAGCAGGTAGACGCCGTCCTCCGGGATCGCGCGCCGCGCCTCCTCGATCGCCGCGAGGTAGGCGGCGCCGAAGGTCCGCTGCCGCGCTTCGCGCGGCGTCTCGTCGAGGTGCCGGGCGGCAGCGAGCAATCGCTTCGCCGAGCGGGCCAAGGCGAACGGTACGGCGACGGCGAGGTGCGCGGCGAAGAGGACGAGCGCAGCGCGAGAGAGGAGACGCGAAGTCACGTGCAAGGTCTGTATCACAAGCGAGTAACCGTAAGATGCGGCGGCATGCCTCCCCGCCCCACCGTCGCCGTGGACCTGCGGGCGCTGGTGCCGGCGGCGACGGGGATTGGGGTGTACACGCGGTCGCTCCTGCTGGCGCTCGCGGCGCGCGGGGGGTTCGGCTACGTCGGCATGGCGCATCGCCCCGTCGTGGTTGCCGACGAGCTGGCGGCGGGCGGCATCCCGAGCGAGAGCCACGGCGGGCCGCTCGGGATCGTCTGGCAGCAGCTCCTGCTGCCGCGCCGGCTGGCGCGCGGGGACGTCGATCTCTACTGGTCGCCGCTCTTCACTCTGCCGCTCCGCTGCCCGGTGCCCGGGGTCGTCACCGTCCACGACTTGACCGCGATCCTCCTCCCCGAGACCCACCGCTTCAAGGTGCGGTGGAGCCTGCTGCCCTTCCTGCGGCCGTCGCTCGAGCGGGCGCGGCGGGTGATCGCGATCTCGGAGGCCACCGCCGCCGACCTGCGCACGCACTTCCCGCAGGTGAGCGGGAAGGTGCGCGTCGTCCTCTCCGGCATCGACCCCGACTTTCGCCCGGGCGACCCCGACGCCATCGCCGCCACCCGCCGCGAGCTGGGCGCTCCGGACGGCTACCTTCTCTATACCGGCACGCTCGAGCCGCGGAAGGGCCTCCACCTCCTCCTCGACGCCTCGGAGGCGCTGCGCGACCGCGGCGGCGAGGTGCCGCCGCTCCTCCTCGCCGGGCCGTACGGCTGGGGGAGCCGCGACCTGGTGCGGCGGATCGAGCGGCTGCGGCCGGAAGGGGTCGTGGCGCTCGGGCGCCTGCCGCGCCCGCGGCTGGTCGAGGTCGTCCAGGCGGCGCGCGTCTTCGTCTACCCGACGCTCTACGAGGGGTTCGGGTTCCCGCCCGCCGAGGCGTTGGCCTGCGGCGTGCCGGTGGTGGCGACGAACAGCTCCAGCCTGCCGGAGGTGCTGGGCGACGCCGGCCTGCTGGTCGAGCCGGGCGACGCCGGCGCCCTCGCCGGCGCGCTCGAGCGGGTCCTCGCCGACCCCGCGCTCGCCGCCGACCTCGCGGCGCGCGGCCCGGCGCAGGCGGCGCGCTTCCGCTGGGAGAGCTGCGCGGCGGCGACCGAGGAGGTCTTCCGCGAGGCCCTAGAATGACGCCGGTGCCCTACACGATCGGACTCGACGCCCGCAAGCTGCGCGACTTCGGCATCGGCACCTACGTCCGCAACCTGGTGCGCGGGCTGGCGGCGATCGACTCCGAGAACCGCTACGTGCTGCTCGTCGGGCCGGCCGGGCGCGAGATCCTCTCCGACCTCCCCGACAACTTCCGCCTCGTCCTCGAGCCCTCGCCGGTCTACTCGCTGCGCGAGATGGCGGTCCTCTCCTGGCGCCTGCTGCGCCTCCGCCTCGACCTCTACCACGCCACCCACTACGTGCTGCCGGTCTACGTCCGCCCGCGCGTCGTGGTGACGATCCACGACATCATCCACCTCCTCTACCCCGAGTTCCTGCCCAACACCCTGGCCTTCCTCTACGCCCAGCGGATGATCCGCAGCAGCCTGCAGCGCGGCACCCGCATCATCGCCGTCTCGCAGAGCACCAAGGCCGACCTGCAGGAGCACTTCGACGTCGATTCGGGGAAGATCCAGGTCATCCACAACGGCGTCGAGGAGGAGTACCGGCAGCGCATCCCCGAGGAGGAGCTGGAGGGGCGGCTGCGCGCCCTCGGGCTGACCCGCCCTTACCTGCTCTTCGTCGGCAACCCCAAGCCGCACAAGAACCTCGACCGCGTGGTGCGGGCCTACGCCCGCGCCCGCGAGCTGGCGCCGTTCGACGCGCCTCTCGTCTGCGTCGGCGACCGCGGCAGCCAGGAGTTCAAGATCCGCCAGCGGGCGCTCAATCTCGGGCTCGGCGACAGCGTCCGCCTCCTCGGCCACGTGGCGCAGGAGGTGCTGCCGGCGATCTACCAGGGGGCGACGCTCTTCCTCTATCCGACGCTCTACGAGGGCTTCGGGCTGCCGGTGGTCGAGGCCATGGCCTCGGGCGTGGCGGTCATCACCTCGAACACCTCGGCGCTCAAGGAGGTGGCCGAGGGCTACGCGCACCTCGTCGACCCGCTCGACGTCGAGGGGATGGCGAAGGCGATCGCCCGCTGCATGTCCGACCCCGAGCACCGGGCGACGCTGGCCAGGCTCGGGCAGCGGCGGGCCGAGGACTTCCGCTGGGAGAAGGCGGCGCGCAAGACCCTCGCCGTCTACCGCGCGGCGCTCGAGGCGTCCGAGCCGGCGGCCCCCATGCCGGCCGAAGCGCAGTCCGGCGAGTGGCGGACCGGGGCGGCGCCTTGAGCGCGGCGGCGCCGCGCGCCGCACTCGTCCACGACTGGCTCACCGGCATGCGCGGCGGCGAGCGCGTGCTCGAAGAGCTCTGCGACCTGTATCCCGATGCGCAGATCTTCACGCTCGTGCACATCGAGGGCTCGGTGTCGCGGACGATCGAGCGACACTCGATCCGCACGTCCTGGATCCAACGCCTGCCCAACGCAGGACGGCTGTATCGTCACTATCTGCCCCTGCATCCGCTCGCCGTCGAATCGTTCGACCTCAG
>DATLOC010000020.1:2500-11134 GCA_035536455.1 Thermoanaerobaculia bacterium | reverse complement strand
GGCGCGGCGCCGGGTCGACCTCACCTCCGAGGAGCTCACCCATGCGCACCCTCGCTCCCACCGCCGCCGCCTCGCCGGCGCGCCCCGCCGCCGCCCTCGCGCTGCTGCTCGCGGTCGTCGCCCCCGGGGCGGCCCGCGGCTTCTGCGGCTTTTTCGTCGCCAAGGCCGATACCAAGCTGTTCAACAAGGCCTCGCAGGTGGTGCTGGTGCGCGACGGCGACCGCACCGTCCTCACGATGGCCAACGACTTCAAGGGGGACCCCAAGGAGTTCGCGATCGTGGTGCCGGTGCCGACGTTCCTCGAGCGCGGGCAGATCCACGTCGCCGAGCGCGCGCTCATCGAGCACCTCGACGCCTATTCGGCGCCGCGGCTGGTCGAGTACTTCGACGAAGACCCCTGCCAGGTCTACCTGGAGCGGGCGATGCCGGCGCCGATGTCGGTCGCCGGCGGGGAGGAGGGCGACGCCTCCTCCCGCCGGGCGAACAGCCTGGGGGTGAAGATCGAGGCCAAGTACACGGTCGGCGAGTACGACATCCTGATCCTCTCGGCCAAGGAGAGCGCCGGGCTCGAGACCTGGCTGCGCGAGGAGGGCTACCGCATCCCGGCGGGCGCCACCGGCGTCCTCGGCAGCTATCTCAAGCAGGGGATGCGGTTCTTCGTCGCCAAGGTCAACCTGGCCGAGCAGTCGAAGCTCGGCTTCACCTACCTGCGGCCGCTGCAGGTGGCCTACGAGAGCCCCAAGTTCATGCTGCCGATCAGGCTCGGCATGGTCAACGCCGCCGGGCCGCAGGAGCTCTTCGTCTACGCGCTGACGCGCAAGGGGCGCGTCGAGACGACGAACTACCGCACGGTCAAGCTCCCCTCCGACCGCGAGGTGCCGCTCTTCGTCAAGGACGAGTTCGGGGACTTCTACAAGAGCATGTTCAGCCGGCAGGTGAACCGCCACGACATGAGCGCCGTCTTCCTGGAGTACGCCTGGGACATGGCGTGGTGCGACCCCTGCGCGGCCGATCCGCTGACCGCCGAGGAGCTGAGCGAGCTGGGGGTCTTCTGGATCGACGGCGGCGGGCGCGGCCGCCCGCGCCCAATGCCGGGGCGGCCGTCGATCATGCCGCCGGGGCCGGCGCCGCAGGACGTCTTCCTCACCCGCCTCCACGTGCGCTACGACGGCGAGCACTTCCCCGAGGACCTGGTCTTCCAGGAGACCGCCGACCGCGAGAACTTCCAGGGGCGCTACATCCTGCGCCACCCCTGGACCGGCAAGGCCACCTGCGCGGCGGCGCGCACCTACCAGGCCGGGCTGCGCGAGCGCCACGAGCGCGACGCGCAGACGCTCGCTTCGCTGACCGGCTGGGACATCGCCAAGATCCGCGGCAAGATGAACATGAAGGCCAAGGGGCCGGCGGAAGGCGAAGAGACGCCGTGGTGGAAGGCGATCTGGGAGGACGAGGGGAAGAAGAGGAAGAGATAGCTCGTCATCCTGAGCGTTAGCGAAGGATCTGGGCGGGGGGGCAAGCCGAGCCTTCCCCCGCCCAGATTCCTCGGCTGCGCTCGGAATGACAAGCTAGTCGTCGTCTTCGAGCTCCACCGGCGCCAAGTCCGCCACCGGTGGGCCTTCGATGACCGAGCCGTCGGGGCGGTAGCGGCCGCCGTGGCAGGGGCAGTCCCAGGTCTTCTCGGCGGAGTTCCAGTCGACCAGGCAGAAGGCGTGCGTGCAGACGGCGGACACGGCGTGGAGCGCCCCGGTCTCCTCGTGGAAGACGGCGACCTTCTGGCCGCGCCACTCGACCACTCGCCCCTCGCCCGGCGGCACGTCGCGCAGGTCCTCGACCTTCTCCGCAGCCAAGCGGTCGCCGACGAAGCGGCGCGCCGCGCCGATGTTCATCTCCAGGAACTTGGGGCCGCCGGCGAGGGGCTTGAAGCGGCGGGTGCGGTAGAGGTCGGCCCAGGGGTTCTCGCGGTCCTGAAGCTCGTCGGCGAGGAGCATGCCGGCCAGGGTCGCGAGCACGAGGCCGGTGCCCGAGTAGCCGGTGGCGACGTAGAGATTGCGTGCGACCGGGCTGTGGCCGATGAAGGGGAGGCCGTCGATCGGCTCGTAGAACTGCGACGACCAGCGGTGCTCGACCGCCGCCACCGGCCAGCGCTGGCGGGCGTAGGCCTCGAGGCCGCGGTACGCGTCCTCGGGGTGGTCCTCGCCGCCGGTGAGGTGGTCGGCGCCGCCGACGACGAGGAGCGGCCCGTCCGCGCCGGGCTGGAGGCGCGTGTAGTGGTAGGGCTCCTCGGTGTCCCAGAAGAGGCCGTCCGGGGGCGGCGCGCCGCCGTCGAGGCGGAGCGCCAGGACGTAGGAGCGCATCGGCTCGACCGCGGTCTGGAGGAGGTTGAAGCCGGCCGGCGTGTGGGTGGCGAGGACGACGGCGTTGGCGGTGACGACGCCGCGGTCGGTCTCGAGGCGGCAAGGCGCGCCGCTCTCGACGTCGCGCACCCGCGTCCCTTCGTAGAGCCGGGCGCCGGCGCGCTCGGCGGCGTCCGCCAGGCCCGCGAGGTAGGCGACCGGGTGGAAGCGCGCCTGGTCGGCGAAGCGGACGGCGGCGGCGACGGGGAACGGTAGGCCCGGGCGGTCGTCGCGCGCCGCCTCGACGCCGAGCTTGCGCGCGGTCTCGACCTCCTCGTCGATCCGCCCCGCGTCTTCCGGCTTCTCGGTGTAGAGCCAGCCGGGCACGCGCGCGAAGTCGCAGTCGATCCCCTCCTCGGCGACGAAGGCGGCGATGCGCTCGAGGCCGGCGCGGCCGGAGGCGGCCACGCCGCGGGCGCCTTCCTCGCCCCACTTCGACGCCAGCTCGTGGTAGCGGTGATCGAGGACCTGCGTGACGTGGGCCGAGGTGCCGCCGCTGGTGCCGGCGCCGACGCGCTCGGCCTCGACGACCGCGACCTCGCGACCGCTGCGGGCGAGCAGGGCGGCCAGGGTGAGCCCGGTCATCCCGGCGCCGACGACGGCGACGTCCACGGTCAGGTCGCCCGGCAGTTCCGCCCGCCGCGGCGGTTCGCTGGTCTTCCACCAGAGGGAATCGAAGTTGGTGTTGCCGCCCATGCGCTCACCTCCCCGGCGGGAGGCGAGCAAGCGAAGTGCCAGAGGGACTCCCTACACGTCGATCGGTGCCAGGTCGGCGCTCGGCGGCCCTTCGATCACCGTGCCGTCGGGGCGGAAGCGGCCGCCGTGGCAGGGGCAGTCCCAGGTCTTCTCCGCGGCGTTCCAGCCGACGAGGCAGAAGAGGTGGGTGCAGACGGCGGAGACGGTGTGGAGCTTGCCCGACTCCTCGCGGTGAGCCGCGACGGTGTGCCCGCGCCAGTCGACCACCCGCGCCTCGCCGGGAGCGATGCGGTCGAGGTCGTCGAGGCGGGGGACGCCGAGCCGGTCGCCGACGAAGTGGTAGGCGGTGTCGAGGTTCTGGGCCAGGAAGCCGGGGCCGCCGGCCAGGGTCAGGCGGCGCGAGGCGTAGACGTCGGCCCAGGGGCCGCGGCGGCCCTGGAGCTCGTCGCAGAGGACCATCGCCGCGAGCGTCGCCAGCACCAGCCCGGTGCCGGAGAAGCCGGTCGCCACGTAGACGTTCGGCGCGATCGGGCTGGGGCCGATGAAGGGCAGCCCGTCGGCCGGCTCGTAGAACTGCGACGACCAGCGGTGCTCGACCGCCGCCACCGGCCAGCGCTCGCGGGCGTAGTCCTCGACGTCGTGGTAGCAGTCCTCGGTGTCGCGCTGGTGGCCGGTCTTGTGGTCGGCGCCGCCGACGACGAGCCAGCCGCCTCGCGGCCCGGGCTGGAGGCGCGTGTAGTGGTAGGGGTCCTCGGTGTCCCAGAAGAGGCCGTCCGGCGGCCGCGCGCCGCCGCGCAGCCGCAGCGCCAGGACGTAGGAGCGGGTGGGCTCGACCGCGAACTGCAGCAGGTTGATGCCGGCGGTCGGCGTGTGGGTGGCGAGGAGGACGGCGCCGGCGGCGACGGTGCCGCGGTCGGTCTCGATCCGGCAGGGCGCGCCGCCCTGGACGTCGCGCACACGGCTGCGCTCGAAGATCCGCGCCCCGGCCTGCTCGGCGAGGCGCGCCAGGCCGGCGAGGTAGCGTGTCGGGTGGAAGCGGGCCTGGGCGTCGAAGCGCACGGCGGCGGCGACGCGGAAGGGCAGCCCGGTGCGGTCGTCGCGCTCGACGGCGACGCCGGCCTCGCGCGCCGCGGCGAGCTCCTCCTCGATCGCGGCGACGTCGTCGTCCGACTCGGTATAGAGCCAGCCCGGCACGCGCGCGAAGTCGCACTCGATCCGGCCCTCGCGGACGAAGGCGGCGATGCGCTCGAGCGCCGCGCGGGTGGAGGCGGCGACCTGCCGCGCGCCCTCGCGGCCGAAGGTGGAGACGAGGTCGTGGTAGCGGTGGTCGAGGACCTGGGTGACGTGGGCGGAGGTGCCGCCGCTGGTGCCGGCGCCGAGGCGCTCGGCTTCCAGCACGACGACGCGCAGGCCGGCGCGGGCGAGGAGGACGGCGGCGGTGAGGCCGGTCATGCCGCCGCCGACGACCGCGACGTCCGCCGCCAGGCTCCCCGGCAGCTCGGGCCGCCGCGGCACCGCGTAGGTGCGCCACCAGAGGGAGTCGAGGTTGGTATTGCCGCCCATGAAGCGCCGGGCCCTCGGCGACTACTCTAGCGAATTTGCGGGAATGCAGGCGCGCCCGGTTGCGAGCCCGGCTTGTAGACTTCCGGGACCGATGACCGTAGACCCGATCGAGCCGGGCTCCGAGGTGCCGGGGGCGGGGTCCGAAGCTGCCGTGGGGGAGGAGGCGCCGCCTCCGCCGGAGCTCGAAGCTCCGCCTTCGGAGCCGCCCTTTCTCGTCCGCGTCTGGCGCGGCATCCGCGGCTGGCTCGCCGGCTTCGCGCTCGTCTTCCTCGCCATCCTCCTCGCCGAGATCTTCAAGGGTCCAATCGCCCGCTTCGAGGCGTTGCTGGCGCGGCACCACGGCGCAGTGCAGTGGTCGCTCATCGGCGCCACCGCCGGCGGGCTCCTCCTCTTCGTCGCGACCGGGATCTACCTCGGGCGCCAGGGCGTCTCGATGGGGCCGGAGGAGGTCGAGGAGATGCTGCGGAAGAACCGCGAAACGATGGCCGGGCCGGCGGCCTACCGGCGCTGGCGCTACAGCTTCTACGGCAAGAGCGCGGGGCGTGGCTTCGACGTCGAGATCAGCTTCCGCCAGCTCAAGGAGGTGCTGCGCCAACCGGGGTGGTGGCGCGACCCGACGTCGCTGAGCCTGATCGCCGCAGTCGCCGGCGGGCTGCTCATGGTCTTCGGCGGTCTCTCGCTCTTCGTCTTCTACGGGCCGCCGTGGCTCAAGGTGCTGATCGGCGGCTGGGTGCTCTACGCGCTGGTGCGGACGACCTGGGGGCTCGCCCGGGCGTGAGCCGGAAGCCGCCAGCGAAGGGGGCGAAGGCGCCGCACGCGGCGCCGCCGGCAGCGCGCCGGCGCCGGCCGCGCTGGCTCGTCCCCCACGCGGCGTGGGTGTTCCTCTGGGCGGTGCTGGTCCACGGCGCCTTCCTCGCCGGCAGCCCGGACCGGCGCGAGCCGGCGAGCGCGCTGCTCTACGGCGACAGCATCCAGTACCTGCTGCAGGCGCGGGCGCTGGTCGAGGGGACGCCGTTCAACGAAGGGCTCCCCTTCCACCCGCCGCTGACGGCCTGGCTGCTGGCGCCGCTCTGGCTGCTGTCGCGCGACGTTGCGCTCGTCTCGCTTCTCGCCAAGGGGCTGATGGTGCTGGCCAACGCCGGCGCCTACGCCATCTTCTACCGGCTGGTGCGCGACCGCGTGCCGCACGCCTTCTGGATCTGCCTGCTGCTGCCGCTCAACTTCGGCGAGCTGGTGCTGTCCTCGGCGGTCACGAGCGAGGCGGTCTACCGGCTGCTCCTCGCCGTGCTCCTCGTCCTCGGTGCGCGCCTGCCGCTGCTGAGCGGCGTGGTGCACGGCCTCGCCACGCTGACGCGCGCCGAGCACCTGCTGCTCGGGCTGCCGCTGCTAGTCGTCGGGCTGGCGCGGCCGCGCTGGCGGCGGGCGGCGCTAGCGACCGCGGCGCCGGCGCTTCTGCTCGTCGGCCTCAACGCCGCCTGGACCGGGCGCACGGTAGCCGATTACAACCGGCGGCACGCGGCCGAGCTGGCGGAGCCGCTGCCGGCGGCGGTACCGGTCTCGATCTACGGGCCGCTCAACTTCGCGCTGGCGCAGGGCGGGCCGGACATCCACTTCTCGCGCGCCGGGCTGCCGCCGGCGCCGGGGGGCGCGGCGCAGCTCGAGCCGCGCTTCGCGCCGCACAACCGCTACCTCCTGCACGGCTACCGCATCGGTCTCGAGCGGATCGCGCGGCGGCCTGGGCGCTTCCTGGCGCGGACGGCGGCGAAGCTCTGGCACTCGTCGAAGGCGGCCGCCTTCGGCTGGACCGGGCTGGACCTGCCGAAGCACGGGCCGGCGAGCGCGCTGTGGACGCGGCAGCCGGTGGACATGGCCTACGGCGAGGCGCCGGTGTGGCACGGGGTGGCGCTGGTGCTGATCGCGATCGGCGCCTGGCGCCTGCGGCGGGAGCGGACGTTCCTGCTCGTCGGCGGGGCGCTCCTCGCCTACCGGCTGGCGGTCAACGCGCTCTTCTTCCCCTACCTGCGCGGCGTGACGGTGGTGTCGCCGTTCTACTTGACGCTCCTGCTCGCAGGGGTCGCGCTGCCGTTCCACCGCGCGGCGGGGAAGGTGCTGGCGGGGCTGCTGCTGGTGCTGGCGCTGATCCACTTCGCGACGGCGCCGCTGCCGCGGCGGTATCTCGCCAGCGGCGAGCGCGACGCTTCCGGGGCGGTGATCGACGACCGGAAGGTGCTGATCAAGCGGGCTCCCCGCTAGTTGAGGTAGCCAAGGGCCCGCAGCTCCTCGACGAGCGCCGCGTCGGCGGCCGATTCGGTGGGGCCGGCGGCTTGTCGGTTCCCCCAGGTGGGGATCGTGCGCAGCGGGCGGCGAGCGCGAAGCTCGGGGCGGAAGAGCTCGACCCGCGCCTTGCCCGCGAAATCTTGCGCCACCGGCAGGTCGAGGGCGTAGAGCACGGTCGGCGCGAGGTCGTGGATGCGGATCCCCTCGAGATCGGCTGCCGGGTTGATGTCCGGGCCGGCGGCGAGAAAAATGCCGTGGGTGGAGCGGGTGTGGGTGCCGGAGATGTGCGAGATCTCGCGCACCGCGCCGCGGAAGGGGGCGCCGCCGACGCGCAGCACCTCGCTGGCGCCGCGCGGCGACACTCCGACCACCAGGTCCGCCCCCTTCTCCGCTTCCGGCCGCCGCGGCGGGCGCAGCCAGAAGACCGGCTCGCCGCTGGCGTAGGTGACGGTGGCGAGCGCGCGCTCCAGCTCCCGCCGCACCGTCTCGCGCTCTTCCGGCCGCACCGTTCCCCCCGGCTCGCGGCCGGCGAGGGCGAAGCGGACCCGGCGCGCGCGCTCGAAGTCGGGGGAGGCGTGGCTGTAGACGCGGGTGCGCGCGAAGTCGATGCCGCCGTCCGGCCGCCGCGCCAGGAAGCCGAGGCGCGCCAGCACCGCGTCAAGGTCGAGCAGGACCCGCGTCTCCTCCTCGGCGCGGGCGGCGTGGAAGCCGTGGTCAGAGACGACGAGGACGTTGGCGTCGCGCGGCGCCGCGGCGAGGAGCCGGCCGAGGGCCTCGTCGACGGCGCGGTAGACCGCCGGCACCCGGTCGCGCCGCGCCGCGAGCTGCCGCGGGTCGACGTCCTCGAAGCGCTCCGGCTCGTAGTACTTCCACTCCATGTGGCTCACCACGTCGGGGCTGCGGAAGTAGAGGAGGAGAAGGTCGAAGGGTTGGCCAGCGGGGTCGGCGAGGAGATGGCGCGCGGCGTGGGCCATGACGCGGTCGCGCCGCTCCGCCTCCTCCTGCCAGCGAAAGAGGGAGGGCTCGCGCTCGGCCTCGCGGAGGAGCGTCTCGAAGCGCGGCAGGAAGGAATCGGGGGAGACGCGGCGCGGCAGGTCGAGGAGGGCGCGGTCCGACACTACGATCCCGCGCACCGGCTCGGCCGGCCAGGATCCCCACCAGCCGAGGACCGCCACGCGCCGGCCGCGGCGCGACAGCATGTTCCAGAGCGCCGGCACGCGGCGGACGGTCGAGGAGATGGGCACGTCGCCGCGCGGCGTCGCGACGACGAAGTCGGTGATGCCGTGGGCGAGCGGGGTGACGCCGGTGGCGATGGTCGTCCAGATGACCGGCGAGGAGTTGTAGGCGGTGCGCAGGGTGGCGCGGACGCCACGCTCGGCTAGCGACTTCAGGACCGGCAGCTCGCCCGCCGCCCAGAGCTGCTCGACGACGCGCCACTCGCCGCCGTCGATGCCGACGAGGAGGACGGGGCGAGGAGGCGGCGGGGGAGCGGGCTCGCCGGCGCAGCCGAGAAGCGCGGCGGCGAGGAAAAGGACGGCGCCTAGACCGCCTCGAGGATCCACGCCATCAGGTACTTCTGCGCGTGCTTGCGGTTCTCCGCTTGGTCGAAGACGACCGAGTTGGCGGAGTCGAGCGCCTCGCCGCTGATCTCGAAGCCGCGGTGGGCGGGGAGGCAGTGCATGACGAGGACGTGGTCGGGCGCCGC
>DATLOC010000019.1:0-32189 GCA_035536455.1 Thermoanaerobaculia bacterium | reverse complement strand
GCTTCCGCAGCTGCTCGGGAAGCTTCCCGAGGCCCAGAGGAAGCTTCCGGAGCTGGTCGGGAAGCTTCCGGAGGCCGAGGGGAAGCTTCCGTACCTGCTCGGGAAGCTTCCGGTGGGCGGAGGGAAGCTTCCGGAGCTGGTCGGGAAGCTTCCGGAGGGCGGAGGGAAGCTTCCGGACCCGGCCGGGAAGCTTCCGGAGGGCGAAGGGAAGCTTCCGGACCCGACCGGGAAGCTTCCGGAGGGCGAAGGGAAGCTTCCGGACCCGACCGGAAGCTTCCGGAGGGCGAAGGGAGCGCCTGCGGGGTCCAGCTAAAGGGGGATCGTCTCCTCGTGCGCCAGGACATCCGCGGCGAACGCCATCGCCGCGCGGATGTCTTCCGCTGTCAGCCGCGGGTACCCGTCGAGCAGCTCCTCCTCGGTCGCCCCTTCGCCGAGCTTGCGCAGGATCAGCTCGACCGGGATCCGCGTGCCGCGGATCACCGGCTTGCCCAGCATGACGCCGGGGTCCATCTCGATGCGCTCAGCGAGGCGTACAGGCATTGGCTCCCCCGCCCAATCCTTCGCTACGCTCAGGATGACCCTCGCGGGTCACTTCAGCGTCTCCAGCATCTCCTTCGCCTGCGCCGCGTCGTTGTCGTTGGGGGCGAGGGCGAGGAACTTGGTGAGGTGCTCGCGGGCTTTGGCGTTGTCGCTGGTCGAGGCGTAGCAGAGGCCCAGCATGTAGTGGGACTTGGGGTGGTTGGCGTCCTTGGCCAAGGCGCGGTCGAAGGCTTCCTTGGCGGCAGCGACGTTGCCGGCGTTGTAGAGGGCCACGCCCTGGCGGTAGAAGTCGTCGGCGGTCATGTCGGCCTGGGCGGCCTCCATCGCCGTCTTGGCCTCGGCCGCCTTGGCCTTGTCGCCCAAGAGGCGGTAGGCCTCGGAGCGCACCGTCATCGCCTCGAGGCTCTTGGGGTTGGCGGCGAGATGGCGCTCGGCGAGCTCGGCGGCTTCCTTGTACTGCTTCTTCGACAGGTAGATGCCGGCGAGCGACGAGTAGGCCTGCTCGAGCGTCGGGTCGATCTCGAGCGCCTCGCGGAGGCGCGTCGCCGCGGCGTCCATGTCGCCGTTGCGCGCCGCCGTCGCCCCGAGGTTGAAGACCCGCACCGCGGTCTCGCGGTCCTTGACCTGCGCGGTCAGGTCCTTGAGCGCCGCCGCCGCCTTCTCCGCCTGCCCGCCCTCGTTATAGGCGTCGTAGCGGTTGCGCAGCGCCACCGCGTTGGCCGGCTCGAGCGCCAGCGCCTTCTCGGCGGCGGCGGCGGCCTCGGCGTGCTGCTTCTTGTCGAGGTAGAGGCCGGAGAGGGTGAGCGGCGCCGCCACCAGCTTCGGGTCGAGCTGCGCCGCCTCCTCGAACTTGGCGATGGCGGTGGCGTGGTCGCCGGCGTTGAAGGCGACGACGCCGGCGTTGTAGGCGGTGATCGCCTGCCCAGTCCCCTCCTCCACCGCCGGCCCCTCCGGGGCCGCCGCCGGCGGCGCGGTCCGCGCCAGGGTGTAGCCGACGCGGATGGTCTCCTGGAGCTTGACGTCGAGCGGCGCCTCGAAGGGCTGGTAGCCCTCCTTCTCGAGGCGGATCACGTACTTGCGCGTGGCGTCGAGGATCAGCAGACTGAACTTCCCCTTCTTGTCGCTCTTCTTCTCCTGCGAGTACTTGAACTCGGGGCTGGTGACAGTGATCTTGACGTCGGCCAGCGGCTGGGCGGCGTCGTCCTCGACGGTGCCGAGGACGCGCCCCTCGCCGGCGGCGTGGAGGGTCAGGGGGAGGAGGGCGGCGGCGAGGAGCGCCGCGAGCGCGGCGCGACGGATGCGGTTCATGGCTCGGTGCCTCTCGTGCGGTTCTGGGTGGCGCCGGGGCGGCGGGCCGCCCGGCAGTTTCGAGGCGTGGATTCTACAGTCCGCCCCGGCTGTCACATCTTGGGTGGCCGGCGGGCACTTCCCTTTGAGGGGATGCGGGGAGCCGGACCAACCCCCGCGGAAAGGACGCTCATGAGTCGCGCACGCGCAGGCAGCATCCTGGCGGTCTTCGTCCTGGCTTTCGGGCTCGCCGGCTCCGCTTGGAGCTTGGACCATTTCGTGGTCTACGAGGTCAAGCGAGTAGCGGCCAACTTCGGGGTCAGCCTGACCGACCAGTTCGCCCCCGCCGCCAAGGACGCGAAGACCGAGGCGTTGACCCGCTTCGCCAACCCGACCCGCAAGATCCACGGCGCCACCGCGATCGGGATCTCGGACATCAACGCCCACCTGAGCTGGTACACGATCAACCAGCCGCAGATCGAGCCGCGCCGGACGGTGCGCTTCCGTAACCAGTTCGGGCAGCACAGCGTGGACATCAAGACGCCGCGCTTCCTGCTCGTCCCGGCGCAGAAGACCAGCCACGCCGGCAGCGCCTTCCCCGCGAAGCTGGACCATTACAAGTGCTACGAGGTCATCCGGATCAACACGGCGCCGCCGCTGCCGGTCGTCAAGCTGCGCGACCAGTTCGGCCAGCAGCCGGCGGCGCAGGTCGGCAAGGTGCGTTTCTTCTGCAACCCGGTGGTCAAGAAGCGCGCGGGGCAGCGCACCAAGCCGATCGTCAACAAGGTCGATCACCTCGCCGTCTACGCCATGCCGCTGCTGCCGAAGCCGACGCGGATCAGGGTGAAGGATCAGTTCGGCGAGCGCGCCCTGGAGGTGGTCCAGCGCGTCCTGCTCACCGTGCCGACCGAGAAGCAGGTCGCGGTGGCGCACCAGAACTGACCGCCCGGCCGCGCCGGCGGACCTAGCGGAGGCCGCCCTGGGTGAGCGGCGGGGTGCCCGTCGCGTCGAAGCCCAGCTCCTCCGGCTCGTCGAGCCGCTCGAGCTTGCCCTTGACCTCGGCCGCGAGACCGTGCGTCTTGTTGCTCAGGTGCTGGGAGGTGCCGCGCAGCTTCCGCTGCGTTACCTTGCCGTAGTGCACCGCTTTGTCGCGCACCAGCGCCCGCCGGCGGCGGCCCCTCTCCGGATCGAGCAGGAACATCAGCCCGGCCCCCAGGCCGAGGCCGCTCAAGAGCGTCCATTGCTGTTTCGTCATGGTGTTCTCCTTGGGTCTCTCGATTGGCGATTAGGCGCCAGGGCACTGGCGGTGCAAGGCGCGTACCGGTCGGGGGGCCCTACAAGTCCCAGGGCCGGGAGATGACGCAGGCGTTGATGCCGCCGACGCCCATGGAGAGCTTGCCGACCGGGCCCTGGGGGGCGGGGCAGGCCTGGTCGAAGACGAAGCGGTCGTGGACGCCGGCGATCTCGCGGTTGAGCTCGTCGCGGGAGAGGGGCGTGGGGAAGATCTTGCCGCGCTCGTAACCCAGGTACTGGGCGGTCAGCTCCCAGCCACCGCAGGCGCCCATGCCGTGGCCGAAGGTGCCCTTGCGGGCGGTGACCAGGACGCGGTCGGAGAGTGCCGAGCGCAGGTTGTCGACCTCCAGGTAGTCGCCGGGAGTGGCGGTGGCGTGGAGGTCCCAGGAGACGACCTCCTCGGGGGCGACCTCGGCGCCGGCGAGGGCCTGCTCGATGGCGGCGAGCGGCCCCTCGCGTGACGGGGTGATGATGTGGTCGGCGTCCGAGGAGACGCCGACGGTCAGCGGCTCGAGCCCCAGCGGTTTGAAGCCGCGCGCCGCCATGTGCTCGACCTCGCCGACGATCCAGATCGCCGCCCCGCCGGCGACGTGGGTGCCGCGCAGGCCGGTCAGGGGCTTCGAGACCGAGCCGTCGGCGGCGATCACCCGGGCGCTGTGGAAGGCGGCCACGACGAGCGGGTGCGGCGGCCCCTCGCTGGCGCCGATGACGACCGCCTTGGCCTCGCCGCGGCGGATGGCGTCCATGGCGCACTTGAGCGTCAGGCCGAAGGTCGAGCAGGCGCCGACCGGCGCGTAGGCCAGGCCGGTGATCCGTCCCAGCATCGAGATCTGCGCCGCCGGGGTGTTGTGGATGTTCCACAGGACGTTCGCCGAGACCTGCCGCCAGGGGGGGTCGGGCGCCTCCCACTTCCGCTGCAGCTGGCCGTAGAGGCGCTGCTTCTGCTTCATCACCCGGAGCTTCCCGGACTCGACCTGCCCCTCGACGGTCATCGACTCGATCTTCTGCAGCTCTTCGAGGTAGGCGGCGAGGTCGGGCGAGCGCGCCGCCCAGTGGTGCCACCAGGCGTCCTCGGCCTCCAGGCGCTCGCCGTCGGGGACGGCGTCGGGCGCGATCGGCACCTCCGGATCGGGGTCGCCGCCGGCCGCGAGGGCCGCCAGGTAGTCGCGCAGCGGCGGGTTGCGCTCGGGCGCCGCCCAGAAGCGGTCCCAGCGGCGCTGCGCGCGGTAGAGGCGGAGCGAGGAGGCGTGGAGGGTGTGGACGTTGCCGATGCCGGTGCCGATGTAGACGTGGGCCTCCTGGCGCAGGCGCGTCAGCTCCTCCTCGATCCCCGGGTTCTGCCCCAGGGCCTGGACGAAGGCGCCGATGGCGTAGAGGGTGAGGGGGTCCATCTTCTCCTGGAGCTGGCTGAAGCGGCTGGGGGGGAAGCGCTCCTCGATCCAGCTCTTGTAGACGGAGAAGTCGAACTCGGGCGTGCCGACCAGGAAGTTGGCCGGCCCGAAGCCCTGGAAGGGGGCGAGCCAGCTCGCCGAGCACTCCAGGTTCTTGGCGAAGGCCTCGACGTCGGGCGAGCGGGGGGCCACGACGCCCCAGCCGTAGACGCCGACCCGCTTCAAACCGCTCTCCAGGGGGGGCACCGGGGTATTCTAGAGGAGCCGCGGGCGGCACCGAATTTGCCTGGTGCGCTCCACGAGGCCGCGCAGCGGGCGGGTGCCATGTCCGAAAGCCGTTCCACCACCGACGATCTGGAGCTCCTCCTCGAGGTGATCCCGCCGGCCATCCGCGGCGGCATCGAGCGCCAGGGGGAGCTGGGCGAGCTGATCGAGGTCGTCCTCGACCTGGGGCGCCTGCCCGAGGCTCGCTTCCCCGGCCGCGCGGCGGACGTCGGCTCGGCGCCGGTCTCGAGGCAGGACATCGAGTACGTCGTCGAGCGGGTGGGGAGCTTCGGCAAGGACAACCGCGCCGGCATCGAGCGCACCCTCCACCGCGTCTCGGCGCTGCGCAACCGGGTCGGCGACGCGATCGGCCTGACCTGCCGGGTGGGGCGCGCGGTCTACGGCACGGTGGACATCCTGCGCGACGTCATCGAGGCCGGCGACTCGATCCTGCTGCTCGGCCGCCCGGGGGTGGGCAAGACGACGCTGCTGCGCGAGGCGGCGCGGGTCCTGGCCGACGAGCTGGGCAAGCGCGTCGTCGTCGTCGACACCTCGAACGAGATCGCCGGCGACGGCGACATCCCGCACCCCGGCATCGGCCGCGCCCGGCGCATGCAGGTGCCCGCCCCCGAGCTCCAGCACGCGGTGATGATCGAGGCGGTCGAGAACCACATGCCGGAGGTCATCGTCATCGACGAGATCGGCACCACCGCCGAGGCGCTCGCCGCGCGCACCATCGCCGAGCGCGGCGTACAGCTCATCGCCACCGCCCACGGCAACACGCTCGAGAACCTGCTCCAGAACCCCACCCTCTCCGACCTCGTGGGCGGCGTGCAGGCGGTGACGCTGTCGGACGAGGAGGCGCGGCGCCGCGGCACGCAGAAGACGGTGCTCGAGCGGCGGGCGCCGCCGACCTTCGAGCGGCTGATCGAGATCCAGGACAAGGACCGGCTGGCGGTGCACCACGACGTGGCGGAAGTCGTGGACCGCTTCCTGCGCGAGATCCCGCCGCGGCCGGAGATCCGGGTCCGCCTGGCGGACGGCGCGGTGGAGATCCAGCGGCCGGCGGCGGCGGGCTTCGGCGCGCGCGCGGGGGAGCGGGCCCGGGAGCGGATGCGGTCATCGGCGGCGGGCAACGGCCGCGGGCGGCGGGAGCGCGCCGAGCCCGCCCCGCGCGTCGAACGGGAGGCGCCGATCGCCCGCCCGGAGCTGCTGCCGGCGCCGCCGCCGCGCCCCCCCGGCAAGACGCCGCGCATCTACACCTACGCCGTCTCGCGCAGCAAGCTCGAGCGGGCGCTCAAGAAGTACCGCGTCCCGGCGCTCGTCACCCACGACCTCGACGAGGCGGACATGGTGCTGACGCTCAAGTCGCAGGAGCGGCGGCAGCCGCGCAAGCTGCGCGAGCTGATCGCGAGCGGCGTGCCTCTCCACATCGCCCGCAGCAACACCGTCACCCAGCTCGAGAACTTCGTCCGCAACGCCTTCGACGTCGGCGACGTCCTGGCCGACGAGGAGGCGGCGCTGCGCGAGGTGGAAGAGGCGGTCGACGAGGTCCTGGAGGAGGGCCGCCCGATCGAGCTCCCCCCGCGCGCCAACCACTTCCGCCGCCTCCAGCACGAAGCCGCCAACCGCCGCGGCCTCAACTCCGAGAGCAAGGGCGAGGAGCCCTACCGGCGAGTGGTGATCTACCCCGGCTGAGGGCCGGTCTCGACGCCCGTCACGTCCTCGATCTCCTGCTGCGCCGGCACCGGGGAGCGCTGGCTGACGCCGCCTTTTTCGACCGCTTTCTGCACCGCCGGGTCGGCGGTGTAGAGCTCCAGCTCCTGGCGGAACTCGGTCGAGTAGATGTCGAGGACGGCGAGGAAGAGGGCGGCGATGACCGGGCCGACGATGAAGCCCATGGGGCCGAAGGTGGCGATGCCGCCCAAGGTCGAGAAGAAGACCATCAGGTCGTGCATCCCCGACTCCCGCCCCACCAGCCGCGGCCGCACCAGGTTGTCGAGCTGGCTCACCACCGCGACCGAGACGATCAGGATGCCGATGCCGCGGCCGACGTTGCCGCTCAGGATCTGGATCAGCCCCGCCGGCACCAGCACCACCCAGGCGCCGGCCATCGGGATGATCGCGAAGACCATCGCCACCACCGCCCAGAGGATCGCCGAGCCGACGCCGAAGGCCCACAGGGTGATGCCGGTGGCGACCCCCTGGATCAGCGCGATCACCAGCGTCCCGCGGATCGTCGCCCGCACCACCGACCGGAAGCGGGCGATGATCGCGTTCTCGTAGGGCTCCGAGAGCGGGATCAGGTACTTCATCCGTTCGACCAGCCGCGGCCCGTCGCGGAAGAAGTAGAACATCGTGAACATCGTGGTGAGGAGCACGAGCAGGATGTGGAAGGTGCTGCGGTAGGTGCCGCGGATCACCACCGCCAGGAAGCCGCCGGCGTTCTGCGCCGCCTCGCGCGCGGTCGCCGTCCAGTCCACCTCGTGGAGCCCGAAGCGGCGCGCCCAGGGCTGGCGGAGGATGCGGTTGGGGATGCTGTCCGGCCCCGCCTCGAGCGCCTCGCGCACCTCCTCCTCGATCGAGTGGTAGAAGTCGACCGCCTCGCGCGTGACCAGGTCCACGACCAAATAGACCGGGACGATCAGCAGCCCCAGCAGCAGGAAGCAGCAGAGCAGCGAGGCGAAGCTGCGGCGCCCGCGCAGGAGCTGCACGAGACGCGAGTAGAAGGGGTAGAAAAGGCTGGCGAAGACCGCCGCCAGCAGCACCGGCAGCGCGAAGAGCCGCACCATGAAGAAGAACAGGACGACCGTCAGCAGGAGGGCGGCGACGAAGAAGTAGCGGCTCAGCTTGCGCTCGCGCACGGCCCCATTGTGGCACGTCCGCGCGCGGCGAGTGGCCCGCCGCTTGCACCGGTAGACAGCCATGCGCCGCTCCGCCTACGCCCTCGCCCTCCTCCTCGCCCCCCTCCCCGCGCTCGCCGCCGAGGAGCCCGCCGACCCGCTCGCGGCGCAGGTCTTCCTCGACCGCGCCGGGTTCTCGCCCGGGGTGGTGGACGGCGGCTGGGGGAAGAACAGCGCCAAGGCGCTCGCCGCCTTCCAGGAGGCGCACGGGCTGCCGGTCTCGGGCGCGCTCGCCCCCGAGACGCGCGCGAACCTCGTCGCCGCCGCGGCGACGGAGGAGCACTTCGCCGACTACACCGTCACCGCCGAGGACCTCGCCGGGCCGTTCGTCGAGTCGATCCCCGCCGACATGGAGGAGAAGGCGAAGCTGCCGCGCCTCGGCTACACCTCGGCCTGGGAGCTCCTGGCCGAGAAGTTCCACACCACGCCCAAGCTGCTGCAGCGGCTCAACGCCGGCGTAGAGCTGGCGGCGGGCGCGAAGCTCCGGGTGCTCAACGTGCACGCGGCCGGCTCCGGCCGCCCGAGCAAGGGGAGCGTCCAGGTCGTGGTGTCGAAGGCGGCGGGGACCCTCACCGTCGAGGACGGCGCGGACGTCCTCTTCTTCGCCCCGGCCACCTCCGGCAGCGAGCACGACCCGCTGCCGCTCGGGGAGTGGAAGGTGCGCACCGTGGTGCGCGATCCGACCTTCCACTACAACCCCGACCTCTTCTGGGACGCCGACCCGGCGCACGCCAAGGCCGAGATCCCGCCCGGGCCCAACAACCCGGTGGGGTCGGTCTGGATCGATCTGACCAAGGAGCACTACGGCATCCACGGCACCCCCGAGCCCTCCCGCATCGGCTACACCGAGTCTCACGGCTGCGTGCGCCTGACCAACTGGGACGCGCTGCGCGTGGCCGAGCTGGTGAAGCCCGGAACCCGCGTCCTCTTCGCGCCGTGAGCGAGCCCCGTCCGCGCGGCGGGTGCGGCCTGGCGGCGGCCGGGCTGGGGGGGTTCGTGCTTGGCGCCGGGTCGGTGCTGCTGATCGTCTGGGCGACGCTGCGGGAACCGGCGCGCGAGGCGGCTCCGGCGCCGGTCGTCTCGCCGACGACCACCGCGGCGCCCGCCGTGCCGCCGCCGCGCGGCCGCCAGCACGGGCCGCAGCCGGCCGCGGTGCCGCCGGCGGCCGACTTGGCGCGGCGCGACCTGCTCCTGCCGGTTCCGGGCGTGGCACGCACGGCGCTCACCGACAACTTCCATGACGCGCGCGGCGAGCGGATCCACGAGGCGCTCGACATCATGGCGCCGCGCGGCACGCCCGTGATGGCGGCCGACGACGGCAAGATCGCCAAGATCTTCACCAGCGAGCGCGGCGGCCTGACGCTCTACCAGTTCGATCCCACCGAAACCTACACCTACTACTACGCCCACCTCGACCGCTACGCGCAGGGGCTGGTCGAGGGGGGCGCGGTGCGCCGCGGCCAGGTCCTGGGCTATGTCGGCACGACGGGTAACGCCGGCCGGGACAGCCCCCACCTCCACTTCGCCATCTTCCGCATGGGCCCCGAAAAGCGCTGGTGGGAGGGGACGCCGATCAACCCCTTCCCGCTGTTCCGCCCGAGCGAGAGCGCGGGCTAGGGCGTGGCGGGGGGCGGAGCCGTCTCGGCCGGCGGCAGCGGCTCGGCCTTCCGTAGGTCGGCGAGGCGGTCGCGGGCCTGATGGGCGCTGTCGGCGGGGAGGAGGAGCACGACGTCGCGGCCGGAGGCGCGGGCGGGGACGAGGCCTTCGGCGGTCGGCGGGTAGAGGGTCAGCGTCTCGCCCTTCGGCGGGCCGCCGCTGAGGACGATGGTGAGGACCGCCCGGTCGAGCGCGATCCCCGCCGCGCGCGCCTCCTCGACGGTGAGGAGGCGGTCGGCCTTGGCGCCGAGGGCGGCGAAGAGGAGGTCGGAGACGGCGGTGAAGGAGATCAGGTCCTTGCCGCGCTTCCAGTCGGTGTCGGCGCGCACCACCTCGACCGTGCCGGCGGGGTCGGTGAAGCGGGCGCGGTCCACCTCGAAGACCTCGAGCCCGCTCCAGACGTGCGAGCGCCAGGCGCGCGGCTCGCGCGCCACCGCATCGTCGAGGTCGTTGCGGGCGGCGAAGACCTGGCGGCCGATGCGCGTCGCCGTGAGCCCCCCCGGGCCGGTCGTCCCCAGCTGGATGCGCGCCGGCGGCGTGCCGCCGGTGAAGGTCACCTCCACCACCCCGCGCGGCGGCGCCAGCCCGTACTCGGCGGCCCGCCCGCGCTCCAGGAAGCTCTCGGCGCGCAGATTGGTCAGGTCGGAGAGCAGGCCGTCCGCGAGGTCGCGGTCGGCGCGGTCGGCGGCCGGCTGCGCGAGCCGGAAGTCCTCCCCCTCCTTGACCAGGACGACCGGCGGCGCCCCGGGGCTGGCGCGCAGGGCGATGCGCTGGACGTCCGCCCGCTCGCCGGGGAACATCTCGCGGCCGCGCCACTCGGCCGGCGGGCGCTGGAGGTCGGTCAGGACCGTGTCGTCGACGACGTAGGCCTCCTCCTCGCCGGGCGGCCCGACCACGACCTTCGCGCCGGTCGGCACCGCGGCGCCGATCGCCAGCTCCTTCGTGCCCTCCTCGGTCTCCAGCCGGATGCGGCCGCGCGGCTTCGCCAGGCCCACATCGCCCGGCTTCACCTCTTCGAGCGTGCGCGCCTTCTCGAGCGCGAGGAGGGCTTCGAGGAGGCGCGCCACCGCCGCCGGGTCGGCCTCGACGACCTCGCCGTCGAAGCGCGGCCGCGCGATCCGCCAGCGCTCCTCGACGACGGGCTCCTCCAGCTCGGGCTCTTCAGCGTCGGCCTCGCCGTCGTCCTCGCCCTCTTCGCCATCCTCTTCCTTTTCCTCCGCCGCCTTCTTCTTCTCGGGCTCCGGCACACGCTCGAGCCGCACGCTTCGCCCCTGCCACTCGAGCTCCACGGCCCGCACGTCCTCCTCCTCGACGCGGAAGACCTTCTTGGCCAGCGCCGCGCGCTCGGTGCTCGACGGCAGCTCGCGCTCGTAGAACCAGATGAAGGCGCCGAGGCCGGCGACGACGAGGAGGAGCGCGAGGAGCGTGCGCGGCTTCATGCGGGCGGCCTAGCGGCGGCGGCGGAGCGCGATCCAGATCCCGGTCGCCGCGGCGAGGACCGGCAGCCCAAGGACGGCCAGGAGCACGACGCCGCGGAGCTGCGCGCCGGTGAGGTTCAAGTGCACCTGCTCGGTCTTCTTGGGCGGGATCCCGAGAAGCGCCTCGCGCTCGACCAGCCAGTTGAGGGCGTTGGTCAGCAGCACCGTGTTGCCGACGTTGGCCTGGAGGAGCTGGTTGGCGGCGAAGTCGGAGTCGCCGAAGACGACGAGGCGCATCTTCTTCGGGCCCCCCTCGGCGGTGGCCGGAGCGGCCTCGGCGCCGGCCGACTCGACCGCCACGCCGACCGGCACCGGCCCGGCGACGTCGGCCGCGTCCTTCGCCACCTGCTCGAGCGCGCCGAGGTTGGTCTCCCCCCAGCCGGCCTCGGTCGTCTCCAAGAGGTTCGTCACGGTGAAGCCGCCGGCGGCCCCCTCCCCCACCGAGCGGGCGAGCGCGAAGAGCACCGGCAGGTTCCCCTCCGCCAGCGGGCGGACGATCGGCTGGTCGCCGAAGCGGTTGGCGAAGAAGCTCTCGGCGCCGAAGAAGGGAAGCGTGTTGCCCGGATCGACGACGATGTCCTCCCCCACCTTCACCCCGAAGCCGGCGAGCCAGCGGCCGAGGCCGGTGTCCACGAGGCCGGCGCCGCCCAAGGTCGGGTCGAGGAGCACCAGCATGCGCCCGCCGCCGGCGAGGTAGCGGCCGAGGATGTCCAGCTCCGGCGGCACGAAGCTGCCGGTGGGGCCGGCGACGACCAGCAGGTCGGTGTCCGCCGGCACCAGCGGCTTGCCGAGCGGCGACCACTCCTCGATCTCGAAGTTGTCGCGGCCGAGAAGCTGCTGCGCCGTCGAGAGGCCGCGGGCGCCGACGTCGTCGAGGCGTGCTTCGCCGTGGCCGGTGGTGACCAGGACCTTCGGCTTCCGTCCCTCGGCGAGCTGGAGGATGGCGCTGGTCACCGCCTGCTCCCCCTTGAAGGCGCCGACCCGCGGGCTGCCCTCTCCCATCTGCATCGCCGAGAAGTCCATCTCCGCGAGCTCCGAGCTGGCGATCACCCGCTTGTCGCCGCCGCTCGCGACCACCACGCTGGCGGCGGTGATCTCGTATTTCCGGACGAGCGCCTCCGCTTCGACCGGGTTCTTCTCCGAATCGAGGATCCGCACCCGGACGCGCGGCGAGGCGGCCTCGTAGCGGCGGAGGAGCTCGCGCGTCGGCTCGTACAGCTCGTCCTGCGGCAAGAGGAAGACCAGCACCTCGACGTCCTTGTCGAGGTCGGCGAGGACGTTCTTGCTCTTCTCGGACAGCGAGTAGAGCCGCGTCTCGGTCCAGTCGAAGCGCTTGTAGTACTTGCCGCCGAAGTAGTTGACGATGACGAGGAGCGCGGCGATGAGGAGCACGCCCGCGCCCAGGGTGCCGGTGCGCAGCAGGCCGCGGCGGGTCGACTCTTCCAGCCGGGCCATGCCTACCTCCACTTCCGCGCTTCGAGGGCGCGGCTGGTCAGGAAGAGGAAGAAGAGGGTGGCCGAGAGGTAGTAGATCAGCCGCCGGCTGTCGACGACGCCGCGCGCGAACTCGTCCATGTGGCTCCAGAGGTTCAAGTAGCCGAAGACCGTCTTGGCGGTCTCGCCGCTCAGCAGGTTCTCGAGCAGGCCGAAGCTGAAGAGCAGGATGAGGAGCGCGAAGGTGACGATCGCCGCCACGAGCTGGCTCCTGGTCATCGCTGAGGCGAAGAGCCCGACCGCCAGGAAGAGCGCGCCGATTCCCAGGATCCCCAGGTAGCCGGCGGCGACCGGCCCCCAGTCCACCTCGCTGTGGTAGGCGATGATCCCGGCGTAGGCGAGCGTCGGGAGCCAGAGGAAGAGGTAGAAGGTGAGGGCCGCCAGGTACTTGCCGGCGACCACCTCGCCTTCGGTGACCGGCGCCGTCATCAGCACCTCGATCGAGCCGCTGCGCAGCTCCTCGGAGAGGAGGCGCATGGTCAGCACCGGCCCCAGGAAGAGGAGCGTCAGCCAGAAGAAGAGGGTGCCGCCGAAGAAGAGCTCGAGCGGCGGGCCGCCCGGGGCGCGCGGGTCGTTGAGGAACGAGACGATCATCGCGAAGATGAAGCCGTTGATGAGCAGGAAGAAGAAGAGGACCACCCAGGCGAGCGGCGAGAAGAAGTAGGCCCGCAGCTCGCGCAGGTAGGTCGCCAGGACCGCCCTCACGACGGCACCTCCTCGTCGTCCTCGTCGTCCTCGTGATCCGCCGGGGGCGCCGTCTCCTCCGGCTCGGCGGCCGGGGCCGCCTCGCCCACGAAGTCGCGCGTCGTCAGGCGGACGAAGATGTCCTCGAGCGTCGCGCGCTCCTCGACCAGCTCCACCAGCACCCAGCCGCGCGCCACCGCCAGGCGGAAGACCTCCGGCCGCGGGTCGAGGCCGTTCTCGCGCTCCAGGAGGTAGCGGGGCTCGGCGACGTCCAGGCGCCGCACCGCGCCGACGCCGGGCAGCGCCGCGAGCGCCTCCTCGGCGCCTTCCGGCCGCCCCTCGAACCCGACGCGCACCGCCGCCTTGCCGAGCGACCGCTCGCGCAGCTCCTGCGGCGTGCCGTGGGCGACGATGCGGCCGCGGTCGATGATCAGCACCCGGTCGCAGAGGAGCTCCACCTCGGGGAGGATGTGGGTCGAAAGCAGCACCGTGCGCTCCCGCCGCAGCTCGCGGATCAGCTCGCGGATGGCGATGATCTGCTTGGGGTCGAGGCCGACGGTCGGCTCGTCGAGGACCAGGACGCCGGGACGGTGGAGGATCGCCGTCGCCAGCGCCACCCGCTGCCGGTAGCCCTTGGAGAGGGTGCCGATGATCTGGTGGCGGACCTCCTCGATCAGGCAGCGCCCGACCGCCTCGTCGATCGCCTCGCGCGCCGCCGGCCCGCGCATGCCTTCGAGACGGGCGCGGTAGGCGAGGTACTCGTCCACCCGCATCTCCGGGTAGAGCGCGACGCTCTCCGGCAGGTAGCCCAGCTCCCGCCGCGCCGCGCGCGGCTTCTCGACGAGGTCCACCCCGGCCACCGTCACCCGCCCGCTGCTCGGCGGCAGGAAGCCGGTGATCATCCGCAGCGTCGTCGTCTTCCCCGCCCCGTTCGGCCCCAGCATGCCGACGATCTCCCCCTCGTGGACGGCGAACGACACCCCGTCCACCGCCGTGAAGTCGCCGTACTTCCGGGACAGGTCAACCGCTTCGATCATCGGGCTCCCCTAGAAAAAAACGGCTCTCGCGCAGTCGCGGAGCGGCCAAGTTATACCCGGCTCAAGGGTAGGAGAGCAAACCGCGATTTCTTGCTGTGGCCTCGTCAACGAGCTAAGATCGTGACATGTCACGGAAGCCTGCCCCTGCCTCACCGCTGCCCGATCGCGCGCGCGCCCGGAGCTATCGAGAGCGCATGCGCGCCGCGGGGTTGCGCCAGGTGCAGATGTGGGTCCCCGATACCAACGCCCCTTCCTTCGCCAGGAAGCTGCGCCGCCAGATCGCCTTGCTCCAAGGGAAGCCCGAGGAGCGTGAAGCGCTCGATTTCATCGAGGCCCTGCAGGACTGGAAGGATTGAGCCTCCGCCGCGGCGACATCGTCACGGTGGCGACGCCCGGCGACTACGGCAAGCCGCGACCGGCTGTCGTGATCCAAGCCGACACGCTGAACGAAGGGGGAAGCGAAAGCATCCTCCTGGCGCTCATGACCGGCACGCTCCGCGACGCTCCGCTTCTGCGCCTCACCGTGGAGCCATTGCCGGAGACCGGACTGAGCAAGCCCACGCAAGTCATGGTCGACAAGCTAGTGACCGTCCGACGGGAGAAGATCGGTCGCGTCATCGGCCGCTTGCCCGAGCGGGACCTGGTGACACTCGATCGCCTCCTCGCCTTCGTGATCGGGCTTACCTGAGAGTGCGCCCGCCAGGAGCTTTCGCCCTACCTAGAGCCCCAGCTCCTCGGTCGTGAACGGGTCCTCGATGGCCTGCTCATAGGCCTTGTCCAGCCGGTCATGGAGGAGAAGGAGGGCGGCGATGCGGTGGACCATGCTGCGGAGGTGGTCGAGCTCGTCGGCGGTGAGGGGGCGGCCGGGACGTCGCTTCTGGTCGCGGTAGCCGAGCCACTTCTTGAGAACAGGGTAGCCGCCAAGCTCGTAGCGCCAGACTCGCTCGGGAACGTTGGCGAGGTAGACCGTGTCGTTCAAGTAGAGGTCGCCGGTCGTCTCACCCCAGGCGGGATGCGAGGCCTCCTTCTCCCGCGGCACGCGTTCCCGCCAGCCTCCGCGTGCGGCACCGTAGGAGGAGATGGTGATGATCAGGTCCTGGTCCCGGAGCATGCTTTGCTCGCGGCTGCTCGGGACGGCGAGTGTGCGGCGGTCGGCGCCGAGGAGGTCCTGAAGCGCGCGAGCTGGGTCGGCCATGGGATCGAGGAGGGTTGCCACGGTCTCACCGAGGCGGGCGATCTCCTTCAGGGCCTTCCGGGGTTTCGGGATCGGAAGATGGATCCAATCGTGGGCGAGGGCGTCTTGATGATCGAGCTGATACTGGGGCGCGTGGGCGATGGCGAGCGTGAGATGGAAGAGGTCGAGGACGAGCTTCTTGGCCTCGTCGCCTCGGAGGTCGCCGCCGAGATGCCAGGTCTTCTTGAGCTTCTCCCAGACGGCAGACTCAAGGTTCGCTGCCGGCTCGCGCGCCGTACGAGATTCTTCAGAGAAGAGATTCTTGGGGCCGTCTTCCGGGGTTGTATGCACCGCGAACGCCTTGGCTCCCCGGTCATGCACGTGCAGGGCAAATAGCGACGAGAGCAGCATGGGCCGCTGCTCTGAAGGTCTCCGTGGCTGAGGGACTGCGACGAGGAATCGGTTATCGCGGAGATTGCGGGCAAACTCGGGCCCGGGCTCGCTGAGCAGCTTTGCTTCGAGCTCGTAGTAGATCCAGCGTTTGTCCAGTGGGAACTGGACGTAGGGCTGGATCTTCTGCGGATCGAAGGCGCTCTCTCGCCTTAGCCGGTCCCGAACTTTTCGAAACTCGTAGCGGCTCCGTCCGGTGGCGAGCCCGGGATGTCTAGCGGCAAACTCCTCGTGGGACACAGACGAGAAGTACTCCTTCATCCGGGCAACGAGATCCTCTTTGTCCATCTCGATGACGCCACCATCGAGGCCTCGATTTGTGTTCACGCCGTGGAATTGCGTGACGAAGAGCTCATCCAACCCCGGCCATTCCTCAAAACCTCCTGTAGCCGAGGTCGGAACCAGCTTCCACCGGTTCTTCTCGGTCGGCATTACTGGGTGGTACTCACGAGGCCCCTGTGGGAGCTCCGCCAGCTTCCGTCGCTCCTCCTCCGGCAGCTCATCGAACTTCAGGGAGGCAAGCAAGGCTTGCCGCTTCAAGTGAGCTCGGCCCCAGAAGTCGCGCGCGAAGACCAGGGTCGCTTCAGGCTTAGTCTTCGCCTCCTTCCTCTTGAGGAGCGTGGAGATGCACGTTCCGACCTTGATGCCCGGGCCACCACCGGGGATGTTGAATATGGTCTCGCACGAGTCACCCCACGGGGTCCTCTCGCTCGCCAGACGGTTGCCGTGAAGATTGTCGATCCAGATCGTGTGAAAGTTACCGAGTAGGGACTCTCGCATCAGGGGATGGGAGCGTCCCGCTAGGTACGAGCTGTTGGAGATCCAGCTCACAACCCCATATTGCGCCTCCACTCCGATCCGGATCTCGGCGAGGCGGAAAAAGCGGATGTACAGGTCGTCGAGGAGGTGCTTGCGGATGCCGAAGCGAGCGTAGAGCTCACTGTGGCCGAGCTGTGGCCGCCGGTCTTCTTGTCGAGCGGCCCGCGTCGGACGCCCTTGTAGTGGTCGGCGAGCTCCTGCTCCTCTTTCACCGGAGCACCGACGAAGCGGTTGTACGGCGGGTTGCCGAGGATGACGATGATCTTCGCCTCGCGCTTCACCTCCTGGGCGGCGTCGTGCTCCTGTTGCAGCTCGGGGAACTGGAGCTTGAGCTGCTCGGGTCCGTCCCAGCCGGTGAGAGCGTTGGTGAGGAAGATGGCGGGCCGGTGGCTCTCGTCGGGCTCGACCCCGAGCTCGGAGAGGATCAGGTAGAGCTGGAGATGGGCGATGACGAACGGTGCGGTGAGGATCTCGAAGCCGATGATGCGACGGCAGAAGGCGTTGAGGAGCTTGTTCGCGAGGGCCGCGCCGGCACCTTCCTCCTGGAGCTGCTCCGCAACGCAGCGGAGCACCTCGATCAAATAGGCGCCGGTGCCGCAACAGGGGTCGAGGACGACCACCCGGTCGTCGGCAAACCCGCGGGGGCAGTCGAGCTCGTCACGGAGCAGGCGATCGACCTTCCGTACCTGATAGCGGACGATCTCCTGGGGCGTGTACCAGACGCCGAGCTCCTTCCGGAGCTCCGGATCGAAAGCCTCGAGGAAGGGCTCGTAGAAATAGAGGATGGCATGGGCCGCCGGCGACTCGACGGCGCCGTTGCCCGTCACCACGTGGGGCAGGACGAAGCGGGCAAAGAATCGCTCGTGATCGACCCGGCGCAGTGTGGCGGTCGCTCGGTCCAGATGCGGCGCCAGGCCCAACTCCCTCAACCGCACGGGGTTTCGGAACTCGTGGAACAGGGCGCCGAGGAAGGGAATCTTCAAGTACTCGCCGAGGTCCCGCCATTCGAACTCCCGCTTTTCGCGCGAGTGGCGCCACAGGGTCCAGCTCGCGAAGAGGCCGTAGAAGGCGGTCTGGATGAGCGACGAGCGGAGGAACTCCTCGCCTTCGGGCCCCTTGAAGGTGAGGCCCAGAGCCTTGGCGAAGTCGTCGAGAAGGGGCTGGACGGCGACCGAGAACTGCTCCGGGAGGTCCGCTTTGGCACGCTTGGCCTGGCGGGCAAGGATGCGGGCGAGGGACTCGGGCTCGGCGATGGGCGCGAACTCGGTGACGGCGGTCTCGACCAGCTCGGCCAGCGCCAGGGCGGCCCCGAGGTCGGGAGCGCGGCCCCGGACCATGGCGGTCGCGGACGGCCAAAGCTCGACGGCCGCGAGAAGGCGGCGTCGATCCGGCGGGACCGGGCCTTCCTCCCGGTAGGTCGGATCGACGGCGAGGAGGCCGAAGGCACGGACGTTGGTAAGCAGGACGACGCCGGTCCGGCCGAGATACCGGCCGATCTGGTCGTCCTGCTCCGCCGATCGGGCGAGGTCGTCAACCTCGACGCCCGGGGTCTTGACCTCGCCGTAGACGGAGACGTAGTCACCGCCGTCGTAAAGAGCGAGGTCGGGGAGGTCAGTGCCCCCCGCGCTGCGCCGCTGGCTGGTGTTGGTGCGGACATCGAACGGGAGGCGTCTGGCGTCTAGAACGGCGGTCAGGAGGCGCTGGATCGCCGGATAGAACGTCGCTTCGGTGGAACCCGAAGACCCGGCGACGCCGGCGACCTCCCGGGCGTAGGCGGAAAGCGCTTTGCCGATCTCGTCCACTGCAGGAGACTATCGCGCGAACATCCGGCCTCCCGCGAAGGTGGGGAGAACCGCCCGGACAAGCGGGAAGACGCCCGGGGCAAGCGGGAATCGGCTCGGGGCAAGCGTACTTCTCGAAAGTACGTTCTTCCCAGGCGACAGTACGCTTGTACCGGCCGCCGGGACGTATGTACTTTGCAAAAGTACGCCGTACTTTCAAAAAGTACGCTTGCCCCGGGCGTGGGGACGCTTGTACTTTTCAAAAGTACGTTTGTACCGGCCGTCGGGACGCTTGTACCGAGCGTCGGGGAGAACGTACTTTTCGTTCGTACACTTGCCCCGGGCGCTGGGACATCTGTACCGGGCGAAAGTACGTTTGCCCCGGCCGAGAGTCCACTTGCTCCCGGCGCCGGTCCGTTTACCCCGCGCCGGCTCCCTGTATGCTCTCAGCATGGCGGAGAAGGACAAAGCCTCGGGGATGAAGTCGGCCTACGAGCTGGCGCTCGAGCGGATGGAGAGCCAGGGGATCGAGCGGCCGCGCGAGGAGGCGCTGTCGGAGGACGTGCGGGCGCGGATGGGGGAGGCGCGGCGGCAGGCCGAGGCCAAGCTCGCCGAGCTGGAGATCCTGCACCAGAACCGCTTGAAGACGGTCTGGGAGCCGGACAAGCGGCAGGAGGCGGAAGAGGAGTACGTGCGCGAGCGGCGGCGGATCGAGGCCGAGCGCGACAAGAAGATCGAGAAGCTCAGGAAGTAGGCGCCGCCTCCTCCGCCCCGCGCTCCAGCACGCCGAAGGCGTTCTCCACCTCGGCGTGGCTCCCCACCAGCACCAGGACGTCCCCCGGCTCCAGCACCACCTCGGCGAGCGGGTTCGGCTGCGACCGCTCGCCGCGCACCACGGCGATGACCGTCGCGCCGCTGCGCCGCCGCAGGTCGAGGTCGAGGAGCGACTTCCCCGCCGCCGCGCTCGCCGCCGTCACCCGGAAGAGGTCGGTCGTCCCCGCGGCCAGCAGCTCCAGGACCGCCTGCGAGACGTCGCCCGTGGCGCTCGGGGAGCGCAGCATGGCGTAGCGCTCGCCGCGCAGGGCCCGGGTCTCGGCGCGGATGACGTTGGCCGGCACGTGGTAGCGCGCCAGGACGCGGGTGAAGATCTCGATCGAGGTCTCGAACTCCTCGGCGATCACCTCGTCGGCGCCGGCGCGGTGGAGGGCGTCGATCTCGGCCACCATCCGGGTGCGCACGATGATGTGGACCGCCGGGGAGAGCTGGCGGGCGAGGGTCACGGCGCGCAGCACGCCGAGGAGGTCGGAGATCGCGAAGACCACGACGCTCGCCCGCTCGACGCCGGCGCGCTCCAGGATGTCGCGCCGGGTGGCGTCGCCGAAGAGCACCGGGTCGCCCGCCGCCCGCGCCCGCCGCAACCCCTCGGCGGCGAGCTCGAGCACCACGAACGGGATCCCCGCCGCGCGCAGCACGCGCGCCAGGTTGCGGCCGGAGAGGCCGTAGCCGACGACCACGACGTGCCCGCTCGGACCGTCGGGCGCCAGGCCCTCGCCCGCCGCAGCCGTCCCGCGCTCGCGGCCCCACGCCGCCCAGCGCGGCGCCAGGGCGATCAGGACCGGCGTCGCCACCATGGTCAAGAGCGAGGCGGCGATGAAGGTCTGGTAGACGCCGGGGTCGACCAGGCCGTGCTCCTGCCCGACGCGCAGCAGCACGAACGAGAACTCCCCCACCTGCGCCAGGCCGGCGGCGACGAGGACGACGATCCGCCAGGCGTAGCCGAGGAGCGCGACCGCCGCCCCGGTCGCCACGCCCTTGAGCGCCAGGACCGCCGCCGCGATCCCCAGCACCTCCCAGGGGTGTGCCAGCGCGTAGCCCAGGTCGAGCAGCATGCCGATCGAGATGAAGAAGAGGCTGTTGAAGACATCGCGGAAGGGGACGATCTCGGCCTCGATCTGCGGGCTGTAGTGCGACTCCGAGATGATGATGCCGGCGATGAAGGCGCCCAGGGCGAGCGAGAACTCCAGCCGCTCGGTCAGGAGAGCGAAGCCCAGGCAGGCGAAGAGGGCGCCGAGCACCAGGACCTCGCGGATGCCGGTGCGCACCATGACCTCGAGAAGGCGCGGCATCAGGTAGCGCGCGACGAGGAAGACGGCGCCGACGGCGAGGAGCGCGAGGCTGAAGCGGAGAACGATGGCCGCCGGCGAGGCCCGCACCGAGCCGGCCAGGATCGGCGTCAGCACGATCATCGGCACCAGCAGGAAGTCCTGGAAGAGGAGGATGCCGAGGACGAGCTTGCCCTGCGGCGCGTCGAGCTCCCGCCGCTCGGCGTAGAGCTTCAAGACGATCGCCGTGCTGCTGAGCGCCGCGAGGAAACCCAGGAAGAGGGCGCGCGGCGGGGCGGTGCCGGCGAGGACGGCGATCAGGGTGACGGCGCCGATCGTCAGGAACGACTGCAGCGAGCCGCCGAGGAAGAAGGCGCGGCGGATCTGGCGCAGGCGCTCGAGCGAGAACTCGAGGCCGACGGCGAAGAGGAGGAAGATGACGCCGATCTCGGCGAAGAGCTCGACGCGGCGCAGGTCGGAGACCAGCGCCAGCCCCGAGGGGCCGATGAGGACGCCGGTCAGGAGGAAGCCGACGACCGGCGGGATGCGTAGGCGGTGGCTCGCCAGCAGGACGGCGACGGCCGCCCCGAGGATGGCGACCGCCTCCTGCAGGAACTCGTGGACCTCCACCCGGGCCGCCTAGTACGGCATCTCGTCTTCGTCGAGCCCGAAGTGGTGCCCCAGCTCGTGGATGACGGTGTCGCGCACCTCGCGGATCACCTCGCGGCGGGAGGTGCAGGCGCGCAGGATCGGGCCGCGGTAGATGGCGATGCGGTCGGGGAGGGCGGAGTACGCGGTGTCGCGCTCGGCGAGCGACACCCCTTGGTAGAGACCGAAGAGCTCCTCCTCGTCGGGGTCGAGCCCCATCGCCTCCAGGTCCTCCGGGTCCACCTCCTCCTCGACGACCACGGCGACGTTCTCGAGCAGCTCGGCGAACTCCTCCGGCAGGCCGTCGATGGCCTTCGCCACCAGCTCTTCGAACTCCTCGGGCGGCACCCGCATCATCGCCGTCAGTCGCCGCCCGTCTCGCGGTGCTCGCCGAACACCCGCCGCAGGCCGTCGGCGATCTCCCCTAGCGTCACCTCGGCGCGCACGCAGTCGAGGATCGACGGCAGGAGGTTGGCGTCCTCGCCCGCCGCGCGCTCGAGGGCCGCGACGGCCGCCGAGGCGCGCGCCCCGTCGCGCCGGGCACGCAGCGCCACCAGGCGCGCCACCTGCTCGCGTTCCATCGCCGGGTCGACCACCAGCATCTCCGCCGGCGCCCCGTCGTCCTCGGTGAAGTCGTTGACGCCGACAACCTTGGCGCGCCCCTCCTCGACCGCGAGCTGGTGGGCGTAGGCCGCGTCGGCGATCTCGCGCTGCGGGAAGCCGCGCTCGAGGGCGGCGAGGGCGCCGCCCATCTCGTCGATGCGGCGGATGTAGTCGCGGGCGCGGGCGACAATCTCGTCAGTCCACGCCTCGATCACCCAGCTGCCGCCGAGCGGGTCGGCGGTCTGCGCGACGCCGCTCTCGTGGGCGATCACCTGCTGCGTGCGCAGGGCGAGACGCGCCGCCCCCTCGGTGGGCAGCCCGAGCGCCTCGTCGAGGGCGTTGGTGTGGAGCGACTGGGTGCCGCCGCAGACCGCGGCGAGCGCCTGGATCGCCACGCGCACGACGTTGTTCTGCGGCTGCTGGGCGGTGAGGGTCGAGCCGGCCGTCTGGGTGTGGAAGCGGAGCCAGCAGGAGCGCGGGTCTTTGGGGGCGAAGCGCTCGCGCACCAGCTCGGCCCACAGCCGCCGGGCGGCGCGGAACTTCGCCACCTCCTCGAGGAAGTTGTTGTGGGCGTTGAAGAAGAAGGAGACGCGCGGGGCGAAGGCGTCGATGTCAAGGCCGCGCCCGAGCGCCGCCTCGACGTAGGCGAGGCCGTGCGCCAGGGTGAAGGCGACCTCCTGGACGGCGGTCGAGCCCGCCTCGCGCATGTGGTAACCGGAGACCGAGATCGGGTTCCAACGCGGCACTCGCTCGGCGCAGAAGGCGATCAGGTCGGTGACCAGCTTGAGCGACGGCCCCGGCGGGTAGATGTAGGTGCCGCGGGCGACGAACTCCTTGAAGATGTCGTTCTGGACCGTGCCGCCGACCTTCTCCAAGGGCACGCCCTGCTCCTCGGCGACGACGAGGTAGAGGGCCAGCAGGATCGAGGCGGTGGCGTTGATGGTCATCGAGGTCGTGACGCGGTCGAGGGGGATGCCGTCGAAGAGGCGGCGCATGTCGTCGAGCGAGTCGATCGCCACGCCGACGCGGCCGACCTCGCCCTTCGCCAGCGGGTGGTCGGAGTCGTAGCCGATCTGGGTAGGCAGGTCGAAGGCGACGGAGAGGCCGGTGGTGCCCTGGGCCAGGAGGTAGCGGTAGCGGCGGTTTGACTCGGCGGCGTCGGCGTAGCCGGCGTACTGGCGCATGGTCCAGGGGCGCCGGCGGTACATCTCCAGGTGGATGCCGCGGGTGTAGGGGAAGCGGCCGGGGTCGGCGATCTCCGTGTCGTAGTCGATGCCGGCGACGTCGGCCGGGCGGTAGGCGGGTTGGATCGGGATGCCGGAGGTGGTCGAGAGGTCGGCGGGGTCGGTGGCTGCCGGCTGCTCCAGGGCCGCGGCGGCCGGCGCCGCGCCGGGCTTCGTCTCGGCGGCCATGGCGCGATTATAGAGTCGCGGTCGCGGCGGGCGACGGCAGGGAGGCGCGCGATGCACACGGCGACGGCGGCGGGCTTGCTGCTCCTTCTCGCGCCACTTCCCGGCTGCGGCGAGTGCCGCGCGCTGCCGGCGCAGACCGCGCCGCCCGCCGCCGCGGCGGCGGATACGGCGGCGCCCGGCTGGCTGGCGGTGGGGCGCGGGCCCTCCGGCGTCGCGCTCGCCGATCTCGACGGCGACGGCGACCTCGACCTCATAGTCGCCAACGAGACGGGGGGCGACGTCGCGGTGCTCCTCGGCGACGGCCGCGGCGGGTTCCGCCCCGCGCCAGGGTCCCCCTTCCCCGCGGGCGCGAGCCCGACCCAGCTCGCGGTCGGCGACCTCGACCGCGACGGACGCCCCGACCTGGCGATCGCCAACCACGACACGACGTACCTCTCCGTGCTCCTGGGGCGCGGCGGCGGCGCCTTCGCTCCCGCCCCCGGCTCGCCCGTCCAGGTCCCCAGCCGGCCGCACCCGCACACCGTCGCGGCGGCCGACCTCGACGGCGACGGCGACCTCGACCTGGCGACGGACAGCTGGGAGGAGGACCGCCTCCTGCTGCTGGCGAACGACGGCCGCGGGCGCTTCCCCGGCCCGGCGATCCGGCTGCCGGTGGGCGATCACCCCTATTCGAACGCGCTGGCCACCGACCTCGACGGCGACGGCCGCGCCGACCTCCTGGCCCCCAACCTGCGGGAGGGGAGCGTGAGCGTCCTGCTGGCCGGCGGGGCGGGCCGCTTCGCGCCGGCACCCGGCTCGCCCTACGCCGCCGGTCCCTCGCCCTTCTGGGTCGCTTGCGGGGACGTCACGGGCGACCGGCGCCCCGACCTGGTGGTCGCCAACTACGGCGGCGGGCTCGACGATCGCTCCGACGACGGCTTGCACGTGTTGCCGGGACGGGAGACCGGCCGCTTCGGCGCTGCCGTGCGCCTGCCGGCCTGTTGGGGACCGACACGGGTGGAGCTGGCGGACCTCGACGGCGATGGGACGCTGGATGCCGCGCTCGCCTGCCTCGGCGATCACCAGGTGCGCTTCTTCCGCGGCGGCCCGAGCGGCCTCGCACCGGCCCCCTGGCCCGCCGTGCCGGTCGGGGGCGGACCCGGCGGCATCGCCCTGGGGGACGTCGACGGCGACGGCCGGGCCGACCTGGTGGCCAGCGACGGCCCCGGCGGCCGGGTGCTGTTCCTGCGGTCGCCGGCCGCCCGGCGCTGACCTAGCTACAGCCGCTCGTCGAGCCGCAGTTCAAGCACTTGTAGCAGCTGCCGTTGCGCACCATGATCGCGCCGCACTCGTGGCAGCTCGGGGCGTCCTGCTGGTAGAGGAAGGTCGAAGGCACCCGGATGGGCTCCACCTTGACCGCCCCGGCCGCCGGCAGCGACAGCGTGTCGTTCCGCCCGCCCAGGAGCGCCTGCCCCTCGGCGATCTCGTCGCGCAGGATCACCCCGGCCGCTTCCTTCGCCGCGCGGGAGAGGAACTTCGAGGCCAGCCAGCGGAAGAGGTAGTCGGTGATCGACTTGGCGATCGGGATCTCCGGGTGCTTGGTGAAGCCGGAGGGCTCGAAGCGGGTGTGGCTGAACTTGTCGATCAGGGTCTGCAGCGGCACCCCGTACTGGAGCGCGATCGAGATCGAGGTGGCGAAGGCGTCCATCAGGCCGGAGATGGTCGACCCCTCCTTGGCCATCACCAGGAAGATCTCGCCCGGCTGCCCGTCGTCGTAGAGGCCGACGGTGATGTAGCCCTCGTGCTCGTTGATCGAGAACTTGTGGGTGATGGCGCGCCGCTCGTCGGGGAGCTTGCGCCGCACCGCCCGCCACTCGCCCGTGGGCGCCGGCGCCGCCGCCAGCGCGGCGGTCGTCGTCTCGCGCTTGGTCGAGAGCGGCTGGCTGCGCTTGCAGCCGTCGCGGTAGATCGCCACCGCCTTGAGGCCCAGCTGCCAGCCCTCGACGTAGGCGTTGAGGATCTCCTCGGGGGCCGACTCCTCGGGCATGTTGATCGTCTTGCTGATCGCGCCGGAGATGAACGGCTGCACCGCCGCCAGCATCTTGAGGTGCCCGCGGTACTGGATCGAGCGCGACCCCTTGGCCGGCTTGAAGGCGCAGTCGAAGACCGGCAGGTGCTCCTCCTTGAGCTGCGGCGCCCCCTCGATCGTGTCGTGCTCGTCGATGTGCTCGACGACCGCGCGCACCTCCTCGCGGTCGTAGCCCAGGCGCTTCAACGCCAGCGGCACGGTGTTGTTGACGATCTTGATCATGCCGCCGCCGACCAGCTTCTTGTACTTGACGAGGGCGATGTCGGGCTCGACCCCGGTCGTGTCGCAGTCCATCATGAAGGCGATCGTGCCGGTCGGGGCGAGCACCGAGATCTGGCTGTTGCGCAGGCCGTGCTCCTCGCCCAACTCGAGCACCTCTTCCCAGGAGCGCTTGGCCGCCTGCAGCAGGTCGAGCGGCACGTGCGCGGCGTCGATCCGCTTGACCGCGTCGCGGTGCTTGCGCATCACCCGCAGCATCGGCTCGCGGTTGGCCTCGAAGCCGGCGAACGGCCCCACCGCCTCGGCCAGCCGTGCCGACTGCGCGTAGGCCGCCCCGGACATCAGCGCCGTGATCGCCGCCGCGTAGTCGCGCCCGGAGTCGGAGTCGTAGGGGATGCCGCGCGCCATGAGCAGCGCCCCGAGGTTGGCGTAGCCGAGCCCCAACGGGCGATAGTCGCGCGAGTTCTCGCCGATCCTCTCGGTCGGGTAGCTGGCGTTGTCGACGATGATCTCCATCGCCGAGATCACCACCTCGCAGGCGTGGCGGAAGCTCTCGGCGTCGAACCCCTGATCTTCCTCGTCGAAAAAGCGCATCAGGTTGAGCGACGCCAGGTTGCAGGCGGTGTCGTCCAAGAACATGTACTCGCTGCAGGGGTTGCTCGAGTTGATGCGCGCGGTGCCGGCGCAGGTGTGCCAGTCGTTGATCGTCGTGTCGTACTGCATCCCGGGGTCGCCGCACACCCAGGTCGAGTCGGCGATCCACTTCATCAGGTCGCGGGCGCGGTAGGTGCCCATCACCTCGCCGCCGCGCACGGCGTGCGTCGTCCAGGCGCCGTCGTCGAGCACCGCCTGCATGAACTCGTCGGTCACCCGCACCGAGTGATTGGCGTTCTGGTAGGCGATCGAGTCGTAGGCGCCGCCCGGGACGTTGAAGCCGCCTTCGAAGCCGGCGTCGATGAGCGCCCAGGCCTTCTTCTCCTCGACCTCCTTGCACTTGATGAAGTCTTCGATGTCCGGGTGGTCGGCGTTCAGGATCACCATCTTGGCGGCGCGGCGCGTCTTGCCGCCGCTCTTGATGACGCCGGCGAAGGCGTCGAAGCCCCGCATGAAGGAGACCGGCCCCGAGGCGGTGCCGCCGCCGGCCAGCGGCTCGCGCGAGGAGCGCAGGGTCGAGAGGTTGCTGCCGGTGCCCGAGCCGAACTTGAAGAGCATGCCCTCGGTGCGGGCGAGGCGCAGGATCGAGTCCATGGTGTCGTCGACCGAGTTAATGAAGCAGGCCGAGCACTGCGGCTTGGGCTCGATGCCGACGTTGAACCAGACCGGCGAGTTGAAGCAGGCCATCTGGTAGAGCAGCACGTGGGTGAGCTCGGCGTGGAAGGCGTCGGCGTCGTCGGCGGTGGCGAAGTAGCCGTTCTCGCGCCCCCAGTAGGCGATGGTGTCGGCGACGCGGCCGATCAGCTGGCGCACGCTGTGCTCGCGCTGCGGCGAGCCGAGGTGGCCGCGGAAGTACTTGGAGACGACGACGTTGGTGGCGGTCTGCGACCAGGTCTTGGGGACCTCGACGCCGAGCTGCTCGAAGATCACCTCGCCGCGCTCGTTGGTGATGACGGCGTCGCGCGTCTCCCACTCGACGATGTCGTACGGGTCCACACCCGGTGCCGTGTAGTAGCGCTCGAAGCGCAGGCCCGCCCCCTGCGGCGCCGCCGGCCGCTCCTCGGGCCGGGCTTCACGCGGGGTGGGTACCTTGCCGCTCGAATGCTGCGACTGCACGGTCGGGTGAGTCGTCGCCATGGGTCACGCGCCTCCAAGTCTTGATCAGGACAGGGGATTTTCCGGGTGTCAAGACTAGCGCCGCGCGCGGCCGGGGTCAAGGCCGAAACCACAAGATGTAGCGGTTACCCCCGTCATCGCTCACAATATGTGGTTTTCCTTCTTACAGCTCCACACTTTCTCCACACCATTTCCGCGGACGGATTTACAGCCCTCCCGGGACCGCTGGCGTTGCAACGACGACACGGAGCCGTCACGACATTGCCGGCCGGCTACTGCTTCGCGGGCTTGGCGGCGAGCGGCGAGAACGCCATGCCGTCGGGCTCCTTGCCGGCGGCAAAGGTCGCCGTGACCTTCCAGGTCGCGAGGTCGAGGACGGCGATCTTGTCGGCATTGGCGTGGGCGACGTAGGCGTGGCGGCCGTCGGGATCGACGACGATGCCGATCGGGACCGAGCTCGTGCCGAAGGCGCCGAGGAGGCGCCCTTCGGCGGCGACGGCCCGCAGGCCGAAGTCGACGCGGCGCTCGAGCTTGGGGTCGGCGGTCGAGACGACCGCCAGGTCCCCCGTCCGCGCGGCGCTCACCAGGACGCGCCGGCCGTCCGGCGTCGCCTTGGCGCGGATCGGGAAGCCCGGCACCTCGACGGTCGCGACCACCGCGAGCGTCGCGGCGTCGACCACGGTCACCGTCCCCGCCTCCCGGTTCGTCACCCACACCCAGCGCCCGTCTGGCGAGACCTCGACCCCCTCCGCCCCCTCCCCCGTCTTGACGTCCGCCAGCTTCTTGCCGGCCACGAGGTCGATGGCCGTCACCGTCCCCGAGCCGATGTTGGCGACGAAGGCGCGGTTGCCGCCCGGCTGGACCGCCACCATGTGCGAGACCTCCTGGCCGGTCGCGATCTCGCGCTCGACCGTGCCCGCGTCCACGTCCACCACCAGCAGCGCCCCGCTCGCCTCCGCCGTCACCAGCGCTCGCCGGCCGTCCAGCCAGGCGAGGCCGTGCGGCCGCCGCGGGGCGCCGAGATCGATCGTCTTCGCCACCTTGGCGGCGGCGACGTCGATCACCGTCAGCGTCCGCCCCGGGCGCGGGCCGGTGCCGTAGTCGGCGACGAGCGCCGTCCGGCCGTCCGGCGAGACCGCCAGCTCGTGCGGCCCTTCGCCGGTCGGGAGCGTGGCGACGACCTTGCCGGACGGCAGGTCGATCAGCGAGACCGTGGCCTCGGCCTTGTTGCCGACGAGGAGCGTCGCGGCATGGGCGGGCAGGGACAGGAGGAGCGCGGCGGCGAGCGCCGCGGTGGCGCGGGCGGGCAGGTTCATGGGCGAACTCTAAGGGAATAGCCCGGCACCCGCCGGGGTTGCCCTGGGCGCCGCTCCCTGTCCTAAGATCCGCGCGGCCCCCGAGAGGATGCCCATGACCTTCCTTCCGACCCGCCCGTCCCGTACCGCCGCGCTGGCCCTGGCGCTCGCCACGACCCTCTTCTTCGGCTGCGGCGGCGGCGCCTCGGCGGGCTCGCCCGGCAAGGTCGGCTCGGCCGTCCCCAAGCTCGCCTTCCGCACCCTGGACGGCAAGCCCTTCTCCTTCGACGACCACAAGGGGCAGGTCGTGCTGGTCGACTTCTGGGCCACTTGGTGCACGCCCTGCCACCTGCAGACGCGCATCCTCGAGCCGATCCACCGCGACTACACGGCGAAGGGGGTGAAGTTCTTCTCGGTCGACCTCGGCGAGTCGGCCGAGGCGGTCAAGAAGTTCCTCGCCAAGCACCCGCTCCCCTACCCCACCCTCCTCGACCCCCAGGACTCCGCCGCCGAGCGCCTGGAGGTCTACGCACTGCCGACGGTCATGGTGCTCGACAAGAAGGGCAAGATCGCCTTCCTGCAGAACAGCCTCGTCGACGGGCCCACGCTCAGGCGCGTCTTGCAGAAGGCCGGCGCCTAGCCCCCGGCGCCGGCCCTCCCGATCGCTATCCCCTAGCTCAACACCACCAGCGCCACCCGCCGGTTCTGCGCCCGGCCTTCGCGGCTGTCGTTGTCGGAGACCGGGGCGCTCTCGCCGTAGGAGATGACGTTGATGCGGTGCAGCGGGAACTTGTGCTGCTGCGACAGGTACCGCCGCACGGCCTCGGCGCGCTCCAGGCCCAGGTGCTCGTTGTAGGACTCCCCGCCGATGGCGTCGGTGTGGCCCTGAATCTCGATGTAGACGCCCTTCCCCGCCGAGACGAGCCCGTTGGCGAACTCGTCGAGCGCCGCCTTGGCTTCCGGCGAGAGCTCCGCGACGTCGAAGCCGAACTTGACCTTCTCGTCGGTGAGCACGGTCTCGTAGAGGAGCTTGCCCTCGGCGAGCTTGCCGGCCTCGGTGGCCCGCTGCAGGGCGTCCTGGGCGGTGCGCGAGGCCTCGCCGATCGCCTGCTCGTTGCGGCCGATGCGGGTCTGTGCCTCCTCGACCTGCCCCTCGACGCCATCGACGCGGGTGTGGACTGCCTGGGTCTCGCCGCGGACGTATTTCTTCGTCGCGCAGCCGGCGCTGCCGACCAGCGCCAGCACGAGCGTGAGACTGAGTGTAATCGCTCTCATCGTTCTGATCTCCTTTGTGCCTCCAAATGGACTTCGATTAAATGAAGCGGGAGGCCTCCCCTCCCTATCCCCCCGTGGTGTCCCCGGCCGGCGCAGGGGCCGGCGGCGGACCGGTGTAGCCGCGGCGGAAAGCCACGGCGCGGCGGCCGTTCCCTGCCACCGCCACCTTGAGCTGGCGGAAGCGGGAGCGGCCGTCTCCCGTCGAGAAGCCGAGGACGTACTGGTGGCGCAGGTCGTCTTCGATCGCGGCCACGGCCTCCTTCAGGTCGTCGGGGCCGTCGACCGGCAGGTAACGCCCGCCGGTCATGTGCGCCAGGAGGTTCAGCACGTCCGCATAACGGTAGACCTTCTCGCCCTGCGGCGTCACCTCGTACGGGTTCCCGGTCCGGAGCCCCAGGACGTAGACCGGGAGCTGGGCCTGGCGCACGATCCGCCGCGCCTCCTCGGGCGAGATGCGGCTGGCGTTGTCGAGGCCGTCGGTGACGAGCAGGATGAAGCGCTTGGCGTTCTGGCCGGCGGCCGAGATCCGGGGCAGCGCGGCCACCGCGTCGTGGAGAGCGGTGGTGCCGTAGGCCTTCCAGGAGTCGACCGACTGCCGCAGCGCCGCGACGTCGCCGGTGAACGGCACCTCCACCCGGCTCTCGTCGCCGGAGAAGCTGGCGAGCGCGAACTCATCGCCGTCCTTGGCGCGGTCGAGGAAGTAGCGCACCGCCTCCTGGCTGGCGGTGAGCTTGCCCGAGTTCTCCATGCTGCCGGAGAGGTCCTGCAGGAAGACCAGCGAGGCCGGGGCGTCGGCGCGCGGCTCGAAGCTCTCGATCGCCACGCGCCGCCCCTCGACCTCCAGCCGGAAGTCGTCCGCCTCGAGCCCGCGGGCGTAGCCGCTGCCGGCCCGCACCACGACCGGCACCAGGACGTACCCCACCGAAAAGGTCTCGCCGAAGCTGCCCGCGGGCGGCTCGCCGGGGGCCTGCCCCGAGGACGGCGCGGGCGGCACCGCCAGGGCGGCGACGGCGGCGGCCGCCGAGAGGAGCGCGCGGGCTCCACGGCGCGGGGCGGTGCACGTCATGGCGGCGGGGTGGCGGTGCAAACCGCGGGCCACCTTATGCATGGTCAGCTAACTATGAGTCGCAGCGCTAAGCTGGCGCCGCGAGGAGGCCACCCACCCGATGAACGACCCCGTCGACATCCGCGACCTCTCGGTCAAGTGCGGCAACTGCAACACTTACCAGACCCTCGCCGGCTTCTCCCGGCGCGACGAGTGGAACGTCTACACCTACGAGTGCGAGAACGAGATCTGCGACCCGGCGCTGACCCGCACCCACGTCGAGGTGCCGCGCGAGCTCGACACCTTCGCGCGCCGCGACCCGGAATGGCGCGGCGGGCGGCGGCACGCCGGGGCCGAGCCCGAGGCCGGCTGAGCCGGGGGGCTGTGCTACCCTTCCAGGAGGGTCGTCGCTCGCGCCCCAACCCCCGAACCAACCGTCCACCCGAGACGAGGAGCCGATGACGAACATCGTCCACATCGTGGGCACCGGCACGATCGGCGAGCCGCTGATCGGCCTCTTCACCGACTTCCGCGACAAGATGGGGATCGACGAGGTCACCTTCCACAAGCGCACGCCGCTAGCCTCCGACCGCGCCAAGCTGGCGCACCTGATGAGCCGCGGGGTGAAGCTGGCGGTGGACGACGCGGTGCGGAAGGACTTCGAGAAGCTGGGCCACGAGGTCAGCTACTCGGCGGAGGAGGCGCTCGAGCGGGCCACCGTTGTCATCGACTGCACCCCGGCCGGCAACGAGAACAAGGAGAAGTGGTACAAGCACCTCTCCGGCGCCAAGGGCTTCCTCGCCCAGGGGAGCGAGTTCGGCTTCGGCAAGCCCTACGCCCGCGGCGTCAACGACGAGGTGCTGGTGCCGGAGGACGACCGCTACGTCCAGATCGTCTCCTGCAACACGCACAACATCACGACGCTCATCAAGACGGTCTGCGACGACGCCGACGGCAGCGAGTTCAACCTGCGCAAGGGGATCTTCGTCTGCATGCGGCGGGCGAACGACATCAGCCAGTCCGACAGCTACGTGCCGGCCCCCAACGTCGGCGAGCACGACGACCCGGTCTTCGGCACCCACCACGCCCACGACGCCCACCACCTCTTCGAGACGATGGGCAAGGACCTCAACCTCTTCTCGAGCGCGGCCAAGCTCAACACGCAGTACATGCACTCGATCTGGTTCAACCTCGACCTCGAGCGCGACACCACGCTCGAGGAGGTCAAGCGGCGGCTGCTCGACAACCCGCGGGTGGCGGTCACCGACAAGCGCTACGCCAACCTGATCTTCAGCTTCGGCCGCGACCACGGCTACTACGGGCGCATCCTGTCCCAGACCGTCGTGGTGCTGCCGACCGTCACCGTCCGCCGCAAGCGGGAGGTCTACGGCTTCTGCTTCACGCCGCAGGACGGCAACTCGCTGCTCTCCTCGGTCTCCGCGGCCCTCTGGCTGATCGAACCCGACTGGGAGAGCGTGCGCACCCGGCTCAACCCGCTCAAG
>DATLOC010000018.1:0-24435 GCA_035536455.1 Thermoanaerobaculia bacterium | reverse complement strand
TAGCTGCCGAGCACCCGCGAGGCCCCTTCAGGGATGCGGTAGCCGCTCTCCCGCAGCCAGGTCTCCAGGCCGTCGCTCTGCTTGGCCGACAGGATGACGATGTCGTACTCGCCCACGGTGTAGGTCGCCTCGACCGTCACTCCCAGGCTGCGGTCGCGCGCGGCACCGCCCACGACGCCGTTGGCGACCCCCTCCGCCGCTGCGGCAGGCGCCTGCCGCAGCATGTCGTACTGCCGGCAGGGGTTGTCATCGAAGTACTCCACCCGGCGCGGCGCCGAGTAGGCGTCCAGGTGGTCGAGCAGCGCGGGCTCGGCCACGTGGATCTGCTCCCGCTTGAGCACTGTCGGGACCGGGATCACCACCGCGAACTCCTTGGGGTTGCCCTTGAAGTCGTTGGCCATGGTGAGGACGGTGCGGTCGTCGTCGCGCACCAACACCACCTGCGAGGCGCGGTTGAAGAGCTTGGTGTCGGCCTTGGCGACGTAGAAGCCGCAGAAGGCGTTCGCCGCCGGCGCCGCGGCGAGCGCGAGCGCGAGGGCGAGCAGGGCGGTGGAAACGGGCTTGGTCCGGGGCATGGCGAAACCTCCTCGGGTCGCGGGACCCGTTGCGAGCGTGCGGGGCGCCGCCCAGACGTAGCGCCGGCCGGGGAGCAGCCGGTCGAGGAGCGGCACCGCGGGGGAGAGGAAGAAGAGCGAGAGCAGAAGCCCGTTCGGGCGGTAGAGGACGAAGGTCACGTACCCCGCGCCGAGCGCCACCAGCAGGGCGAAGAGGATGCGGCCGGCGCGCGAGTCGGGCGTCGTCTTGGGGTCCGAGATCATGAAGAAGGTGAAAATCAGGAAGGCGCCGTTGGCGAGCTGGTGGAGCGGGATCGCCGCCGGCTGCCCGAGCCAGAGCGCGCGCCCGAAGAGCAGCGCCAGGTAGAAGCCGAGGAAGGCGTAGGTGACGTCCGAGCGCGCGGCGCGGTTGACCACGAGGCCGCCCAGGCAGGCGAGCGCGAAGCCGAAGACCGCCACGTTCCCCCACTGCCCGGGCGACACCCAGACCTGCCCGGTCAGGAGCATCGCCGCCACGATCCCGAAGTTCGTCGGGTTCCAGAGGTGCTTGCCGTCGAAGCGGAGCAGGAACTTCGAGGCCACCGTGGCGACGGCGGCGGCCACGGCGAGCAGGGGGAGGTTGGTGCGCAGCAGGAGGCAGAGCGACAGCCCCGAGATCAGCGCGCTCAACGGCTCGAAGGCCGGCAGCCGCCAGAGCCGGGTGCAGGCCCACTGGGTGAGGAGGCAGGTCCCGAGGAGGGCCGCGGCCCGCAGCGGCTCGATCTCGAGGTCGAGCCGGGCGATCCCGTAGACGAAGAGCGAGGCCAGGACGGCGATCTGGTAGTGCCGGGGGTCGCGGGCGAAGGCGCGGAGCTGGGCGGCGTTCACGGGCGGTCTCCTGTCGGCGGATTAGACACTCCCGGCGCGGCGAAAGAAACCGCGGCGCGCCGCCGGGAGATCTCGGGGACCCCGGGATAGATCTCGAGCGTCCCGGGATAGATCTCCGGGACCCCGAGATCTATCCTGGCGGCCTGGAGATAAGATTCCTATGCACTGAGATCTATCTCCGGCACTCTGAGATCTATCTCGGACGGCCCAAGATCTATCCCAGGCGCCCCGAGATCTATCTCCCGGACCCCGAAAACTCGACCTCTCCGGCCCCATGTCCCCGCCCCGGCCAGTCACGGACCGCTTCTTCCCCGAGGGCCGCGAGCAGTGGGAGGCGTCGCCGGAGTATCGGCGGCGGCGACAGGAGGCGATCGCCGCCGTTGACGCCCGCTACGCGCCGCTGCTCGCCGGCGCCGGCCCCATCGGCCGTCTGTGGCTGCTGTGGCAGCGCCGGCGTGCTATCGAGCGCGAGCTGGAGACGCTCTCGCCGACGGATGCTTGCTTCCTGACCGCGGATTCGGGGCTGCTAGAGTCCGGCCACCCCATGTCCTCCTACCTCAGCAACCGCGCCGGCGACCCTCCCGACCAGGTCAAGCTCTACACCGCGGCCCTCCTCGAGACGCTCGGCGAGCGCGATCCGCTGGAGGTCATGCGCGCGATGCCGGTGGCGCTGCGGGAGGCGATCGCCGGGGTCTCGCCCGAGGAGCTCGCGGCGCCGGAGGCGCCGGGGAAGTGGTCGATGCGGCAGGTCGTGCAGCACCTCTCCGACTCGGAGCTCGTGGGCGGCTTCCGCTTCCGCATGGTGCTGGCGCACGACCGGCCGGCGCTCGCGGGCTACGACCAGGACCTGTGGGTGGAGCGGCTGCACCGCGACGACGTGGACCTCGAAGCGGCGCTCGCCGAGTTCACGGCCGTGCGCCGGGCCAACCTGCGGCTGCTCGAGCGGACGGCGCCCGAAGACCGCGAGCGCGTCGGCGTCCACTCCGAGCGCGGCGAGGAGAGCCTCGGCCACCTGATGCGCCTCTACGCCGCGCACGACCTGATCCACCTCCGCCAGCTCGCCCGCATCCGCCAAGCCGTCGTTCCCTCTCACTGACCGGGTGATCCCCGAATCGGAGTAATCTTGCCTTCCTTACTTTAAGGAGGGATGAGATGAAGGCACCGGCGATCCTGGGAGCCGTTGCGGTGGCGCTGCTCGCGGCCTGCGGTGACCGCGGGCCTCACAGGGAGCCGCCGGCGGAGGAGCCGCCGCCGACGACCGAGCCGGCGACCGACGCGACAACCGACGCGACAACTGCCTACGGCACGCCCTGCCCCGATCCGCCGCCCTGCGGCGACGACTGCAGCAACCACCCCTTCGCGCCCACGGAGTGCTGGACAACGCCCTACGGACCGGCCAAGGCGGACATCATCATCGGCAACCCGCTGACCTCGCCCAACATGCTGTACTGCGACGAGGGCGCCTACGCGCTCTGCTTCTTCTCCGGCCCGCCGGAGGCGACGGGCAAGCCGGGCGCTGGCAACCCGCGGCTGCCCTGCGTCCTCGAAGCCGGCGGCGACCTCGCGAAGTGCACCTGCGAGGTTTTCACCTCGGGCCCCTACTTCGTCGACATCAACGCGATCTTGAACCTCGGCGCCTACTTCCAGACCGTGCAGGCCTGCGGCTCGGACGGCTCGCAGTGCGCCAACATGCACAACTGCGGCCGCGACGGCACGAAGCCGGGGTGCGCTGAGCGGAAGCGGGCGCCGGTCTGCCAGTACGTCGAGGACCAGGACCCCGACGACCCGACGGTCTCGCTGATGCCGAAAGCCGACCTCGTCTCGACCTTCAGCTTCGCCATGAACGACGACTACGTGATGGGGAGCAGCGACTGCACCGACACCGGCGCGACCTACGCCGGCTGCATGACCGCGCCCTGCTTCTTCGCCGAGGGGGACGTCTCGCCGCCCGAGGACGGCGAGACGATCCAGTGCCACTGCCCGACCTACACCGGCGACTTCCAGATCGGCCAGCCGAACCGCACGGACTGCAAGATCGGCGACGGCACGACTCACGTCTGGTCGGCGGCCCGCAGCGTCACGGACGGCGACTAGCGGCTTCGCCGGTCAGTTCGCCGCCGTCATCGGCGCCGGGCGGTAGGAGAGGTCGGGGCGGACCATCCCCACCCGCCGGTTGAAGCGGCGCACGAGCTGCCAGGTGCGGGCCTGGAGCGCGTTGCCCTCCTCGCCGAGCTTGGCGGTGTTCGCCTCCTGGCGCGCGGCGAGGTCGGCGGGGCTCTTGCCGTAGGTCACCACCGCCCACACCGGCAGGTCGTGCCCGCTGACGGCCTGGAAGATCTTGAAGCTCTCGGTGGCGCCCTTGGCCTTGAACAGCGCCTGCCATTCGCGGGAGATCGCCTCGGCGTCGGCCTCGCGACCGGGGAGGAGGTAGTAGAGGTCGTAGCCGATAGCGCGCGCGTCGTTGGCGGCGAGGGCGGTCGCCGGCACGTAGGAGAGGTCGGGGCGCTCCATGACGATGAAGTCGTTCGAGGAGACCATCGGGTCGCCGCCGCGGCGCCAGAGGTCGGCGAACTTCTCCTCGCCGATCTTCTTGGCGATCTCGGCGAATGCCTGCGGCACGACGCTCATGTCGGAGACGCTCTTGATCGGCATGATGAAGTAGTAGGAGAGGTCGTCGGTCATCACCACGTCGTAGGCGGGGAACATCGTGCTGTAGGTCTTGAATGCGCCGAGGACCTCCTGGGTCGTCGACTCGTAGGCGGCGAGCTTCGAGGGGTTGGCGATCTCCTCGTGGATCAGGAAGAGCTGCCCCTGCGGCATGTCGGCGGCCGCGAGGGAGAAGCCGCCCGCGAGCAGGGCGGCGGCGAACAGGGCGGTGCACTTGAGCGTACGCATCTCATCCTCCTTGGAAGGGATTGGTTCGGGTGTTTCGCTCCCTCTACGCGGCGAGGGGGCGGTTTGGATGGCGGGGCCGTGCGGCCCTGCGCTACTCGACCCGGAAGGTGACGCCGTCGCTCCGGCCCAGGTCGTCGGTGACGACCAGGCGGTGGGTGCCGGTCTCCGACGCCAGGTAGAGGCGCTCGCCGGGGGCGGCGGCGCCGACCAAAAGGCCGTCGCGGTACCAGTAGAGCTGGCCGACGCCGGGGCCGGCGCGGGCGAGGAGGGGGATGCGCTGGTCCTCGGCCGGCACGCCGCGGCGCAGGCGATAGGGCGTCGCCGGGTCGGGGGAGACGATCGCCGGCGGCTCGCCGACCGGCACGCCGCCGCAGCCGGGGCGCGGGCGCGGCGGCTCGGGGACGGGGCGCCCCTGCGCCCGCCACCAGGCGGCCAGCTCGGGCGGGTAGAGGGTCAGGAGCGCGGCGCGGCTCGGCCGGCTCGCCAGGCAGTCGCCGGCCAGGAGCTCGCCGCTCTCGGCGTCCACCAGCGCCTCGCGGTGGTAGGTGCAGGCACGGAGGCGGGAGCGGCCGGGGAGGTAGGGCGCGGTCAGCCGCTCGCGGCAGGCCGGGCCGGGCAGCTCGTGCGAGAGGGCGCAGAGCTCGATGGGCTCGAGCCGCGCGCGCAACGGCTGCGGCGCGCGGCCGCCCGGATCGACGGCGCGGAAGAGGTCGAAGAGCAGCGGCCCGGCGTGCTCACTCCCCGAGATCCCCTGCCGCGGCCGGCCGTCGAAGTTCCCCACCCAGACGCCGATCGCGTAGCGGCCGGAGAGGCCGATCGCCCAGGCGTCGCGGTGGCCGTAGGAGGTGCCGGTCTTCCACGCCACCGCCGGCGCGTCGCGCGCCAGCGCCCAGGACTCCGGCAGGTCGGGGCGGCGGAGGTCGGTCAGGATCTCGACGATCACCTGCGCCGCTTCGGGCGAGAAGAGGGGCTCGGGCCGCGGCTCCTCCGGGTGCGCCGCGGTCTCGAGGAGGCGCGGCGCGCGGTGGAGGCCTCCCTCGGCGAGCGTGGCGTAGAGGTTGGTGAGGTCGAGGAGCGTCACCTCGCCGGCGCCGAGCACCAGCGGCAGGCCGTAGGCGAGCGGCTCGCGGTCGAGGGTGGCGAGGCCGCCGCGCTGGAGGAGCTTCTGGAAGCGCGGGAGCCCGACCTCGGCGAGGAGGCGCACCGCCGAGGCGTTGAGCGACTGGATGAGCGCCTCGCGCACCGTCACCCGGCCGCGGTAGCGCTCGTCGTAGTTCTCGGCGACGTACCCCGAGAAGTCGGTCGGCACGTCGAGGAGGTAGGAGTCGGGCAGCACCCGCCCCTCGTCGAGCGCCATGGCATAGAGGAACGGCTTGAGCGCCGAGCCCGGGGAGCGCGGGGCGACGGCGCCGTTGACCTGCCCCTGGAAGGCGGTGTCGAAGAAGCCGCCGGAGCCGACCAGGGCGCGCACCGCGCGCGGGCCGTTCTCGACGATGACGACGGCGGCGTTGCCGATCCCCTGGGCGCGGAGGTCGGCGAGGCGCCGGCGCACCTGCTCCTCGGCGGTGCGCTGGAGGCCGGCGTCGAGCGTCGTGGCGAGGCGCGGCGTCGCGGGGTAGCGCGCCACGGCCAGCTCGGCGAAGTGGGGCGCCGCGAACGGCGGCGCGCGGCGCGCCTCCGGGAGCGGCTGGCGGCGGGCGTCGGCGACTGCGGCCGCGGGGAAGGCGCCGAGCTCGGCGAGCCGCCGCAGGACGCCGTCGCGCGCCGCCCGCGCCGCCGCAGGTGCCGTGGCCGGGTCGAAGCGGTTGGGGGAGCGCGGCAACGCCACGAGCAACGCGATCTCGCCGAGCGAGAGCTGGTCCGGCGGCTTGCCGAAGTGGAACCAGGCGGCGGCGCCGACGCCCTCGACGTTGCCGCCGTAGGGGGCCAAGTTGAGGTAGTGCTCGAGGACCTCCTGCTTCGAGAAGCGCCGCTCGAGCTGGAGGGCGCGGAAGCTCTCGCGCAGCTTCGAGGCGAGGGTGCGCGGCCCGGGCTCGGCCATCCGCGCCACCTGCATCGGCAGCGTCGAGGCGCCGGAGACGACGCGGCCGGCGCGCAGGTTGGTCCAGGCGGCGCGCACGGCGGCGAGCGGGTTGACCCCCGGATGGCGCCAGAACCAGCGGTCCTCCGCCGCGACGAGGGCGCGCGGCAGCTCGGGGGGCAGCTCGTCGAGCCGCACGGGGAACCGCCATCGCTCGTCGGCCGGCAGGAAGAACCGCAGCGGCGCCCCCTCGCGGTCGGCGACCACCACCGCCGGCGGGCGCTCAAGGGCGTGCCAAGGGAAAGGGAAAAGGAGGTTGAGGAGGAGGAAGAGCAGGTAAGGAAAGAAGGGCAGGACGGCAAGGAGCCACCACTTCCGGCGCCTTGTCATCCCGAGCGAAGCGAGGGATCTGGGCGGGGGTGCCGCGGCGGACGCTCCCGCCCCCAGATCCCTCGCTGCGCTCGGGATGACAAAGTTGGCCTGGTTGCCAGGCTCTGCCGGGCTGCCCGGTTCCATCGTTTACTGCCTCACCTGCACTTCCATCTCCCCCCGCTCCCCGGTCGCCCGCAGGGCCGGGTCGTACATCGCTTCGGCCTGCACCGGCGGCAGGCGGAACTTGCCGGGGGAGACGGCGCGAGCGAGGGCGTAGAACTCCTGCCATGAGTCGGCTGGCAGGTCGGTGAAGATCAGGATGCGGTCGTCGCGCAAATCGAAGTGCCGCGGCTGCGCGGCCCTCGTCACCCAGGGCAGGGTCTCCGTCGTCTCGAGCCGCGGGTTCTCGACCTCCAGGCCCGAGGGCAGGAGCTGCACCAGCGCCACGTTCCAGACCGGGCCCGAGACGCTGCGCACCCGCGTCTTGAGCACCACGAGATCCCCCTGCCGGACGCTCCCCAGGTTGACCGGCGCGCCGTCGCGCGACAGCACCTCGCGCTGTACCTCGAGGCCGGCCGAGGCCGGCCGGAAGGCGCGGTACGTCGGCACACCGCGGGTGCGCAGGCTGTAGAAGGCGGCGCCCGGCTTGTAGCCGGCGTTCATCCGCACCCGCAGCGGCGCCGTGCCGCGGATGTCGCGGAAGGTCACCGTCTCGTGGGTGAAGCTCCCCACCTTCTTGTCGCCGCCGAAGACCGTCCCCGAGTACGGCCCGAGCGCCGCCTGCCGCTTGAAGAGCTGCCCGAGCGCCAGCAGCGTGAACCCGCTCTCCTGCGTGTTCCACGGCGTCGTCGCGGCCTGCGCGTCGCGGACGAGCGTGTCCACCAGCGCCGGGATGCGCGGGCTGCGCGGCGCGGCGTCGAGGAGGGCGAGGAGGAGGAGGGCGCGGTTTCGCACCGTCGAGTTCCAGTTGCCGCCGGTCTGCCGCGCCACCCGCTCGACCTCGGCGAGCCCGGCGATCAGCTCGTTGAGCGCCTGCGGGTTGCCGGTCGCGGCGTAGGCGGCGGCCAAGAGCGCGCGCGACTCCGGCCGCAGCGCCGCCTTGTGCTTCTCGCGCAGGAAGTCCATGGTGCCGGCGTCGGGCCGCCCGCCGCGCGCCAGGACGAAGAGGGCGTAGGCGGTGCGCTGCAGCTCCTCGGAGCCGTACTGGGCCTTGGCCCGCACCTGCCCGGCGAGGTAGCCGAGCGCGCCCTTGAGCAGCGCGTCGTCCACCGGGTGGCCGGCGCGCCGCGCCTCGACCAGGAAGTGGGTGGCGTAGACGCTCCCCCAGGGGTGCGCCGTCTGCTCGCCCGGCCAGAGCGCGAAGCCGCCGTCGAAGAGCTGCATCGTCGAGACCCGCCGGATCCCCTCCTGGACGTACCCCGCCGGCTGCGCCTTCTTGAAGAGGTCGGGGTCGAGCCGCTGGGCGAGGTCGCCGAGATAGACCAGCGGGAACGCCGTCGAGACGGTCTGCTCGAGGCAGCCGTAGGGGTAGGTCAGGAGGTCGCGGAGCTTCCCCGAGAACTGGACGATCGGCACCGGCCCGAGCGCCAGCTCGCGGGTCAGCGTCTCGGGGCGGAAGCGGCCGGGGTCGGCGAGCGGCAGCTCGGCGGCGGCCTCCTGGAAGGCGCCGAGGCGCTCCTCGGTCGTGATCGGCAGGTCGGGCCGCACCGGCACCGCCTCGCTGGTCTTCGAGGTCTCGTCGTTGCCGGTGGCGGTGACGGTCATGCGCACGCCGCCCGAGCGGTCGCCGGTGCGGACGTCGAAGTGCACCATCCCCTCGCGGCCGTTCGCCACCTCGACCTGCCGCGCCGCGTCCCCCTCGACGCGTGCCGGCCCGTCCACCCCGAGCGCGACGCGGAAGGCGCCGTCGCGGCCGGTGCCGTTGCGCAGCGAGACCGGCAGGCGCAGCGTCTCGGCGAACGACAGCACCCGCGGGAAGGTGGGGAGGAGAACGAGCGGGCTTCGCACCCGCACCCGGCGCTCGGACGAGCCGAACTGCTCGCCGCGCACCGCCACCGCCATCAGGCGCACCGCCCCCTGGAACTCGGGGACGCGGAAGCTGACCGCGGCCCTGCCCTCGGCGTCGGCCTCGACCGGGCCCGACCAGAAGGCGACCGGCTCGGTGCGCCGGATGCCCTCCGTGCGCAGCGACTGCGCGAGCCCCTCCATCCCCTCGCCGCCGCCCCGCGCCGCGCCCCCCTCCGGCGCCACGTCGGGCAGCAGCAGGCTGAAGGTGTCGAAGGAGGCGACGGTGAGCGCGAGCTTGCGGTAGAAGTGCTCGAAGGGCTGCGGCGTCTCCTGCGCGATGAGCTGCAGCACCCCCTCGTCCACCGCCGCCACCGTGACGATCGCCTCCGGCGCGGTCTTGACCGCCACCGTTACCTTGGTCTCCGGCCGCACCTCGGCCGGCGCCGCGATCTCGACGGGCAGGCGGTTGGCGGTGCGATCGACGCCGATCGGCACCGCGCCGAAGGCCCGCCCCGCCGAGCCGGGCTCGAGATCGCCGACCTTGCGCACCAGCGTCCCCGTGACGTAGGCGTTGGGGCGGTAGGCGACCGTCACCGGCACCTCGATGCGGGCCGTGTTGCCGTCCAGCACGTGGACCGAGGTGTGGAGGACGCGCTCGCGCTCGACGGTGAGGAGGAGCTTGCCCGGGAACGGCGCGCGTACCTGGACGGTCGCGGTGTCGCCGGGCGCGTACTCCGTGCGGTCGAGGTCGAGCTCCAACCGCGCCGGGTTCTTGAGCGCCCAGGGCGAGTACCCCCACTCGCTGACGAAGAACTCGACCGCCGCCGCGGCCTGCGTGTCGGGGTCGGTGAGCACCACGCGGTAGCTGCCGGCCCGCCGGGGCTGGAAGCGGAAGCGGCCGCGCGCCTCGCCGCCGGCGATGGCGCGGGTGTCGACGAGGAGCGAGTCGCGCGTCGACTCGTAGCGGAAGGTGCCGGCCGGCGTGCGGCGCAGGACGGTGTTCCAGCGGTCGAGGAAGAGGTCGGCGCGGAGGGGCTTCGCCGGCACGGCCTTGCCGTCGAGGCCCACCGCCGCGTACTCGAAGACCGCCGCCTGCCCGGGGCGCACGAAGCCCTCGCCCTCGGTCTCGCCTTCGCCCGCTACGCGCTTGAGGCCCACGTAGTAGGGGTACGGATGGATGCGCAGGCGCTGCAGCGCCGCCACGCCGCGCCCGCCGCGCTCCTGGACGCGCGCCGTGATCACCGCCTCGAGCGACGAGGGGACCGGCGCGCCGGCCGGCATCGTCGCCTTGAAGGTGGCGCGCCCCTCGTCGTCGAGCGTCCCCTGCTGCGACAGCACCTCGCGTTCGTCGAGCTCGCGCTCGGGGTTGCGGAAGGTGAAGCCGCGGAAGCCTTCGGGCGCGAAGTCGGAGTCCACCAGGCGCACCCGGCTCTCGACCGGCAGCCCCGCCGCCGGCGGCCCGAAGAGGTAGGTGCCGGCGACGCGGTAGGCCAGCTCCTGCCCGGGGCCGACCCGCTCGGAGGGCGGCGCGATCTCGACCTCGATGCGGTCGGGGACGAACTCCTCGACCTGGAAGCGGTACTGGCCGATGACCTTCTCGGCCACCTCCAGCTCCAGCGTGTGGTGGCCGGTCAGGGCGTAGGGCGGGAGGTCGAGGATGAAGGGGGCGAGGCCGCGCGGCGTCGTCTCCAGCCGCTGCGTGCCGCGCTCGCGCCCCAGCGGGTCGCGGTGGCGGAGGAGGGCCGGCATCGGCTCGGGGGCGCGCAGGTCGCCGTCGCGCACGATCGCCAGCCCCTCGACCTTCTCGCCCGGCCGGTAGATGTCGCGCTCGCCGTAGAGGTAGGCGGTGTAGCCGCGGCCGGGGGCCGCCTCGCCGCCGACGTCGAGCCCGGCGCTGTCCACCTGCATGGCGTCGAGCAGCAGGAAGCTGAAGTCGCCGCCGCGCTCGATCGTCACCATGTACGGCCGGTGGGCGCGCATCGCCTCGGCGTCGGTGAAGCGCCAGAGGCCGGCGCCGTCAGTGCGCCCCTCGCCGATCACCTGGTTCTGGTCGGAGAGGAGCGTGACGCGCGCGCCCTCGACGGCGCCGAGGTCGCGGAACGACGACACCCAGAGCAGGAACTCCCCCTCGCCGCGCTTGGCGACGGCGCCGAGATCCGTGACCAGGAGCCAGCGCTGCGCCCCCTCCCAGTGCCCGGCGCGGGAGACGACGACGCGGTAGAGCCCGTTCTTGCCGCGCGGCACGCGGCGGTCGAGCGAGAGCGGCGTCCGCACCGTCTGGTTGGGGCGCGAGCGCACCGGCAGCGTCGCGTCGGTCACCCGGTCGCCGAGCGCGTGCGCGACACCGCCGCCGGCGTAGGTCGTCTCCCCCTCGAAGAAGCCGCCGTACTGGAAGAGGAAGAAGAGGTTGTTGAGATAGACGCGGTCGATCGTGAGCTGCACCTCGCCGACGTTGACCGTCTCGACCGCCACCGTCTTGGTGCCCGAGGCCGAGAGGAACATGCCCTGGCTCTGGAAGCCGACCGAGGGCTCGAGATCGGGGAGGCGCACCTGCGCTTTGTAGTCCTCGGGGAGGACGGCGTCGTCGGTGGCCGGGAGGCCCTTGGCGATCGTCAGCGCGTAGCCCTCGCCGGGGCGGAACTCGCCGGTCAGCGACAGGACGTTGCGCTCGGCCGACGGCCGGTAGCGCACCGCCGGCTCGACGCGCACGTACTTCTCCGCCACCGCCGCCGAGATCGGCGACGAGAACCGCACGCGCAGCGTCGACTCGCGCGCCCCCGGCTCGGTCTCCACCCCCCAGACCGCGAGGCGCGTCGAGGAGCCCACCGGGATCTCGTGGACGAAGTCCTCGGGCAGCGGGACGTTGCCCTCGAACGGGGTGAGCGCGCCGTCGATCACCAGCCGCACCTTCCGCTCCTCGCGCCGCTTCTGCACCGCCGCGGTCTGGAAGCCGATCTGCGGGCTCGGCCAGTCGGTCTCGAGCGTGACCTCGACCGGCTTGTCCTCGCCCAGGTCGGGATCGACGAGCCGGATCTTCGAGACCAGGAGCTCGGGGTGGACGGGGTAGTTGAAGCGGATCGTGCCGCGGTAGACGACCCGGGCCTTGCCTTCCAGCGCCGGCTCCTCCTGCACGTCCACGCCCTCGACCAGGAACTGGTCGGTGCGGACGACGAGCTCGGTGTCGCCGACGAACTCCTGGCCGGGCTTGAGGATCCGCTCCGGGAGGAGCGTCAGCGTGTACTGGCTGGCGATGGGGAACTGCCCGGAGGGCTGGAAGCGGAGGGCGTTGGTGTCCTGCCACTTCCAGGAGCCGGCGAGCGTCGGCGAGATCGTCGCCGGCTCCTCCTTCAGCACCTCGCCCACCGCCCCTTCGCCGAGCGGCCGGTCGAAGAGCACGTCCACGTACGCCCGCCCCTCGCGGTCGATCACCACGTCGAAGACCTTGACCGCCTCCCCCTCCGGCCCCGGCTTGAGCCACTCCGGCAGGCCGGCCGCCAGTGGCTCGCGGAAGGCGTAGGCCGCGAGGGTCACGGTCAGCAGACCGAGCCCCGCGATCGTCAGGTCCTTCCAGTGCCAGCGGCGGGAGAAGACGGAGCGCAGCCGGGCGGGAAGCTTGTCCCGCAGGGTGGCGAACGGGTTGGGCATGGGAGCGGATCTCCTGGCGTGGCGCCGCGAAAGCGGCGCTTAGGCTACATCAGGAGACTGGTGAACGGGACCGCGGCTCTGGGCTGGATGTTCTAGTCTGATTCGCTCAGGGGGAAGCGTGCGACGGAACGTTGCGATGGCTCTCGGCTTGGCGTGCGCGTCGTGCCTTTCGGCGCAAGGGATTCAGGACCGGCCTGCGCCATCGGGATGCGCTGATTTCTCAGGGCACTACGCGTTCTCACCCGAGACGAGCTGCCAACCATGGGAAGGTCACCCGTTCGATGGCCTTCCCATCGCGGGGCCGAGGGGATACGAGATCGCCGTCCAGGAGCCTGGTGCTATCCGCAAGATCCTCGACCGCCTCCAGCGCCCAGGCAGCGACCCCTCGCGAGCCTCGCGTTGCCTCCTGAGGTGCCGTCGTCGGCTGGGTGCCGGCCCTGGGGGAGGCTCGCGGCTTCGCGTCGCGTAGCTCGCCGTGACGCCGCTCCATCCGCCTCTCGGCTCCCGCTGGGCTTCGCAACGGCGTGCGCCAGCCCTCGCCAGCATCTCGGCCGCTCCCTTCCCCTGGTTTCCACTGCTCTACCTCCGCAACCGAGCCCTACATGGCGCCCCCAGGGAGCGCGCTCGGCCGTGCCACGCTCGGCGGCGAGAAAGCAATCCCCTATCCCTTAGGATGACTGCGATCACGTAGAGGCTGACCGGGGTCGCGTTGCACCTGAACGCGGTCAGGTAACGTATGACCGTGGCGGTCACGTAAAGGATGACCGCGGTCAGGTTGACGCCGATCGCCGTCAGGTCGGCGCTCATCTCGGTCAGGTTGAGGATGACCGAAGTCATGCTGGCGCTGATCGCGGTCAGGTTGAAGATGACCGCGGTCATGCTGAGACGGCCGCGGATCAAGATAACCGAGGCAGGACCGCCTCATAAAACCCACTCCTGCAGCTCAGGGTTTTTCAAGAATGAGGTTGGCGGGAAAGGCGCCGGCGGGATGGAATTGGGTGACCGCCTCGTAACCTTCCTTCTCGGCATGGAGCTGCACCTGCTGACCGTCCGCCGCATGGGCAGGCAGGACGAACTGGCCTCCCGGTCCTGTGGTCACCGCCTCTCCTTCATGACCGACGACGCTGACTCGCACCTCTGCGAGGGCTTTCCCGGCCCCATCCACCACTAGACCCCGGACCGTGGCGGCAGGATTGGCGGCGAGGCGCACCGTCACCGAAGAAGCGAGGTCGCCCCCTACCCGCACCTCGCTCGAACCGGAGAGGAAGGCCGACTCCCTGGACGCGTAGACGGCAATCTGGCCGTCCGCCGGGCGCTTCGAGAGAGGGATGTCGAACTCCCAACCGCCGGCCACCTGTTTGGGCTCGCCGCCCACGGAGGTCCAGACCTTCGCGTCCTCCACCGGATTCCCATTGGGCCCGAGAACCAGCACGCGCAACCGAGTCACGTCGGCGGAGTCCACCGGCGACAAGGGACTCAGCCACCAGGCGAGGACGAGCACGAACGCCGCCCCGCCGCCTGAGCCCTTGACCGCCAACTTCCCGAAGACGCCCTTTCCGGCCTGGCCCGACACACCCATATCGCCGGTGAGAAAATAAACGAAAAGGCCCGCCAGGAGCGCGGAGATCACCGCCAGGATTCGCTGCTTGAAGACCGGCAGCGCCGGCGGCGCGAAGGCAAATACAGCAAAGAGAAATACCACGAACAAACCGCCGAAGATCCACGTTCCCAGGGACCGGCTCTGAGCCTGGGTCAACGGCTTGCGCGCAGGCTCAGAGCGGCGCGGTGGCTTGCGCGAAGTTTTCCGTTCAGGTTCCGGTGCCGGCGCCGGGGGTTCTGGATTTGTCATGGTATCTCCGTGGGATTCGAAGGTTGATCCGATTCTATGCACTCGCCGGCTTGGCTCCTGGATGCGTGGCGGGGGCAAGCTTGATGCGGGCCTTGCCGAATTTATCGGTGGTGCCCTTCGAGGCGTCACCTTCCGGAGTGAAGTCGACGTTGGCGACCGGCTTGCCCTTTGTGTCCTTAACGTGCAGGACAAGGATTTCATGCTCGGCCGCGAGAGACGATGGAAAGAGGATGGCCAGCGCCAGAATCATGGCATCCACTATCTCGGCGCTCCGGCCACTCCGCGCTTGCCCACCACTACCGGCGCGTAGCTTTCCGGTTTGTTGTCGAGCGGTGGTATCCGGACACGCTTGTGCCGCGGCTCGACGAAGACCCAATCCGGGCCGTCCTTCTGCGGCACGATTTGGAGTGAGACCCACTCGTTGGGCTCGGCGGCATCCGCAAGGCGGATTCGGGTTCGTCCCGCTACATCCGTCTTCGGCCCCACGGCACCGTCTCCATGGGGCGCGAGCACGACACCAGCCACCGGGCGGTCGCTCACATCCGTCACATGGACGACGAGGATTTTATCCTCGGCCCCGAGCGATGAGGAAAGAACGGTGGCCAAAGCCAGGAACCAGGAAGCGCACCGCCGCGCCGCACCGGCCACCCGGGTTTTCCAGAAGGATTCAAGGCTTGCACTCCCCCGCCCGTATTTTCTTCGCGCGATCGAGCACCGTTCGGGCCTCCTCGCCACGGCCGAGGGTGTTGACGGCGACAGCCTGGTTTTCAAAAATCGTCGCGACCAGTGGATGGCACGAGCCCAGACTCTTTTGCGCGATGGCTGCGGCACGTGTTAACAGACTTTCAGCGGCCTCGAACTTTTCCTGTGCGGAGTAGAGCATCGCCAGGTTGTTCAGGCTGTTCGCCACATCCTCATGCTGTGGGCCGAGGACCTTCTCCTGAATTTCCAGGGAGCGCCGGTACAAGGGTTCCGCTTCCGCGTAGCGGCCCCGGTCGTAGTAAGCGCTCGCAAGATTGTTCAGGGTCAAGGCCACGGCCGGATGCTCCGGACCCAGCACCTTCTCCTGAATCTTCAAGGAACGGAGGAAAAGGGGTTCCGTCTCTGTATAACGGCCCTGATCCTTGTAGAGGGTCGCAAGATTGCTCAGGCTTCTCGCTACATTCGGATGTTCCGGCCCCAGCACCTTCTCGAAAGTCGCCAGTGAACGCAGATACAAGGGCTCCGCTTCCGTATATCGGGCCTGATGGCGATACAGCGTCGCCAGATTGTTCTGGCTCGCCGCTACACTTAAATGTTCCGGGCCCAGGGCCTTCTCCAGAATCGTCAAAGAGCGCCGATACAGCGGCTCCGCTTCCGCGTAGCGGCCCTGCTCGTCGTAGAGGCGGGCCAGATTATTCAGGCTCGCCGCAAAATCCGGATGCTCGGGCCCCAGTACTTTCTCGCGGATCTTCAAGGCGCGCTGGTACAAGGGCTCGACTTCCGCGTAGCGTCCCTGTGTACGGTACAGCACCGCCAGATTATTCAGGCTCACCGCGACATCCGGATGCTCCGGATCCAGGATCCTTTCCCGAATCTTCAACGAGCGCTGGAAGAGGGGCTCCGCTTCCGCATAGCGGCCCTGCGCATGGTAGAGCGCCGCCAGATTGTTCAATCCCATCGCCAAGGAAGGATCCTCGGCGCCCAAGCTTTGCCGTATGAGCTCCAGCGAGCGCTCGAGAGGACGCACGGCTTCCTGAAGATCGCCCGCCTCTTGAAGAGCAAGACCCAAACTGTTCAATCCGACCGCGGTCTCTCCGCCAGCTTCCAGCGACTCCCGGTATGCCGCGACAGCCTCTCGATACCTGCCCTGCTCATAGAGAGAATGCCCCAGGAAGAGCGCCGTCTCGGCCACCTTCGCGTCTGCCTCGACCCGCTCCTGTCTCCGAAGCTTGAGGGATTCCTCGAGGTACTCCACGGCCTTTGGATACTTCCTCTCATAGATGGCGGCCAGGCCGGCGTCATGAGGATCTTCGGCCTTCGCACCCCAGGCACGGATGGCCTTGTCGACCTCCTCCGGCTGGAGCCCGAAGGCTGCCGCCTGCTCGGCCAGCACGCTCTTTCTCTCCTCCTCGCTGATCTCACTCTTGTCGAGCCTGGGACCGAGCAGCTCGAGGGTGCGGGCCGTCACGGCTTTGATGGTTTGATCGCTCGCGAGCAAATCCCGGCTTCCGCGTTCTACCAGCACCACCGGCACGAAGTTGTCGGACTCGTTGGCGAACGGCGGCACCAGGGTCCGCTGGTCCCACGGGCTGACGAAGACCCATTCCGTGCCGCCCTTGCGAGGAAGGATCTGGAGCGTCACCCATTGTCCCGGGCGTGTGGCGGGAGCGAGGCGGATGCGGGTCTTTCCCTTCTTGTCCGTGGGCGGCCCCTCCGCGCCATCTCCTTTCGGAGCGAGGATGACGCCGGTGACCGGATTGCCCTTCGTGTCCTCGGCGTGGAGGACGAGGATACCTTCTTCGGCCAGAAGCGCCGACGGAAGGATCACCACCGCGAGGATGAAAATCCAGGATGGGCGCCATCGCGACGCGGATATCAGCGCAGGCATAAGCAAGACCCCCGTTATTCGGCGATCCTTGAATTATACCCTGCCCGGCTGGCGGTGCCCTGTTCTCCTCACTGGAAGTATCCCGTCACATCGACCAGGAAATCGGTCGAGCCGGAGGACATGGCAGTCGAGACCGTGATCTGTCCGCCGGCACCGAGGGCTAGGAGCGCATTGTTGGCCCGGGTGCCGCCGCCGCTCGAGCAGCGAGATTGCAGCGAGCTTACGTTCCACGCGCGGGTCCGGACCAGCAGCGGTCTGAAGCGCGGCCTGCGCCGGCGCGTGGTTTCGATCCCACCTGCCGGGATCTTCGATGCAAGTGACCGGTCCATAAGACGGCTCCTTATCGGGTCATCACGGCTGCGGACGTCGGCAGCACGTTTCCCCGCAGGCAAGGTCCCGTAACGCCCGCCGGAAGCCCCGGAATGTCCCCGCGCGACCTTCAGACGCCCCGGTGGAGCCTCCCGATGTCCTCCCGGGACCTCGGAACCTCCTGCGCGTCCTCCGGAACCTCCTGCGCGGCGCCGGGAATCGATTGCGCGACGCCGGGAATGGGTTGCGCGCGCTGCGGAACCTCCTCCGAGCCGCTCGGAAAGGGTTCCCGGCGCTCCGCAATCTGTTCCCCGGCCCGCGCAACCCATTCCCACGCTCCGGGAAAGGGTTCCGAAGCCGCCGCAGGACGTTCCACGCCTCCCGGAGGTCATTGGGCGTCGCGCCACCTTCTTTGCAGTTTTGCTCCGACCGAGATTGGGGCGGCAGCCATCGCGGGGGTTTACCGCGCCGTTCGCAGGAGGAACTCACATGGCTCGCACGTTCCCTTTGTTGCTCACGGCACTCACACTGTTGTTCGGTTCGTCCGTCCTGTCTGCTGCCCAGCGTCCGCGAGATCGCATCCCGCCAACGGCACCAACCAACCTTGTCGTCACGGCGACGACGGAGCACAGCGCGTCGCTGGCATGGGGCCCCTCAACGGACAACTCGGGCCGTTTCAGCTACATCATCCGCGGCGGGGAGAGCACCGTGACCGTCGGTCAGGAGACGACGAGTCACACTCTGGAGGACCTGCAATCCGGCAAGACGTACACCTTTCGCGTCTATGCCAAGGATGCCGCCGGCAACCTTTCCGACCCCAGCAACCCCGTGACGGTCACGTTGCCCGGGGACCTCGGCGCGCCGACGAAGCCTGTCGTAGAGATGTCGGCTGCCGGCCCGACGCACGCCGCGCTGAGCTGGTCGTCCACTGACGACGGTCCGCTCATCTGGTACACCATCTATATCGACGGGGAGCCCGTCTCCACGCTGAATTCGCAGTCGGACACGTTTACTTGCGCCGAAGTTCTGGTGCCCACGGGTTGTACTCCGGTGGATCAAGAGACGACATACACATTCACCGTTGATGCTCGGGACGTCGACGGGAACTTCTCGCCGCCCAGCGATCCCGTTTTCGTAACGACCGACCCCGCCCCCAACGACCACGCACCGCCGGAACAGCCGATGAACGTCGCGACGGATTTCAATGGGCACATCGTCGTGACATGGGATCCCTCGACCGACGATCTCGCCCCGCAGAGGTTCATCCGCTACGACGTTTACGTCAACGGCGAGCTGCGCGCGGTCGTGGTCGGCAAGACGACGGCGGAAGTCGAGGGTGACATCGGTGTCAACGAAATCGCGGTCATCGCCGTGGACACCGCGGACAACGAGTCGGTCCCCGGCACGGCCACGAGGGACCTCTAAGTCCCGGGCGGCGCTTCTCCAGGCGCCGGTGAAGCGCTAGCGTGTGGCCTACGGGAGGTCACACGCCATGCGCAGGATCGCCGGCTCCACCCGTCTGTTCGCCGTTTGCCTGATCTGCGTCGCTCCGGCGGTCTCCGCCAATCCCGCCATGCGCTTCCCCCGCCCACCCATCAACTGGCCAGAGATCACCTCCGACTGGGTGTGGGTGACGACGGCCAAGCAGTTGGAGGACGCGCTCCAACAGGGCCTCGACGGGACCCTCAAGGGGCCCATCATCGTCGCTGCGAACATCGAGTTGACCGGAAAACGCCGCCTCACGCTGTCATCCAACGTCCAACTCATCGGCTGGCGCGGCCCCCTCGGCCGCCGGCCCCAACTCTGGACCCGCACCCCGTCCTTCAAGGACCCGGTGACGGAGAAGGACCTGGGCTACAGCCTCTTCGAGGTCTGGGGCAATGGCGTGCGCGTCGGGGGCATCCACTTCTGGGGACCGGCCAAGACCGACATCAACCGCAGCAGCAGCCAGGCTCCGGTTTCGGCGATCACGGTCTTCCAGCACAAGGTGACGAAGGGCGATTCCGAGGAGACCGATCTCGAGAAGTCGAGCGGCCTCTCGGTCGTGATCGCCGACTGCGAGTTCAACGAATGGACCGATAGCGGCGTGCTGGCGATGAGCTTCCCGGAGTGTCACGTGAAATCGCCCGAGCAATGGAACGCGGCCGACTGTCCTCTTCCCGAAGAGGAGGAGAAACTGCGCGTCGAGCGCAGCTACTTCCACCACATCGCCAAGAACAGACACGGCTACGGCGTGGGCGTGAACGGCGGCACCTACGCCGTCATCGAAGGCAACGTCTTCGACTTCAACCGCCACGCCGTGGCCTCCGACGGCCATGCCAAGTGCGGCTACACCGCCCGCTTCAACTACGTGCTCCAGGGCGGTTACAGGGAGGGCGGCGTGGATACGCCCGTCTTGGGCACAGTGGGTAGCTACTACAACCAGCACTTCGACGTGCACGGCAGCGACGACGACAGCGACGGCGGCTGGGCGGGCGAGTCCTTCGAGATCGCCTTCAACACCATCCGCGGCGAGCAGTCGTACCACGCCGGCCTCTCGACCCGGCCGGCGCTGTCGCTGCGCGGCACGCCGGAGACGAGTCTCCACTTCAGCAACAACGTGCTCGTCCACGACAACCATGACGACGCGCTCTCGTTCAAAGGCGGCGTACCTGGTCGCGACGTGCTTGGAGAACTGATCGGCACTGGGCAGTACGTTTCCAGCGGCAACCGGTACGACACCGACTACAGCACCGAGCTGGCCACCGGCGACTTCAACGGCGACCGCCTCACCGACGTCTTCGTCGCCACCGGCACCGCCTGGTTCTTCTCGCGCGGCGGGCAGCAGCCCTGGGAGTACCTCCAGGCGTCCCGCTTCCGCACCCGCGACCTGGGCTTCGCCGACGTCGACAACGACGGCGTCACCGACGTGCTCTGGCGGCTCGCCGGCGGCGCGATCGAGTACTCGAAGAGCGGCACCGGCTATCCGGCGCCGCTCACCTTCGTGCCCGTCTCGATGGCGGAGCTGCGCTTCGGAGACTTCAACGGCGACCGCAAGACCGACCTCTTCTTCACCCAAGCCGGCCAGTGGAACCTCTGGTACGGCCCGGCCGGTCCTTGGACGCCCACGCTCGGCGCGGACCGTCCCGTCACCGAGCTGCTCTTCGGCGAGTTCGACGATGTGCGCGGCACGGACCTCGCCGCCGCGCTGCTCAACGAATGGGTCGTCTCGAGCGGAGCGGTCGTGGCGTGGGCGCATCTGAACGACCGGCTCGCGACCTCCTTCGCGAACGCCGTGGTGGCCGACTTCGACGGCAACGGCAGGAGCGACATCGCCTGGAGCGACGGCAACAGGTGGGTCTACAGCCGCGACGGCCGCGACCCGCTGGTCACCTTCCGACAGGACGATCCCGGACCGGACTACCCGCCCTTGAAGTCGCTGCTCATCGGCCAGTTCGGCGGCGACGCTGGCGCCGAGGTCGTCGCCTTCAACCGCCACCCCTTCTTCACGATCACCGGCGCGCGCCTGGTGATCTGGCGGGGTCTCGGCAGCGGCGACGCCTTCAGCAACCTCTCCGACCAGAACATGCGCTGACCCGCGGGCCCGAGGCAGGGGCGCCGCCTTGGATCGACCGGCGAGAAGGCGCCGCCGTGCCGAAGGCGGTCGCCGCGCCGCCGGGGGCGATCGCCGCAGCCTTCGAGGCGGTGGCCGCCGCCTCTGCGTCACGCGCCGCGCGGGCGTCAGTCGCCGCGGGCCTCGCGGCGATCGACGCTGCCACCGCGGGGATCGTTGCTGCCGCCGCGATGATCGCCGCCACCCCCGCGGCGGTCGTCGCTGCCGGTGCGGCGGTCGCCGGCACGCCTGCGGCGCTCGCCGCCAGTCCCGCGGTGGTCGCTGTTGCCCCGGCGGCGGGCAACGCCGCGTCCGCGGGCGTCGCCGCTGCCACGGCGGTGGTTGCCGCCGCCCCTGCGGCGGTCGCCGCCAAGGCCGCGGTGGTTGCCGCCGGTCCCGCGGCGCTGGCCGCCGCTGAAGCGAAGACCCGCGGCGGCGGAAGACCTCTCCGCGTCCTCCCCAGAGGTCGCCGGAAGGCGTCCGGGCGCCTCCCCAGGGCCTGCGGATGTATCCGGAAGGCGGGCGGATATATCCGGAAGCGCCGTGGATATATCCGGAAGGGCGGCGGATGTATCCGGAGCGCCTGCGGATGTGTCCGGAAGCGCTGGGGACGTATCCGGAACGCCCGCGGATGTATCCGGAAGCGCCGCGGATGTATCCGGAAGGGTCGCGGATGTATCCGGAGGCGCCGCGGATATATCTGGACGTCTCGCTCCCTTATCCCCAGCGGTTCCGACCGCATCTCCCGCCTCTGCGGGAGCCTCCCGGAGCCCCGCTCCACCAACCGGCGAGCTCCGGGAGCCCTATACTTCAGCCATGCTCGAATGGAGTGATTGCCCGGCGGTCGAGCGCGGCCCGGGCAAGGTCAGCGGCGCCTGGTTTTCAAGGGAACGCGCGTGCCCGTCCGAGCTCTCTTCGAGAACCTCGAAGACGGAGCACCGTCGACGATTTCCTGGAGTGGTTCCCCGGCGTGACCCGCCAGCAGATCGAAGCCGTCCTCGCACACGCCGGGCAGAGCCTCGTCGAGGCATAAACCGCCGAGACCGAGCCCGGCTGCGGCGTGACGGGCCAGGGCAGCCTAAAGTTGCGGTCTCGGTGCGAGAGGGCTGGAGGGAAAGACGATGAAGGCCAAAGTCACCGAGGAAGGCATCCGCATCCCGAAGGAGATGCTCGAAGGCATCGAGGAGGTCGAGATCCTCAAAGAGGAGAACCTCATCGTCGTGCTGCCGAGCTCCGCAGACGATCCTCGCTCCGGTCTCGGGCAGAGCCCCGTCGATTGCGGGGTTCCGGATGGCTCTGAGCACCACGACGTTTACCTCTACGGCACCAAGTGAAGCCGGCCTTCCTCGACTGCAGCTATCTCATCGCACTCGAGGCCGCCGACGACGCGAACCATAGCGCTGCGCTGCGACACTGGCGAAGCGACGCCGGAGCAGCGCTTCCCTTGGTGACGACCACCTATGTCTTGGGAGAGGTAGCGACCTTCTTCAACGCCGTGGGAAGCATGCGAAGGCCGTCGAGATCGGGCAGCGCCTTCTCACCAGCTCCTCGGTTCGCATCGTCCACGTCGACCAATCGCTCTTCTTCCAGGCTGGCGGTACTTCCGGGAGCACTCCGACAAGACCTACTCGCTGACGGACTGCGCGTCCTTCGTCCTGATGAGGTCGCCTGAGCTCCGCACTGCGCTCGCCTTCGACAGGCATTTCGTTCAGGCTGGGTTCCAGACGCTGCCCTGAGGTCCACAGTCAGTCCCTAGCAGGGGGCAGGCAAGCTGCCCCCTTTTACAGGAACGTGGAGCTTTGGCGACCTAGATCAGCGACCGCCGCCGCACGCCCCGCGACGGGAGGCGCTTGCGGCCCATGGAGCTGATGGAACGCTGGGGGGCGGCGGGGCCGGCGGTGGGGCCGGAGTGCTCGCCGCGCGGGCGGGGCTGGTGGTGGGGCTGGTGGGCCGCCGGCTGGGGCCGGAGCTTGCGCTCCGCCTTCTCGCGGGCTCTCGCCCGCTCGCCGGCGCGCTGAGCACGGATCGCGGCGATGCGCTGCTCGACCGGGATCTCCAGCCGCTCGGCGGGGCGCTTCTCGTAGTCGAAGCCCTGCAGGGTCAGCCGCGGCAGCTTCGACCCGACCGCCCGCTCGATGGCGTGCAGGTCGCGCAGCTCGTGGTCGGCGACCAGGGTGATGGCGTCGCCGGTGGCGTCGGCGCGCGCCGTCCGCCCGACGCGGTGGATGTAGTCGTCGGGCACCGCCGGCACGTCGAAGTTGACGACGTGGGAGAGCTCGAAGACGTCGATGCCGCGGGCGGCGATGTCGGTCGCCACCAGCACCTGCGTCCGCCCCGCCTTGAAGCGGGCGAGCGCCTGCGTGCGCTGCGCCTGGCTGCGGTTGCCGTGGATGCGGTCGCAGGAGACGCCCTGGCGCTCGAGGAAGTCGGCCAGGCGGTTGGCGCGGTGCTTAGTGCGGGTGAAGACCAGGGCGCTGTCGATGCTGCCGCCGCGCAGCAGCTCGAGCAGCAGGTGCGACTTGAGGTCCTCGCGCACCGGGTAGGTGGCCTGCGCCACGCCGGTCGCCGGCGCCGACTTGCGCTCGACGTTGATCCTCACCGGGTCGACAAGAATGTCGCGCGACAGCGCCGCGATCGGCGCCGGCATGGTGGCCGAGAAGAGCAGGTTCTGGCGCCGCTTCGGCACCCGCGCGAGGATGCGGCGTATGTCGGGCAGGAAGCCCATGTCGAGCATCCGGTCGGCCTCGTCGATGACCAGCACCTCGACGGCGTCGAGCTTGGCGTAGGGGTACTGCAGGTGGTCGAGGAGCCGTCCGGGGGTGGCGACGAGCACGTCGACGCCGGCGCGGAAGGCCTTCTCCTGCGGCCCCATGGCGACGCCGCCGAAGATGGAGGCGCTCTTGATCTTGGTGTGCTTGGCCATCGCCCGGCAGTGCTCCTCGATCTGCGCCGCCAGCTCCCGGGTGGGGGAGACGACGAGGACGCGGGTCGTGCCGCGCGACTTGTCGAGCAGGTTGTGGAGGATGGGAAGGATGAAGGCCGCGGTCTTGCCGCTGCCGGTCATCGCGCACGCGAGGATGTCCCGTCCCTCGAGCGCGGGCGGAATCGACTGCTCCTGGATTGGCGTCGGGCGCGTGAAGCCGAGCTCCCTGATACCGCGCAGGAGGTCGGGATGGAGGCCGAATTGTGTGAAAGGCATTACATGAAGCTAAACAGCGGAGGCTCGGATCAGGAAAACTCGCCGCTAATTGGTGGAGGGGGATTCAAGTTGTGAGTTTCCCGTCGATCCGTAATCCGTCCTGCGTTTTCGCAAAGCGCCGGACGATCTCGCCCGCGGGCTCGATGGCGTCGATGCCCCGGACGCTCTTGCCGGCCTGCCAGTAGTCGCTGCTCGACGCGCCGGCCAGCGAATCGAGCTTGAGCCGGCGCAGCGATCGCAGCGCGTAGATCGTCCGCATGAGGTGCTTCGTTCGCCGGCCGCGCAGCATCCAGCGCGCCAGCCACCCCGCACGCAGGCCCGCGCGCTGGACATGCGGAGTGTTGAGCACCGCCACCGGGACGCCCGTGATGCGCTCGGAGTGGACGACGTCCTCCTCACGCGCGGCGACGATCGCCCGCTTGTAGTCGTCGTGCGCACGGCATTCGGGCGTCGCGATGAAGCGCGTGCCCATCTGCACGCCGGCGTAGCCCAGCCTCAGGGCGGCGGCGTACTCCTCTCCGGTGCCGATCCCGCCG
>DATLOC010000017.1:0-10632 GCA_035536455.1 Thermoanaerobaculia bacterium | reverse complement strand
GCCGCCTCGCGCGCGGTGGCCGCGCTGCCGCCCGAGGTGCGGCGGGCGGCGGCCTTCGCCCTGCTCGCCGGGCTGGCGCTCCTGGCGCGCGTCGAGGAGGCGGACGAGAAGCTCTTGGCCGCGCCGCCGCGGCTCGGCCTCCTCGCCCGGCTCTCCCTCCTGGCGCGGGCGCGCTGGCTGGGCCGCCGGCTTGACATTTTGATCCCTAGTCGCTAGACTTTTTGAGGACTCGAAAACCGAGCTCCGGTCCATCCGGGCCCGTGGAGAGAGAGAGGACCTCGAAATGTCGCAGCTTCTGGCAGCCACCCTCGACGCGTTCAGCCCGGCCCGGGCCGCGCGGCCGCGCGCCTTGCTCGTGCCGCTGGTCGCCCTGCTCTTGGTGTGCGGCGGCGTGGCGATCGCGGTGCAGGCGGCCACCGGGGGCCCGGAGCCGCGCACCGTCGTGCTCGCCGCCCGCGACATGGCCTTCTACCTGCCCGGCGACCCGACCCCGAACCCGCGGCTGGTCGTCGACCGCGGCGAGCCGGTGCGGCTCGTGCTGCGCAACGAGGACCAGGGCATCCCGCACGACGTGGCGGTGCCGGACAGGGGCGGCGACGTCAAGGCCACCCGCCTGCTGCGCGCCGCCGGCGAGTCGGCGGACCTCACCTTCCGCGCCCCCGCGACGGCGGGCGAGTACGAGTACGTCTGCACCGCCCACTCGCGGATGATGCGCGGCGTCCTGGAAGTGCGGTGAGGCGAGCGGCGGCCCTGCTGTTCCTGCTCGCCGCCGCGGCGCGGGCGCAGGAGCCGCTGATCACCGACCGCCCCGATTTCACCGAGAGCGCCGAGACTGTCCCGCCCGGCCGCTTCCAGCTCGAGGCCGGTGTCACTCACGAGCGGGTGGGAGAGGGCGACGTCGACCTGACGACCTTCGGCGAGGCCCTGCTCCGCATCGGCGTCGCCGAGCGGCTGGAGCTGCGCGTGGGGCTCCCCTCCTTCGGGCGGGTGGAGTTCGGGGGCGACAGCCTCTCCGGTTGGACCGACGGCTCGCTCGGCGTCAAGTGGAAGCTCGCCGCTCTGCCGGCGGGGAGAGGCGGGCGCGGCGGCCTCGACCTCGCGCTCCTCGCGGGCACGAGCGCACCGAGCGGCGACAACGACTTCACGAGCGACGCCTGGGAGCCGGAGGTGAAGCTCGCCGCCGCCACCACGCTGACCGAGCGCGCCGGCCTCTCCGGCAACCTCGGCTGGGCCCGCGCCGCCGCCTTCGACGAGCGCTTCGACCGCTACTCCGGGAGCCTGGCGCTGGGGCTTACCTGGAGCGACCGGCTCGGCTCCTACTTCGAGGTCTTCGGCTTCGACGGCGAGGAGCCGTTCGAGGGCAGCTCGAGCTTCGCCAACAGCGGCTTCACCTGGCTGCTCTCGGACGACCTGCAGCTCGACCTGCGCGTCGGGACCGGCTTGGGCGACAGCGAGCCGGAGTGGTTCGTAGGCGCGGGGTTCGGCGCGCGGTTCTAGTAAGTCTCTCCGGGCTTCAAAGCGACCACCTCGCAGCGCACGCCGAGGGTCTCGAGGTCCTTCTCGAGCTGCTCGGGAGTGCCGGTCAGGAGCGGGAACGTCCCCCAGTGGATCGGCACCACCTTGCGCACGCCGAGGTAGCGGCAGGCGCGCGCCGCCTGGTTGGGGTCCATGGTGAAGAGGTCGCCGATCGGCAGGAAGGCCAGCTCGGGGCGGTAGAGCTCGGCGATGAGCTGCATGTCGGAGAAGAGCGCGGTGTCGCCGGAGTGGTAGAAGGTGTAGCCGCCGGGCAGGCGCACGACGTAGCCCGACGCCTGGCCGCCGTAGAGGATCTGGTCGCCGTCCTGGATGCCGCAGGAGTGGTCGGCGCGCACCATCGTCACCTGCAGCCCCAGCACCTCCTGCGTGCCGCCGAGGTTCATGCCCGAGCAGCCCTCGACCCCCTTGGCGGCGAGCCAGCCGCAGGTCTCGAAGTTGGCCACGACGAGCCGCGGGCGGTGCTGCCGGCAGAGCTCGACGGCGTCGCCGACGTGGTCGAAGTGGGCGTGGGTGACGAGGACGGCGTCGAGGCGGGGGATCTGCTTCCACTCCGCGGGGCAGGCCGGGTTGCCGCCCACCCAGGGATCGATGAGCAGGCCTTCGCCGCCCGGCAGCTCGCAGTAGACGGTGGCGTGGCCGAGCCAGGTGAACTTCGGTCGTGGGTGCTGATTCATGGGCAGGCGATTCTAGCGCCGAAAAACAGCGACGGCCGGGTCGCCCCGGCCGTCGAGCCTTACCCGCGCCTGCTGCGGCGAGGTCAGACGTTGAACTGGCGCAGGAAGTTCTCGCGGAGCTTCTGGTTGAACTGATGGTCGGTCAGGCGGTAGTAGATGGTCTGGGCGTCGCGCCGCGGCGCGACGAGACCGTAGGCCTTGAGCTTGGCCAGGTGCTGCGACACGGCCGACACCGACACCCCCAGCATCTCGGCCAAGTCGCAGACGCACAGCTCCTTCATGTTCTCGAGCAGGTAGAGGAGCTTGAGCCGGGTGGAGTTCCCGGCCAGGTTCATCAGCTCCGCGGCCTCCTCGATGTCCGGCGTGCCTTCCAGCTGCGCGCGCATCTGGGCCATCTCCTTCGACGACATCGTGGGTGCCTCGCCTTTCATTCCGTTCCTCCGTTGAGGTTATGCATTTGAACTCGTTCAATCCCTCCGAGACCGACCCGGAGGGATGAGCGGCCAAAATTCTCTGTCCTGGTTGTCCCGCTCCTCCCGATCGGCTGCACCTTATAACATACCTCCGCCCAAATTTCACCCTCTCAGTAAGCAGAGTCTAACTGCGATAGGCCCCCGTGCGCAGGCACGGAGCGTGCCTATAATCCGGCCCGAAGGAGGTGCCCGATGGCGAGCTCCGTCACGATCGAGTACTGCGTCGTCTGAAACTACTACCCGCGCGCCGCCGGTCTGGCGGCCGAGATCGAGAAGCGCTTCGGCGTCCGTCCCAACCTGGTCAAGGGGAAGTCCGGGGTGTTCGAAGTGACCTACGAGGACGAGGTCGTCTTCTCCAAGAAGAAGGAGGGGCGCTTCCCGCAGCCCGGTGAGGTGGAGCGCGAGCTCGAGCTGCGGCTGGGCGTCGAGGTCAAGGAAGGCCCCTTCACCGTCGCTTGATCGCTCCGGGGCTGGCGCTCGCCGTCCTCGCCGCCGCCGCGCTGCTGGGCGGGGCGGCGACGATCGACGAGCGGCGCCGTCGCGCCCCGGCCCTGCCGCCTCCCCTCCCTCCCGACCAAGCTGACCGCGAGCCCGTCACCGTCCTTCTGCCCGTCCGCGACGAGGCCGGCAACGTCGGCCCCTGCCTCGACTCCCTGCTCGCCCAGACGGCCCGCCCAGGCGTCCTGGTGGTGGACGACGGCTCGACCGACGGCACCGCCCCCCTCCTCGCCGCGCGTGCCGCGGCCGAGCCGCGCCTCGCCCTGCGCGAGGCCGGCCCGCTCCCCGCCGGCTGGCGCGGCAAGCTCCACGCCCTCGCCGCCGGGCTGCCGGCGGTCGAGACCCCGTGGGTGCTGCTCACCGACGCCGACACCCGCCACGCCCCCGACCTCCTGGCCCGCGCCCTCGCCGCCGCCGCCGAGCGCCGGTTCGACGCCGTCTCGGTCGCCGGCCGGCAGGAGGCGCGCGGCGGGGAGAACCTCCTCGTGCCCCCGGTCTTCGCCCTCCTCGACGCCCTCTTGGGCGACTGGGAGGCCGCCGCGGCGGGGGAGGGGCCGGCGCTCGCCAACGGTCAGTTCATCCTGCTGCGGCGCGACGCCCTCGCCGCCGCCGGCGGGCTCGAACCGATCCGCGGCGCGGCCATCGACGACGTCGCCCTGGCGCGCCTGCTGCGCGCGGGCGGCGCCCGGACCGGCTTCTTCCGCAGCGACGGCCTCAGGGTGCGCATGTACCGCGGGCTCGGCGAGGCGCTGCGCGGCTGGCGGCGCAACCTGGGCGGGCTCTTCGGCGGGCGGCCGAAGGTGCTGGCCGCGGCGCTCGCGGCGACGCTCCTCCCCGCCGCGGGCTTGCTCGCCGCGCTCGCCGCCGGTCGCTGGGTCGAGGCGGCGCTCCTGTGGACGGCCGGCGCGGCGGCCTCGGCACTCCTTCGCGCCGGCTCCGGCCACGCCCCCGCCTGGGGGCTGCTCTGGCCGGCCGACGCGCTGCTCCTGGCGGCCGTCCTGGCGCTCGGCGCGACGGACTACCGGCGGGGGAGGCTCTCGTCCTGGAAGGGGCGGGAGATGCGGCTCTCGTAGACGCAGCGCTGGCCGGCCGACTCCTCGACCGAGAGCGCCAGCACCTCGACGCGCGAGCCCGCCAGGCGCGGCGCGATCTCCTCCCAGAGCATCCGCGCCAGCAATTCCATCGAGGTGTTGGCGAGCGGCAGGAGGAGGATGTCGGCGGCGGGGAAGCGGTAGAGGCGCTCGTCGAAGCGGACCTCGACGGCGTCGCCCTCCTGCGACCAGGCGATCTCGCCGCTGTCGACCGGGATCAGGGTGCGGCTGTCGAGGCGGGCGCAGGCGGCGCGGATCGCCTGCTTCAAGGAGGCGATGTCGGCGAGGAGCCCCCACTCGTCCACCGCGTCGCCGGCCAGCTCGACCGCGACGTGGTAGTTGTGGCCGTGGAAGAGCTCCGCCCGCCCGGCGCCGAAGATGGTGAAGTGGGCGGAGGAGAACTTGAAATCCTCTTTGGCGAGGACGATGCGGAAGGCGGGCACGCCGGGATTCTAGTCGGCGGCGCCGCCTTCCTCGTCGTCGCCCTTGAGCTCGGAGGCCTTCTCGATCAGCTCCGCCAGCTCGATCAGGCGCGGGTCGCCCGACATGGCCAGGCGCCGCGCGCGGCGGGCGAGGGCTTCGAGGTCGCCGTCCTTGGCCCAGTAGGAGCCGCGCAGGATCTCGGCGAACTCGGCCACGACCGACGCCAGCCGCAGAGCGCGCGGCGCGCCGTCCCAGCTGCGCGCGAAGTCGGCCACCCGCAGGGTGCGCGCGATCTCCTCGAAGCGCTCGCTCTCGTCGGAGCGCCAGCGCAGGCGGAGGGTGGCGGCCGGCAGGTAGGCGGGGGCGTCCTCGGCGAGCTTGATCTCGTAGAGGGCGGTGACGCCGTGGCCGGCGCCGATCTCGCCGGCGTCCACGGTGTCGTCGCGGAAGCGGTGGTCGGCGATGTCGCGGTTCTCGTAGCCCAGCAGGCGCCAGCGCGCCACGACCGCCGGGTTGAACTCGACCTGCGCCCGCGCCTGCGAGGCGACGGTCTGCAGCGTCCCCGTCAGGTCCTCGACGAAGACCCGCCGCGCCTCCTCCAGCGTGTCGACGTAGGCGTAGCGACCGTCGCCCTTGTCGGCGAGCTGCTCCATCAGCACGTCGTTGTAGTTGCCCATGCCGAAGCCGACGGTGGTCAGCTCGATGCCGCGCTCGGCGTCGCGGCCGATGCGCGCCAGGATGGTCTGCGGGCCGGTGGCGCCGACGTTGGCGACGCCGTCCGAGCAGAGGATCACCCGGTTGATGGCGCCCTGGCGCAGCCCCTGCTCGGCGAGTTGGTAGCCCAGGAGGAGCCCCTCCTCGGCGTTGGTCGAGCCCTCGGGGACCAGCCGGTCGATGGCGCGGCGGATCGCCCCCTTGTCGCTGGTGTGGTTGAGGAGCACCTGCCCCTCGTCGCCGTAGACGACGAGCCCCACCCGGTCCTCCGGCCGCAGCTCGTCGAGCAGCAGGCCGAGCGCCTGCTTGACCAGCCCGAGCCGGTTCTCGTAGTCCATCGAGCCGGAGACGTCGACGACGAAGGTGAGGACGGCCGGCTTGCGCTCGGCGGCGTGCACCTCGCGCGCCCGGATGCCGAAGCGCAGGACGCGGTAGCGCCCGCCCTCGGCAAACGGCGTGGGGGAGCCCTCGGCGCGCACCGTGAAGTCGCGGTCGCGCGGCGCCGGGTCGGCGTAGTCGAAGGCGTTGACCATCTCCTCGACGCGCACCGCTTCGGCCGGGGGCAGGTGGCCGTCGGTGAGATAGCGGCGCGCCACCGTGTAGGAGGCGGTGTCCACGTCGAGGCCGAAGGTCGAGAGGCGGTCGTCCTCGGTGTCGATGAACGGGTTGACGCCGTAGGTCTTGAAGAAGACGTCGCCGTAGGGCTCGTCGTTGGGCTCGGCGTTGCCGCCGGTCGTGGGCGCCATGGCCCCGCCGACGCGCAGCGGCGCGGCGGTCTCGCCGGACACGATGCCGCCGGGGACCCCGCCGTGGACGCCGCCGACGACACTGCCGGCGATGCCGCCCTCGACCCCCTCCGGGATCTCCTCGGGCACCTCTACCGGCTGCGCCGGCGCGGCCAGGCGCCCGGACGCCCGGAGCTGAGGCTTCGGCGCCGCAACGGCCTCGCGGCGCAGGTCGAGGAGGGGAGGCTCGGCAGCCATCTGGGCGGACTCGTCGCCGGCGGAGGCCGGCGGCGGGACGGCGGCCGCCGGCGGGGGCGGCCCGGCCGGCCGCTCTGCAAAGGCATCCGCCTCGCTCTCCGCCCGCGCCGCGACTTCCGGGGTCGCCTCCACCTCTTCGACCGGCGCCGTCGCCTGCTGCCGCACCTCGAGGGCCAGGAACCCGCCCGCCAGCGCCGCCGCGATCGACGCCGCCAGCAGCCATCGCCGCTCGCCCCACGCCGGCCGCCGCTCCTCGGCGGCCGCCGCTTTGACCAGCCGCAGCCGGCCGCCCAGCTCGGCGGGGATGTCGGCCTTGAGCCGCGCCAGCAGCTCCGCCGGCGGCTCCGGCTCGGGGCCCCGCTCGGACAGCCGCCGGGCGACCTCGCGCTCGCTCGACCTGCTCATCGGACTTCCTCCTCTTCGAGCGCCGCCGCCAGCGCCGCCAGCGCCCGCTTCAGGCGCTTGCGGATGGCGACCGGCGTCACCCCTTCGTGCTTGGCCACTTCCGCCACCGACCGCTCGCCCCAGAAGAGCGCCGTCACCGTGTAGCGCAGCTCCTCGGGCAGGGCGAGCACCGCCCGCCGCAGCCGCTCGCCGGCCATCGCCCCGCCGACCTGATCGTCGGCGGCGGGTGCGGGGTCGGCCGCCGTCTCCTCGTACCGCTCGTCGAGCGGCACCAGGCGGCGCGGCCGGCGCAGGTGGTTGAGGAACGTGGTGTAGGCAATGCGGCAGAGCCAGGTCGAGAAGCGGGCGCGCCCGTCGAAGGACGCCAGCGCCGCCCAGGCCCGGCGGTAGGTCTCCTGCGTCAGGTCGGCGGCCAGCTCGGGATCGGCGGCGAGGCGGTGGAGGAAGGCGTAGACGCCGCGGTAGGTCCGTTCCACTAGGACCTCCGCCGCGCGCCGGTCCCCGGCTGCCAGCTCCGCCAGCAGCCGCCGCTCGACGCCGGCCTCGCCCGTGTCGAGACCGCTCACCCTGAGACCCGGGAAGACTGCGGTGCGTGTGGTGTCCATCCTAACGGCTTAGACACGGCGAGTCGGCGACGCGAAACCGGTCTGGCGTCGCTTTCTTGAGCTAGGCTCGAGAAAAGTCGGTAATCCGCTCGCGGAGGACGGCCATGCCTACCCCGATCCGTCGATTCAGCGGTCCGCTCGCGGCGTCGTTCGGTGCCACCATGCTCCTCACGACCGGCTGCCCGAGCCCCCGGGAGGAGACCGCCCCCGCCCCTGCCGCGGCGCAGGCGCCGCCCGTCGGCTGCCAGGCGGACGGGGGCGCGCTGCAGCTCGGCTGCCCGGCGTTCCCCAACACCACGCCCACGGCGCAGCCGCAGTGGGACTACTTCGCCTGGAACAGCTTCATCGCCGCCAACTGGCCGGCCGTCGTCCCGGCGCAGAACAACGAGCAGCGAGGGTTCCCCGATCTCGGCAAGTCCTTCGCGACCGCCGCCGGCGACTCGCTGCTGGTGTGGGAGACCTTCAAGGAGAAGCGGGAGGTGTTCGTGCAGGGGAGCAGCTCCAACCCGGGGCCTTGGAACCAGGCTCCGGTCTACGGGCCGGTCACCCCGACGGTTGTCCCCCTCTGCACCGCCAGCCAGGATCGCGCCGACAAGCCGCGCCGGTTCTTTGGGCAAGGAGGGAAGATCATCTTCGACAGCCTCGACGAGACGATCGAGGTCGCCTCCGAGGCGTTGGAATCGCAGAGCGCGCTGTGCGGCGGCTACCCCAATCCGCAGTGCGGCACGCCGCAGCAGAAGGACTGTTGCCTGGTGCCAACCCTGGCGGTCGGGCCGCGCGTGTGGAAGGGGAGCCCGACGCGGCCGGACCCGCAGCCGGTCCTCTACGAGGTGAAGGTCAACTACGACTTCTACAACTACGTCACGGCCAACCAGCTCTACCTCGACGCGACCGCGGCGACGCAGGCCCAGCAGGGGAAGATCCTGCTCCCCTACCGCACCAGCGCGGGCAAGGTACCGCTGAGCCCCAGCGGCACGGCGGGGCCGCCGTCCCCGCAGTCGAAGCTGGGCTACGTCGCGCAGAGCTGCGTCGACCACTACGGCAAGATCACTCCCACCAGCAACCTCACGCCCTGTTCGATCGGCTCGCTCCACCTCAAAGCGGCATGGATCGAGCTCCAGGACGAGGATCCGGCGAAGTACCACACCGCGGAGGCCGCCTACTTCAAGACGGAGAACCGCACGACGTGCATGACCTACGGCACGTTCGGCCTCATCGGCCTCCACATCATCCAGCGGATCCATCAAGGACCTCCGGCCAACGTTCCCGCCAACCCGCTCGGCGGCACCTACATCTTCGCCACCTGGGAGCACGCCGACAACGACACGGCCGGGTTCACCTACGCCAACTACTTCCCGGGACGGCCTCTCGAGCCACCGCCGATCCCGGGCTGGTACCCTCTGCCCTCCTCTGCCCTGCCGGTGCAGCGCAAGTTCCCGATTCTGGCCAGTACGCGGCAGGTCAACGACAAGGTCCACGCCGCCATCGCCGCCGTCGACCCGAGTTCGGTGTGGCTCAACTACAAGCTCGTCGGCGTCCAGTTCCAGCCGGTCAACGTGAACGCCCCGCCGCCGGCGCAGCCGCGCTTCCCGGTCGGCCCCAACGACCCCACGGGGATCGGCCAGCCACTCTATCTGGCCAACCTGGTCATCGAGACCAACGAGGGGTTGCAGCACTTCCAGGGTCTCCCAGGGGGCACGGTGCCCATCTCGAACTTCCCGTTCATCACCAAGAACGCCGGCCCTGCGTTCAATCGCAGCACCCCAAATCTCGCGTTCTTCGGCAAGGGCTACAACATGGGCGGTTGCATGGGGTGCCACGGGGTCGCGGAGGTGAAGGGATACTCCTTCAGCTTCGTGCTCTTGGGCGGACAGCAATTGGCCGGGACGGACACGCAGCAGAGGGCCGACATTCCGCCGCTGAAGCCACCGGTGGGCCCTCGGTAGCGGCCGGCGGCTCAGGCGCTGGGCGCACTCGGCGTTCGAGTAGCCGCGCCCGAGGGGATCGTTACGCCCGCGTCATCTGCACCACCGTCTCGATGTGCCCGGTCTGGGGAAAGAGATCGAGGAAGGTGACGCTCTCGACGACGTAGAGACGGCGCAGGATCGCGAGGTCGCGGGCCAGCGTCGCGGGGTCGCAGGAGACGTAGGTGAGGCGCCCGGCCGGGCGCTCGAGGAGGGCGCGGCGGACGCGCGGGGTGAGGCCGGTGCGCGGCGGATCGACGACCACGCGGTCGGGGGACGCGGGGAGGGCGTCGATCCAGCCTTCGACGGCGCTCGACTCCACCTCGACGTTGGGCAGGTGGTTCTTGCGCGCGTTGTTGCGCGCGTAGCGGGCGGCGATGCGGTCGCCTTCGACACCCACGACCCGGCCGTAGCGGCGGGCGAGCGCCAAAGTGAAGAGACCGACGCCGCAGTAGAGGTCGTAGGCCTCGCCCCCCTCCCAGGGGCCGACGGCGGTCTCGATGAGCCGCGGCAGGAGGCCGCGGTGGGCCTGGAAGAAGCAGCGGGCGTCGTAGGCGTAGACGGAGCCCGCGGCCTCGACCGCCACCTCGCCGTGCGGCTGGCCGGCAACGAGCGGCGCCATGGAGATCGCGCCGCCGTCGCCGCAGGCGACGTCCAGCCGCCGAGGCGCGTCGGCCGGCAGCTCGCGCGAGAGGCCGAGGACGAAGCGCTCCAGCTCGGGCACCAGGATCGGGCACTCGACGACCGGGATCAGCCGGTGCGTGCCGCGCGCGTGGTAGCCGACGAGGACGCCGTCGCCCCCAGGCTCCGATCGAACCGGCTCGGTGTGGAGCTGCGTGCGCAGGCGGTAGTGCCAGGGGTCGCCGGTGACCAGCGCCGGCGCTTCCTCCAGGCGCACGCCGCCGAGCCGCTCCAGGGTCTCGCGCGCCGCCGCCGCCTTGTGCCGCGCCTGGGCGGCGTCCTCGATGTGCTGGAGGTCGCAGCCTCCCCACTCGGCCAGCGACGGCACCGGGTCGGGGCGCCGGTCGGGACCGGGGGCGAGGATCTCGACGATCTCGGCGCGGCCGTAGTCGGGGCGCCGCTCGACGAGGCGGATGCGCAGCCGGTCGCCGGGGGCGGCGCGGCGGACGAAGATCGGCACGCCTTCGTAGCGCGCCAGCCCCTCGCCGCCGGCGACCAGCTTCTCGATCGAGACCTCCAGCTCTTCGATGCCGGCGAGCCGCGCGCCGACCGGCGGCGCGGGGCGGCGCGGCTGCCGCGACGGCA
>DATLOC010000016.1:0-13576 GCA_035536455.1 Thermoanaerobaculia bacterium | reverse complement strand
ACCGGCAGGTCGAGGATCTCGGCGATGTTGAGCCCCTTGTAGCGCACCGCCAGGGTCTCGCGGTCGTAGCGCTTGCCGCCGCAGACCTCGCAGGTGACGTAGATGTCGGGCAGGAAGTGCATCTCGATCTTGATCTGCCCGTCGCCCTTGCAGGCCTCGCAGCGCCCGCCCGGCACGTTGAAGCTGAAGCGCCCGGGGCGGTAGCCGCGCGCCCGCGCCTCGGGGGTCATCGCCATCAGGTTGCGGATCGGGTTGAAGACGTTGGTGTAGGTCGCCGGGTTCGAGCGCGGCGTGCGGCCGATCGGGCTCTGGTCGATGGCGATGACCTTGTCGAGCTGCTCGAGCCCTTCGATCGCGTCGTGCTCGCCGGGGCGGTCGGAGGCGCGGTAGAAGTGGCGCGCCAGGGCCTTGTAGAGGATGTCGTTGACCAGCGTGCTCTTCCCCGACCCGGAGACGCCGGTGACGACGGTGAAGGCGCCGAGCGGCACCTCCACGTCGAGGTCGCGCAGGTTGTTCTGCCGCGCGCCGCGCACGACGAGCGGCTTCTCCCTGCCCGGCCGGCGCTTCTCGGGCACCGGCACCTCGAGGTCGCCGCGCAGGTAGCCGCCGGTGAGCGAGCGCGGGTCGTCCGTGATCTCGTCCGGCGTCCCCGCCGCCACCACCTCGCCGCCGTGCACGCCGGCGCCGGGCCCGAGGTCGATCACCCAGTCGGCGGCGCGGATCGTCTCCTCGTCGTGCTCGACGACGAGGACCGAGTTGCCGAGGTCGCGCATCCCCTTGAGCGTGGCGATCAGGCGGGCGTTGTCGCGCTGGTGGAGGCCGATCGACGGCTCGTCGAGGACGTAGAGGACGCCCATCAGCTTGCTGCCGATCTGCGTCGCCAGCCGGATGCGCTGGCTCTCGCCGCCCGAGAGGGTGACCGAGGAGCGTTCGAGGGTGAGATAGCCGACCCCGACGTCGTCGAGGAACGACAGCCGGTCGGCGATCTCCTGCACGACCTTCTCGGCGATCGCCCGCTCGCGCGCGTCGAGCTCGAGGCCGGCGACCCAGCGCCGCAGCTCCGCGACCGGCAGCGCCGACAGCTCGTCGATCGCCCGTCCCGCCACCAGCACCGCCAGCGCCTCGGGCTTCAGGCGCCGGCCGTTGCAGGCCGGGCAGGGGTTGACCGACATGTACTTCTCGATCTCGGCGCGGATGACCGCCGAGTCGGTCTCCTTGTAGCGCCGCTCGAGCATGGGGATGACCCCCTCGAACGAGCCGGTCCAGTGGTAGGCGGAGCGCTTCCCCTTCCAGCGGAAGGTGTGCTCGCGGCCGCCGCTGCCGTGGAGGATGACCTGCCGCCCCTCCTCCGGCAGCCGCCGCCAGGGGGTCGAGAGCTTGAAGCCCATCTCCGAGGCCAGCGTCTCGATCATCCGCATGCGCCAGGAGCGCGACCCCTCGGGCCAGGGGGCGAGGGCGCCGGCGGCGACCGAGCGGGCGGGGTCGGGCACGACCTTGTCGGGGTCCACGCCCATGAGCGTCCCGAGCCCCGAGCAGGTCGGGCAGGCGCCGTAGGGGCTGTTGAAGGAGAAGAGCCGCGGCGTGATCTCGGTAAGGCCGGTGCCGCACTCGGCGCAGGAGTAGTTCTGGGAGAGCGTCTCCTCGGCCGCGCCTTCCGGCGCCAGCACGACGAGCCCTCCGGACACCTTGAGCGCGGTCTCGATCGAGGCGGCAAGCCGCCCCTCAACCCCCGGCTTGACGACGATGCGGTCGATCACCAGATCGATCGCGTGCTTCTTCTGCTTGTCGAGGCTAGGCAGCTCGCCCGAGAGGTCCACCATCGCGCCGTCGATGCGCGCCCGCAGGAAGCCCTCGCGCGCCATCTGCGCGAGCTGCTTCTTGTACTCCCCCTTCTTGCCGCGCACGAAGGGGGCGTAGAGGACGAGGCGCGTCCCCTCCGGCAGGTCCATCGCGCGGTCCACCATCTGCTGCACCGTCTGGGCGCGGATCGGCTGGCCGCAGGTCGGGCAGTGGGGGACGCCGATCGAGGCGAAGAGCAGACGCAGGTAGTCGTGGATCTCGGTCACCGTCCCGACGGTCGAGCGCGGGTTCTTGGCCACCGACTTCTGCTCGATCGAGATGGCCGGGGAGAGGCCGTCGATCGAGTCGACGTCCGGCTTCTCCATCTGCTGCAGGAACTGGCGGGCGTAGGAAGAGAGCGACTCGACATAGCGGCGCTGCCCCTCGGCGAAGAGGGTGTCGAAGGCGAGGGACGACTTTCCCGAGCCGGAAACGCCGGTGATGACCACCAGGCGGTTGCGCGGGATCTCGAGGTGGAGGTTCTTGAGGTTGTGCTCGCGTGCGCCGCGGACGACGATCGAATCCATAGAGCCGGCCATCGTAACAGAGCCGGCAAGCTGGATTTCCCCTAAAAAGCCTCGTCCAGCCCTCCGCAGTAGGTGCCCGCCGGGTTCCTGTACGTCTCTACGGCGCCGGTCGTCGTGTCGGTCACGCGCAGGGTGTACTCCAGGTTGCTGAGGGCCCCCCAGATGACCAGGATGCGGTTCCCCTGGTCGAGGACCTTGACCAGCAGCTCGACGTTGCGCGGGTCGGTGTAGGCGAAGCTGCCGGTCTCCTCGGTGAGCGGGAGGGCGATGCCGCGGCCGGAGGAGCCGTCGAACTGGTTGCGCCAGTCGAGCTCCACCTGGAAGCGGGCGTGAGACAGGCACAGGCGGTCCCTGCCCTTCGTGCAGCTTCCCACCGCGTGCGGCACGGCCGCGAAAGTCATCTCCGCCGGCGCGGCGAGGGAGGTCCTCCCGGAGATGCCGCGGCCGCGGGCCGCGGCGTCGAAGACCTGCGGGCTGAGCAGCGGGGTCGCCCCGGCGGTCGAGGCGCCCGCGAAGCTGTCTAAGCCGCCGCAGTTGTTCGGGCCGTTGCGATAGCGCCGCACGACGCCGGTCTTGACGTCCACGACGCGGATCGTGAACTGCAGGTTGGTGAGCTGGCCGTAGAAGAAGCGCACCTCGTTGCTGAAGGGCAGCACCTTGACCATCAGCTCGAGGTTGCTGGCGTCGCCGAAGTGGAAGTAGCCGGAGAGGTTGCCGGCCGCGACCGCCCGCCCCTCGCCGCTCGTGCCGTTGAACTGGCTGGACCAGTCGGCGTCCACGTAGTAGCGGTTGCCGAGCAGACAGAGGTGGTCCGGGCCGGGGCGGCAGGAGGTCGGCACCGGCTCGCTCGCGGCGCGGCCGGTCGGCCGCACGATGAAGAGCCCCTGCTCGATGCCGCTGACGATGACGTTGCCGCTGGGGAAGAACGGGTAGACGTTCCAGGCGCCGCTGAAACCGGTGCCGTCGTCCTGGGGGACGATGTCGAAGTAGGCGAGCTCCTCCAGCCGTCCGGCGCCGATCTCCGCCACGTCGAGGATGCGCAGGCCGGCGCGGTAGTTCGCCTGGTAGAGGCGCCCCTGGTAGATGTACTGGTTGTGGTCGGTCGCGGCGGTGGACGCGGTGTAGGTCGCGAACTGCCGGGGCGCCGTCAGGTCGGAGAGGTCCCACAGGTACGTGCGGGTGTTGTGGTTGCGCTGGAACTCGTCGAACTCGTCGTCGAGCACCATGTGGCGGTGGTCCTCGGTGAGCCAGGCCTGGTGGGCGAAGCCGTTGCCCTCGTAGGTCTGCGCCGCGAGCAGGCGGGGCGCGCTCTTGTCCGAGACGTCGACGATGACCAGGGCGCCGGCGCTGCTGCCGAAGCAGACCTCGTGGCCGCTGAAGCGCGTGTCCGGACCGCGGTAGACCACGCACTGGGAGTCGTGGACGTAGGAATGGGTCGGGTGGGTGTAGCAGCCGGCGAAGCTCAGCACCGGGGCTCGGCGCGCGTCGATCATGTTGAAGCCGCCGCCGCACTGGTCCGAGCCGTTGGCGTAGACGAAGCCGGTGTCCTGGTTGACGGTGACCGTATGGACCCGCCCGACCGTCTGATAGCGGGCGGTGGCGGTGAGCAGCTGGCGCGCGCCGCGGAGGCGGCGGAGCTGCGTCAGGTCGTAGACCTGGATGCCGTGGGGCCCGACGATGTCGGCGCCGATGAGGGCGAAGTTGGGGTAGACGTTGACCTCCCGGTTCGAGGTCCGGGTGGTGGCGCCGGGCAGGTAGCCGACGACCCGCGGGCTCGCCGGGACGGTGATGTCGACGAAGGAGGTCCCTTCGGCCAGCGGCACGATGGCGTACTCGCGCCGGGTCTGCGGATCGGTCCAACCCCAGATGCCGCGCGCCCGGTCGTCGGGGCGCGGGCTCAGCTCGCCCAGCGGCACGAAGCTCTGGAGATCGACGCCGCGGCAGGGGTAGGGGCCGGCGAAGCCGTCGCGGCAGGCGGTGGCGCCGAGGGCCTCCGGCGTCGCGATGAGCGGATCGCCCTCGCCGCCGCCGTGATCTTCGTGGCCCTCGTGCGGCGCGACGACGGCCTTGGGGCCGGACGCCGCGGCGGCGGTGGCGAGAAGGACGAGAGAAAGGCCGAGGCGGAGACAGCGGCGCAGGACGGCTGACTTCATGACGAGCTCCTCGGCGCCCTCACGCCGGACCGGTCAGGACTCCACAGATCAGGCGCCCATTCTACGGCGTCTTGATCGGCCCCGCCGGCTTGGCCGGCAGCCGTCGCGGCTCGGCCTCCATCTTCTTGAGCACCTCCTCGACGGCGCGCTCGAGCTGCGGGTCGCGGCCGGCGAGCAGCGACTTGGGGTCGTTCTCGACCTCGATGTCCGGGTCCACGCCGTGGCCTTCGATGATCCACTCGCCGGCCACCGACGCCGATCCCGCCTCGGGGACGAAGACGCGGCCGCCGTCGATGAGCGGCCCGCGGCCGGAGATGCCGACGACGCCCCCCCAGGTGCGCTTGCCGATCAGCGGCCCCATGCCGGCCTGCTTGAACATGGCCGGGAAGATGTCCCCGTCCGAGCCCGAGTTCTCGTCGATGAGGCAGACCAGGTGGCCGTGGAAGGCGAAGAAGGGGTAGGTCTGCGGCAGGTCCGAGAGGCGGCCGAAGTCGAGCGACAGCGCCTTGCGGCCGATGCGCTCGAGGAGTGTCTGCGAGATGAAGCCGCCGCCGTTCCGGCGCACGTCGATGACCATCCCCTCCTTGCGCCACTGCCCGTACCACCACTTGATGAACTCGCGCATGCCGCCCTCGCCCATGTCGGGCAGGTGGAGGTAGGCGACGCGCCCGCCGGTCATCTCCTTGACGCGCTTCCGGTTGCCCTCCACCCACTCGAAGTAGAGGAGGTCCTCCTCGCTCGCGAGCGGCTGGAAGGTCACCTCGCGGGCGCCCTCGCGCACCGGGCGGTCGTTGAGCGTCAGGCGCACCGGACGGTCGGCCTTGTGGCGCAGCAGGCGGTAGGGGTTGTCGCCGGCCAGGAGCTCGACGCCGTCGATCGCCAGGACGTAGTCGCCCACCCGCGCGTCGACGCCGATCTCGGTCAGCGGCGCGCGGTAGGTCTCCTCTTCGTTGTGGCCGCGGAAGATCTTGGCGATGCGATAGCGGCCGGCCTTCTCGTCGAAGTCAAAGCGCGCGCCGGGGAGCGCCACCCGCGGCCGCTCCGGGAGCTTGAAGTCGCCGGCCTCGATGTAGGCGTGCGAGACGTTGAGCTCGGCGATCATCTCGCCGATCAGGTAGTTCAGGTCCGAGCGGTGGCCGACGTGGGCGAGCAGCGGCCGGTACTGCCGCCCGAGCGCCTCCCAGTCGTAGCCGTGCATGTTCTCGACGTAGAAGAAGTCGCGGAAGCGGCGCCAGACCTCGTCGAAGATCGCCGCCCACTCCTCGGCCGGCACGCGGTCGACGACGAGGCCCGAGGTCGAGAGCGTCTTCTTGCTGTCCTTGCCCTTGGCGATCTCGTAGAGGTTCCACTGTCCCTCCTGCGAGACCAGGATCTTCGTGCCGTCGCCGGAGATGGCGTAGCCGTCGACCTTCTCGGCGAGCGTCGTCTCCTTGCGGTCCTCGAAGTTGAAGACCTGGAGCATCGCCGGCACCGGCCCCGGCTCGCGGCCGAGGAAGAAGCCGGGGAGCTTGGTGTAGACGAGCCTCCCCTCGACGGCGTAGAGGCCGTTGTAGTCCTCGAACGGCACCGGCACACGGGCGACGCGGTCGGCGAGGCCGTCGAAGTCGATCTTGATGTAGCCGGCCGGCTTCTTCGCCTTGTCGTCCTTCTTCTCGCCGTCCTTCTTCTCGCCCTCCTTCTCGACCGTCACCTCGTCGCTCTCGGGCGGGAACGGGTGCGGCACGTCGCGGCGCAGCGCCAGGGCGTAGATCCCCTCGTTGCGCTCGACCGCCCAGTTGAAGTCGACGTTGTCGAACTGCGGCGCGTAGCCGCGCGCCGAGAAGTAGTAGAGGTAGTTCCCCTTCGGGTCCCAGACCGGCTCGACCTCGTCGAAGACCTCGCCCGTCACCCGTCGGGTCTTGCCGTCGGCGGCGCTCCAGATCCAGAGCGAGCGCCAGCCGGCGACGTCGTTGCCGCTCCAGGCGAGGTGCCCGCCGTCCCACGACCAGGTCTGGTCGCGGATCTCGCGGACCGGGTCGTCGTAGACCTCGACGAGCGACTTGTCGGCGAGAGTGAGCACCCAGAGCTTGCCATCCTTGTCGCCGAAGGAGATGCGCTTGCCGTCCGGCGCCCAGTCGATCTGGTGGCGCATCGCCTTGCCGCCGCGGGTGAGCTGCTCGGCCGTGCCCGAGCCGTCCTGGTTGCGGACCCAGACCTCGTCCTCGCCGCTCGCGTCGGAGATGTAGGCGATCTTCCGTCCGTCGGGCGACCAGCGCGCCCACTTGTCGTGCGCGTTGGAAGACCCGGTGAGGTTGCGCGTCACGCCCTTCTCGATCGGCACCGTGAAGACGTCGCCGCGCGCCACGAAGACCGCGCGCTCGCCCTTCGGCGAGAGCGCCGCGCCCTCGATCTGCTCGGCGGCCGAGACCTGCGAGGGCCGGTTGTAGAGGCCGTCGGTGGGGACGGCGATCGGGATCGCCCGGCTCTGGCCGCTCGCGACGTCGAAGACCGACAGCTCGCCGTTCTGCTCGTAGACGATCCGCCCGCGGTTGTCCGACGACGGCCAGCGCACGTCCCACTGCCGGCTCTGGGTGAGCTGCCGCACGGCGCCGCCCGCGAGGTCCAGGGCGTAGAGGTTGAGGGTGCCGGTGCGGTCGGAGCTGAAGTAGATCGTGTCGCCGATCCACATCGGGTGGTTGTCGTTGCGCGGGTGGTCGGTGAGCTTGCGCGAATCGTGGCTCGCCAAGTCGAAGAGCCAGAGGTCCTGCTGCCAGCCGCCCTGGTAGCGCTTCCAGGTGCGGAAGTCGCGGGCGTTCGGGGTGTAGACGATGCGCTTGCCGTCGGGCCCCAGGTCGCCGGCGCCCGAGATCGGCATCGGCAGCGGCTGGCCGAGCCCGCCGGCCGCCGGCACCGTGTAGAGGCGCGAGTCGGAGAGCCCCCAGCCGTCGCGCAGCGAGCGGAAGAGGACCGCCGTGCCGTCCGGCGTCCAGTTGACGACCTGGTTGTCGTAGCCCCACCGCGGGTTGAGCGGCCCGCGCGCCGGGTAGAAGGTGAGCTGCTTCGGCACGCCGCCCGCGGCCGGCACGACGTAGACCTGCTCGTCGCCGTCGTACTGGCCGGTGAAGGCGATCGAGCGGCCGTCGGGCGAGAACTTGGCGAAGAGCTCGAGGCCGGGGTGGGCGGTCAGCCGGGTGGCGGCGCCGCCCGCGGCGGGCGCCAGCCAGAGGTCGCCGGCGTAGGTGAAGACCACCCGCTCGCCGTGGATGTCGGGGAAGCGGAGGAGCTTGGTCTGGGCGGCGGCAGGGGCGGCGGCGAGGGCGGCGAGGCAGAGGAAAGCCGTCAGCGGTCGGGTGCGCATGGACGCATATACGAGCCCGGGCGCCGGGGGTTTGCTATTTGCTCGGCTGCCAGACGAGCTTCCCTTCGCGGTCGATGTAGCCGCGGGCGTCGCCGACCTCGACCTCGGCGAGGCCGCCGTTGAAGTCGAAGGCCTCCTCGTACTGCGGGTTGATGACGATCTTGCCGTCCTTGTCGACGTAGCCCCAGCGGCCGCCGACCTTGACCCGCGCCAGCCCGTCGGCGAAGGGGGCGACCGACTCGAACTGCGGCGTGATGGCGAGCTTGCCGTCCTCGCCGACGTAGCCGCCGCGGTCGCCGACGCCGACCGAGGCCAGCCCTTCCGAGAAGCTGTAGGCGTTGTCGAACTGCGGCGCGATCACCAGCTCGCCGTCCTCGTCGATGAAGCCGTAGCGGCCGTTGCTCTTGACCAGGGCCTTCCCCTCGGCGAAGGCGAAGGCCTCCTCGTGCTGCGCCGGGACGACCATCTTGCCGTCGCGGTCGATGAACCCCCAGCGCCCTCCCACCTTGACCGCCGCGCGTCCCTCGGAGAACGGCTGCGCCTCGTCGAACTGCGGGTTGATGGCGAACTTCCCCTCCTCGTCGATGTAGCCGTGGCGGCCGCCCACCCGCACCCGCGCCAGCCCCTGCTTGAAGTCGCCGGCGTCCTCGAACTGCGCCGGGATGACCACCTCGCCGTCGCGGTCCAGGTAGCCCATGCGCTCGCCCTCCTTGAAGGCGGCGAGCCCCTCGTAGAAGCTGAAGGCGTCGTCGAAGCGCGGGTTGATGGCGAAGCGCCCCTCCTCGTCGATGTAGCCGTAACGGCCGCCGATCTCGACCACCGCCAGCCCATCCGTGAAGCCGTAGGCGCGGTCGAACTGCGGTGGGATGACCATCTCGCCTTCGCGGTCGATGTAGCCGACCCGCCCGTTCTGGGTGACGACGAAGAGGCCGCTCGGGTTCTTCTCCGAGCGGCGGTCGCAGCCGGCGGCGAGGAGGAGGAGGAGCGCGGCGCTGCCGCAAAGCCTTCGCTTCATGGCGCGGATTCTACGGTAACGGCCGGGGCCGCCCGCACGCCGATGGGTGGCCGGGCGGTTGACAGGCGCCAGGAAGGCCGTAGGCTCTTCAGCACAGACTGCAACAAGGGGACGGGATTGCCGCGCTACCTCTTCTTCTACCTCGCCGTGATCCTGGTCTTCGGCGCCGGGATCGTCGGCATCTTGCGGGCGGGCTCGGACCTGCGGCCCGCCGCGACGGGTGCCGCGGCCGCGCCGGCCGAGACGGGCACCGCGGTCCTGCCGCGGCCGGCCCCCGACGGCGCCGCCGGCGGCCTCGCCGGAACGCTGCGCGACAACCTCCACCACCCCTTCGCGCTCCTGCTCCTCCAGATCCTGGTGATCGTCACCGCCGCGCGCCTGCTCGGCGCCCTCTGCCGGCGCATCCAGCAACCGCCGGTGATCGGCGAGATGATCGCCGGCATCCTGCTCGGGCCGTCGCTGCTCGGCGCCGTCGCGCCGGCCGCCCACGCCTTCCTCTTCCCCACCGACTCGCTCGGCGCGCTGCGGCTGCTCAGCCAGATCGGCGTCGTCCTCTTCATGTTCGTGGTCGGCATCGAGCTCGACGTCCAGCACCTGCGCCAGCGCGCCGACGCGGCGGTCCTGGTCAGCCACGCCAGCATCGTCCTGCCGTTCTTCCTCGGCACGGCCGGCGCGCTGCTCTTATACCGCGCCCTGGCGCCGGCCGGCGTCCCCTTCACCCCCTTCGCCCTCTTCATGGGTGTCGCGATGAGCATCACCGCCTTCCCGGTGCTGGCGCGGATCATCGAGGAGCGCGGGCTGGCGGGGAGCCAGCTCGGCAGCATCGCCATCGCCTGCGCCGCGGTGGACGACGCCACCGCCTGGTGCCTGCTGGCGGTGGTGGTGGCGATCGCCAAGGCCGGCGGCGCGGCCGGCGCGGTGCCGACGATCGCGCTGACGCTCCTCTTCATCGCCGCGATGCTCTTCCTGGTCCGGCCCTGGCTGGCGCGGCGTGCGGAGCGGCGCCGGCCCCTGGAGAACGGGCGCAGCGCGGGACTGCTCGCGGTGGTCCTCGTCTTCGTCTTCGCCGCCGCGCTCTTTACCGAGGTGATCGGCATCCACGCCCTCTTCGGCGCCTTCCTGGCCGGCGTGGCGATGCCCCCGGACCCGGCGCTCCGCCAGTTCCTGCGCGAGCGGATGGAGACCTTCAGCTCGGTCTTCCTGCTGCCTCTCTTCTTCGCCTTCACCGGCCTGCGCACGCAGATCGGCCTCCTCGACGACCTCCGCGGCTGGCTCCTCTGCGCCGCGATCATCGGCCTGGCGATTGCCGGCAAGCTCGGCGGCAGCATGGCCGCCGCGCGCTGGACCGGGATGGGCTGGGGAGATTCCTTCGCCCTGGGCGCCCTGATGAACACCCGCGGCCTGGTCGAGCTGATCGTCTTGAACCTCGGCTACGACCTCGGCATCCTCTCGCCGCGCATCTTCGCCATGCTCGTCCTGATGGCCCTGGTCACGACCTTCATGACCGGGCCGCTGCTGAACCTTCTCGCCTGGTGGCGCCGGCGCGCTGCGCCCGAGGCGGAGGCGGCGCGGGTCGCTGTTTAAGTTCAGAGTCCGGCGCGAAGGCCTTCGCGCCTAGGCGCTCAGCTCGACTTCGTCGCCGGTGCGGACATGCCGCACCGGCAGTCCCGGCGCCGCGGCGCGGGCTTCGGCTAGGGAGACTTCGGGGTCGAGGTCGGGCCAGAGGTGGGTTAAGACCAGGGCGCGGGCTTCGGCCTGGACGGCGGTCTCGGCGGCCTGCGCGGCGGAGAGGTGGAGCGGGGCGCCGATCCTGGCGTTCTGGTAGGTCGCTTCGCAGATCAGCAGGTCGCTGCCGCGGGCGAAGCGCGGGAGGTCGGTGCCGGGACCGGTGTCGGCCGAGTAGGTCAGCACGGCGCCCGCCCCTTCCGCCCGTACCGCCAGGGTGTGGATGGGGTGGCGCGTGCGCATGAACGTCAAGCGCAGGCCGGCGGCCTCGACGACGCTCCCCTCCTCGATCTCCCGGAAGTCGAGCACCCGCGCGAAGGTCGCGGCATCGTCGGGCGCCAGGAGGCCGGAGAGGGTCTCGCGCGATCCGGGCGGCGCGTAGACCGGGAGGCGCCGCTCCGTCCCCCACCCCTCGCCCGGCGTGAAACGCAGCGCGTAGTAGAGCGGGTAGACGTCCACGCAGTGATCGGCGTGGAGGTGCGAGAGCAGCCCGCTGGAGGGCCGCGAAGGTGCCGGTGCCGGCGTCGAGCCAGAGCCGGCCCTCTGCGGTCTCCAGCACGAACCCCGTCGAAGGGTTGTTCGGGCGCGGGTAGGCGCCGGAGCTGCCGAGCACACGCAGGCGCAGCGCCACTTCGCCTCAGCCGCCGGCGCGCTGGCCGGCGCGCGCCGCGCCGGCCGCCAGCGCGTCGCGGTAGAAGGCGGCGAGGTCCTGCTTGAACTTCGCGTGGTCGGCGGCGCGGATGTACATCATGTGTCCCGACTCGTAGAAGGCCACCCGCAGGTTGCTGCGCAGCTCCGAGGGGAGCCCCAAGTGCTCGGCCGTGTAGACCGAGTCGAAGTAGGGCGTCGCCAGGTCGTAGTAGCCGGAGGCCATCAGCACTTCGAGGTGCGGGTTCTTGGTCATCGCCTGCCGCAGCCGCTCGGCGACGTTGACGTAGCGGTTCTGGAAGCCGCGGTAGCTCCAGGGCCAGACCCTCGCCAGCCGCTCGTAGACCAGGTCGATCTCGAACTTCAGCTCGCGCCGCAGGAAGTCGTTGAAGGCGGCCACGTACGGCCCGTCCACCGAGGTCAGGCTGGGGTCGAACTCGAAATTCTCGCCGGCGGCGTCGAGGTCGCGGCCGGTGAAGCGGCTGTCGATCCGCCCCACGGTCTTCCCCTCGGTGCGCAGCAGCTCCTTGGTGAAGCGGAAGATGTCGATCCGCAGGTTGGTGCGCTCGACGTACTCGGGGGTGAGCCCGGTGTAGCGTGCCACCCGCTCGGCGATCTCGCGCCGCCGCGCCGGCGGCAGCCGGTCCCCTTCGAGGAGCGCCGAGGCGTACTCGCCGCGCGCGAAGCCCTCCACCTCGTCGAGCAGCGCCCGCAGGTCGCCGGAGAGCTCGGGCGCCAGCTTCTTGTGGTACCAGGCGGTGGCGGCGTAGCTCGGCAGGTGGATGACGTAGCCGATGTCGTTGCCGACGTGCAGCTCCTGGTTCTGGAAGTTGAGCACCGAGGAGATCAGCACGACGCCGTTGAGCTCCATGCCGAAGCGGTCCTGCAGGTAGTCGGCGAGCCCGGCGGCGCGGGTCGTGCCGTAGCTCTCGCCGGCCACGAACTTGGGCGAGGCCCAGCGCCCGTTGCGCGTCGTCCAGAGGCGGATGAACTCGCCCACCCACTGGATGTCCTCCTCCAGCCCGTGGAACTGCTTGGGGTCCTCGCCCGGCGCCGGCCGGCTGAAGCCGGTCGAGACCGGATCGATGAAGACCAGGTCGGTCAGGTCGAGGATCGAATAGCGGTTGTCGATCAGCCGGCCGGGCGGAGCGAGCCCCATGCCTTCGGGGTCGCGCTCCACGACCTTCGGCCCGAAGGCCCCCATGTGCACCCAGAGCGCCGCCGCGCCGGGGCCGCCGTTGAAGCTGTAGGTGACGGGGCGCGCCGCGGCCTCTTTGACGTCCTCGCGCACGTAGGCGACGTAGAAGACCGACGCCTTCGCCTTCCCCGCGTCGTCCTTGAGCACCATCGTGCCGGCGGTGGCGGTGAAGGCGAGGGTCTGGCCGTCGATCGTCACGCTGTGGCGGGTGCGCGAGGTCCGCTCCTCCGGCTCCTCCTTCTCGTCCTTCTTCTCCTGCTTCTCCGCCTCCGCCTTCTTCTCCTCGGCCTGCGCGAGGGCCCGCGGTGGCAGAGCGACCAGAATGGACAGGACGGCGAGCAGAGCGGCGATGGACCGATTCATCGGCACCTCCGGAGCGGAACGCGAGGCGCAAGCATAGCGGCCTGGAAGGTGAACCGCACTGCCGGCGAGAGGTCGCGCCCGCCTACCGCTGGCAGGCCGGGCAGTAGAACGTGCTGCGCCCCGCCTGCACCCGCCGGCGCACCGGCCGGCCGCACCGCGGGCACTCCTCTCCTTCGCGGCCGTAAACGCCGAGAGAGACCTGGAACTCGCCGGCATTGCCCTCGCCGTCGGCGAAGTCGTTGAGCGTCGTGCCGCCTTCGGCGATCGCCTGGGCGAGGACGGCGACCAGCGACTCCGCGAGCCGCTGCCAGCGCGCCGGCGAGAGGCGGGCCACCGACCTCTCCGGGTGGACGCCGGCGCGGAAGAGCGCCTCGCTGGCGTAGATGTTCCCCACGCCCACCACCCGCTTCTGGTCCATCAGCCAGACCTTGACCGCCACGCGCGAGCGCCGGGTGGCCTCGTACAGCCATTTCGCCGAGAAGTCGTCGGAGAGCGGCTCCACCCCCAGCTTGCCTTCCCACGCGCGCCACTCCCCGGGCGACATCCGCCAGAGCCGGCCGAAGCGGCGGACATCGTGGTACAGCAGCTCGCGGCCGTCCGCCAGCCGGAAGCGCACACCCGGGTGGGTGATGGAGGCGCTTCCCTCCTGGACGATGAAGAGGCGGCCGGTCATCCCCAGGTTCACCAGCAGGAACTCGCCGCCGGTGTCCATCACGATGTTCTTGGCGCGCCGCGCCACGCTCCCGATGCGCCTCCCCGCCAGCGCCTCCG
>DATLOC010000015.1:0-25483 GCA_035536455.1 Thermoanaerobaculia bacterium | reverse complement strand
CCCTGCCGGGGCCCTGGCAGCCCACCGACTTCTTTCCCACGGTGCTCGATCACGCCGGGCTGCCGGTGCCGGCGGGGCTCGACGGCTTCGCCTGGGGGCGCGGCCGCACCGCCTCCTTCGCCGCCTCCTACATCCACCTGGCGGCCAAGTCCCTGCACCGGCGCTACCACCGCGAGCGCTGGGCGGTGACGGAAGGGACCTGGAAGCTGATCGCCGCCTCGGACGGCACCCTGGAGCTGTTCGACCTCGCCGCCGACCCGGGCGAGCGGACCGACCTCGCCGCCGCCCATCCCGCGCGGGTCCGCGAGCTGTCGGCGCGGCTCGCGGCGACCGGGCTCACCCGGCCGCGCGGCGACCGCGCGGGCGGCGACCGGGACGAGGAGCTGGAGCGCTCGCTGCGCTCACTGGGTTACGTGCAGTAGCGGGTCATGTCAGGAAGATTGGGCGGCCTCGCCGGCCTCGTCGGTCGCGCGCCCGCCGCCCTCGACCTGGCCCCGGCCCTGCAGCCAGAGCGCCACCAGCCAGCAGAGCAGGGCCCAGAGCGCGCCCGCGGCCCAGCCTCCCAGCACGTCGGTCGGCCAGTGCACGCCCAGGTAGACCCGGCTCAAGCCCACCAGCAGGGTGAGGGTGACGGCCAGCCCCAGGCTGAAGAGCTTGAGCCGTCGGTGGCGCTGCATGCGGGCCAGCAGGGCGCCGAGGGTCAGGTAGGTGGCGGCCGAGGTCATGGCGTGGCCGCTCGGGAAGCTGGCGCTGAAGACCTCGACGGCGTGAGGCACCAGGTCGGGCCGCGGGCGTGCGATCCCGGCCTTGAGCAGGGTATTGAGGATCTGCCCGCCGCTCACCGCGGCGAGCGCCAGCAGGGCGGCGTGGCGCTTGCCGTCGAGCGCCAGGTAGCCGGCGACGGCAAGAGTCAGCAGACCCAGCACGACCATCGAGCCGAGGGCGGTGACGTCGCGCGCCGCCACCTCCAGCCAGCGCGGGCCGAGCGGATCGCCGGGGGCGCCGGGCTCGCGCAAGGCCAGCAGCAGAGCGGAGTCGAAACCCCGCGTGTCGCCCTCCATGGCCTCTTCCGCCAACTCCGCGACGCCCCACACCCCGCCCGCCACCAGCAGCAGCAGGAGCAGGGGGAGCAGCTCGCGGCCCGCCAGACGGCGGACCAGCTCTTGCCAGGGTAGGTGTCGTATAAGCATAGGAGGGGGCTCTGAGGTAGACGGCCCGGCTGCCGCCGACATCCAGTCTGGAGGAGAATGTCATGACCGGGCGCCGTGCCACCTGCCGCCCGCTCTGCCTTGCAATTCTCGCGCTGCTCTCCGCCGCCGGTCTCCGGGACAAACAAAACGGCCCCGGTTCTCGCGAACCGGGGCCGGGTTTGTTTCGGTGACGTTGGGTTCCCCCGCGAACGGAGGCCCTCCGGGGCCGAAGTCAGCTGGAGGTCCCCTACGGGGACGTCACCTCCATCAAACCGTGTGCGTTACTACTCACCGGATCACCTCCTTTCTGGGCGTGTCCCTCATCGGCAGGTCCCAACCCGCCCGGCTCCGTGGGCCGCCCAAGCCTCTTTGGAGCCGCCACGCCGATCCCGCAGGGGGCGCGTGGAGGCGACACGGACAGAGTGCGGGACCATCCTCGCACCTGTCGAACGGGCGCGGCTCGCCGCGCCTGTCAATCCCTGAAACCGCCGGGCGGGCCCGGCCATTCCAGCCCTGTGCTATGTTCTCCGCGATCAAGATCGGGAGGAGCTCGAGCCATGAAAAAAGTCGGAATCCTGTTCGGCCAAGAGGACACGTTCCCCTGGGCCTTCATCAATCGGGTCAACGAGAAGCGGGCCGACGGCATCATCGCCGAGCCGGTCCGCATCGAGAAGCTGATGCAGGGCGAGCCCTCGGGCTATGCGGTGATCGTCGACCGCATCTCCCAGGACATCCCCTTCTACCGCGCCTACCTGAAGAACGCCGCCCTGAACGGCACGATCGTGGTCAACAACCCCTTCTGGTGGAGCGCCGACGAGAAGTTCTTCAACAACTGCCTGGCGACCAAGGTCGGCGTCGCGGTGCCGAAGACCGTGCTGCTGCCCTCGAACCAGCACCCCGCCGACACCGACGCGCGCTCGATGACCAACCTCGCCTACCCGCTGGCCTGGGAGGAGATCTTCGCCTACGTCGGCTTCCCGGCTTACTTCAAGCCCTTCGCCGGCGGCGGCTGGAAGAACGTCTACCGCGTGCGCGCGCCGCAGGAGCTGTTCGAGGTCTACGGCCAGACCGGGGAGCTGGTGATGATGCTGCAGGAGGAGATCGTCTTCTCCGACTACTTCCGCTGCTACTCGGTGGACCGGCGCGAGGTGCGCATCATGCGCTACGACCCGCGCGCCCCCTTCCACGAGCGCTACGTGCGCAACCCGCCGGCGATCGAGCCGGACCTCCTCGAGCGGCTGATCGGCGACGTGCTCAAGCTCAACCGCGCTCTCGGCTACGACCTCAACACCGTCGAGCTGGCGGTGCGCGACGGCATCCCCTACGCCATCGACTTCTGCAACCCGGCGCCCGATGCCGACCTGCACTCGATCGGGCCGGAAAACTTCGAGTGGATCGTCGAGGCGACGGCCAACATGGCGATCCGCCAGGCGCAGGAGCAGGTGCCCGGCCGCTTCAACCTGGTCTGGGGGGACTTCGTCCGCTTCACCCGCGGCTTCGCCGAGCCCGGCGCGGCCGGCAAGCCGCGCCCCGAGCCGGCCGCTGCGGCCACCCCCTGACGCCCGCCAGCCCCACGATGCCCTCCCTCCCACCCTTCACGCTCGGGATCGAGGAGGAGTTCCAGCTCATCGACCCGGAGAGCCGGGCCCTGCGCTCGCACGTGCTGCACCTGCTGGAGGACGGCAAGGAGATCCTCAAGGACCAGGTCAAGGCCGAGCTGCACCAGTCGATCATCGAGGTGGGGACCGCGATCTGCAACGATATCGACGTGGCGCGCGCCGAGGTCGTCCACCTGCGCTCGAACCTGGCCGCCCTGGCGCGCAGCCGCGGGCTGACCATCGCCGCCGCCGGCACTCACCCGTTCTCGCACTGGCAGGACCAGGAGATCACCGACCTGCCGCGCTACCACGAGATCATCGAGGACATGCAGCAGGTGGCGCGCGCCAACCTGATCTTCGGCCTGCACGTCCACGTCGGGGTCGAGGACCGCGAGCTGGCGATCCAGATCATGAACGCGGCGCGCTACTTCCTGCCGCACATCTACGCGCTGTCCACCAACTCCCCCTTCTGGCAGGGGCGCAACACCGGCTTCAAGTCCTACCGCAGCAAGATCTTCGACCGCTTCCCGCGCACCGGCATCCCCGACAACTTCCGCAGCCGCGGCGAGTACGACACCTACCTGGCGCTGCTGATCAAGACCGGCTGCATCGACAACGGCAAGAAGATCTGGTGGGACATCCGGCCGCACCCCTTCTTCGACACCCTGGAGTACCGCATCTGCGACGTGCCGATGCGGGTGGACGAGACGGTGGCGCTGGCGGCCCTGATGCAGGCGATCACCGCCAAGGTCGCCAAGCTGATCAAGCAGAACCTCGGCTTCCGCCTCTACCGGCGGCTGCTCATCAACGAGAACAAGTGGCGCGCCGCGCGCTACGGCATCTCCGGCAAGATGATCGACTTCGGGCGCCAGACGGAGGTCGACACGGTGGACCTGATCCACGAGCTGCTGGAGTTCGTGGACGACGTGGCGGACGAGCTGGGGAGCAGGAAAGAGCTCGCCTACATCGAGGAGATCCTGCGCGGCGGCACCGGCGCCGACCGCCAGCTCGCCACCTGGAACAACACCAACGACATGAAAGCGGTCGTCGACCACATCGTCTGGGAGACCCACCTCGGGCTCTCCCCCGGCGTGCTCGGCGCGGCGCAGCACGCGTGAGCGTGAGGAGGGAACCGATGCTGACGGCGGTGACGGCGGGCGCCGAGCTCGCCCCGGGGGCACGCAACGCGATCCACACCTGCCTGCGCCTCCGGCCGGAGGAGCGGATCACCCTGATCACCGACCGCGAGTCGCTGGAGATCGCGGCGGCGCTGGCGCAGGAGGTCGAGGCGGTGGGCGCCGCCTACACGCTGATCGTGCTCGAGGACCACGCGCCCCGCCCGCTCGCGGCGATGCCGGCGCCGGTCCTGACCGAGCTCGAGCGCTCGCAGGTCTCGGTCTACGCCGCCTCGGCGCTGCCCGGCGAGCTGCCGGCGCGCATCGCCATGACCGAGGTGATCAATCGCCGCGGCATCCGCCACGCCCACATGGTCAACATCGACCGGCAGATCATGCAGGAGGGGATGCGCGCCGACTTCCTGGAGGTGGACGCGCTCTCGACCCGGCTCATCGTCAAGGCGCGGGGGGCGCGCGCGATCCGCGTCACCTCCCCCGGCGGCACCGACCTGACCGCCACCTTCTCGCCGCGGCTGCGCTGGATCAAGACCAGCGGCATCATCACCCCCGACAAGTGGGGCAACCTCCCGGGGGGCGAGATCTTCACCTGCCCGGCGGGGGCCGAGGGGCGGTTCGTGGTGGACGGGGTCGTCGGCGATTACCTGTGCCGCAAGTACGGCGACCTGCGGGCGACGCCGCTGGCGATCGAGGTACGCGGCGCGCGCATCGCCTCACTCGCCTGCGACGACCCCGAGCTCCTCGCCGAGTTCCGCGCCTACACCTCGACCGACCGGAACAGCGACCGCGTCGGCGAGTTCGCCATCGGCACCAACGTCGCGGTGCGCGACGTCATCGGCAACATCCTCCAGGACGAGAAGATCCCCAGCGTCCACATCGCCTTCGGCCACCCCTACGCCGAGCACACCGGCGCCGACTGGCTCTCCACCACCCACATCGACTGCGTGGCGCGCGAGTGCAGCATCGCGATCGACGGCGAGCCGGTGATGGAGCGGGGCCGGTTTCTGATCTGACCGCGGGCCGTTAGCCCATGGACCCGGCGCTCCGCCGCGCCTTCAACGCCGCCTTCAGCGAGGAGAAGTACCGGGCCGTCGTGCGCCAGCTCGACGACGAGCTCGGCTTCCCCATGCCGTTCCGGATCAGCGAGACGCCGATCTTCCTGACCCCCGAGCTGACGGCGGAGCTGGCGGCCGCCGCCGAGGAGATCGTCGCCGCCGTCACCGCGCCGGAGTACCTGGCCGCGGCCGAGCGCGCCGTGCCCCCGGAGCTGGCGGTCCCCGGCGCGGAGGGGCGGCCGCCCTTCGTGCAGGTGGACTTCGCGCTGGCCGAAGGCGAGGGCGGGCGGGTCGAGCCGCGGCTCATCGAGCTCCAGGCCTTCCCTTCGCTCTACGCCTTCCAGTGGCTCCTCGACCGCATCTACCGCGAGCACTACGACATCGCGCCCGGGCTCGTCGGCTACTTCGACGGCCTCGACCACGACGGCTACGCGGCGCGCCTGCGCGAGACGATCGTCGCCGACTGCGACCCCGAGGAAGTGGTGCTCCTCGAGATCGAGCCCGAGCGGCAGAAGACGCGGCCGGACTTCGCGGCCACCGAGCGCCTCCTCGGCGTGCGCAGCGTCGACGTGCGCGAGGTCGCCGAGCGCGGCGGCCGCCTCTCCTACCGGCGCGACGGCCGCGAGGTGCCGATCCGCCGCCTCTACAACCGGGTGATCTTCGACGAGCTGGTCCGCCGCGGCCTGCCGCGCGCGCCGCTCTTCACCGAGCCGCTCGACGCCGTCTGGGTGGGGCACCCAAACTGGTACTTCCGCATCAGCAAGTTCTCGCTCCCTTTCCTGCGCAGCCGCTACGCGCCGCGGGCGCACTTCGTCTCCGACCTCGCGGCGCTACCGGACGACCTCGGCGACTACGTGCTGAAGCCGCTCTACTCCTTCGCCGGGCTGGGGGTGGAGCTGGATGTCACCCCCGAGCGCCTGGCCGCGCTGCCCCGCCCCGAGGAGTGGATCCTGCAGCGGAAGGTCGTCTACGCGCCGGCGATCGAGACCCCCGACGGCCCGGCCAAGGCGGAGGTGCGCATGATGTTCCTCGGCACCGACCGCCTGCGCCTGGTCAACAGCCTCGTGCGCATCAGCAAGGGGGCGATGATGGGGGTGGACTTCAACAAGGCCAAGACCTGGGTCGGTGCCAGCGTGGCGTACCACCCGCCGCTTCCCGAGGACTAGCCGCTAGCGGTAGAAGAACCGCAGCGCCTGCGGCAGCCGCCGGCGCCAGCTCGTCTCGCTGTGCGTTCCGCGGCTGTCGCAGCGCCAGAGCAGGCGGTTCGGGCCGTAGCCGCGGCCCACGAGCTGGTCGGCGAGGGCGGCGGCGAGCGGCCGCGCGGTGCCGCGCCCCTCGCGGGCGCCGCAGTCGAGGTAGATCCGCGACACCGGCGGGTTGGGGCGGGCGGCGAGATCATCCAAGAGCGCGCCCCCGGCGACCCAGAGGGCTGGGGACATGGCGAGCGCGCCGCCGAAGGCCTCGGGGTGGCGGAAGTGGGCGTAGAGCGCGGCGAGGCCGCCCATCGAAGAGCCGCCGACGATCGTGCCGGCCAGTGAGGGGTGGAGCGGGTAGGCCGCGGCGAGCGCCGGCAGCAGGGTCCCCACCGTCCAGTCGAGCAGCAGGTCGAGCCGCCCGGGCTCGCCGCGCACCGGGAAGGGGGAGAGCTCGCCGATCCGCGCCGTGCCGCCGTGGTCGATGCCGGCGACGATCGGCGCCGTGCGCCGCGCCCTGGCGAGCTTCTCGACGGCGGCGTGCAGGCGCCAACCGCCGGCATACGAGGGCGCGTCGTCGAAGAGGTTCTGGCCGTCGAACATCACGAGGAGGTGGCGCGGCTCCTCCGGTGTGGTGTCGCGCGGCAGGTAGACGCGCACCCGCCGCGGCGCCAGCCCCGGCACCGCGTACGGCCCGAGCACGTGGACCTCTCCCGGCCGCAGGCTCGCCAGCGCGGCCGGGTCGGGCGCGGCGAGGGCCGGCGGCTCGAGGGCCGGGGCGACAGCGTCTTCGACGGTCTCGATGTCGTGCACGCCCGGAATCATAGCGGCCGCCCCGCGCGGCGCCGCGGTCAGGCGGCGGCCGCGCGCGTGCCCGTCGCGTCGAGGAACTCGGTCACCTCCGCGACGACGCGGGCGTCGCGCAGCAGCCGCCGGTGCCCGAGGCCTTCGACCCGGACGAAGCGCGAGCCCGGCCAGGCCGCGGCGATCCGGCGGCCGTGCTCGAAGGGGACGTCGAGATCGCCGGCGTCGTGGACGACCAGCGCCGGCAGGTCGAGGTCGCGCGCCACGCGCGGCACGCTCCACTCCTCCCAGCTGCCGCCGATCTCGGCGCGGATGATCTCCACCACCCGCGCCGCCCGCGCGCCGCGGAAGCCCAGGGAGTGGGCCACGATCGAGGCGAACTCCAGCGGCTCGGCCCCCGGCGCCAGCAGCGCCACGGCGTCGGCGGCGAGCCCCTGCCGCAGGGCGTAGACGGTAGCGGCGCCGCCCAGCGAGTGGGCGACGATCCCGGCCGGCGGCCCAGTCAGCTCGGCGACGGCGCGGATCGCGACGGCGAAGTCGAGGGCGGTAGCGCGGCGTCCGGTCGAGCCGCCGTGCGCCGGCATGTCGAAGGCGACGGCGCGGAAGCCGGCGGCGACGAGCCCCGGCACGAAGCCGGCGAGCTGTGCCGCCTGCCCCTCCCAGCCGTGGACCAGCAGCACGGGCCGCCCTTCGCCCCAGATCCAGCCGGCCAGTTGCTGGCCGGCGGCGACGAGGCTCCAGGAGCGGCGGGCGAGGCCCGGCACCTCGGGCGGCGCGGGCCGCCCAAACCGGCGCGGAGTGAAGAACTGGCGTGCGGCCCAGCGCTCGGCGGCGGCCGGCGCCACCGCCGAGGCGGCGCGCAGACCGGCGCGCACGACGCGGAGCGCGAGCGGCGCGGGACGAACGGTCGTGCTTTTCTTGGATGTATCGGCGGCGGTGGCAGACATGACTCTCTCCTCTCTCAGGGTCGGACGGAAGCGACGAGGCGGTCGTAGGCGGCCCGGGCGCGCCGCGGCGCCTGTGGGTCCTGGAGCAGGCGCTTGGCGTTGTGGTAGCCGAGGATGATGCCGTAGAGCTCGAAAGCGAACTGGCGGGGATCAAGGTCGGAGCGGAAGTGCCCCTCCTCCACCGCCAGCCGCGCCGCCTTGGCGAGGGTGTCGAACCAGTCGCGCTTTGCCCCCACCAGGAACTCGCGCTGCGGGCCGGGACGGTCGTCGAACTCGACCTCGGCGGCGATCAGGACGCAGCCCCCCGGCATCCCGCCGGCGTCCCAATCGAGCCAGCGCTCGAAGAAGGCGCGGATGCGGGGCTCGCCGCGCGGCGCGGCGAGGCCGGGGCGCACGACGACATCCTTGAACCGCTCGACCGCCGCCTGCAGCACCTGGAGCTGCAGCTCCTCTTTCGAGCCGAAGTGGGCGAAGAGACCGCTCTTCGAGAGGCCCAGCTCGGTCGCCAGGCCGCCGATCGAGAGGCCGTCGAGGCCGTCGCGGCTCGCCAGGCGGACCGCTTGGTCGACGATGCGCTCCTTGGTCTCGGCGCCCCTGCCCATACGGAAATAGTACGACCGTTCGTTTTTGCTGTCAAGCCGGCAGCGCGGCGACCCGCTCCAGGAGCTGCCGCACCTCGCCCGGATCGTGGAGGGAGTAGGCCGCGGCGGTCGGGCGCGGCTGGTCGGCGACCAGGATGCCGACGCCGGTCTCCGCCACGGCTCGGAAGGCGTCCTCGTCGGTGACGTCGTCGCCGACGTAGAGCGGCACGGCGCGCCCGCCGTCGAGGCCCCAGGCGGCAAGGAGCCAGCGCAACGCCTCCCCCTTGTCCCAGGCGAGCGCCGGCCGCAGCTCCCAGACCTTCTTGCCCGCCGCCTTGCGGAGCGCCGGGTGCGCGGCGGCGACGCGGTCGACCGCGGCTTCGATCGCCGCCAGGTCCTCCGGCCGCGCCAGCCGCCAGTGGACGGCGACGCTGAAGCGCTTCGGCTCGACCAGCACGCCCGGGAACCCGGCGAGGGCCAGTTCCAGCTTCGCCGCCGCCGCGCCGATCTCCGCCGGCGTCCCCTCCCCCACCTCGTGCCGCAGCTCCCGTCCCGGCTCGCCGCCCGCGATGTCGAAGCCGTGGCTGCCGGCGTAGACGATCTCCGGCAGCCCGACGAGCGCCGCCACGTCCTCCCGCCCGCGCCCGGAGAGCACCGCCAGCGGGAAGCGCCGCGCCAGGCGGGCGAGGAGGTCGCGCACCCCGCCGTCGAGCACCGCCAGCTCGGGGCGGGCGACGATCGGCGTCAACGTGCCGTCGTAGTCGAGGAACAGGACCGGTCGACCGGCGCGCAGCCGCCGCTCGATCTCCGGCCACCGCTCGAGGGCCGAGGGGGGCAGCGCCGCGGCGCCCACCTCAGAGCTCGATCCAGGCGTCTTCGAGGTCGAGCTGCGGGAAGTACTCCTTGGGAGTGCGGAAGTCGTCCGGCGCCTCGCCGAGGGCCGTCTTCAAGTAGACGTCCACCCACCAGAAGATGTCCTGCTGGCGCAGGATCTCCTGCATCGCGCGCATCCGCCGCAGCCGCTCCTCGGCCGGCAGGTAGAGCGCGTAGTGCAGGGCGTCGGCCATCCCTTCGATGTCGTGCGGGTTGACCAGCAGCGCCCCGACCTGGAGCTGCGCCGCCGCGCCGGCGAACTCCGAGAGCACCAGCGCGCCGTGGCCGTCCACCTGGCAGGCACAGAACTCCTTGGCCACCAGGTTCATGCCGTCCTTGAGCGAGGTGACGAAGCCGACCCGCGCCATGCGGTAGAGCGCCACCAGGTCGCGGCGCGGCAGGTGGCGGTAGTAGTAGTGCACCGGCACCCAGCCGGCGGTCGAGAACTCGCCGTTGATCTCTCCCACCAAGCGCTCGACCTTCGCCTTCAGCGCCTGGTACTCGGCCACCCCCTCGCGGCTCGGCACCACGAACTGCATCAGCCGCGCCTTCTCGCGCAGGTCGGGATAGCGCTCCAGGGCGTTGCGGAAGGCGAGGAGCCGCTCGGGGAGCCCCTTGGTGTAGTCGAGGCGGTCCACGCCGACGACCAGGTCGTACGGGCCGATCCGCCGCCGCAGGTCCTCCATTCGCCGCTCCACCTCGTCGGAGAGCGCGGTCTCCTCGAAGGAGGCGTAGTCGATGCCGATGGGGAAGGCCCCGACGCGCACGGTCCGCTCTCCCACCTTCACCTTGTCGGCGGCGCCGCCGTGAACGGTGCGCACCTCGGGCAGCAGGTGCTTCAAGCAGGTCATGAAGTTCCGTTTGTCGCGCGGCGTCTGGAAGCCGAGGAGGTCGTAGGCGAGCAACGCTGCGAGGACCTGGCCGCGCCAGGGGAGCTTCAGGAAGATGTCGAGCGGGGGGAAGGGGATGTGGAGGAAGAAGCCGATGCGCCGCGCCGCGGCCTGCGGGCGGAGGAACTCGGCGACGTGGATCAGCTGGTAGTCCTGCACCCAGATGAAGTCGTCGGGCAGGCCGTGCTCGACCACCGCGTCAGCGAACTTGCGGTTGACCTCGAGGTAGGCGTACCAGTAGGCGGGGTCGAAATCACAGGAGCCGGTCAAGTCGTGGAAGAGGGGCCAGATCACGGCGTTGGAGAAGCCCTCGTAGAAGAGCTTGACCTCGCGCTCGGAGAGCAGGATCGGCTCGAGCTCGTAGCCGCGCTCGCGGAAGCCCTCGGCCATGAGCTGCTCCCACTCGCCGCCCTTCTCCAGCGCCATCCCCGGCCAGCCGATCCAGACGCCGCCGCGGTGGGAGAGGACTGGCGCCAGGGCGTTGATCAGGCCGCCCGAGCCCGGCTTGAGCGACCAGCCGGTCTCGGCCTTTTCGAGCACCACGGGAAGGCGGTTGGAGACGACGAGGAGACGGCGAGAGAGGGGAGGGCTCAAGCGAACGGCATTGTAGCCCTCGCGCCGCGCCCCGGGGTGCTACGATCGGGCGCAAATGGGACGTAATCTCGCCGCCGCAGCGCTCCCGGGCACCACCGCCGCGCCCGGCGCGCTCGGCTGGCTCGTCGACGAGCTCCGCCGCGACCCGCGGCTGGGGCCGCAGCTCGTCCACGCGGCGCACCTGCCGGGCTGGGCGGCACGCTTCGCGCCACTCGTGCCGCCGCTGCCGCCGCGGCTCGCGCAGGCCCTGGCCGGCGCCGGCGTGCCGGGGCTATGGACGCACCAGGCGGAGGCCCTCGCCGCCGTCCGCCGCGGCGAGGACGTCCTCGTCACCACCCCGACCGCCTCCGGCAAGTCGCTCGTCTTCCAGGTGCCGCCGCTCGAGGAGGCGCTGACCGGCGGCCCCGGCCGCGCCCTCTTCCTCTTCCCGTTGAAGGCGCTCGGCCAGGACCAGCGCGGCAAGTTCCTGCGCCTCGCTGCCGCCTGCGGCCTCGACGAAGATGCTGCGGGCTGCGCCATCTACGACGGCGACACGCCGCGCGGCGAGCGCAACGCGATCAAGCGGCGCTTCCCGCGCGTCGTCGTCACCAACCCCGACATGCTCCACCTCGGCATCCTCGGCGCCTGGACCGGCTGGGGGCCCTTCTTCGCCGACCTGCGCTGGATCGTCCTCGACGAGCTGCACACCTACCGCGGCATCTTCGGCAGCCACTTCCACCACGTGCTGCGGCGCCTCCTCCGCCTCTGCCACGCGGTCGGCGGCGATCCGGTGCTCGTCGCCTCCTCGGCCACCGCCGCCAACGCCGGCGACTTCGCCGCCGAGCTGGCCGGCCGCCCCTTCCGCTGGATCGCGGACTCCGGCGCGCCGCGCGAGGGGCGCCACCTCCTCCTCTTCCGCCCGGCCGCGAGCCCCTACACGCTGGTCCTCGAGCTCTTCACGCGTCTCCTCGCCGCGGGCCTCAAGACCATCGTCTTCACCAAGGCGCGGCGGATCACCGAGCTCCTCTACTCCTGGCTGCGCGCGCAGTCGCCGGAGCTCGCCGCGCGCGTCGCCAACTACCGCGCCGGCTTCCTGCCAGAGGAGCGGCGGCGGATCGAGGGCGATCTCTTCGCGGGGCGGATCGACGGCGTCATCTCGACCTCGGCCCTGGAGATGGGGATCGACGCCGGCGGCCTCGACGCCTGCATCCTGGTCGGCTATCCCGGCAGCGTCATGGCGCTCTGGCAGCGCTCCGGGCGGGTGGGGCGGGCGGACCGCGAGTCGCTGACCGCGCTCGTCGCCCTCCCCGACGCCCTCGACCAGTTCTTCCTCGATCATCCGGACGCGCTCCTGGGCCGCCCGTGCGAGCGGCTGATCGTCGATCCCGGCAACGACCTCGTGGCACGCTCGCACCTCGTCTGCGCCGCCTCCGAGCTGCCGCTCGATCCCGCCGGAGCTCCCGAGGACCGCGCCTGGCTGGCGCGCCACGCGCCGGTGGTGAGCGAGCTGGTCAGCCGCGGCGAGCTCCTGGAGCGCGGCGATGGCAGCGAGCTCTACGCCCTCCGCCGCCGGCCGCAGCGCGGGGTCGAGCTGCGCGGCGCCGGCATGCCCTACGACATCCTCGACGCCCGCGACGCGCGGCCGATCGGCACGGTGGACGGCGTGCGCGTGCTCCACGAGTGCCACCCCGGGGCGGTCTACCTCCACGCCGGGCGGCAGTACCTGGTCGAGGAGCTGGACCCCGACGGCCGCCGCGTGGTCGCCCGGCCGGTCGAGCTCGACTGGTTCACGACACCGCTGACCGAAAAGGAGACCGAGGTGCTGGAGATCCTCGCCGAGCGGCGCGACGGCCGGCTCGCCGCCCGCCTCGGGCGCCTGGAGGTCACCGAGCGCGTCGTCGGCTACGAGCGCAAGCGGGTGCACGGCCAGGAGGCGCTGGACCAACACCCGCTGGAGCTGCCGCCGATCGTCTTCGAGACGGTGGGACTCTGGTGGGAGGCGCCGCGGCCGGTCGAGGAGGCGCTGCGGCGGGCCGGAGAGCACTGGGGCGGCTCGCTCCACGCCGCGGAGCACGCGGCGATCTCGCTCCTGCCGCTCGTCGCCCTCTGCGACCGCGGCGACGTCGGCGGCATGTCGTTCCCCTACCACCCGCAGGTCGGCTGCGGCGCCGTCTTCCTCTACGACGGCCACCCGGGCGGCATCGGCATCGCGGCGCGCGCCTTCGCCGACCTGCCGGGGCTGCTCGGACGAGTGCTTTTGCTCCTCGACTCCTGTCCCTGCGACGCCGGGTGCCCTTCCTGCGTGCAGTCCCCGAAGTGCGGCAACGGCAACCGGCCGCTCGACAAGGGGGGTGCGGCGCACGTCCTGAGCCTCCTGCTCGGCTGAAGCGGCACAGAACTTGAAGGTTTTTCCATTCGGGGAGGTGTCCTATGGCACTGACGACCGGTAGTCATCAGGCGTACCGCATCCTCCACTTCGGCTTCACCGTCCTGCCGATCCTGGCGGGGCTCGACAAGTTCACCCACATCCTGACCGACTGGACGCAGTACCTGGCGCCGGTCATCCCGCAGACGCTGGGGATGTCGGCCGACACGTTCATGATGATCGTGGGCGTGATCGAGATCGTCGCCGGCCTGCTGGTCGCCGTGAAGCCGCGCTTCGGCGGCTACCTGGTGGCGGCCTGGCTCCTCGGCATCATCGTCAACCTGCTGATCCTGGGCAGCTACTTCGACGTCGCGCTGCGCGACCTCGGCCTGCTGCTCGGGGCGCTGGCGCTGGCGCGGTTGGCGGAGGACGCGTGAGGGCGACGCGCGACCCGTGGGGCGGCATGGCCGGCGCCCTTGTCATGGCGGCGGGCCTGGTGCTCGCCGCCTGCTCGGGGCTCGGGTTGGAGCAGGTCTTCGAGCAGCCGACGGTGCGGCTGACGGACCTCGAGGTGGAGCGTGTGAGTCTCGACGGGGCCGATCTGCGCTTCGATTTCGCGGTCGAGAACCCGAACCCGATCGGGCTGCCGCTGGGCGGCATCGATTACGAGTTGCGCATCGACGGCGAGCGCCTGCTCGACGGCCTCGACCGCCGCGGCCTGGAGATCGCGGCGCGCGCCGAGACGCCGGTAAACCTGCCGCTCACCCTCCGCTTCGCCGACCTCCGCCGCGTCTGGCAGAGCGTGCGGCAGCCGGGCCGCTCGCGCTACGAGCTGGACGCCGACTTTCTCTTCGACGTGCCGGTCCTCGGCGAGGTTCGCGTACCCCTCCGTCGGAGCGGCGACTTGCCTGACCTAATTCGCTGACTAATTGCGCCGCGCGGGGCGGATAGTGCCGCGTGAGATGCCGGGCCACCCGGCCCGCGAAAGAGTCGCGCCGCTTCGCGGTTCCTGGTTGGGAGGGGTGGTGGCCACAGAGCCAGGTCCGGCTCCGTTCGCGGACGTTGGTGGAAGCTTCACCGGAACGCGACGCTTTCGCGGGCCTCTGGCCCGGCACATCACGCGGCGCCATGACTCGCACCTCTGAAGTGACGACGGCCCCCGCCCAGATTCCTCGCTGCGCTCGGAATGACATGAGCAGTGGCTCCACCGCCGGTTCTAGGGCCCGCAGGTCTCTGGAGCGCCGGGCGCTCCGTCCGCTCCCCTGGCCGTCCACCGTGCGAGGCGCCGGAGCCCATACCGTGTTTGCCGGCAGCCCGCCCCTGTACCAGCACGCGAAGCGCGGACATCAAGGAGCGCCCGGCGCGGAGGAGAGCCTGCGGGACCCCACACCGGAACGACCGCAGCAAGCTCTTTCTTCAGGAGCGGCGCTTACGACGAGGCTTTATCCCGCCGAGCTCCTCGTGCAGCAGGAGGTGCCGATAGCCGCGATGCCAGTAGACAAGGGGCGGGCCGAGGGGGTCGGGGGAGCCGCTGGCTTCCACCGAGCCGACGTAGATGGTGTGCGTCCCGGCGCGCAGTCTCCCTACGATCGTGCAGTCGAGCCAGGCCAGAGAATCCTCCAGGATCGGCGCGCCGGTGACCGCCGTCGTCCAGCTCCCCTCTTCGAAGCGGTCCTCGTCCTTGAGCCATGCGAAGCGGTTCGAGAGATCCATCTGCTCTTGCCGCAAGACGTTCACCGCGAACACCGCCCCCTCCTCCTCCAGCATCGGCCACGCCTTGTGCCGGTTGTCGATCACCACCGTCACCAGCGGCGGGTCCGCCGAGACCGAGGCAAAGGCCGAGACCGTCAGGCCGTGGATCCGGTCGCCGGCGCGGATCGTGGTGATCGTCACTCCGGCCGGAAAGCGGCAGAGCGCGTTGCGGAACTCCTCCGAGCTGATGGGCATCCCCGAATACTATGCGGCGGCGAGGCGCTCCGCGACCCGCCGCAGGTCATCGACGAGCTGCGCCCGCGCCTCTTCGCGCGCCGCGCGGTCGGGCATGCGCAGGACGGCCGAGGGGTGGAGCGTCGCCAGCAGCCAGCGGACCTGCGGCACTTCCAGAAAGCGGCCGCGCTCCTTGGTGATGCGGAAGGCGGGGCCGAGGAACGCCTGCGCCGCGGTCGCGCCGAGGCAGACGATCCCCTCCGGCTTGACGAGCGCCAGCTCCGCATCAAGCCAGGGCCGGCAGGCGCGCACCTCGCCGAGGGTCGGCTTCTGGTGGATCCGCCTCTTGCCGCGTTGTTCAAATTTGAAGTGCCTGACGGCGTTGGTGAGGAAGACCTCGCCGCGCGGGAGGCCGGCTTCGGCGAGCGCCTCGTCGAGGACGCGCCCGGCCGGCCCGACGAACGGCTTGCCTTGCAAGTCCTCCTGGTCCCCCGGCTGCTCCCCCACGAGCAGGGCGCGCGCGGGGCGCGGGCCGGCGCCGAGCACCGCCTGCGTCGCCCCCTTGTAGAGGTCGCAGGCGGTGCAGCGTTGCGCGGCCCGCGACAGTGCCGCGAGCGACAGTCGCGGCGGGATGAAGCTCTCGGCCGGAGGGTGGACCTCCGCCATCGAGCCTGCCGTCAGGCCTTGGCCTTGAGGAGGACGTCCACCCGGCGGTTGAGCTGGCGGCCGGACTCGGTGGCGTTGCTCGCCACCGGGTACCCCTCGCCGTACCCCTCGGCGACGATGCGTTGACCGTCCACGCCCCGCTGCGTCAGGAAACGCTCGACCGAGGTGGCGCGGCGCTCGGAGAGGGCGTCGTTATGCGCGTCGCTGCCGGTCGAGTCGGTGTGCCCTTGAACCACGACCGCCGTCTTCTTGTACTCCGCGAGCACGTCCGCCACCTGCTCGAGGCTGTCGCGGCCGGAGGAGTCGATGGTCGCCGAGTCGACGGCGAAGAGGACGTCGGAGTCGAAGTGGACGAGGAGGGTCTGCTCGTCGATGCGTTCGACGGTGGTACCCGGAATGCGGGCGATCTTCTCCTCCTGCGCGTCCATGTAAGCGCCGACGCCGGCGCCCACCCCGGCGCCGATCGCGGCGCCGACCAGGATCTCGTCGGCCTCGCGCTTCCCGGCGAGCACCGCGCCGGCGGCGCCGGCGACGGCGCCGACGCTGGCGCCCTTGACGGTCTTGTCGCGCTTGGTCATGTACGGCTCGTTGCGCCGGGTGCGCGGCGCGTCGTTGCCGCCGCCGGCGCAGGCGGCGAGGAGGGAGGCCGCGAGGAGGGCGGCCACCGAGGCGGTGAACGAGCGGGATCTCGTGGTGTTCTTCATGGTGGGTCTCCTTTTCGGTCGCCCCGGCCGGGAACAGTCCCCCAGCGCCGGCGCCGGAAGCCTCTTCTTCAAGGGCTGTGCCATTGTTCGCTAGAGTGGCGGCGCTGGAGCTCGGGAGGAACGCACTTTTGGCACCCTCCAAGATCCTGGACGCGCTCTCCCGCTGGCCGGTCGCCCGGCAGCTCCGCGACGGCGACTGGACGGCCCTCGCCGGCCCCGCCCGCTCCCCCCGCACCGAGGCCCTCGCCCCCCGCACCGAGCGGGCCGACCGGGTGGTGCGCTCGGTCTGCCCCTACTGCGCTGTCGGCTGCGGCCAGCTCGTCTACGTCCAGGACGAGCGGATCACCGACATCGAGGGGGACCCCGACTCGCCGATCTCCCGGGGGTGCCTCTGCCCCAAAGGGGCGGCCACCTTCCAGCTCGTCACGGGCTCGCATCGGGTGAAGACCGTCCTCTACAGAGGACCCTACGGGACCAGTTGGGAGACCATCCCCCTGGAGCGGGCGATGGACATGGTCGCCGAGCGGGTCAAGGCGGCCCGCGAGGCCACCTGGGAGGAGCGCCGCGCCGACGGCCCCCCCCTCCACCGCACGATGGGCCTCGCCCACCTCGGCGGCGCCACGCTCGACGACGAAGAGAACTACCTGATCAAGAAGCTCTTCACCGCTCTGGGGGTCGTCCAGATCGAGAACCAGGCCCGGATATGACACTCCGCCACGGTCCCCGGTCTGGGGACCTCCTTCGGGCGCGGCGGCGCCACCACCTTCCAGCAGGACCTCCAGAACGCGGACTGCATCGTGATCCAGGGGTCCAACATGGCGGAGTGCCACCCGGTGGGCTTCCGCTGGGTGATGGAGGCCAAGGCCCGCGGCGCGAAGGTCGTCCACGTCGATCCCCGCTTCACTCGCACCAGCGCGGTGGCCGACCTCCACGTGCCGCTGCGGGCGGGGAGCGACATCGCCTTCCTGGGCGGCCTGGTGCGCTACATCCTGGAGGAGGACCGCTGGTTTCGCGACTACGTGGTCCACTACACGAACGCGGCGGCGCTGGTCTCCGAGGACTTCCGCGACACCGAGGAGCTGGACGGCCTGTTCAGCGGCTGGGACGCGGAGAGCGGCCACTACGACCCCAGCTCCTGGGCCTATGAAGGGGCCCCGGCCTCCGTGCCGACGGCGCACCGGGAGACGGCGACGGGCCAGCCCGGCCCCGAGCGCAGTAAGCACCGGAAGCCGTCGCGCACCGACCCCACCCTGCAGCACCCGCGCTGCGTCTTCCAAGTGCTGCGCCGCCACTTCGCGCGCTACACGCCGGAGATGGTCGAGGAAGTCTGCGGCGTGCCGCGCGCGCTCTTCCTGCGCGTCGCCGAGACGATCTGCGCCAATTCCGGGCGCGAGCGCACGACCGCCTTCTGCTACGCCGTCGGCTGGACGCAACACACGATCGGCGTGCAGTACATCCGCACCGCCGCGATCCTCCAGCTCCTGCTCGGCAACGTCGGGCGCCCCGGCGGCGGCATCCTCGCGCTGCGCGGCCACGCCTCGATCCAGGGCTCGACCGACATCCCGACCCTCTATAACCTCCTCCCCGGCTACCTGCCGATGCGCAAGGCGCAGGCGGACGGCGGCCTCGCGGCCTACCTCGAACGCAACACCGCCGAGACCGGCTGGTGGCACGAGTTTCCGAAGTACGCGGTGTCGCTGCTCAAGGCCTGGTTCGGCGCGGCGGCGACGGCGGTCAACGACTACCTCTTCGACGCCCTGCCGGCGATCGACGGCGACCACTCGCACATGGCGATGGTGGCGGCGATGGCCGACGGGAAGGTCAAGGGCTATTTCCTGATGGGCGAGAACCCGACCGTCGGCTCGATGCACGGCGGCCTCCAGCGCGCCGCCCTGCGCAAGCTCGACTGGGTCGTGGTGCGCGACTTCGCGGTCACCGAGAGCGCCGAGGACTTCTGGCGCGAAGCGCCGGAGGAGGTTGAAACCGAGGTCTTCTTCTTCCCCTGCGCCGCACACACCGAGAAGGACGGCACCTTCACCAACACCCAGCGCCTCCTGCAGTGGCACCACAAGGCGGTCGAGCCGCCGGGGGACTGCCGCAGCGAGCTGCACTTCATGCTCCACCTCGGGCGGCGGCTCAAGGCGCTCTACGCCGGCTCGACCGACGCCAAGGACCGCGCGCTCCAGGCGCTGACCTGGGACTACCCCACCGTCGGCCCGTACGAGGAGCCGGACGCCGCGGCGGTGCTGGCCGAGATCAACGGCTACCGCGTGGCGGACGGCGCGCCGGTCGCGGGCTTCGGCGAGCTGGCCGCCGACGGCTCGACCGCCTGCGGCTGCTGGATCTACTCCGGCTGCTGCGCCGGCGGCGAGAACGGCCCGGCACGGCGGCGGCCGGCCGGCGAGCAGAGCTGGGTGGCTCCCGATTGGGGGTGGGCTTGGCCGGCCAACCGGCGGCTCCTCTACAACCGCGCCTCGGCCGATCCCGAGGGGCGCCCCTGGTCGGAGCGCAAGCGCTACGTCTGGTGGGACGAGGCCGCCGGCCGCTGGACCGGGCACGACGCGCCCGACTTCCCCGTCGACCGCGCGCCCTCCTACCGGCCGCCACGGGGGGCGCGCGGCGTGGCGGCGATCGGCGGCGCCGATCCCTTCGTCATGCAGTCCGACGGCCGCGGCTGGCTCTTCGCGCCGAACGGCCTCCTCGACGGTCCCCTGCCGACTCACTACGAGCCGCAGGAATCGCCGATCGAAAACCCGCTCTACCCGCAGCAACGCAACCCGGCGCGCCTCGAATGGCGGCGCCGCGACAACCCCTACCATCGCGCCGCGGGCGACCCGCGCTACCCTTACGTCCTCACCACCTATCGCTTGACCGAGCACCACACCGCCGGCGCCATGAGCCGCTGGCTCTCCTGGCTCGCCGAGCTGCAGCCCGAGCTGTTCTGCGAGGTCTCGCCGGAGCTGGCGGCGGAAAAAGGGCTCGCGCACGGCGGCTGGGCGACGATCTCGACGGCGCGCACGGCGATCGAGGCGCGCGTGCTGGTGACGCGCCGGCTGCCGGCGATCCGGCTCAAGGGGGGCGTCGTGCACCAGATCGGTCTCCCCTATCACTGGGGGAGCAAGGGGCGGGTGCGCGGCGACGCGGCCAACGAGCTGATCGGCTTCGTCGCCGACCCCAACGTCTCGATCCAGGAGTCGAAGGCCCTCACCGCCGACATCGCGCCGGGGCGGCGGAGCCGGAGCGCCTAGCGGTGGCCGTCGGCTTCTTCACCGACACCACCGTCTGCATCGGCTGCAAGGCCTGCGAGGTGGCCTGCAAGGAGTGGAACCAGCTCCCCGACGACGGCTTCCACTTCACCGGCATGTCCTACGACAACACCGCCGCCCTCGGCGCCTCCACCTGGCGGCACGTCTCGTTCGTCGAGCGGCCGGTGGCGCTCTCCGAGCAGCTCACCGGCCTCGGGCAGTTCTCGTGGCTGATGATGTCGGACGTCTGCAAGCACTGCCAACGCGCCGGGTGCCTGGAGGCCTGCCCCACCGGCGCCATCCTGCGCACCGAGCACGACACCGTCTACGTCCAGCCCGACATCTGCAACGGCTGCGGCTACTGCGTCACCGCCTGCCCGTTCGGGGTGATCGACCGGCGCGAGGACGACGGCCGCGCCTGGAAGTGCACCCTCTGCTACGACCGGCTCAGGGGCAACCTGACGCCCGCCTGCGCCAAGGCCTGCCCCACCGACTCGATCCAGTTCGGCGAGCTCGACGAGTTGCGCGAGCGGGCGGCTCGGCGGCTGGCGGTGCTCCACGAGCGCGGCGTCGGCGAGGCCTGGCTCTACGGCGCCGACGCCGCGAGCCAGCCGGGGACCGGCGGCCTGAACGCCTTCTTCCTCCTCGTCGACAAGCCGGAGGTCTACAACCTGCCGCCCGAGCCGGTCGTGCCGACCCACCGCGCCGGCGAGGCCTGGGGGGCGATGGCGCTCGCCGCGCTCGGCATGGCGGCCGCGGCGCTGGGGTCCGTGCTGGCGAGCCGCTCCGGCCGCGGATGAGCGGCCCCGACGACGGCCGCTACGTCGATCCCGAGCTCGGTCTGCTCCTCGGCGAAGGCGCGGCGCAGCGGATCGCGGCGGGCGAGGCGCGCGAGATCTGGCGCGACGTCGCCGCCAGCCTCCCCGCTCCCGGCGAGGGGCCCACCTATTACGACCGCCCGGTCCTCAAGGAGCCGGTCTGGATCTGGTCGGTGCCGGTCTACTTCTGGACCGGCGGCACGATGGGGGCGGCGCTCGCGCTCGGCGGCGCGGCGCAGCTCGCCGGCGCCGAGCTGCGCCCCTTCGTCCGCCGCTGCCGCTGGGTCGGCGCCGTCGGCGGCGCGGCGAGCGCGGCGCTCCTGATCCACGACCTCGGCCGCCCCGAGCGCTTCCACCACATGCTGCGGGTCTTCCGCCCAACCTCGCCGATGAGCGTCGGCTCCTGGGTGCTCGCCGCGGCCTCGACCCTGGCCGGCGGTGCCGCCCTCCTCGGCCGGCGGCGCGGCCTGCTGCGCGGCGCGGGCGACCTCGCCGGCCTCGGCGCCGCCCTCCTCGGCCTGCCGCTCGCCGGCTACACGGCGGTCCTCGTCGGCAACACCGCGGTGCCGGTCTGGCTGGCGGCGCGGCGGAGCCTGCCGTTCCTCTTCATCGCCTCGTCGATGTCGGGGGCGGCATCATTTTTCGACCTCGGGTCCCTCAGGCCGCGCGAGGCGAGGGTCGTGCGCGCCTTCGGGATCGCCGGCAAGGCCGCCGAGCTGGCGGCGATCGCGGCGGTCGAGAGCGAGGCAGGCCGCGTCGAGCGGGTCGGGCGGCCGCTCCGCGAGGGGGTCGCCGGCGCCCTCTGGACCGCCGCCAAAGTGCTCACGGCCGCGAGCCTCGCCGCCACCCTCCTCCCCCGCCGCTCGCGCCGCGCGGGCCTCGCCGCCGGGCTCCTCGGCACCGCCGGCGCCCTCGCCCTCCGCTTCGCCGTCTTCCACGCCGGTAAGGCCTCCAGCCGCGATCCCCGGGCGACTTTCCACCAGCAACGATTGCCGAGTTGCGAAACTTCTACCCCGTGAGCGATACTGGGTGTCCCGATCCGGTCCCGGCAGGGCACCCTCAGGTGCAGAGCCGTCGAGCTAAGCTATAGACGGTCATCTATTTACGGCCGGCGACACCGGCCATCGGACGGGGGGAAGAAACCATGAAGCGTTCGCTTATCCGATCCTTGACAGCCCTGGTCATGACGATTTTGCTTATGCTCGCAGTCGCTCCCGCAGCAAGCGCCGCCCCCTGGGGGCTGGCGGTCGAGAGCGGCTTCCGCGGCGCCGGCTGGTTCGAGAGCGCACGCGAGTGGCTGCAGAGGCTCTTCGGGATGCAGTCGCCCGCTCCGAAGGCCAAGCAGAAGGCAGCGCAGCCGACCGGCTGCGGCATCGATGGGAATGGGAACCCGACTCCCTGCAGATAGCTCTCCCCTCGGGAGGTTGATTGCATGAAGGATCACCCGACCCCACGTGACCTCGAGGACTTCCTCGAAGGTTCGGCTCTCCCCGAAGTGAACCGGGGGGTGGTGCGCCACCTCCTCGCCGCCTGCACGACGTGCCGAGGAGCCCTGCAGAGCATGGGGTGGCGGCCCGAGCGCCTCGAGCGCATCGTCTCTCTGGGCGCGAGCGATCCGGAGGAGCTTCCGGAGTGGACGGTCGAGACCGAAAACCACGACTACGATCGCGCCTTCAGGAGGGCCTGGGAAGCGAGCGTGCAGGAGCTCCATTCGCCGACACCGCAGCGGCCCTCGCTTGCATTCGACAGCGGCGAGGAGGACTTGCAGGTCGAGGAGCTTCTCGTGGGCGCCGAGGATCGAGTCCCCGAGTCCCGTCTGGTCGAGCTGCTCCTGGCACGCAGCCACGCCGCGCGCTATCGCGACGTCAGGGCGATGCTGCGCTGGGCGCGGTTGGCGCGGATCCTCGCCGAGCGTTGTGACGCAGCCGCGGCGGGAGGCGAGATCGCCCTCGCTGATTTGAAGGCGCGTGCTTGGGGGCAGTGCGGGAACGCGTTGCGCGTGGCAGGCCGCCTGCGCGAAACGGCGGCGGCTCTCGATCGATCCGCGACCTATGCCGCCCGGGGAAGCAGGGATGTCTCGTTCAAGGCCCAGCTTCTGAGCTGGACCGCGAGCTTGCGGATCTTCGAGCGGCGGTTCGACGACGCGATCACGCTGCTCGACGAAGCCACCCGCATCGCCCGCAACCTCGGGATGCGGAGCGAGCTGGCGTGGTATCTGTCGAACCGAGCGCTCGCCACGGTCTACTCGGGCGACCCGGAGACGGCGATCCACATCCTGGACGAGGCGATGCCGCTGATCGATCCTGCGGAGCCCCACCTCCTCGTGGCCGTCTATCACAACCTGATCTACTGCTACGTCGAGGCCGGGCGGTTGCAAGAGGCCTTGGCGTTGATGCCGCGGACTCGCAGCGTCGGCGAGGAGATCGAGGACGAGCTGCTGGGACTCCGTCTCCTCTGGCAGGAAGCGCGGATCCTCTGCGAGCTCGGGCTCCTCGAAGACGCCGAAGCCCAGTTCTCGCGCGCCCGCGACGGGTTCCTCGAGCGCGACCTCTACTACGAAGCGGCCGTCGTCTCCCTCGATCTCACGGCCGTCTACGTCAAGCTCGGCCTGCACACCGAGGTGCGCCGCACGATCGGCGACATCCTGCCCATCTTCAGCAGCCTGCGCGTCGGCCGCGAGCTCCTCGCCTCGCTCATTCAGCTCCAGCAGGCCGAGGACCGGACCCAAGCCCTCCAGCTCATCCGCGCTCTCTCCCGCGAGCTCGTCGCCGGCCCCAAGCTACCGCCGTCGGTTTAATAAGCCGCCAGGACAAGCCCCGGCCGCGAACGGCGCCGCAGGCGGGCGCATGGGACAGATACGGCGGCGATTGGGCTAGGTACCGCGGCGATCGAATGGGTACGCCCGCGCTTGGGCTGGGTACTGCAACGAATGGGCTAGGTACAGCGGCGATTGGGCTGGGTACGCTGACGATTGGGCTGGGTACGGCGGCAATTGGGACAGGTATGCGGCGTACCTAGCCCAATCCTCCGAAAAATTCGTCCATTCGCCGGCGTGACCAGGGGGTCGCCCCCCGCGAGCCCCCTATGCGCCGTCAGTTTCCTAGCTTTTAGGTCCCCAGCTTCTCCCAGTCGCTGTCCGGGGCGTCCTGGGCGATCGCCAGGCCGCCGTCGGAGCCGACGAAGACCGGGTCCTTGACCACCCGCACCTTGCCGCCGCCGACCTCGGCGAGCGCACGCTCGAGGCGCGGCCCGAGGCCGCGGATGAGGCCGGTGCCGCCGGAGAGGACGACGTTGTTGCGCACCCGCTCCTGGTACTCGGGCTCGACGCGCGACAGCAGGTCGAGCATCGACTCGACGAGCGGCGGCAGGACTCCCTCGCAGGCCTGGCGCATCTCGGCCGTGATGTCGATCTGCGTCGGCTTGCCTTCCACCGGCACAGTCACCACGACCGGCGTCTTGCTTTCGCCGACGAAGCTCGCCTCCTCCTTCCAGGCGCGCACCATGTGGATCGAGAAGCGGGCCTGCGGCTGCCGCTCGCGCAGCAGGCGGAAGAGCTGCTCGTCGATCCAGTCGCCGGCCACCGTCAGCGTGCGCTGGTCGTCCTCGGTCGGCAGACGGCCGTTCATGACGCAGAGGTCGGTCGTGCCGGCGCCGATGTCGATGATCATCGAGTGCAGCAGCGCCTCCATGCCGTAGGCCACGGCGAACGGCTCGGAGACGATGAGCAGGTTGTCCACCGCCCCCTGCAGCGCCTTGCGCACGTGCTGCTTGTTGACCCGCAGCGCCTCGGCCGGCACGCCGACGACGGCGCGCACCTTGGCGCCGTTGCGCGCCGCCGGGTCGACGCCGGCGAGGCCCAGGAGGTGGCGGAGAAGCTCGCGCACCGCCGCCTCGTCTTTCTCCGAGCCGTCCTTGATCAGCCCCGCCTCCAGCGGCCGATGGAGGTCGAGCATGGTGCGGTTGTCGAGCGCCTCGCGGCCGATCAGCACCGGGCGCTTGAGCACCTTGCGGGCCACCATGTCGAGCGGCCAGCCGACGTAGCTGTCCACCACGTGGCGCTGGCCGTTGGAAGCGGAGATCGAGCTCCTCGAGGTGCCGAGGTCGATCCCCACGAGCACGACGTCGGGGCGGTCGGTCATCGCGGTCAGGTTCCTTTCTGGGCGGCGGCGGCAATGCCGGCGGCATAGCTGCGCACGCCGGCGGCGAGCGCCTCGGCGATCGCCTGCCGGTAGTCGGGGCTGGCGAGCAGGCGCGCCTCCTCCTCGTTCGAGAGGCAGGAGACCTCGGCCAGCACCGAGGGCATCTCGGTGGTGATGAGGACGATGAAGGGGGCGGCCTTGACGCCGCGGTCCTGAAGCGCCGGGTTGGCCGGGGTCAGCGAGCGGACCAGCGACCCTTGGAGCACCTCGGCCAACCGCCGCGACTCCTCCTGGCGCACGTCGGTGTAGATGCGCTCGAGGAGCGGCTTCAGGTCCGCCAGCGAGTAGCCGGAGTCGTGGTTCTCGGCGGCGGCGAGGCGGTTGACGATGGGATCGTCGCTGGCGCCGGCGTAGTAGGTCTCGACGCCGCGCGCCGCGCGGTCCTCGATCCAGTTGAGGTGGATCGAAAGAAACAGGTCGGCGCCGGCCTCGTTGGCGAGCCGAGCCCGCTCCTTGAGCGGCACCTCACGGTCGCCGCGGCGGGTGAGCACGGGCTCGAAGGCGTCGGCCGCGAGGCGGCGCGCCAGGCGGCGGGCGATGTCGAGCGTCAGCTCCTTCTCGAGCGGCCCCTGCGCGGCGCGGGTGCCGAGGCTGGCGCCGCCGTGGCCGGGGTCGATCGCCACCCGCCGCACGGCGAGCGGGAAAACCGCGGGGTCGATCGGCCGCGGCGCGGGGAGGAGGGCGGCGGCGCGGGCGGCCGGCGGCGCGGCGAGCGCCGGCGCC
>DATLOC010000014.1:0-58619 GCA_035536455.1 Thermoanaerobaculia bacterium | reverse complement strand
GGCTCGTTCGGCTCCCAGCCGCCCTCCCGCCGTCCGATCTGCTCGCCGCGCCCGCCGCGCGGCGCGCCGCCGGTCGCCTCCCGGCGCTCCGGCCGCCGCTCGGGCGGCCTCTCCGGCTCGTGTCCCGCCGGCTCGCTCCGTTTCGGCGCGCTCCGCTCCGGGGGCGGCGCCGCAACGGCGCGCTCCTCCGTCTCCACGGGGGGCACGGGCGCCGCGGGCGCCGCTGCCGGCGCCGGCGCTCCCGCCCGCCGCCGCGGGTTGTCGGGGTCGACCTCGATCATCACCTTCCGCGCCGTCCGCAGGAAGCCGTGCCGCTTGTCGATCGGCGTGTAGGCGATCTCTTCCGGGGGTACGTCGAAATGGCTCGCGGCGAGCACCAGCGCCTGGCGCAGGGAGCTGCCGGAGAAATACCGCCGCTTGGGTCCGTCGTCGCTCATGGAGTGGGTTTCCGTCTCAGCTTGCGGGGCGCCGGCTCCGGCTCATCGCCGGCCGCGTCGGTCCCGCGGGAACGGTTGTAAACCGCCTGCTGCGCGATGGTCAAGACGTTGTTGGTCAGCCAGTAGAGGACGAGGCCGCTGGGGAAGCCCAGGAAGAGGGCGGTCATCAGCACCGGCATCCACTGGAAGATCCGCCGCTGCATGGGGTCGCCCGACATCGGCGCCAGCTTGACCTGCAGGAACTGCGTGGCCCCCATGACGATCGGCAGCACGTACCAGGGGTCCTTGGCCGAGAGGTCCTGGATCCAGAAGATCCAGGGCGCGCCGCGCAGCTCGACGGCGTTGAAGAGGAGCTTGTAGAAGGCGAAGAAGACCGGCAGCTGGAGGAGCATCGGCAGGCAGCCGCCGGCGGGGTTGACCCCCTCGCTGCGGTAGAGCCCCATGATCTCCTCGTTCATCTTGCGCTGCGCCTCGAGGTTGGGGCGCCCCTGCTTGTCCTTGAGCTTGCCGCGGTAGCGCTCCCGCACCGCCTGCATCTTCGGGTTGAGCTCCTGCATCTTCCGCATCGAGACGTAGCTCTTGTGGGTGAGCGGCAGGAGCAGCAGCTTGATGGCGATCGTCATCAGCACGATCGCCCAGCCGTAGTTGGCGACGACGTTGTCGTAGATCCAGTGCAGGGCGAGCAGCAGCGGCCGCGCCAGGAAGCCGAAGGGGGAGAGGCGGACCGTCTCCTCGAGCCCCCAGGTGAGCGCCGCCAGCGTCTCGTGCTCCTTGGCCCCCCAGTAGGCGGCGGCCTTGAGGGTGTCGCCGCGCGGGTCGAAGAGCAGGAGAAAGTCGCGCGGGTAGTCCTTCTGCACGCCGGTAATCTCGTCCTTGGGCGGCATCGGCACCCAGCGGGCGCCCCCCTGGGGCAGCGGCTCGATGAGCACCGGCCGGAAGACCGCCTTCTCGAGCCCCCCGGCCTCGGGCACCAGCACGGTCAGGAAGTAGGTGTCCTCCAGGCCCGCCCAGCGCAGGCCGCCGCCGCCCAGCTCGACCGGGTCCCAGGTGCCCTTCGGCACCACGGTCTCGACCTCGTCCCCCTGCTTGTAGACCCCGGCGGCCTGGAGGAACTGGCTCCCCGCTTCCTCGGCCGTCGGGTTACGCAGGCCGGGGCCGAGGAGAAGGGCCCAGGGCGTGCCGACGACGGTGGCCTCGACGTCGAAGACCTCCTCGCCGCGGAAGCGGAAGCGCTTGACGGCGTCCCCCTCGGGGCCGCGGTAGCGGAAGGCGACCTCGGGCGCCGCGGCCGTCCCCGCGCGCTCGACGGCGTAGAGGGCTGTGTCGAGCGGCAGGGCGCCGCCGGACGGGTCCACGAGGGCGAAGGGGTAGGGCTGGCCGGCGCGGCGGCGGACGAGGTCGAGCCCCTTGCCGTCCGGCCCGCGGTGCTCTTTCAAGACCAGCGACAGGAGCTGCGCGCCGCGGTTGGTGAAGGTGGCGCGGAAGGCGTCGGTCTCGACCACCACCCGCTCCTCGCGCGCGGCGGCGACCGGCGGCAGCGGCGCGGCCGGCGCCTGGCCCGGGGCGCCCGCGGGGGCGTCGGCTTCCGCCGGCGGCGTGGCCTCGGCGTCCGGCGCGCCCGTCGTCGCGGCCGGCGGCTGGGGCTCGGCGGGCGCGGCCGGGGCCACCGCCTCGCCGGCGTCCGGCTGACCGGTACCGGGCGGCGGGGGCGGCGGAAAGAGGGCCATCCACCCGAGGTAGACCGCCATCGAAAGGAGAAAGGCGACGAGGAGGCGGCGATAGTCCACGGTGGAAAGAGTCCTTTCCCGAAAAATCAGTCGCCGCGCCGGCGGCCCGGGGCCGTCGCGGTCACGGCAGGTCGACGCCGCCGGCGCCGAAGGGGTGGCAGCGGCAGACCCGCCCCGCCGCCAGCGCGCCGCCGCGCCAGAAGCCGTGCTTGAGCAGCGCCAGCCGCGCGTACTCCGAGCAGGTCGGGGTGAAGCGGCAGGAGCGGGGCAACAGGGGCGAGAGCCAGCGCTTGTAGGCGCCCAGGAGCGCCACCGAGGCGCCCACCGCCGCCCCCCTCACCGCCGCGCCTCCCGCGGCAGCAGGCCGGCGAAGAGGCCCAGCAGCTCCTCGCGGAAGGCCCGGAACTCCGAGTCCCGCGCCTCGGGCTTGAGATGCACCACCAGGTCCACGGCCGGCAGCCGGCCGCGGTGCGGCCAGCGCCGGTAGGCCTCGCGCGTCCGGCGCTTTAGGCGCTGGCGCACCACGGCCTTGCCGACCTTGCGGCTGGCGGTGATGCCGAGGCGAGGGTGCCCGAGGTCGTTGGGGGCGTGGTAGAGGATCGCCAGGTTGCCGTGCCGGCGGCGGCCCGTCCGGTAGCACCTGAGGTAGTCGGTCCGGCGCCGCAGCCTCTCCCGGCCGTGCAGGCGCTCCCCCGCGGGCGGGGGGTCCTGCCGCTCCGGCATCAGACGCTCAGGCGCTTCCGACCCTTTGCGCGCCGGCGCGAGATCACCGCGCGCCCGGCGCGCGTGCGCATGCGCACCAGGAAGCCGTGCGTCCGCTTGCGGCGACGGTTGTTCGGCTGGAAAGTCCGTTTCACGTTCGAACCGCCTTCTGTCGAGGGTTGACGGTGCTGACCGAACGGCGGGCCCGGCGGGCGGCGCCGACGAAAGGCGGAACCTACCGCAGGTCAGGGCGTTGGGTCAACCTGATGAGTCGAGAGCGAGATGGCGGAGAGGGTGGGATTCGAACCCACGGACCGGTTGCCCGGTCAACGGTTTTCGAGACCGCCCCATTCGACCGCTCTGGCACCTCTCCGGGGGTCTCTCGCTCGTTTTCTGATGCGTGGCGGAGAGGGTGGGATTCGAACCCACGGTAGAGTTTCCCCTACACACGCTTTCCAAGCGTGCTCCTTAAGCCACTCGGACACCTCTCCTCGAAGCCTGCAAAGAACCTTTACAGAACCGTCTGCCCCGGGCGGGGATTCCGCCGCAGGGCGGCGAAAAAGCCACTGAGGAGAGCGCCGCACTCCTCGGCCAGGACGCCCGGCTCAACCTCGAGGCGGTGGTTCAGCCGCGGGTCCTGGACGACGTTGCCGAGCGTCCCGCAGTAGCCCGCCTTGGGGTCGGCGGCGCCGTAGACCAGCCGCTCGACCCGCGCCGCCACGAGAGCGCCGGCACACATCGGGCAGGGCTCCAGGGTGACGTACAGGGTGCCGCCGAGCCGCCACCCGCCGGTCCGCTCCGCCGCCTGGCGGATGACCAGGAGCTCGGCGTGGGCCAACGGGTCGCGGTCGATCTCGCGCCGGTTGTGCGCCCGCCCCAGCACCTCCCCGCCGCGCACGAACAGCGCCCCGATCGGCACCTCCCCGAGCGCGCCCCCCCGCTCGGCCTCGGCGATCGCTTGGCGCATCCAGTCCCGGTCGTCCATTGATCGCCGGTGCAGCGAGCGGCGTATCTTACGGCAAAACGAGCGGGGTAAAGGGCCGAATTGGTCGCGGCTAGCATGGCCCCGCGGCCCATCGCGTGTTGATGTGTCAGCATCCGATGCATGCGCGCCAGAGCTCGACCGGAGAAGAGCAACGCCGGAGACCTCCTGTCGGAGCTCGCCCGTGAGGCTTTGAAGCATCGGCGTCGGGCTCCCGAGGGCGACGCTCTGGAGGGCTTCTACGGCTTCGAGCCGCCCTCGCGGGGCGAGGCGGTCTCCAACGAGCTCATCGACAAGCTCCGCGACAAGAACCCCGCGTGAGCCCTCGCGCTCGAGGTCGTGCCAGCCCAACGGCCGATCGCCCTCAGCAAACCCGCCGGCACAAGTCCCAGCGGAACTCCGGCGATTGAAGCTCACCTTCGCTGCATCGCGTGACCGGCGTGGCCGTCAAGACCATTCACCCCTGAGACCACTCTCTCGCACCCGCGGCCGGCCTGACCGGCGGAAGGCGGCGGCGCGGCCGGGTGTTATCCTAGGCGCCGGCAGCGACCCACGAAGGGCTCGGGTCCTGTGCATCGGCCGCTATCGAACCTCGTCAGGCCCGGAAGGGAGCAGCGATAAGGTATGCGCGCCGAGTGCCGCAGACAAGCCGGAGCCCTTCGTGGGGCGCTGCCTGTTTTACTCCTCTGAGACCCCATGAGCTATCAGGTCCTCGCGCGCAAGTGGCGGCCGCAGACCTTCGCCAGCCTGGTCGGCCAGGAGCCGATCGTCACCGCGCTGCGCAACGCCCTGACCGAAGGGCGGATCGCCCAGGCCTACCTCTTCTCCGGCATCCGCGGCGTCGGCAAGACGACCGCGGCGCGCGTCCTCGCCAAGGCGCTCAACTGCGAGCGCGGCCCCGCCGCCGATCCTTGCGACGACTGCCTGCCGTGCCGTGAGATCACCCGCGGCGCCGACCTCGACGTGATCGAGGTGGACGCCGCCACCTACTCGAAGGTCGAGCAGGTGCGCGACCTGACCGAGAGCCTGCGCTACGGCCCGGCGCGCGACCGCTACAAGGTGGTGGTGATCGACGAGATCCACCGCCTCTCGCGCCAGGCCTTCGACGCCCTGCTCAAGATCGTCGAGGAGCCGCCGCCGCACCTGGCCTTCATCTTCGCCACCACCGAGATCGAGGCGGTGCCGGCGACGATCCTCTCGCGCTGCCAGGAGTTCCACTTCCGCCGCGTCTCCTCGCCCGACGTCGCGGCGCTGCTGCGCCGCATCAGCGAGGCCGAGGGGATCACGGCGAGCGACCCGGCGCTGCGCCTGATCGCCCGCGCCGGCGAGGGGAGCGTGCGCGACGCCGTGGCGCTGCTCGACCAGCTCGCCACCTTCGGCTCGGGCACGATCGCCGACGAGGAGGCGGTGCGCCTGCTGGGCGGGCTCGACACGGCGCTCTTCGGCCGGCTCCTCGAGGCGATCCTCGGCGGCGACCCGCTCGGCGTGCGCGGGGCGGTCGTGCGGATCGAGGACGAGGGGTGGGACCCGCGCCACGTCTTCTGCCAGTTCCTCGCCTACTGCCGCGACGCGCTGCACCTGGCGATGGGCGGCGCCGACACGCACGTCGACCTGCCGGTCGAGGAGGAGGCGATCCTGGCCGGCCGCGCCCGCGCCGCCGGCTACGAGAACCTGCTGCGCCTGCTGCAGCAGCTCCTGGCGAGCGAGCAGATCGTGCGGCGGAGCGAGGTCGGTGTGCTGGCGGTCGAGATCGCCTGGCTGCGCGCGGCGGAGCTGCCGAAGCTGACGCGGGTCGAGGAGCTGTTGGCGGGCACGAAGCCGCCGGAACGGCCGACGGCCAAGAAGCAGGAGGAACGGCGAGTCGCGGACGAGCGGCCGGCGCCGACGCGCGCGCCCGACCCGCGCCCGCCCGATCCGCCTCCTCTGCCTCAGCCAGAGCCCGCGCAGCCCGCGGAGGCCGCCGACGTCGTCGACGTCATCATCCAGGAGCTGGACAAGCTGCGGCCGTCGCTCGCCGCCGTCTTCGCCCAGCACCGGCCGCGCTTCGAGGGCGGGGCGCTGCTGGTGCCGCGCGAGGCCCACCTGGAGGCGACTTTGCGGCGCGGCAACAACCGACAGATACTGGAGAAGGTGCTGGCCGCGGTGGGCGGCGGCGCGGCGCGCTGGCAGGAGGACGACGGCGAGCCCGCCGCCGCCGCGGAGTCCGAGCCCCCGCCGCCGCCGGTGCTGAGCCACCCCACGGTGCAGGCGGTGCTCGACATCTTCAACGGCCGGGTGGAGCGGGTCGAGCCGCACGCGCGCCCGAGAGAGGACTGAGGCGATGAGCAGCATGCGACAGCTCATGAAACAGGCGCAGGAGATGCAGGAACGCCTGCAGCGCGAGCTCGCCGAGATGGTCGTCGAGGCGAGCGTCGGCGGCGGCATGGTGACGGTCAAGATGAGCGGTCACAAGCAGCTCGTCGGCTGCAAGATCGACCCCGAGGTGATGGACAAGGAAGACCCTTCGATGCTCGAGGACCTCATCGTCGCCGCCGTCAGCGAGGCCGGCCGCAAGGTCGACGAGACGATGCGCAGCCGGGTGGGCGCGATGACCTCGAACCTGCCGGGCCTGTTCTGAGCCGCACGCCCGCCTCCGCCGACCCGCTGGCCCGGCTGGTCGGCGAGCTCTCCCGCCTCCCCTCGATCGGCCCCAAGACCGCCACCCGCCTCGCCCACTACCTGCTCAAGGTCCCGGCCGCCGAGGCGCTGGCGCTCGCCGCCGCCATCACCGAGGTCAAGGAGAAGCTCTTCCACTGCTCCTCCTGCAACGCGATCACCGCCGTCGATCCCTGCCGCTTCTGCGCCGACCCGCAGCGCGAGCGGCGGCAGCTCTGCGTCGTCGAGGAGCCGTTCAACATCGAGCCGATCGAGCGCACCGGCGAGTACCACGGCCTCTACCACGTGCTGCTCGGCGCGCTCTCCCCGCACCGCGGCATCGGGCCCGACCGGCTGGCCATCCCGCGCCTGCTCGAGCGGCTCGACGGCGTCGAGGAGGTGGTCCTCGCCACCAACCCCAACGTCGAGGGGGAGGCGACGGCGCTCTTCCTCGCCCGCCTGCTCAAGGCGCGCGGCGTCAAGGTCACGCGCCTCGCCTTCGGCATGCCGGTGGGCGGCGACATCGAGTACACCGACGAGGTCACGCTCGGCCGCTCGCTCGCGGGGCGGCGCGAGATGTGAGCGGCCTCAAGCGCGGCGACCTGCTGCCGCGCATGGTCGTGCCGCCGCCGGGCCCGCGGGCGCGCGAACTTTCGGCGCGCCTCGCCGCCGCCGAGGCACCGGGCATCAACACCCTCGCCGGCGGCCGGCCGTCGCTCCTCTGGGAAGAGGCGCTCGGCGTCAACGTCCTCGACGTCGACGGCAACCGCTACCTCGACCTGACCTCGGGCTTCGGCGTTGCGGCCGTCGGCCACCGCCACCCGCGCGTTGTCGCGGCGGTGCGCGCGCAGAGCGGCCGGCTCCTCCACGGGCTCGGCGACGTCCACGCCCACCCGCTGCGGGTCGCGCTGGCCGAGCGGCTCGCGGCGCTGGCGCCGGTCGACGAGCCGCGGGTCTTCTTCGCCGTCTCCGGGGCGGAGGCGGTCGAGATCGCGCTCAAGACCGCCGTCGCCGCCACCGCCCGCGCCGGCGTCGTCGCCTTCGAGCCGAGCTACCATGGGGTCACCCTCGGCGCGCTCGCCGCCACCTCCCGCGCCGAGTTCCGGCAGCCCTTCCTCGCGCACCTCCACCCGCACGTCGTGCGTCTCCCCTTCGGCTGCCCGCCGGCGGACGTCGGCGCGGCGCTCGCCGGCGGCGGCATCGCCTGCCTGCTGGTCGAGCCGATCGTCGGGCGCGAGGGGGTGCTGCCACCGCCGCCGGGGTGGCTCGCGGAAGTCGCCGCGCTCTGCCGGCGGCACCGCGTGCCGCTCGCCGCGGACGAGGTCTTCACCGGCCTCGGGCGGACGGGTGCGCTCTGGGCTTGCGCGGTGGAAGGCGTTCGCCCCGATCTCCTCTGCTGCGGCAAGGCGCTGGGCGGCGGGCTGCCGATCGCGGCGGTCGTCGGGCGGCGCGAGCTGATGGCGGCGTGGGAGACGCCGGGGGAGGCGCTCCACACCTCGACCTTCGTCGGCCACCCGCTCGCCTGCGCGGCGGCGCTCGCGGCGCTGGAGGTGATCGAGGAGCAGCGGCTGGCGGAGCGCGCCGCGTCCCTGGGGGAAACTCTCCTTCAGCCGCTAATTTCTGAGTGGGAAGAGCGCTTTCCGACCGTCACCGCGGTGCGCGGCCGCGGGCTCCTCTGGGGCGTCGAGCTCGCCTCCCGCGAAGCCGCCGGCGCCCTCGTCGAGGGGGCGCGTCGCCGCGGCGTCCTATTGCTCGCGGGCGGCCCCGAGGGCCGCGTGGCCCAGCTCGTCCCGCCTCTGTCCATTACCCAGCAGCAGTTGTCTTCCGCGCTCGATCTGCTCGAGGCCGCGCTTACCGAGCTGCACTGAGAGACAATCGTCCTCATGCCCGACACGCCGCGCCTGAAGGTCGCCTTCATCGGCAGCCACGGTGTCGGCAAGACCACGCTCTGTTACGGCCTCGCGGCGCGGCTCAAGGCGCGCGACGTGGCGGTCGACGTCGTGCACGAGATCGCGCGCCGCTGTCCGCTGCCGATCAACGAGGAGACCTCCGTCGCCTCGGAGTCCTGGATCCTCCACACCCAGATCGGCGAGGAGCTGATCGCGCAAGCGCGCTACCCGGTGGTGATCTGCGACCGCAGCGTCCTCGACAACTACGTCTACCTGCTGCTCGCCGCCGGCAAGCAGCCGCACCTCGAAGGGCTGGTGGACGGCTGGATGCGCGGCTACGACCTGCTGTTCCACGTGCCGATCGTCGAGGAGCCGAGCCCCGACGGCGTGCGCTCGGCCGACCCGGCGTTCCAGACGGCCGTCGACCGGCGGCTGGAGGAGGAGCTGGCGGCGCGCGGCCTGGCGCCGCAGCGGCTCGACCCGGCGCGGCGCGGCGAGTGGCTGGAGCGGGTGGAATGCGCGGTGTGGGAGCGGCTGCGGCCGGCGCAGATGCGATTGCCCCAACTCCGTCATTCTGAGCGCAGCGAAGAATCTGGGCGGGGGGAGCCGGCCGGAGCTTCCCAGCCCCCAGATCCTTCGCTGCGCTCAGGATGACGATGTAGGCGTATGCCTTCGTTCGAAGGGCTCTTGCTGTGGCTGCTTTTGGCGCTCCTGGCCGCCGGCGCCGTCGCGCTGCTGCTCGTCCTGCGCGACCGACGGCCGCCGGCGGTTGCCGCCGCCGCGCTCGCCCGCGGGGACTTCGCGGCGGCGCTCGCGGCGGGGAGCGCGCCGGGAGCGCCGCGCGCGGAGCGCCTCGCCGCGGCCGCCGGCGCCAAGCACCTCCTCGACTTCGCCATCGCCGGCGCCCTCCTCGCGCCGCTCCTCGCCGCCGACCCCGAGGACGGCGAGGCGTGGCTCGAAGCCGGGCTGGTCGCCGCCTACGCGGGCGACCACGACGGCGCCGAGCGGGCCTTCGCGCGCGCCGCCGCGCTGCGCTCGGACCTCCTCGAGTCGATCACCCTGCACCGCGCCTGGTCGGCTCTGGCGCGCGGCGACCGGCGCGCCGCCCGCGCCCGCTTCGAGGAGGTCGAAGCGCCCCTCGAGAGCAAGCTGCGCTCTGACCTGGGGCCGGGCGATCCGCTCTTCGCCGAGTGGTTCCTCCAGGCCGCCGCGCTCTGGCGCGCCGCGGGCGACGAGGAGCGCGCCGCCTGGGCCCTCGCCGCCGGCCGCGCGGCGGCCCCGGCGTCAGGGCTCTGGCAAGTGATCGCCGCGCCCTCCGGCTAGAATCGGCGCCCTTGAGCATCCACAACCTGCTGCGCTCCTGGGAGCCGCTCTCCCACTTCAGCGAGGAGCAGCTCGGGCAGCTCGTGCGCTGCCTGGCGCGCAACCGCTACCCGGCCGGCACGTCGGTCCTCCAGGAGGGGGACCCGACGCTCGACGCCTATCTCGTGGCGAGCGGCAACGTGCGCATTCAGCGCCAGACTCCATACGGCATCTTCAGCCTGGCGGTCCTCGGGCCGGGCGAGCTCTTCGGCGAAACCAGCTTCGTCGATCACGAGGCGCGCTCCGGCGACGCCCTGACGCTCGCCGAGACCGAGCTGCTGACCTTGAACCCGGTGGCTGCGGCGGCGACCCTGGAGCGCGACCCGCGCTTCGCGGTGGCGCTCTACTGGACCTTCTGGAAGAGCCTGGCGCAGAAGCTCCGGCAGACCAACCAGAAGCTCACTCACTTCTTCCCGGAGAGCGGGCTGCCGGCCGCGCCGGGGCCGCACGAGGTGCTCGACGCGAGCGGCGCGATGGCGGGGTTCCGCGTCGACCTGGCCGACAAGCGGAAGCTCTTCCAGGAGCAGCGTCTGTCGGCGATGGAGATCAACTTCCTCTCCTCGCTGTCGAAGGAGAAGAAGCTCGCCCCCAATCAGGTGCTCTTCCGCGAGGGGGAGTCGGGCAGCGAGATGTACGTGGTGCTCGACGGGCGGATGATGATCAGCAAGTACATCCCCGGGGCCGGCGAGGAGGCGCTCGCCTTCTTGGAGCGCGGCGACTGGTTCGGCGAGATGGCGCTGATCGACAACCAGCCGCGCTCGGCCGCCGCCAAGGCGCACGACGGCGGCGCGGTCGTGCTGACGATCCCGCGCGAAGTCGTCGAGGGTCTCCTCGACATCCACCGCATCTCCTCGCTGCGACTGCTCAAGATCCTCTGCAGCCTGGTGGCGCGGCGCCTCAGGGAGCTCGACGACAAGATCGTCGGTTGGTTTATCTTGGCCGGCGGGCACGGGAACTGGCCCGCGGAGCACGGCGCCGGGCCGGTGGCGGGCTGACCTCCCCTTCCGACCTGAGCGCGGCCAGCGCCTTCCCGACCAGCGACGAGAGTGGCAGCGCGCGGCGCCCCTCCTCGTCGAACCAGCCGGCCTCCCTTCCCTCCGCCAGCGAGCCCGTGTCGGCGACCTCCGCGCGGTGGATCGCCACCTCGAGGTCGCGGAAGGTGACGGCGTGGCGGACGCGGGCCGCCGGCTCGCCGAGGCGCCAGCTGCCGCCGTAGCGCTGCGCGAAGAGCGTCTCGGGCGGCGCGGCGCCGCCGTCGAGCTCGGCCCAGGGTAGCTCCCAGAAGCCGCCGAGGAGGGTGTCGCCCTCCGGCCGCCGGACGAGCAGCACGCGCCGCCGCCATTCGACGACCGCCACCGCCACGCGCCGCCGCTCGCGCGCCCGGCGCGGGCGCCGCTGGGGATAGTTCTCGGGGGTGCCTTCGGCCGCCGCCCGGCAGCCGGGGAGGAGCGGGCAGGCGGGGCAGCTTGGGCGGCGCGGAGTGCAGATTGTCGCACCCAGCTCCATCAACGCCTGGTTGCTGTCGCCCGGGCGGGCCGGGTCGAGCAGCTCGGCCGCCGCCGCCCGCAGCCGCCGGCGGGCCGCCGCGCTTTTGGGATCCTCGGCCAGCGCCAGGAACCGCGCCAGGAGGCGCTCGACGTTGCCGTCGAGGACCGGCACCAACGCGCCGAAGCAGATGCTGGCGACCGCCGCGGAGGTGTAGTCCCCCACCCCGGCGAGCTCCCGCCACCCCTCCGGCGTCTCCGGAAAGCCGCCGCGCTCCACCACCCGCCGCGCCGCGGCGTGGAGCTGCCGGGCGCGCCGGTAGTAGCCGAGCCCCGACCAGAGCGCGAGCACCTGGGCCTCCCCGGCCGCGGCCAGCGCCTCGACCGTGGGGAACCGCTCCAGGAACCGCTGGTAATAGGGGAGGACGACGTCGACCCGGGTCTGCTGCAGCATCACCTCGGAGACCCATACCGGATAAGGCTCCCGGGTCCGCCGCCAAGGCAGGTCGCGCCGCACCCGGTCGTACCAGATCAGCAGCTCATGCCGCACCGCGTCAGAGTTTGCAGACACCGCCGCCAGTTTGGCACGAGCCGACCGGGTGCCGCCCAAAAAACTAGCGGCCCTCGGTTTCCCGAGGGCCGCTGATCTTGAAGTATGGGGGGGAGGCCCCGTCTCTCCGGTTGGGTTTCTGAGGATCTACCCCTGGTTTAGGGGGATGGGATTAGCTTTCTCAGAGGGTGAGACCCGAAGGGTCTCGATGTAGGATGGGTTTGTTCTTTGGTAGGTGAAGCCTCCCCACATACTTTCTTCTGCGTTGCCGCGTTCTCACTGCAACCGCTGTGCCAGGGGTCAAGGTCCCCCGTAGAAGGCCCGTGGCGGCTCCTCCGGGTACCCGCCTGTTCATGCAATAACTGCCAAACGCTTAGTGGCATTTCTGCACGGCGGCCAGGGGGCTAAAATCGCCGGGTGAAGAAGCTGGTGGTGGTCTTCTTGGTGCTGGTGGCGGTAGCGGTGGCGGCCGCCGGGGCCGGCATCCTGCTGTCGCGCGGCGGGCGGACCCTCGGCGGCCCCACGGTCCTGGTCTGGCGGCTGGACCGGACGATCCTCGAGCAGGCCCCCACCTCCGGCTTCCCCTTCGCGGCCGGCGCCACCCTCGACAGCATGGCCCAGCTCTACCCCGCCCTCCGCGCCGCGCGCGCGGACGACGGGGTCAAGGGGCTCGCCGTCTACATCCAGGGGGCCGACTTCGGCCTCGCCAAGGCGCAGGAGTTCCGCCGCCAGCTCGCCGCGCTGCGGCAGGCGGGGAAGTTCGTCGAGTGCTACCTGGAGACGGCCGGCGAGGGCTCCAACGGCACCCTCGCCTACTACCTGGCGAGCGCCTGCGAGCGCATCCACCTCGCCCCGGCCGGGGACCTGAACCTCCTGGGCCTCTTCGCCGACAGCGTCTTCCTGCGCGGCGCCCTCGAGAAGCTCAAGATCGACCCGGCCTTCAGCTCGGTCGGCCGCTACAAGAGCGCCGTCGAAACCTTCACCCAGACCGAGCATTCGCCCGAGGCCGAGGAGGCGATGAACGCCGTCCTCGACGGCTTCTACGGGCAGCTCGTGGCCGGGATCGCCGCGGCGCGCCGTCTCCCGCCGGCCGAGGTGCGGCGCCTGATCGACGGCGCCCCCTACTCGGCCCCCGAAGCGCTGCGGCTGAAGCTGATCGACGCCCTCGCCTACCCCGACCAGTTCCGCGACCGTATCGAGGAGCGCGCCGGCGGCGAGCCGCGCCTGGTGCGGCTCCAGGACTACGACGGCCGCGGCAACCCTTTCGCCGGCAAGACCATCGCCGTGGTCTTCGCGCTGGGGACGATCGTGCGCGGCCACGGCGGCATCGAGCCCTGGACGCAAGAGGTCTTCCTCGGCTCGGAGAGCCTGGCCGAGATCCTCTCCGACCTCTCCGACGACGACGGCGTCGCCGCCGTCGTGCTGCGCGTCGACAGCCCGGGCGGCTCGGCGCTCGCCTCCGACCTCATCCTGCGCCAAGTGGAGCTGCTGGCGCGCGAGAAGCCGGTCGTGGTCTCTATGTCGGACGTCGCCGCCTCGGGCGGCTACTACATCGCCGCCAAGGCGCACAAGATCGTCGCCGAGCCGGCGACCCTGACCGGCTCGATCGGCGTCTTCGGCGGCAAGCTCGTCACCCGCCGCCTCCAGGAGGAGCACCTCGGCGTCACCCACGACACGCTCAAGCGCGGCGCCAACGCCGACATCTACACGACGCTCGCGCCGTTCAGCGCCGCGCAGCAAGCGCGGGTGGACGCCGGGATGCGCCGCGTCTACGACACCTTCATCGGCCACGTGGCGCGCGGGCGCAAGCTCTCGCCGCGTGAGGTCGAGGCGGTGGCGCAGGGGCGGGTGTGGACCGGCGAGGAGGCGCGGCGGCGGCGGCTGGTCGACGAGCTCGGCGGCTTCGACCGCGCGCTCGAGCTGGCGCGCGCCGAGGCCGGGATCGCGGCCGGCGCCGCGGTCCGCCTGGCCTTCTACCCCGAGCCGGCGAGCTTCTGGGACCTGCTCTTCGACGGCGAGGAGGAGCCGCTCCTGCCCTCCTCGCTCGTGCGCCTGTTGCGCGCCCTCGAGCCGCCGGCCGCCGGCGCGCTCGAGCTGCCGCGCGAGATCGCGCGTCTGGCGCGGCCGTTTTGAACTCGAACGCTTGACGGGTTCGAAGCGAGGGTCTATAGTCCATTTCGCTTCGTCGGCAACTCGTCTCACAGTTCCAATTTTTGAGCCTCTGGATTTCCACAGGTTGTGGAAAGTCTGCGGAATTCGACTGCCTGTTGAGGCCCCATGTCGCAACTCTGGAACCTGCTGAAAAGAGAGCTGCAAGAAGAACTTACGGCTGACGAGTTCGCGCGCTGGTTCCGCCCCCTGAAGGTTCACGTCGAGGAAGAGGACCGGCTGGTCCTGACCGCCCCCGACGCCCGCGCCCTGCACACTCTGGAGTCGAGCTACCGGCCGGCCGTGGACCGCGCGATCGCGGGCCTCAAAGGGGCCGCCTATCAGGTCCTTTTCTCGCTCGAGGAGCGTGAGGAGGCGGCCCCTCCGGAGCCACCGCCGCCGCCGGCGCTGCCGGCGCAGTTCAACCCCAGGTACACCTTCGACACCTTCGTCGTCGGCAGCTCGAACCAGTTCGCCCACGCCGCGGCGCGGGCGGTCGCCGAGAACCCGTCGAAGAGCTACAACCCGCTCTTCCTCTACGGCGGCGTCGGGCTCGGGAAGACCCATCTCCTCCACGCCATCGGCTGCCACATCCGCAAGGAGAGCCCGCAGCTGCGGGTGCTCTATCTGGCGGCCGAGCAGTTCGTCAACGAGCTCATCAACTCGATCCGCTTCGACCGCATGCCGGCCTTCCGCGAGCGCTACCGCACGATCGACGTGCTGCTCATCGACGACGTGCAGTTCCTGGCCAACAAGGAGCGGACGCAGGAGGAGTTCTTCCATACCTTCAACACCCTCTACACCAGCCAGAAGCAGATCATCCTCTCGTCGGACTCCTCGCCGCGGAACATCCCGACCCTCGAGGAGCGGCTGCGCAGCCGCTTCGAGTGGGGGCTGATCGCCGACATCCAGCCTCCCGACCTCGAGACGAAGGTGGCGATCCTCCGCCGCAAGGCCGACGTGGAAGGCACCGTCCTGCCCAACGACGTCGCCCACTTCATCGCCCAGCAGGTGCGCTCGAACATCCGCGAGCTCGAAGGCCTGCTCACCCGGGTCATCGCCTTCTCGTCGCTGACCGGCAAGCCCCTCTCGCTCGACCTCGCCAAGGAGACCCTGCGCGACATCCTGCCGGACACCGAGCGCAAGCCCGCCGCCGCCGAGATCATCAAGTTCGTGGCCCGCCACTACGGCTTGAAGGTCTCCGAGATCAAGAGCAAGGGCAACACCAAGCAGATCGCCTTCCCGCGCCAGGTGGCGATGTACGCCTTGAAGCGCCTGACCGACCTCTCCTACCCCGAGATCGGCAAGCAGTTCAACGACAAGCACCACTCGACGGTCATGTACTCGGTCGAGAAGATCCAGCAGCTCCGCGACGGCGACCCCGAGATCGACAAGGTGCTGGCTTCGATCGAGCAGCATTTCTCCTGAAGCTCGATCCGCGCTTTCCACAGGGCCGCTCCGGAAGAGGTGTGGAGCGCCTGCGCAAGGCGCGGAGCGCGGCCGCTTTTCCCCGCGCCTCCGCAGCCCTCCACAGCCCGCCGAAGGCCTCGCCTGCGGAGCCGCAACTCGATGATCCGCTGCTAGTTGGGGCGCGCTTCCGAGTTTCCGCAGCGCCTCTTACTACGACGACGGTCGATGCTATGATCCTCGAGCCTTCTCTTCTCTGGAGACCGGCCCCACATGGAAATCCGCCTCCGCCGTAGCGAGCTGCTGTCCGAGCTGGTCCCGATGCAGGGAATCGTCGAGCGCAAGACGACGATCCCGGTGCTCTCGCACCTGCTGCTCACGGTGCGCGAGGACCGGCTCCATCTGGCGGCCACCGACCTCGACGTCTCGCTCACCTCCTCGTGCGAGGCCGACGTCAAGCGCGACGGCGGCGTGGCGGTGCAGGCCAAGAAGCTCTTCGAGATCGTCCGTTCACTGGTGGCCGACGACGTGGCGCTGGTCCTCGACGACCCGCGCTCCCTCACGATCCGCGCCGGCCGCTCCCGCTTCAAGATCCACGGCCTCGCCCCGGACGACTTCCCCACTCTGCCGGTAGTCGACGACAAGACTGCCATCGAGATCCCCTTCGCAGACCTGCGGCGGATGATCGGCAAGGTCCTCTTCGCCGTCTCGGCCGAGGAGTCGCGCTTCCAGCTCAACGGCGCGCTCCTGAAGCTCAAGAAGGGGGCGCTCGAGCTAGTGGCCACCGACGGCCACCGCCTGGCGCTCGTCGAAGCCGGCCTCGACGGCGCCGACGGCGACCACCAGGTGCTGGTGCCGCGCAAGGCCCTCCAGGAGTTGCAGCGGCTCGAAGGCGAGGGCAACGTCGCCTACCGCCGCGGCGAGCATCACCTCTCGTTCCGTCTCGGCCGGCGCGAGCTGGTCTGCCGCATCCTCGAGGGGAGCTTCCCCGACTACGAGCGGGTGATCGCCAAGGACAATGACAAAAAGGCGGTCTTCGAGCGCAAGGCGCTGGTCGACGGCGTGCAGCGGGTGGCCATCCTGACCGGTGACCGGGCGCGCGCGGTGCGGCTGCAGTTCGCGCCCGACCAGCTCACCATCTCGACCCAAAACCCGGACCTGGGCGAGGCGGTCGAGGAGTTGGCCTGCGAATACGACGGGCCGGAGTTCCGCGTCGGCATGAACCCGGATTACCTCGCCAGCTTCCTCTCGGCGGTCGAGACCGAGAAGGTGCGCCTCGAGCTCAAGGACGAGAACACGCAGTGCGTGGGCTACCCGGTGGACGGCCCCGACGCCCGCTACCTCTGCGTCATCATGCCCATGCGGCTGTGATCGAAGCCCGGCGCGAAAGCCTTCGCGCCTAGAGCCGCTTGCTCCGCCAGCTCGCCGCCCGCGGCTTCCGCAACCTCGAGCCGCTCGCCTGGGAGCCGGAGCCCGGCAGCCACCTCCTCCTCGGCGGCAACGGCGCCGGCAAGACCAGCCTCCTCGAAGCCGCCTACGTCCTCGCCACCACCAAGAGCTTTCGCACGCCGCGCCTCGCCGACTGCGTCCGCCACGGCGAAAGCTCGTTCCACCTCGCGGCGGAGGTCGAAAGGGATCGCCGCGCGCGGCTGGAGGTCGGCTGGGAGGCGGGGGAGCGCTCCCGCTCGGTCAACGGCAAGACCGGGAGCCGCGCCGAGCACCTCGCGGCGTTGCCGGTCGCCGCCTGGCACGCCGGCGAAGCCGATGTCCTGACCGGCGACCCCGGCGCCCGCCGGCGCTTCCTCGACCGCGGCGTCGTCGGCCTGCGGCCGGCGGCGCTCGAGGCCCTCTCCCGCTACCGCGCCGCGCTCTTCCAGAAGCGGCAGCTCCTGGCAGCCGGGAGCGACGGGCTGGAGAGCTGGAACGAGCTCCTCGCCGGCGCGGCCGCGGAGGTCATCCACCTGCGGCAGAGATACTTCGAGCGGCTCGTGGAGGTGCTGGCACAGGTGACCGCGGCGGCCGCGCTGCCGCTAGCCGAGGTCGAGCTGCGCTACCGCCCGTCGCCGGCCGGCGGGCTCGACGGGGCCCACGAGATCGCCGCCAGCTTCGCCCGCATGGCCGACCGCGAGCGCCGCCGCCAGCTCCCGCTCCTCGGCCCGCACCGCGACGACGTCGAGGTCCTCCTCGGCGGCCACGAGGTGCGCCGAGTCGCCTCCGCCGGCGAGCGGAAGGCCCTCTCGCTCCTCCTCCTCGCCGCCCACGGCCGGGTCCTCGCCGGCGCCGGCCGCGAGCCGCTCTACCTCCTCGACGACGCCGACGCGGAGCTCGCGCCGCCCACCCTCGCCGCCCTCTGGCGCGTCTTCGCCGGCGCCTCGCAGCTGGTCGCCAGCTCGAACCGCCCGCAGGTCTGGCTGGCCCTCGAAGTGGGGCGGCTCTGGCACGTCGAAGAGGGGCGCTTGCGCTCCCTCGACCCCGCCCCCGCCGAGGACCCGGAAGACACCGCGTAAGTTATTGCAGGGGAATGACCTACGGCTCGCAAAACGGGCCGCTTTGTGCTACAATTCCGCCTGTCGGCAGACGCCCCCGAAACCCGAGCGGAAACGGGGGGCAAATCCAGGGCAAAACAGGTTCGGAGAGACGCTTTGGCCAAGACAGAGTCCACCTACACGGCGGAGAACATCAAGGTCCTCAAGGGGCTCGAGGCGGTGCGCAAGCGCCCGGGCATGTACATCGGCGACACCGAGGACGCCTCCGGCCTGCACCACATGGTCTTCGAAATGGTCGACAACTCGATCGACGAGGCGTTGGCCGGTCACTGCACGCGCATCGACGTCACCATCCACAGCGACAACTCGGTCACCGTCGAGGACGACGGCCGCGGCATCCCGGTGGACATGCACAAGGGGGAGGGGCGCTCGGCGGCCGAGGTCATCATGACCGAGCTCCACTCGGGCGGGAAGTTCGACAAGAACAGCTACAAGGTCTCGGGCGGCCTGCACGGCGTCGGCGTCTCGGTGGTCAACGCCCTCTCCGAGACCCTCGAGATGGAGATCAAGCGCGACGGGCAGGTCTGGTACCAGGTCTACCACCGCGGTCGCCCCGAGGGGCCGATCAAGGCGATCGGCAAGAGCAAGAAGACGGGCACCAAGCTCCGCTGCTGGCCCGACCCCACCGTTTTCGCGATCCTCGAGTACTCCTACGACACGCTCGCCCAGCGGCTGCGCGAGCAGTCGTTCTTGAACCGCGGCGTCCACATCCACCTGCGCGACGAGCGGACGGAGAAGGAGGCGGACTTCGCGTACGTCGGCGGCATTGCCTCCTTCGTCGAGCACCTGAACCGCAACAAGACGCCGCTCCACCCCAAGCCCATCCACCTCGACGACATGCGCGACGACGGCGCCGGCGAAGAGGCGGTGGAAGTGGCGCTGCAGTGGAACGACGGCTACTCCGAGCTCATCTACGCCTTCACCAACACGATCAACAACCGCGACGGCGGCGCCCACCTGATCGGCTTCAAGTCGGCGCTCACCCGCACAATCAACGCCTACGCCGCCTCCTCGGGCCTGGGCAAGAGCCTCAAGGAGAACTTGACCGGCGAGGACGTGCGCGAGGGGCTGACCGCGGTCGTCTCGGTCAAGATCAAGGACCCCAAGTTCTCGTCGCAGACCAAGGACAAGCTGGTCTCCTCGGACATCAAGGGGTGGGTCGAGCAGGTGGTCAACGAGCGGCTGGCGAGCTACCTCGAAGAGAACCCGAAGGTGGCGCGCCGCATCGTCGAGAAGTGCGTCGAGGCGGCGCAGGCGCGCGAGGCGGCGCGCAAGGCGCGCGACCTGACCCGCCGCAAGGGGGCGCTCGACGCCGCCAACCTCCCCGGCAAGCTCGCCGACTGCTCGGAGCGCGACCCCAAGTTCGCCGAGCTCTTTCTGGTCGAGGGGGACTCGGCCGGCGGCTCGGCCAAGCAGGGGCGCGACCGCCGCTACCAGGCGATCCTGCCGCTCAAGGGCAAGATCCTCAACGTCGAGAAGGCGCGCTTCGACAAGATGCTCTCCTCCGACGAGATCCGCACCCTGATCACGGCGCTGGGGACGGGGATCGGCAAGGACGACTTCGACGTCGACAAGCTCCGCTACCACAAGCTGATCATCATGTGCGACGCCGACGTCGACGGCTCGCACATCCGCACCTTGATCCTCACCTTCTTCTACCGTCAGATGCTGGAGATCATCAAGCGCGGCTACCTCTACATCGCCCAGCCGCCGCTCTACAAGGTGACGCACGGCAAGAGCGAGACCTACCTCAAGGACGACCGCGAGTACCGCGCCTACCTGGTCGAGCGTATCCAGGACGCCTGGGAGGTCGGCGTGCAGGACAGCCTGGGCGGCGACGGCAACGGCGGCGGCCGGCGCCTGCGCGGCGCGCGGCTCGCCAACTTCCTCGAGAAGGTGGAGAGCTTCCGCGACAACCTCGACCGCTTGGTGTCGCGCGGCTACCCGGCCGACGCGCTCAAGGTGGCGCTCCTCCACGGCATCAAGGACAAGCGGTCCCTTTCCGACCCCGAGCGGCTGCGCGCGGTGGCCGAGATCGTCGAGGCACACGGGTTCAAGAACGTCGAGGTCAAGCAGGACGAGGAGCACGGCACCTGGCTGATCCGCTTCCTGTCGCGCCGCGACGGGGTGGAGCGCGAGGTGCGGCTGGGCTGGGGCCTCATCACCAGCGCCGAGTACCGGGCGCTGACCCAGAACACGGTCGGCCTGGAGGCGGTGGCGGCCACCGGCTTCACCGTCGTGCGCGGCGACGAGTCGGAGAGCTTCGAGACCCTCGAAGAGGCGATCGAGAAGCTTTACACTGGCGCCAAGAAGGGTCTCGCCATCCAGCGCTACAAGGGCCTCGGCGAGATGAACCCCCAGCAGCTCTGGGAGACCACCATGGACCCCGAGAAGCGGCGCCTCCTGCAGGTGCGGATCGAGGACGAGGTCGAGGCCGACTCGATCTTCACCGTCCTCATGGGCGACCAGGTCGAGCCCCGCCGCGCCTTCATCCAGGACAACGCGCTGGAAGTGCGGAACCTCGATGTGTAACCGGCGCCGGCCCCAAGCGCGCGGCCGCCGTATCAATTCAACCAGTTAGGGAACCTCGAGACGCATGAGCGAACACGACCGCATCCTCCCCTTCGAGACGCCGATCCCGGTCGACATCGAAGAGGAGATGAAGCGCAGCTATCTCGATTACGCGATGAGCGTGATCATCGGGCGCGCCCTGCCCGACGTGCGGGACGGGCTGAAGCCGGTGCACCGGCGGGTCCTCTACGGCATGTGGGAAGGGGGCAACCGCTCCGACCGGCCGTACAAGAAGTCGGCGCGCATCGTCGGCGACGTGATGGGCAAGTACCACCCGCACGGCGACGCCGCCATCTACGACACCGTCGTGCGCATGGCGCAGGACTTCGCCATGCGCTACCCGCTGGTCGACGGCCAGGGCAACTTCGGCTCGCTCGACGGCGACAACCCGGCGGCGATGCGTTACACGGAGGTGCGCCTGACCAAGCTCGCCGAGGAGATGATCCGCGAGGACATCGACAAGGAGACGGTGGACTGGGGGCCCAACTACGACGGCTCGGAGGAGGAGCCGCTGGTGCTGCCGGCGCGCGTCCCGAACCTGCTGATCAACGGCGCCGCCGGCATCGCCGTCGGCATGGCGACCAACATCCCGCCGCACAACCTGGGCGAGGTAGTGGACGCCCTCCACCTGCTGATCGACAACCCCGACGTCACGCTCAAGGAGCTGATGCGGGCGGTCCCCGGTCCCGACTTCCCGACCGCCGGCTTCATCCACGGCCTCGAGGGCATCCGCTCCGCCTACGCCACCGGCCGCGGCATCATCCAGGTGCGGGCGCGCGCCAACGTCGAGACCCAGCTGCGCGGCGACCGCCAGGCCATCGTCGTCACCGAGATCCCCTACCAGGTGAACAAGAAGCGCCTGCTCGAGCACATCGCCGAGCTGGTGCGCGAGAAGAAGATCGAGGGCGTCTCCGACCTGCGCGACGAGTCCGATCGCGAGGGCATCCGCATCGTCCTCGACGTCAAGCGCGGCGAGATCCCGGAGGTCATCCTCAACTCGCTCTACAAGCTCACCCAGATGCAGACCACCTTCGGCATCATCTTGCTGGCGATCGTCGACAACCAGCCGCGGGTGATGACGCTCAAGGAGCTGCTGCAGCACTTCCTCGACCACCGCAAGACCGTCATCATCCGCCGCACCCGCTACGACCTGCGCAAGGCCGAGGAGCGGGCCCACATCCTGGAGGGCATCCTCAAGGCCCTCGACCAGCTCGACGAGGTGATCGCCGCGATCCGCGCCAGCCAGACGCCGCCCGAGGCGCGCGAGCGGCTGATGGCGGACTTCGCGCTCTCCGAGCCGCAGGCGGTGGCGATCCTCGACATGCGCCTGCAGCGCCTGACCGGGCTCGAGCGCGACAAGGTGGTGCAGGAGTACCGCGAGCTGGTGCAGACGATCGAGCGGCTGCGCGCCATCCTCGCCTCCGACCGCCTGGTGCTCGACGAGATCCGGCGCGAGCTCGACCAGCTCAAGGGCGCCTTCGGCGACACCCGCCGCACCGAGATCATCCCCGAGACCCACGAGATCACGATCGAGGACATGATCGCCGACGAGGACATGGTGATCACGGTCACCAACTCGGGGTACGTCAAGCGCTCGCCGCTCTCGCTCTACCGGGCGCAGCACCGCGGCGGCAAGGGGCGCACCGGCATGGTGACCAAGGACGGCGACTTCGTCGAGCACCTCTACGTCGCCTCGGCGCACAGCTACGTCCTGGTCTTCACCGAGAGCGGCCGCGTGCATTGGCTCAAGGTGCACGAGATCCCGCACATGGGCCCGGCGGCCAAGGGCAAGGCGATCGTGAACCTCCTCAACCTGGAGAAGGAGGAGAAGGTCGCCACCACGGTCACCGTGCGCGACTTCCCCGACGACCGCTTCCTGGTCTTCGCCACCGAGAAGGGGACGATCAAGAAGACCGAGCTGTCGGCCTATGCCAACCCGCGCTCGGGGGGCATCATCGCGATCAACATCGACGACGGGGACCGCCTGCTCGCTGTGCGCGTCACCGACGGCAGCGAGGACGTGCTCCTCGCCACCGCGCGCGGCTTCGCGGTGCGCTTCCCGCAGAGCGACGTGCGGTCGATGGGGCGCGCCACATACGGCGTCCGCGGCATCACCCTGCGCTCCGGCGACCGCGTGGTCTCGATGGAGACGCTGGCGCCAGCAGGCGAGGTGATGACCGTCACCGAGCGCGGCTACGGCAAGCGCACGCCGCTCGACGCCTACCGCCTGCAGGGGCGCGGCGGCAAGGGGATCATCAACCTCAGGGTGACGCCGAAGACCGGCGAGGTGGTGGGCGCTAAGCAGGTCACCGCCGACGACGGCATGATGCTCATCACCCTGGAAGGCAAGATCATCCGCATGAACGTCGCCGGCGTGCGGGTGATCGGCCGCTCGACTCAGGGGGTGAAGCTCATGGACCTCGATGGGGAGGACCGCATCGTTGCCGCCGCCAAGCTGGCCGAGCGCGAGGAAGAGGACGTCGTGGAAGGGGGCCCCGAGCCCGAGCCGGAGCCTGAGCCGGAGCCCGACGGGCCGATCAACTGAGGAGACGTGCATGAAGTTCTTTCTGGACACCGCCGACGTCGAGGAGATCAAGAAGGGGCTCGAGTGGGGGATGGTGGACGGCATCACCACCAACCCGACGCTCATCGCCAAGCAGGGGAAGCCGTACCTCGGCACGGTCCAGGAGATCGCGCGCCTGGTGCCCGGCCCGGTCTCGGGCGAGGTGCTGGCGACCGAGTTCGACGAGATCATGGAGCAGGGCAAGCGCCTCTCGGCGCTGGCCGAGAACGTTGTCGTCAAGGTGCCGCTCATCCCCGCCGGCCTGCGCGCCGTGCGCGCCTTGGCGGAGCTGGGGATCCGCACCAACGTCACCCTCTGCTTCTCGGCGGCGCAGGCGCTCCTCGCCGCCAAGGCCGGCGCGGCCTACATCTCGCCCTTCATCGGACGGCTCGACGACGTCGGGCAGGAGGGGATGGACCTGATCGGCCAGGTGGTCTCGATCTATGAGAACTACGACTTCGAGACCGAGGTCCTGGTGGCCTCGGTGCGCCACCCGGTGCACGTGGTGCAGGCGGCGATGCTCGGCGCCGACGTCGCCACCCTCCCCTTCAAGGTGCTCGAGCAGCTCTACAAGCACCCGCTGACCGATCTCGGCCTCGACAAGTTCCTCTCCGACTGGAAGAAGACCGGCAAGAAGTTCGACGAGTAGTCGTCAGCTCCCGCCCGCCTGGTAGACTCCGCCCCCTGCGGCGCGAGCCTGGAGGAGACCCCCCGATGAGCCAAGACTCCCGAGACGTCCTGGAGCGGATCGAGCGCGAGAAAGAGGGCTATCTCGAGGAGCTCAAGGACTACATCCGCATCCCCTCGATCTCGACCGACCCCGAGTACAAGAAGGACGTCCTGCGCTGCAGCGAGTGGCTGCTCGGCAAGCTGCGCGACGCCGGCCTCCAGGCCGAGAAGATCGAGACCGCCGGCAACCCCCTGGTCTACGCCGAGTGGAACGGCGCGCCGGGCAAGCCCACCGTCCTCTTCTACGGCCACTACGACGTCCAGCCGGTCGACCCGATCGACCTCTGGCGCCACCCGCCGTTCGAGCCGACGGTCGACGGCGACAAGCTCTTCGCCCGCGGCGCCACCGACGACAAGGGGCAGTCCTACTGCCACGTCAAGGGGGTGGCGGCGCACCTGGCCGAGCGCGGGAGCCTGCCGGTCAACGTCAAGTTCATCGTCGAGGGGGAAGAGGAGTCGGGGGGCGCGGCGATCGAGAAGTTCGTGCGCGAGGACGCCGGCAAGAAGCTCGCGGCCGACGCCGTCGTCGTCTCCGACACCTCGATGTACGGTCCCGGGCAGCCGTCGCTGATCTACGGCCTCAAGGGCCTGACCTACATGGAGATCAAGGTCACCGGCCCGGCCCGCGACCTGCACTCCGGCACCTTCGGCGGCGCCGTCCAGAACCCGCTCAACGCCCTCTGCCACATCGTCGACACCCTGCGCGACATCGAGACCGGCAAGGTCAGGATCGACGGCTTCTACGACGACGTCCGCCCGCTCGCCGACTGGGAACGCCAGGAGTTCGCCAAGCTCCCCTTCGACGAGGAGGCCTACAAACGCGAGCTGGTCGTCCCCGAGCTGCACGGCGAGGAGAGGTACTCGACGCGCGAGCGCACCTGGGCGCGCCCGACCTGCGACGTCAACGGCATCTTCGGCGGCTACGAGGGGAAGGGCGCGAAGACGGTGCTGCCGTCGTGGGGCGGCGCCAAGGTCTCGATGCGGCTGGTCCCCGACCAGCAGCCGGAGAAGGTGGCCGACCTCTTCCGCAAGCACGTCGAGAAAGTGAAGCCCAAGGGGGTGACGGTCGAGGTCAGCTACCTGCACGGCGCCAAGGCGGTGGTGGTCGAGGCCGAGGGACCGATCGTCGACGCCGCCCTCGACGCGATGGAAGACGTCTGGGGCGCGCGGCCGGTGCGCATCCGCGAGGGGGGCTCGATCCCGATCGTCGCCACCTTCGCCGAGGTGCTGAAGGCGCCGGTGCTGCTGCTGGGCTTCGGCCTCCACGACGACGGCCTCCACTCCCCGAACGAGAAGTTCAACGTCAGCCACTACTACAACGGGGTGCGCTCGGTCGCCCGCCTCCTCGACCGGGTCGGAGAGATCGGCGCCGCGTGAGGAGGCCATGAAGTCGAAAGGCGGCGTCGAGCGCGAGCTCAAGTTCCCCCACGTCGAGCTCGAGCGCCTCCGGGAGCGGCTGGAGGAGCTCGAGGCCGAGAGGGTGGGGCCGGGGGCCTTCGAGGACAACCTGATCCTCGACCGCGACGGCGAGCTCGCGAAGGAAGGCAAGGTCCTCCGCCTGCGCACCGTCGGGCAGCGCAACTGGGTGACCTTCAAGGGGCCGATGCACCTCGAAGGGCTGACCAAGGTGCGCCCTGAGCACGAGATCGCGGTCGAAGGCGCGGACGAGGCGCTCGCCCTCTTCCAGAGCCTGGGCTACGCCGCCGTCACCCGCTACCAGAAGGTGCGCGAGGAGTGGATGCTCGGCGGCGTCATGATCGCCCTCGACCACACCCCGATCGGCGACTTCGCCGAGTTCGAAGGCGACGGCGCCGAGACGGTGGCCCGCCGCTGCGGCTTCGACCCGGTCAAGGCGGAGCGCCGCGACTACCTCCGCCTCTACGCCGAGCACCGCAAGCGCCACAAGGACGCCCCGCCCGAGATGGTCTTCCCGGCCAACCGGACGCCGGGGTCGTGAGGCGCGCGCAGGGCCGGCTGCGGGCCGTCGTGCTGGCGGCCGGCCTGGGCCTGCGCCTGCGCCCCCTCACCGAGTCAGTCCCCAAGCCGCTGCTGCCGGTGGCGGGGCTGCCGGTCCTCGGCCACACCCTGGCGCGCCTGGCCGAGCTGGGCTGCGAGGCGGTGGCGATCAACCTCCACTACCTGCCCGATGCGATCCGCGGCTGGTTCGGCGACTCCTTCCGCGGCCTGCCGATCACCTGGTCCGAGGAGCCGGAGGTGCTGAGCACGCTCGGGGCGCTGGCGCCGTTGCGCGACTTCCTCCGTCCGGCCGACCTGGTCCTGCTCATCAACGGCGACAGCCTCTGCCGCTGGCCGCTCAGGAAGCTCCTCCGCCGCCACCGCGCCAGCGGCGCCGACTCGACGCTGCTCCTCACCCGCCGCGCCGACCCGGCGCGCTTCGGCGGCGGTGTCGGGATCGACGGCGAGGGGCGCGTCGTCTCCTTCCGCGCCGGCGGGCCGGTGGCCGGAGAGGCGGCCGCGCACCACGTCTTCGCCGGCGCTCACGTCTTCGCGCCGTCGCTGGTCGCCGGCGTCGAGGCGCGGCACGCCGACATCGTCGCCGACCTCTACCAGCCGATGCTGGCCGAAGGCCGGCCGATCGCGACCCTCCTCACCGCGCGCCCCTGGCACGACCTGGGGACGCCGCAGCGCTACCTCGAAGGCGTCCTCGAGACGGTGCGCGGCCGCTGGCCGCGCCCGCTGCCGCGCTCCTGGGTGGCGCCGGAGGCGAGCCTGGGCGCGGGGGCGTGGCTGCGCGACGCGGCGGTCGAGACCGGCGCCGCGGTCGGGCCCGGGGCGCGGATCGAGCGCTCGCTCCTCCTGCCCGGCGCGCGAGTAGGCGAGGGGTGCGTCCTGCGCGAGGCGATCGTCGGCTTCGGCGTCGAGCTGCCGCCGGGGAGCTGGGTGGAGTGCCGGGTGGCGACGCCGCGCCGCGCCGGAGAAGAGCTCGGCGAGGGCCAGTCGGCGGTAGGCGAGGTCGTCTACACTCCTCTGGCGTGAGCCCGACGATGCGCCGCGCCGACCCCCGCTACCGGCTTCTCGTCTTCGACTGGGACGGCACGCTCATGGACTCGGTGGGAACGATCGTCGCCTGCGCGCAGGCCACGATCTGCGGCCTCGGCCTGCCGCTGCCGGGCGAGGGGGTGATCCGCTCGACCGTCGGGCTCGGGCTGCGCGAGACGATCGAGCGGCTGCAGCCGGGCTGCGACGACGCCCTTTACGAGCGGATCGTCGCCGCCTACCGCACGCACTGGCACGGTACTTATCGCGACCTGCCGCTCCTCTTCCCCGAGGTGCGCGAGCTGCTCGACGGCCTGGCCGCGGCGGGGCACCTTCTCGCCGTCGCCACCGGCAAGAGCCGGCGCGGCCTCGAGCACGCGCTCGAGCAGAGCGGCCTCGCCGACCGCTTCCACTCGACGCGCACCGCCGACGAGGCGCCGTCGAAGCCGCACCCGCAGATGCTCTGGGACCTGCTCGAGGAGCTGGGAGCGCGCCAGGACGAGACGCTGATGGTCGGCGACACCACGCACGACCTCCAGATGGCGCGGAGCGCCGGCGTGGCGGCGGTGGGGGTGGCGAGCGGCACCCAGCCGCGCGCCGAGCTGGAGCGCCTGTCGCCGCTCGCCTGCCTCGAGCGGGTGGGGGAGCTGGCGGCGTGGCTCGGCGCCGGCGGCCGCGCGGACAAGCCGGCCGACGCCTTCGCCGCTACCTGATCGCCCCTTCCTTCCCCGCGGCGCGCCGCAGCAGCGCCACCTGCCCGACGTGGTAGGCCTCGTGGAACTGCAGGAAGGCCAGCCACTCGCCGACGGTCTTCGCCAGCTGCCCCGGCCGCGGCTCGGCGAGCCGCTCCGGCGTGGCGCCGTCGAGCGCCGCGACGAGCCGCTCCTGCGAAGCGGCGAGGGTGGCCTGCAGCTCGTCGAGCGGCGTCGCCTCGGCGCCGTCGGTCAACGGCGGGGCGCCGCGGCCGTAGCGGACGGCGCGCTCCGGCTCCCACGCCGGCCCCTCGCCGAGGAGCTTCATGACGTCGTTGCGGTGCGCCAGGATGTGCCCCAGGACCCAGTTGAGGCAGTTCCCCGCCGGCTGCGGCTGCACCAGGCTGTCCTCGTGGGAGAGGCCCGCGGTGTTGCGCTGCAGCGCCATGTAGTTGAAGCCGTAGAGGAGCTTCAGCGTCGCGGCGTCCATGGCGGCCTCCCGGCCTACTTGCCCGACGCCTTCGACTTCCAGCCCGCCAGCGAGGTCTCGAGCTCCGCCACGATGTTGGCCGGCGGCGGGTTGGTCGCGGCCTTGGCGGCGGCGAGCGCCTTCTCGGCGTGGGCGATCGCCCCCGCCGTGTCGTTCTTCTTCTCGCGCAGCCGCGCCATCGCACGGTGGTTCCAGAAGCTCTCGCCCATGGCCAGCGAGGCCGCGAGCCAGCGCTCCGCCTCGTCGAGGCAGGTGTTGTTGTCGAGGCAGTAGTTGGCCGCCTGGTAGGGGGTCTGCCAGCGCAGCGTCTCGTTGGCCTTGGCGAGCACCAGCTTCGGCGTGTCCACCTCGAGCTTGAACGGCACTTCCACCTTTTCCCAGGCGAGCACGACGTTGGCCGAGGTGTCGGTCAGGTCCTCGAAGGTGAACTGCAGCCGCTCGTGCGGATGCTCAGACGGCCGCGGCTTGACGGTGGCGCGCAGGGCGTCGTTCTCCGGCTTGTACTCGAAAGCGCCCCAGGCGTCGGCGTCCTTGGAGAGGATCAGCGTCCAGTCCCCCTCGGTCGGAATGGTCTGGAGGCCGTAGGTGCCGGCCGGCAGCTCGGTGCCCTCGACCTTGACCGGGGTCGAGAAGCTGATCGTGGTGTTCTCGTTGGCGCCGGAGCGCCAGACCTCGCCGTAGGGCACCAGCTCGCCCCAGATCTTCCGCTCCTTGACCCCAGGGCGGCTGTAGCGGAGCGTGACCTCGGTGACGCCGATCACCTGGGTGACGGTGGCGTTGGGCGACAGGCGCGGGAACTGGACCTGCGGCTGCTGCGCCGCCGCGGGGGCGGCCGGCAGGAGGACGGTGAGCGCGGAGAGCGCGGTGAAGTAGGCGGCGGCGCGCGAGTGGGTCAGACGCATCGGGTTTCTCCTTTCGAGCGAGCGTGAAATCTACCAGAGCGAAGGTGCCGCGGCCGGCACCGGCACCGGGGCGGCGACCGGCGCGACCCAACCGTGCAGGCTCTCGATCGCCAGCTCGGCCAGGGCGCCGACGTGGTCGGGGCGGTCGTTGAGCGCCGGGACGTAGCGGTAGCTCTCGCCGCCGGCGCCCAAGAAGACCTCGCGGTTCTCCTCGTCGATCTCTTCGATCGTCTCCAGGCAGTCGGCCGAAAAGCCCGGGCAGACGACGTCGAGGCGACGCACGCCGTCGGCGGCGAGCTGGCGGATCGTCTGGTCGGTATAGGGCCGGAGCCACTCCTCCTTGCCGAAGAGCGACTGGAAGGAGACGACCCAGCGCTCGCGCGGCAGCCCCAGCCGCTCGGCGGCGAGGCGCGCCGTCTCCCGGCAGTGGCGCGGGTAGGGGTCGCCGGCGTCGGCGTAGCGCTGCGGGATGCCGTGGAACGAGAAGAGGAGCCGCTCGCCCGGCGGCTCGCGCCGCCAGGCCTCGCGCACCGAGGCCGTCAGCGCCTCGACGTAAGCCGGACGGTCGAAGTAGTGGTGCACGGTGCGCAGCTCCGGCACCCAGCGCCAGCGGGCCAGCTCCTCGGCGGCCGCGTCGAAGGTCGAGCCGGTCGTCACCGCCGAGTACTGCGGGTAGAGCGGCAGCAGCACGATCCGCCCGCACCCCTGCTCCGCCAGCTCGCGCAGCGCCGCCGGCATGGACGGGTTGCCGTAGCGCATGCCGAGGGCGACCGGCACGGGCCCGCCGGCCCGGCGCGCCAGCTCCTCAGCCAGCGCCGCCTGCTGCCGCCGGCTGATGACCAGGAGCGGCGATCCCTCGGGGGTCCACACCTTGCGGTAGAGCGCCGCCGACTTGCGCGGCCGGAAGGGGAGGACCGCGAGGTGGAGGATCGTCCACCAGAGCGGCCGCGGCAGCTCGATGACCCGCGGGTCGAGGAGGAACTGCCGCAGGTAGCGGCGCAGGGCCTTGGGCGTCGGCGCGTCGGGGGTGCCGAGGTTGGCGATCAGCACCCCCGCGCGCACGGGCTCGCCGGGCGGGGGCTCGGGCGCGGGGCGGTACTTCATGCGCCGCTGAGTCTAAGCGGAGAGGAGGCCGAAGACCTCCGCCACCTGCTCCCAGCCGACCCGCATCAGGAACGTATTGTTGCGGCCGTAGCTCTTGGCGCCGAGGATGAAGAAGCCCGGCTCGGGGTTGGTCAGCACCTCGACGCCGTGGCTGGTCTGGGCGAGGCAGTCGCCGGCGGCGGCGCCGAGGAGGGCGGCCGAGAGCTTCATCGGCGCGGCGGTGGCGTAGCACTCGTGCACCTGGAGCTGGCGGTAGAGGGAGTGGTCGCCGACCGAGCCGGTGAGCGACAGCACACGGTCCACGACGACACTCTCGCCGCCGCCATTCCTCAGCCGCACCAGCACTCGACCCTCGGCCGCCGGCGCCAGCTCCTCGACCGCCACGCCGCGCCGCGCCGCGACCGCCGGCGAGGCGCCGGCCGCCAGCTCCGCCGCCGTCGCCGCCAGCGCGGCGCGCTCGGGCAGCGGGTCGCCTTCGGGGCTCCCCCAGGCCGGCTCCGGCCGCCGCAGCGCCCAGACGATCCGCGTCCCCGGCGCCTCGCGCGCCAGCTCCGCCAGGTCGCGCGCCGCGGTCTGTGCCGAGTGCCCGGAGCCGGCGAGGAGCACCGTCTTCCCCGCCCACGCCCCTGCCTCGCGCGCCAGGTCGGGGATGGCGCGGTACACGGCGCCGGCGAGGCCGCGCTCCCCCGGCGCCGGGATGCCGCCGTCCCCCAGGCTGTTGGGCTGGCCGTAGGTGCCGGTGGCGTCGATCACCAGGTCCGCGTGCTCCACCCACTCCCGCCCGTCGCGGCCGGCGAGGAGCAGCCGGAAGGGGGTGGCGCCGCGCGTCGCGTTGGCGATCTCCTCGTGCTTCAAGAGCCCGTCGCGGCCGACCGCAACGACCCGCGTGCCGAGCCGCAGGCGCGGCGCCACCGCCGGCAGGCACGCCAGCGGCGCCAGCAGGCGCTCGGCGAGCTCCCGGCCGGTCGGGCAGTCGTCGCCTTCGGGTGCCTCGTAGCCGGCCGCCGCCAGCGCCGCGCGCATGCGCAGCGAGACGTTGAGCGACCAGGAGGTGAAGAGGCGGACGTGCCCCCAGGCGCGGACGTGCCCGCCCGGCTCCGCCGCCGCCTCGTAGAGGGTGAAGGGGTGGCCCGCCTCGGCGGCGGCGAGCGCCGCCTCGAGGCCGATCGGGCCGGCGCCCAGGATCGCGATGTGCGGCTTGGCTGCGGGGGTCGTGCTCGCCGTGCTCATCGTGGTCTCCTCGTCGGTTCAGAACTTCGACGCCGCGCGCTCGCGCGCCGGCAGGATCTCGAGGCAGGTGGTCCACCAGCCGGAGAGGACGGTCTCCACGAACTCCTCCGGCAGCCGCTCGGCGCGCATCTCGGCGGCCAGCGCTTCGTGGTCGTAGGGCAGCGGCACGAGCTCGACGTCGAGCGCCGCCTCGCCCGCGCCCGCCGCGACCAGCGCGTACCAGACCTCCGTCCGCCCGTCGTTGGCGGGGCGGCCCAGGGCGCCGACGTTGACGACCTCGCGGCCGGAGGGGAGCCGGCGGTGCCAGTGGAGGCCGGTGTGGGTGCAGAGGATCGCGTCGCAGCGGTTCTGCGCCGCCAGCAGCTCCAGGAACGGCACCGGCGCGGTCGAGGCGAAGAGGAACTCGTTGACCCTCCGCGGAGAGCCGTGGACCAGGAGCAGCTCGCGCCCGCCGACCCGCACCCGCCGCCGCTTCGGCAGCGTCCCCATCCAGGCCTTGAACGCCGGCGTGCAGTGCCGCTCGGTGTAGCGGTAGGAGAGTTCAGCGAAGTGGTTGTCGCGCGGGTCGGTGTAGCCGCAGTTGCAGTCCTCGCGGCCGGAAGCGAGCGACTCCTCGTAGTTGCCCTGGATGGCGCGCACGCCCCCCCGCTCGAGGAGCGGCCACACCTTTTCCGGCGACGGGCCGAAGCCGCCGAGATCGCCCAGGCAGTAGACCGCCTCGGCGCCACGCCGCGCGGCGTCGGCGAGCAGTGCCGCCAGCGCGTGGTGGTTGCTGTAGATGCCGCCGCAGACGGCGATCTTGGCGAACGGCCCCTCGACCGGCGTGGGGTCGGCGAACGGCGCGCCGTAGGCGGCGGTTGCCGCGGCGCGCTCGGGCGCCGGCAGCGCGCGGCCGGCCCGCGCCGCCGCGGCGCGGAAGTCGCCGAGCGGCACCAGCCGCTCGCCCCAGGTCGCCATGCCGCGATGAACGACGAGGTTCGCCATCGGTCTCTACGTCCGGCAGCTCACGCCGTAGACGTGGCAGGTCCAGCAGGCGGAGTGGGCGAGCGGGAAGGGTCCGAGGGTGTCGGCGAGCGTCTCGCCCATCTTGCCTGACGGCTCGTTGACCAGGATCGGGCAGACCCACACCCCCTGGTCGGTCGCCATGCGGCAGCCGCTGCACTGGAGGTGGTCCCAGCTCCCGTCCGGCGCGTCGCCGTCCGACAGCCGCTGCCAGCTCGCGTAGGCGCCGCCGCGCTCGGCCTCGGCGCCGATCTGGAAGACCGGCAGGACCTTGAGCCGCGGCTTCGCGATGCCGAGGTCGCCGAGGAGCGCGAAGAAGCGCGCCTTCCCTTCGGCCGTCGCGGCGTCGCGGCAGACCTCGGTGACGGTGATGACCGGGTTGAGCCCCGCCGCGTGCAGGTTGCGGACCCCTTCGAGAATGCGCGCGAAGGTGCCGGCGCCGCGGATCGGGTCGTTCGTCGCGGCGTCGTAGCCGTCGAGCGAGACGCGCAGGTCGAGCGAGTAGGGGGTGGCCTCGGCGAGCGCCGCCAGGCGGGTGCAGCGGCGCGGGTCGAGGAGGAGGCCGTTGGTCAGCACGCTCGCCGGCCCGACGCGCAGGGTCGCCGCGAGGATCGCCTCCATCTCCGGGTTCAGGAACGGCTCGCCGCCGGTGAAGTAGTACTCGCGCACACCGAGCGCCGCGGCCTCGGCGAGGTAGCCCTCGACCTGCGCCAGGGTCATGAATTTGTGCGTGTGGTTGGTCGGCGAGCAGGAGATGAAGCAGTGCGTGCAGGCGAGGTTGCAGACCGTGCCGCCGACCTGGAACCAGAGCGTGTCGAGAGCGCGCAGCTCGACCTGCGGCACAGGGCGGTCGGTGGGAGAGGTGGCGGGCGATGCGGTCACGGCGTTCGATCCAAGACGGCTCCGGCGCTCGTCGATCCTCGGCATGCAAGGTCGGCGGCTTTTGTGCGGCGCGCGGCCGCGGGACGGGTCAGAAGGGGAGGAGCGGGGGCGGCGCGCGGCCGGAGAAGAGGGGTACGGCGGCGAAGGCCGGCAGGTCCAGCCGGCGCGGCCGCGGCGGTCGCGCCAGCGCGGCGAGCGTGCGGGCGAGGAGCGAGCGCCAGGGCGCCAGGCGCTCGCCGCCCGAATCGTTGTCGCCGCGCCCCAGCCACCCTGCGAGGTCCGCCGGACCGTCGAGGTCGGCGAGCGGCGGCAGGAGCTCGACCGGCCGCCCGGCGGCGCGCAGCGCGGCGAGGAGGCTCGCCAGCGTCTCGGCGCGGCACCAGCGGACGGCGGCGAGGTCGGGAATCGGGCCGGCCGCGGCAAGGAGGTAGAGCCCGCCGTCCGGGCTCGGGCCGACGACGACGGCGTCGGGCCGGGCGGCGAGGAGCGCCAGCGCGCGCTCGACGTGCGCCGCGGCGAGCCCCGGGGTGTCGGCGCCGACGACGACGAGCGGCGCCGCGCCGCCGGCGAAGGCCTCGGCCATCGCCGCCTCCAGCCGGGCGCCGAACGGCCCCTGCCGCTGCGGCAGCTCGCGGTCGGCGTCGAGGCCGAGCGGCGCCGGCGAGCAGACCGCGGTCCCGAGCCCCGCGGCGCGGCCGGCGGCGAGCGCCGCCTCGGCGCAGGCGCGGCGCATGCCGACCTCGAGCGCCGCCAGCCGCCGCGGCAGGAGCGGCCGGCGGGCGCGCTCCGCCGGAGCGCCAAGCGTGAAGACCAGCAGCGTCGGAGTGCCTGCGATCGAAGACATGCCTTGCAGCTCTATACGGCGCCCGCTCCGGCCGCGGATGACCGCGACGGAGCGTCTCTCGGAAAGCGCGCGAGGAGTCTACCCCAGGGGCGTGGCGTGCTACGCTGGCGCCCCGCTCGCCGGCCGCGGGCGGTGCGTGGACCCCGCTTGAAGATCGCCGCCGTCGGCAAGGCCCTCCCCCCGCACTACTACGACCAGGACACCCTCCTGGAAGCCCTGCGCCAGCGCTGGGCCGACCGCCACTACAACCCGGGCCGCCTCGAGCGCCTGCACAAGAACGTCCTGGTCGGCGGGCGGCACCTGGCGCTGCCGATCGAGGAGTACGCCGGCCTCACCACCTGGGGCAAGGCCAACGACGCCTGGATCCGCGTCGCGCAGGAGGTCGGCGAGGCGGCGGTGCGCGACGCGCTGGCGCGGGCGGGCCTCGACCCCGAGGCGATCGACGCCCTCATCTTCGTCACCGTGACCGGCGTCGCCACGCCCTCGATCGACGCCCGGCTGGTCAACCGCCTGGGGCTCTCGCCGCGGGTCAAGCGGATGCCGATCTTCGGCCTCGGCTGCGTCGCCGGCGCGGCGGGGATCGCGCGCGCAGCCGACTACGTGCGCGCCTTCCCGGACCAGGTGGCGGTGCTCCTCTCGGTCGAGCTCTGCTCGCTGACCCTGCAGCCCGAGGACCTCTCGATCCCCAACCTGATCGCCTCCGGCCTCTTCGGCGACGGCGCCGCCGCGGTCGTGGTGGTGGGGGACGAGCGGCCCGCCGACGGCCCGCGCATCCTCGCCACCCGCTCGGTCTTCTACCCCGACTCCGAGCGCGTCATGGGCTGGGACATCTCGGAGAGCGGCTTCCAGATCGTGCTCTCGGCCGAGGTGCCGCAGGTGGTGCGCGACCACCTGCGCGCCGACGTCGACGCCTTCCTCGCCGACCAGGGCCTCCAGCGCGGCGACATCGCCACCTGGATCTCCCACCCCGGCGGCCCCAAGGTGCTGGAGGCGATGGCCGAGGCGCTGGAGCTCCCCGACGGCGCGCTCGACCTCACCTGGCGGAGCCTGCAGGAGGTCGGCAACCTCTCCTCGACCTCGGTCCTCCTCGTCCTCCGCGACACCCTCGACGCCCACCGCCCGCCCCCCGGCAGCTACGGCCTGATCTCCGCCATGGGCCCCGGCTTCTGCTCCGAGCTGGTGCTGCTGCAGTGGTGAGGAGTTCAGCCCCCGACACGATCTGATGCCACCCCCGGGAAGAACCTAAGCGATGTCGATCGAGAGCGACATCATTGACTGGGCCGCGACCAGGCTTCCCTGGCAGCGGATGGTGTTGCGCAGGATCGCCCGTGGCGAGAGCTTCTCCTCAGCGGACATCCAGGCGCTGGTAGATCAGCTGCTTGGCGGGTATCAGGCCCAACTGGAACGGGGCTTCGTCTTGGAGGATCTGCCGCGTCGTACCGAGGCGGCCCCTCCCGTGCTCCTGCTTGAGATCCGAAACGCCAGCAACGTCAACGCGCTGCGACAGGACCAGTCGCTCACATTCGGGCCGGTGGGAATCACGGTGGTTTACGGCGACAACGCGAGCGGTAAATCGGGGTACTCGCGGCTGATCAAGAAGCTCGTGCGCGCCCGGCACGAGGAGCCGATTCTCACCGACATCTTTTCCGACGACGGAAGGGCCGAGCCGCGCGCTGAGGTGACACTCCAAGTCGGCGACGACCAACGCACATTCGTGTGGCCAGATGAGAGCCCCTCCGAAGCGGCCCGCATCCTTTTCTTCGACGCCAGTTGCGGCGAGCTGTACCTCACGCGCGAATCCGAAGTGACCTACCGGCCCTCGGCGCTGTTCGTGCTCGAGGGCCTCATCCAAATTTGTGACAGGGCACGAGAGGAGGTCGATCGTCGGCTCGCATTGAACGCGGCAGAAGGTATGGACCTACCAGCGCTCGACCCCACCACGATGGCGGGCTCGTTCTTGCGGCAGCTCTCGGCGGACACCACCGCCGAGCAGCTGGATGCCGCATGCGCCTTCACGCCCGAGGCTGCGGCCCAGCTCGAGCGACTAGTAGCTGAAGAGGCACGGCTGAAGCTCACAGACCCGGCGAAAGAAGCCGCGCGCCTCGAAGGCATTGCAGCGGGCCTCTTTTCCCTTGCCGAGCAGCTCGCCGAGTGCGAGCGCCGGTTGGGCGACCAGGCGGTGGGAACCTTGGCCGAACTCCATGAGGAGGCGGCGCGAAAGAGGGCAGCTGCCGACCTCGCGACCAAGGCTGCGTCGTTCGACAGCGAGCCCGTGCCGGGTGTGGGTTCAGGTCCCTGGCGAGAGTTGTGGGAGGCCGCTAGGCTCTTCGTGGCCTCGGCGCGTCCCGAAGCTAGCTTCCCGCCGCAGGGTCTGGACGAGCGCTGCCCCCTCTGCCAGCAGTCGCTGGACGAACAGGCGGCTGATCGGATGCGGCGCTTCGAAGTCTTCGTGCGAGACGCTGCGCAGCAAGAGCTGCGGGCGGTGGAGGCCGCGCTCACGAGCAGGCGCCGTGAATTTGAGCAGTTCGAGGCCTCGCCCGCCGGGATCTTCTTCGGCATCGCGCGGGACGGCGAGAACGTTGAAACTCTGATAGAGCGTGCCCGCCAGTCGCTGTCGGCATACGCGGAAAGGCGTAGCGCCATTCTGGAGTCTTTCGGGACCAGTCCCTGGCAGCCACCGGTTCTCTCCAAGCCGCCCGTCGTGGGCGAGGACCTCATCCGACTGGGTGAGCAGATGCGTCAAGAGGCTCGAGGTCTCAACCAGGCGACTTACCAGAAGTTGCTTGCGCAGACCGTCCGCGCGCGCCGGGAGCTTGAATCGAAGCAGGCCTTGTTCGCGGTACGCGCGGACGTGCTTGCCGAGATGGGTCGGCGCGCCGCGCGAGCCCGGCTCGAGCAGGTCAAGGAGATGACGCTGACGCAGGGGATCTCGCGGCGGGCGGCGGACCTAACGCGTGAGCACGTTACCGCCGTGGTACGCGACCAGTTCACGCGCGAGACCGACCGCCTTCGGCTTGAGCGCGTCACGTTAGAGGACATCGGCGGGCGCAAGGGCGCTCTCCAACACCAGCCAGCGTTCGTGGGCGCCGTTCAAAAGGTGCCCTTGCCGCGAGTGTTGAGCGAGGGCGAGCAGACAGCCATTGGGATGGCGGGCTTCTTCACCGAGGTGGAGCTCGAGTTGTCGAAGTCAGCGGTCGTGCTCGATGACCCCGTGAGCTCGCTCGACCACGTGCGCAGGGGGGGTGTAACCAGTCGTCTCGCCCGGCTTGCCCAGGAGCGGCAGGTGATCGTGTTCACACACGACATTGCCTTCGTCGTCGACCTTCGCCTTGCGGCGAGGAGCGAAGGTGTTGCCGTCGTCGAGCGGTTCATCGAGCGGCGGTTTCGGGGGGCACCGGGGCTGTGCTCTATCGGTCATCCTTGGAAGGTCAAAGACATAGGCCCACGCCTGCAGGCCCTCGAGCAGGAGCTGGCACAGATCCGGCGGGAGAGGTCGGGCCTTGACCAGGAGCACTACGAGTCCTGCGCAGCCGAGTGGTCAGGGAGGCTGTCGGAGACATGGGAGCGCATCCTGAGCCTCGAAATCGCTGGTCGACTGTTCGACCGTGGCACCCAGGAGGTCCGGCCGCAAATGTTTCGGATGATCGCCAGGATCACCGACGACGACGACCGAGAGTTCCAGGCAAGCTACGGCCGTTGTTCGCGTTGGTCGCGCCGCCACGATAAGAGTGTAGACATGAACTACGTCGCGCCCGAGCCGGACGAGATGGAGGCCGAGTTGTTACTCGTCAGAAACTGGTGGGAGAGGATAAAGAAGTACTCCCAATAGAGTGGAGTCATCTCCATGTCGTGTTCCAGCGCTCCTGCCGCGACGAACTCTGCGAGGAGCCACCCGTGCACGCGACAGGGCAGCCCCCGGAGAGGTAGTTCCCTGAGCACCGGTGCTGCGGCAGTTCGCCTAGCCTGGCGCCTCTAGATTTCCCGCGCGGCCGCTGGCGCCTGTCCGCGGCTAGGATCGCCGCCAATGTCGCACGCAGCCGAGTTCGACAGCCGCCTGGCATTTTTTGTTCTGGTGGTTCTTGTCGCCTTGTTGCGCCTTTTCGAGCTACGGATCGCCGCGCGCAACCGGCGGCGGCTTTTGGCGCGGGGCGCCCGCGAGGCGGGCGCGGGGCACTACCCGTGGATGGTGACGCTCCACGCCGTCTGGCTCGTCGCCGCGCCGGCTGAGGTCTGGCTTCTCGGGCGGCCGTTCCTGCCGGCGCTCGCTTTCCCGATGCTGGCGCTCCTGCTGCTAGCGACGGCGCTCCGCTGGTGGGTGATCGCCACCCTCGGCGAGCGCTGGACGACGCGCATCCTCGTCCTGCCGGAGGCGCCGCTGGTCACCGGCGGCCCCTACCGCTTCCTGCGCCACCCCAATTACCTGGCGGTCGTCCTGGAGCTCGCCGCGCTGCCGCTCGTCCACACCGCCTGGCTCACCGCTCTTCTCGCCGCCGTGTCGAACGCCGCGATCCTCCGAGTGCGCATCACGGTCGAGGAACGTGCCCTCGCCAGCGCCTCCCGATGACCCGCGCCTAGCGGGGATAGGTTAAAATGACCATATTCGTCGAGGAGGCCGCCCGCATGGCGCGCACCATGACCGCCGCAACAGCCAAGGCCCATCTCGCAGAAGCGCTGCGCGACGTCGAGTCGGGGGAATCGGTCATCATCACCCGACACGGACGGCCCGTGGCCGTGCTGGTGCCGCCGGAGTTGGCGGACCAGCTTGGCCGGCTCCGGGCTGCCGGACCCGAGAGCGGCCTGGCGTGCATCGTCGGCCGCTTCGCGGACGGCGCTGAGCTCGCGGAGGCGCTGGACGAGGTCGCCGCGTCGCGGACCGCCGGTCGCAGCCTTCCCGAGCTGGACTGAGGTGGCGGCCTACCTGTTCGACACGAGCGCCCTTTCCGAGGTCCTGCGGCCGCAGCCGGACGACGAGTACATCGCTTGGCTGAGCCGCTTGCCTCGCGAGGAGCAGTTCACGAGCACGGTCGTGGTCGGCGAGCTGTTCTCCGGCGCGCTGCGTTCCCGGGCCTCGGCGAAGTGGCTGCGCCGCGTGGAGGAGGAGATCCTGCCCGCGGTCACCGCGCTTCCGTTCGACCTGGAGTGCGCACGCGAGTATGGCCGGGTCCGCGCGGAGCTCATGGATGCGGGCACTCCGATCGGGGACGCAGACGCCATGATCGCCGCCACGGCGCTGCGGCACGGGCTCGAGGTGGTGACGGCGAACGTGCGGCACTTCCGGGCGGTGGCCGGCCTTTCGCTTCGCCCCGTCGGCGCTTCCGGGCAGGGCCGTTGACCCGCGCCGCGATCCTCGAGGGGATCGCCGAGGTGGCGCGCCGGCACCTCGACTGGCACGGGGCGCTGACGCCGGCGATGCGCCTGGTCGAGGACCTCCGGCTCGACTCGATCCGCCTCCTCACCCTGGCGGCCGAGGTGGAGAACCGTTTCCGCGTCATCCTGGACGAAGAGGACGAGCTGCGCCTCGAGACCGTCGGCGACCTCGTCGACCTCCTGGCCGTGAAGCTGCAAGCCGGTTGACCACCTCGTGAGCGATTCACCGCCCGCCGCCACCCTCCTCGATCTCCTCGCCCGCGGCGGGCGCCGCCCGGACGGCGGCGTCCGCTTCCTCGACCGCGACGAGACGGCGACCTGGGTCGGCTGGGGGGAGGTGCGCGAGCGGGCGCTGGCTGTGGCCGGGGGGCTCCAGACGCTCGGCGTGGCACCGGGCGAGCGGGTAGCGCTGGTCTTCCCGACCGGCCCGGAGTTCTTCTCCGCCCTCTTCGGCGCGCTCTTGGCCGGCGCGGTGCCGGTGCCGCTCTACCCGCCGCTGCGGCTCGGGCGCCTGAAGGAGTACTTCGAGCGCACCGCGCGCATGCTGGAGGTGGCCGGCGCGCGCCTCGTGCTCGCCGACCGCCGCATCAAGGCGGTGCTCGGCGAGGCCGTCGCCCGCGCCCGCCCGCGCCTCGGCTGCCGCACGCTGGCGGCGCTGCCGGCGGAGCGCCCCGACCCGCCGCCGGTCGTCGAGAGCGACCTCGCCCTCGTCCAGTTCTCGTCGGGCACCACGGTCGAGCCCAAGGCGGTCGTCCTCTCGCACCGCGCCGTCCTCGCCCAGGTGCGCAGCCTGGGCAGCTTCCTCGGCGGCACCCCTGAAGCGCGCGACAGCGGTGCGAGCTGGCTGCCGCTCTACCACGACATGGGGCTCATCGGCTGCGTCTTCCCCTCCCTCGCCCTCGACACCAGCCTCACCCTGGTCCGCCCCGAGCACTTCGTGGCCCGCCCGGCGCTCTGGCTGCGCGCCGTCTCGCGCTACCGCGCCACCGTCTCACCCGCCCCCAACTTCGGCTACGCCCTCTGCACGACGCGCATCCGTGACGCCGAGATGGAAGGCGTCGACCTCTCCTCCTGGCGTCTCGCCCTCAACGGCGCCGAGCCGGTGGCGCCGCCGGTCTTGCGCGCCTTCGCCGAGCGCTTCGCCCGCTGGGGGTTCCGGCCCGAGGCGCTGACCCCGGTCTACGGCCTCTCGGAGGCGGCGCTCGCCGTCACCTTCTCCGCGCTCGACCGCCCTTACGCCAGCCGGCGCCTCGGGCGCGAGGCGCTGGCGCGCGAGGGGCGGGCGGTGGACGACCCCGAGGGGCTGGAGATCGTCTCGGTCGGTCGGCCGGTCCCCGGCTTCCGCCTGAGCGTCCGCGACAAGACCGGCCGCGACCTCCCCGAACGGCAAGTCGGGCGGATCTGGATCGCCGGCGAATCGCTCATGGACGGCTATCTCGACGACCCCGCGGCCACCGCCGCCGTCCTGCGCGACGGCTGGCTCGACACCGGCGACCTCGGCTTCCTCGCCGACGGCGAGCTCTACCTCACCGGCCGCGCCAAGGACGTCATCCTCCTGCGCGGCCGCAACTACGCGCCCGAGCCGATCGAGCACGCGCTCGAAGGCGTCCCGGGGGCGCGCCCGGGGTGCGCTGTGGCGGTCTCCTGGCTGCCGGAGGGCGGGACGGGGGAGGTGCTGGGGCTCCTCGTCGAGCGCCGGCGCGGGGCGACCGCCGAGGAGCTGGCCGCGCTGCCGGAGGCGTGCCGGGCGGCGGTCCTGCACTCGACCGGCCTCGCCGCCGACGAGGTCGTCGTGCTGCCGCCGGGGACCTTGCCGCGCACCTCGTCGGGGAAGCTCCGCCGCGGCGAGGCGCTGCGCCTCCACCTGGCCGGCGAGCTGGCGCCGCCGGCGCCGGTCACGCCGCTGCGGCTGGCGACGGCGGTGGCGCGCTCGCGCTGGGCCTACGCGCGGATGGGGAGGCGCGGTGGCGAGCGCGAGTGACACCGCGACCGACATCCTGGACGTCCTGATCGTCGGCGGCGGCCCGGCCGGGCTCGCCACCGCAATCGAAGCCCGCCGTCTCGGCCTCTCGGCCCGCGTCGTGGACCGCGCGCGGCCGCCGATCGACAAAGCCTGCGGCGAGGGCCTGATGCCCGACGCCGCCGCCCGCCTGGCCGAGCTCGGCGTCGAGCTCCCCGCCGGCGCCGGCCTCCGGTTCCGCGGCATCCGCTACCTCGACGGCCCGCTGGTCGCGACCGGCGACTTCCCGCGCGGCGGCGGTCTCGGCGTCCGCCGCCTCGACCTCCACGCCGCGCTCGTCCGCCGCGCCGAGGAGGCCGGGGCGCAGCTCGACTGGGAGACGACCGTGCGCTCCCTGCGCCCCGACGGCATCGAGACCGACCGCGGGCCGCTAGCGGCGCGCTGGATCGTCGGCGCCGACGGCCTCCTCTCCCGCGTCCGCCGTTGGGCCGGGCTCGCCGCGGCGCCGGCGCCGCGCCGCCGCTTCGGCGTCCGCCGCCACTTCCGGATCGCCCCCTGGAGCGACTACGTCGAGGTCTACTGGGGGCCGGGCTGCGAGGCCTACGTCTCGCCGGTCGCCGCCGACCTGGTCGGCGTGGCCTGCCTCTGGAGCGGCGCGGCGGCCGGCTTCGACGACCTCTTGGCGCGCTTCCCGCCGCTCGCCGCGCGCCTGGCCGGCGCCCCCGAGGCCTCGCGCGACCGCGGCGCCGGCCCCCTCGAGCAGCGGGTGCGGCGCACTTGGCGCGGGCGGGTGGCGCTGGTCGGCGACGCCGCCGGCTATCTCGACGCCATCACCGGCGAGGGGATCGCCGTGGCCCTCCACCAAGCGCGGGCGCTGGCCGAGGCCCTGGCCGCCGGCGACTTGGCGCGCTACGGCGCCGCCCACCGCCGGCTGCGCCGGCTGCCCAACGCCACCACCCGCCTGGCGCTCGCCCTCTCCCGCCGCCCGCGGCTGCGCGCCCGGGCGCTGCGCACCCTCGCCGCCGACCCCGCCTTCTTCGGCCGCATCCTCGGCATCCACGCCCGAGCCCTGCCGCCGCGCGCCCTCGGGGCCGGCGGGGCGCTGCGCATCCTCTACGCCCTGGCGGGCGGCTGAACGACCGCGTCACCGCCCGCGGCAACCTCACCCATCCCCTACGTCGACTGGGGCCTCGACGACCCGAGATTCCTCCTGCTGCGGGTCTCGAAGACCGTCGACGTCACCCTCGAAGTCGCCGGCACCCTCCGTCCCTAGCGCCCCGAGCCCCGGACGAGGCATTTTCGCGGGCCCCGGGCCGTTTCGGTGGGGGGCCGGGCCCCCCGGCGTACAATCAAGGTTTGCGATGAAGAAGCCCGCCGCCCACGACTGGTCCTCGCACCGCGCCCTGGAGCGCGCGGTCGAGGCGTTCTCGCCCCACGGGCGGTGGCGGCTGGCCCTGGCCTACGCCAACAGCTACCACATCGGGATGTCCAGCCTGGGCTTCCAGCGCGTCTACGAGCTGGTCCACGGCCGCCCCGACTGGTCGTGCGAGCGCTTCTTCACCGACGGCGAGGGCATGCCGCTCTCGGTCGAAAGCGGCCGCGCGCTCGACGAGTTCGGCTGCGTCGCCTTCTCGGTCTCCTTCGAGGAGGACTACGTCGGCCTCCTCCAGATGCTCGACCGGGCGCGCATCCCGCTGCGGCGCGAGGCGCGGCGCCCCTGGGACCCGGTCATCGTCATGGGGGGCTCCTGCGCCGCCATCAACCCGCTGCCGATGGCCGAGTTCGTGGACGTCTTCGCGCTCGGCGCCGCCGAAAACGTCCTGCCGGCCCTCCTCTCGGCGCTCGAAGAGGAAGCCGACCGCGAGGCGGTCGTGGCGCGCCTCGCCGGCGAGCCCGGCTTCTACGTCCCCGCCGTCCACCGCCCCGAGGCGGACGGCGACGGCCTCCCCAAGCTGCGCAAGCTGGAGCTCACCGAAGAGCAGATGCGCGACGGCGGCAATCTGCCGACGACCTCGATCGTCACCCCGCGCACCGAGTTCGCCGACAAGTTCCTGATCGAGATGTCGCGCGGGTGCCCCGAGAAGTGCAAGTACTGCTGGGCGACCTTTGGCATGGGCAAGTTCCGCTGGCACCCGACCGAGGCGATCCTCGACTCCCTCGACCGCGCCCGCTCGGTCACCGACCAGCTCGGCTTCGTCGCCACCGCGGTCGGCGACCACCCGGAGATCGAGCGCATCCTGCGCGAGGCCAACGGCCTGGGCTTCCGCACCGCCGTCTCCTCGATCCGCATCCCGGCGGTGACCGAAGGCGTGCTCGCCGCGCTCCACGCCTCGGGCGACCGCTCGATCACCCTCGCCCCCGAGACCGGCACCGACGAGCTGCGGGTCAAGATGGGCAAGCCCATCCCCAACGACCTGCTGCTCGAGAAGGTGCGGCTGATCTTCCGCCACGGCTTCACCCAGCTCAAGCTCTACTTCCTGATCGGCCTGCCCGAGGAAACCCTCGACGACGTCCACGGCATCCTCGAGCTCGCCGCCCGCTGCCGCGCCGTGATGCTGGAGGAGGCGGCGAAGACCGGCGTCATCGGCCACATCCACCTCGGCGTCAACGTCCTGGTGCCGAAGCCCTACACCCCCTGGCAGCGGCAGCCGATGGACGACGAGCGGAGCCTGAAGGGGAAGATCTCGATCTTGAAGGCCGGCGTGGCCCGCCTGCCGAACGTCTCGATGGGCTCGATCTCGGTGCGCCAGGCGGTCTGGCAGACCTACATCTCGAAAGGCGGCACCGACGCCGCCGAGGCCCTCGAGCTGGCCGCCCGCGGCGAGCACCTGACGTCGCTCCTCCGCCGCTTCGCCCCGCAGATCCAGTCCGAGGTCTTCCGCCCCCTCGAAGGCGACCTCCGCTGGCACTTCATGCGCACCGGGTGAGCCGGGCGATGAGCACTCCCGCCCCTCCCAAGAACGAGCCGCTCCGTCCCGGCGGCCAGTGGGCGGGGAAGCTCGCGAAGACCAGCCTGCCGATCGTCCTCGCCCTCTGGGCCTGGCCCGCCGTGCGCGGCCTCCTGGAGGGCTGGGCGGAGCAGGGGGAGGGGGCGGGACTCGGGCGCCTGCTCCTCTTTGCGGCCGTCGTCCTGGCGCCTTGGCTGCTCAAGCGGCGGACCCAGCGCGCGGGAAAACCGGCGACCGAGCCCAACCCTGCGAAGCCGCTCGAGCCCACCTGAGATGTCTCGAAGGCGTTCAGTACCAAATGTTCATGGGGAATCCAGAAGCATCCAGCACAGTGTGGTCGGGAAGCCTAGAGGCGACACCCCTGCGAATTCGATCTGCAGACCATAGCGCGGCGAATGCGTCTGCAACGTCATCCTCCGGCAGGCGCACAGCAGAGTCTGCCCGCAGACCGGAAAACACATTGGGGCCGAATTGGCGGGCAATGAGCATCTGGCGTTCCTGCTTCCCGAGAGATGTCCTTTTATGGTGGGCCATGTGCTGGCCCCCCCACGCAGTGAAAGAAACCTCCGGGTGCACTTCATAGGTGCGGGCCGCGAGCTGCGGGTACACTTCGACGATCTGGCAGATCTTGGGGATTACTCAGGAGATCGACGGTAGAGGTGTGGGGGTACAAGCTGCTCTTCCTCTGTCCCGTCGGTGCGAATTGCCTGAGTAGCTACGAGTTCGGCGATTGGCCTTTCGGTAGCTTTCATCAGCACAACACCGTTGGCCATTGAAATTCCGAACGAGAGCGGGAGAAGGAAAATGGGGTAGAGAAGCGCCCCGACCGTAGTAGGTGAATCAAAGAACGTACCCGCGCCCGAGTAGACTGCACCGCAGACGGCCCCATCGCTACGCAGGATCGGGCCGCCACTTAGGCCATGAGGTACGTCAACGTCGATAGTGAAGCACGGCCCCTCGACGAATCCCCTTGCGAGCCTCTCGATGAAGATGTTTTTTACACGGCCAACCGCAACGATTAGGCGATGACCGTATGCTTCATAAGGGTTGAGTCGACCCTCGCGGATGTCATCAATCGACAAGCCGCCTTCCGGCACAGTCATATCCGTGTAGCCAACGCAGCGCACGATCTCACCAATTCGCGGTGGAGCGAAAGTGATCAGTGGATGCATAGTCGGCACCAAGGCGGAGGAGTCGTCGGCAAGTATGCTCCCGATAAGCAGATCTGTCGGCGGGGCGGCGTGGATACTGCTGAATACGCGGAGATCTAAACTTATATCGCCCAGTCGCGGATTCGGCCCTTGGCTAAAAATCGCCAGATGCGTGTGTTCTAGACCACCTCCGCTTCTTGCTGCCTCCATCCCCTGTCGGACAAACTGCTCCGCATTGGGATGATGCTTCCGTAAGGCTTCTTCGAGATTGTGGCGGGCGGTGAGAACATGGCCCAAATTGCTGAAGGCAAACGCTGTTCCGAGCGGAAACAGGCGGCGTTGTGAGTTGGCGACAAGCAGGGGATAAACAAATCTTCCCCAGTAAGTGTGCCATGACGGCAACTCCCATAGGTGATCGCCGACAAGCACGGCCTCATTCAGGCTTAGAGTAACCAGCTCGGAGTGCTCGTCCGACATCGAGATCATCCTACTATCGTGGTGGCTCAAGGTGAAAGCGGGTTGTCCATGCACAATTGTGTGAAGCTCGGCCGGGAAGGTGAGCAAATGCGACACCGGCGGCGGCGGGGACGGTTCGGCGCGGTGGCATTCGGCGGGGTGACTCCGGCTCTGCATTTCGCGGGCAGATGGCTAGGGAACTCGTTCAGCGTTGACTGAATGGAACGCGGCTGATAGCGTAAGTTCGGCGTACGGGGAGAATCACAAGGCGCGTGAAGCCGGCCTGAGCCGAGTTCTCGGACCGAGAGGTGAAAGCGGGCACGACAGAGTTGCAGCTCTGCCGCGCCCTCGACGAGACAGGGAGGGTTAGCTCCATGTCCAGCCGTGGGACGAAGTGTAGCAACCGCCGTCTGCCGGCCCAGCCCGGCCCCTTTTCCGGCCCCTACATCCCTTACCCCGATCCGTTTTCCGCCGAGGACCACCGGCTGCTCGAGCTGCACGAGCAGGCGGCGGGGGGTGTCGCGCTCCGCGAGGAGGCGCGGGGGGAGGAGCTGAGGGAGCGCCGCCGGCGGGCGCGGGCGGCGGGGCGGCGGGCCGGGACGGTGTCGGCGCGGTGGCAGCCGGCGGGGGCGGCTCCTTACCTGAGACTCTCCGGGGGGTGGCTGCGGGCGGCCGGGTTCGAGGTGGGGCGAGGAGTCGAGGTCGAGGTGCGCTCGGGGAAGCTGGTGATCCGGGCGGTTTGAACCGCGCCTAGGCGGGGAGGGTCGCCGCGAGACCGGCGGCGGGCGCCGCGGAGCCGGCGGTGGACGCCTTTCGGACGGCGGCGAGCGCCGCAGGCTCAGCGGCGGGCGCCGCGGGGCTGGCGGCGGTCACCTTTCGGACGGCGGCGATCGCCTCGGGCTCGGCGGCGAGCGCCGCAGGGCTGGCGGTGGTGGCCTTTCGGACCGAGGCGTACGCCTTTCGGACGGCGGCGATCGCCTCGGGCTCGGCGGCGGGCGCCGCGGGGCTGGGGGCGATCACCTTGCGGACGGCGGCGGTTAGGTTTTCGGACCGCGGCGTGTGCCTTTCGGACGGCGGCGAGTGCCGCGGGCTTGGCGGCGAGCGTCGCGGGGCTGGCGGTGGTCACCCTTCGGCCGGCGGCGATCGCCTTTTGGACGGCGGCGAGTGCCGCGGGCTTGGCGGCGGCCGCCGCGGAGCCGGAGGAGGTCCGTTTTCGGCCGGCGGCGGGACCGCAGATGCTCCGGCGGCACCCCGGGATATCGCCGAGGCGACCGGAAACGTTTCCTCGTCCTCTCGGGAGGTCACCGGAGGGCCGGGAGATGCTCCCCCGGGGCCCGAAGATGTGGTCGGGGAGGCCTGCGGATATTGCCGGAAGCGCGGGGGATATATCCGGAAGCGCCGCGGATATATCCGGAGCGTCTGAGGATGTATCCAGAAGCGCCGCGGGTATATCCGGAGCGCCCGCGGATGTATCCGGAAGCGCCGCGGATGTATCCGGGGCGCCTGAGGATGTATCCGGAAGCGGCGCGGATGTATCCGGAACGCCCGAGGATATATCCGCGCCGCCCGCTCCCTTATCCGCAGGCGTTGCGACCACATCTCCCGCCGCGCCGCGAGCGTCCCGCGGCGCCGCTCCGACAACCGGCGGAGCTCAGCGAGCATTCGCCGCGGTAACGGCTCTTTACCGCTCGAGCCGTCCTGACGGGGCGGCGTTCCCGCTAGCCGCCGGCCAGGTACGCCAGGTCCACGCCTACCCCTTCCGGCTTGTCAAACAGGGAGAGGAACAGCCTGCCGCCTTCGGCCGGGGCGTGGAAGTGTCGGGGGAAGCGGGGGCCGCTCTGGACCTGGTCGAGCTGCTCCCAGTCCAGCCGGGCCACGGCGCCGGAGACGAGGGCGAGGCCGGCGCCGGTGCCGGCCTCCCGCTCGAGGTCGGCGAGCACCAGCATGCCGCCCGGGGCGGGGACCCTGAACGCCCGCGGGAAACGGGGGCCGCTGGGGCTCTGGTCGACCCGCGACCAGCCGAGGGTCCTCGTCGGCGCCGTCACCCACGCGAGGCCGACGCCGACCCCGTTGCGGGGGTCGTGGACGGCCGCCAGCAGGGCGCCCTGCGGCAGCGCGGCGCAAAACAGCTCGGGGAACCCGGCGCCGCGGTTCTGCGTGACCCGCTGGAAGTCCAACCGGCCGACCGCGGGGGCTGGCACGAAGGCGAGGGCCGCGCCGGCGCCCGGCTCCTCGCCGGCGGGGTTCTGCACGGCGGCCACCAGCGTGCCGCCGGCGGCCGCGGCGCCGAACAAGTCGGGGTAGCGGGGGCCGCCGTGCGAGGACTCGAGCCGGCGCCAGGTGAGGGAGCCGGCGATCGCCGCCGGCACCGCCGTTAGCCCCACTCCAGCCCCGCGCTGCCGGTCGTGGACGGCGAGCGCCAGCGTGCCGCCGCCCGCCGCGGCCTGATAGAGGACCGGGAACAACGGCCCGCCCGCGTCCTGCGGGATCGGCTTCCAGTCGAGAGGGAGCATGGCGTCCCGGGCGATCATCATTTGATCTCCACGAGATACGTAACCAACCGCTTGATCTTGCCGCGTTGCATGACGAAGACGTCGCAAAACACTGCGCTCAGGAAACCGCCGGCCCGTCTCTGGGTGCGCACTGAGCCTTCCGCGACGACGACATCGTTCTCTTCGGTCATTCGCGTGATGGTTATGGTGGGGCTGCCGACGAACGCGTCGTTCTCGATTCCCTTGTCGAAGGCTTCCTTGCCAATCAAGTGGAACGCGCCAGGCATCTCCCATTCGATGTCATCAGTCAGGCAAGACAGGATCAGCTCATGGTCGCTTCTCCTGAAGCCCTCCATGTACTTCTCTACCGTTCGTTTGTTCTCGGTCATGGGTCAAGGCGTATCGACCGAGTCCGCGGGCACCATCGCGATATCGACAGGAGCGCCCGGGTTATGGCTCCGGATGACGAACTCGTCGTCGTCGAGCGTCAGGATGTCGACGCGGTACGGGATGGCCTCCTCGACCATGACGAGGCCGTCTTCCGATCGGGACCAGGAGCCGACCATGGGCTTGTTGCCCGGCGACGTGATCACGAGGGTACCGTCCGAGAGAAACGCGTAGAGGGTGCCGTCCGCGACCGCCGATGAGCGGGCTACCCTCCAAACGCGGTTGACGAAGCTTGCCGGGCGTTCCGAAGCGCGGGGGGCCGGTGGCGCGGCCGGAGGAGGAGGATCGGGCGGCCGGGAGCAAGCAAGGGCCAGAAGCCCGAGCGCCGTGAAGAACCATCTCCATAGGCGTAGGGGCATGGGGGAGGGACTCTACTCCCTGCGCACCAACAGTCGGACTCCTACGCCAGCTCGATCTTGAGCTTTTTGCCGACCGCCGATGCTGCCCGTTCCAGGGTGGACAGTGTCACCGACGGATTGGCAGGATCCAACAACCGCTCCAGCGCCGGCCGGCTGGTCTTCATGCGGATGGCCATCTCCGACTTGGTCAGCCTGCAGCGCTCCATCTCTCGGGCAATCTGGAAAGCGATCGCTCGCTTGGCAGCCGTGGCCTCCGCAACCTCCAGGAGCTGCTCCTCCCGCAGGAAATCGTCGAAGTCGCTGCCGATGTGCTTCTTCTTCATCACCCTACTCCTCGCTTAGGTCCGCCAGGCGTTGCCGAGCCGTCCTCAAGTCTGCCAGCGGGGTCTTCTGCGACTTCTTGACGAAGCCGTGCAGCAACACCATCACGCCGTCGCCGACGGTGAAGATGACTCGTGCGATGCCTTGGGTGAGGTGCGAACGAACCTCCCACAGCTTTGGCTCCAGCTTCCTGATGAGCGGCATTCTCAACGGCCAGCCGTATTGCGCCGTCTTGATGTCTTCGCCGATCGCCTTTCGGTCCTCCCACCTCAGGCCTTTGAGCCACTGACGTACTGGTTCGTTGCCGGTGCCGGTGCCGTAGAAGACCACGCCCAGAATCGGCTCCTTGCGTTCCGGGCCTCCTTCTGCCACGGTGAGACTGTACCACAAATGGTGCGACAGTCGAGGCGGCGCGGGAGAAGGACTCGAGCGCCGGGATACTCGCTCCAGGCGCCGACGCGGACACGCAGTCGGATCGCCTCTGAAGGCGGCGGTGGCGAGCCCTTCAGCGCCTCGCCGAGAAAGCGGAACCCCTCCGGGATTTGCGCGGTCTCCGCCGGAGTCAGGACGAGGCCGGAGTTCGGGTGCAGCCAGTCGCTCCACGGTTGCGGCCCGAGCGGTGACGGCAGGGGGAGCACGAAGGGAAGAACCGAGCTTTCGCTCTCGGCGACCAAGAGGATCATTCGGGCCGCCGAGTGCACGCCCATCCGGCCGCTCGCCACGACGCCGCCATCCGCGGCGGGTGAGGCCGAGCTCGAGACATGGATAACGAAATAGGTCGGGGTGAGCAGAAAAACGTCAACTGGAGACGGGTCTGCGAGGTGGATTTCGTAGAAGAGGGTAAACGGGTACGGACTCAGTCCAGGCGGCGTCGACGCACAACCGCTCGCAGCCAAGCAGATCAGCGCAGACAGGAAACGAAACACGGCTACCCCCCGCTACGACCTTCGGAGCAGCCGCAGGGTGATCGTGACCCCCGTGCCGTCCGGCGGCAGCACCCCCCGCCGAACGCGGAAGCTGGTCGTCCCCTCCACCCAGTCGCGCACGGTGTAGGCGGCGTTGCCGACTTTGCTGCCTGGGCAGGAGTAGAGGCAGACGACGCAGCCGGAGTGCCACTGCGGGACGTTCGCGCGGTGACCGCCGAAGCGCATGGCGAAGCCGCGGCGGCCGGGGTCTTCGAGGATCTCGGCGAGCCCGAGCGGCTTCTTCCTGCCCGGCACGCGCACCAGCACCTCCACCGGCGGCCCCGCGATCACCCGCTCCGGCGCCGGCGAGCGCGGGTCCTCGCGCTCGTCCCACGTCTTCATCCCCAGGGCGTTGCCCGGCTTCGCGCCCAGCGACTCCAGCGCCTCCAACACCTGCACGTCCGTCACCGCGGCGCGGAAGAGCGCCGCCGGGGCCGCGCTGCCGCCACGCCAGACGACCAGGTGATAGCCCGGCATCCCGAGCACGCGCCGATGGAAGGCGCCGGCGTGCACCGTCGCCGGAAAGGAGACGGCGCGCGCCGCGCGGTCCACCGCCACCCGCCCCGGCGCCTCCTCCGCGCCGCCCGGAGCGCAGCCGACGAGCGCGAGCGCGACGGCGAAAAGGACGGCGCGCCTCAAAACAGCGTGCCGGCGCCGCGCGGCTTGTAGCCCAGGTGCTCGTAGGCGCGGCGGGTGGCGATGCGGCCGCGCGAGCTGCGCTGGAGGAACCCCTCCTGGATCAGGTACGGCTCGTAGAAGTCCTCGAGCGTGCCGCGGTCCTCGCCGAGGGCGGCGGCCAGGGCCTTGATCCCGGCCGGGCCGCCGTCGTAGCGCTCGATGAGGGTGCTCAGGATCTTGCGGTCGAGGTCGTCGAAGCCGTGCTCGTCGACCTCGAGGAGGCCGAGCGCCCGCCGCGCCACCTCGAGGTCCACGGCGGGCGCCCGCTCGACCTGCGCGAAGTCGCGCACGCGGCGCAGCAGGCGGTTGGCGACGCGCGGCGTGCCGCGGCTGCGGCGGGCGATCTCCTGCGCGCCCTCCTCGTCGATAGCCACGCCGAGGAGCTTCGCCGACCGACGGACGATCTGCGCCAGCTCCTCGGGGCGGTAGAAGTCGAGGCGGTGGACGATGCCGAAGCGGGCGCGCAGCGGCGCGCTGATCAGGCCGGCGCGCGTCGTCGCCCCGACCAGGGTGAAGCGCGGCAGCTCGATCTTCATGGTGCGCGCCGCCGGGCCCTGGCCGATGACCAGGTCGAGGCGGTAGTCCTCGAGCGCCGGGTAGAGGATCTCCTCGACCGTCGGCCCCAGGCGGTGGATCTCGTCGATGAAGAGCACCTCGCCGGGCTCGAGGTTGGTGAGGATGGCCGCGAGGTCCCCCGCCCGCTCCAGCACCGGCCCCGAGGTGACGCGCATCGGCACGCCCATCTCGTTGGCGATGATGTGCGCGAGCGTCGTCTTGCCCAGGCCCGGCGGGCCGAAGAGGAAGACGTGGTCGAGGGTCTCCTTCCGCTCGCGCGCGGCGCGGATGAAGACGCGCAGGTTGTCGAGGACGCGCGCCTGCCCGACGTACTCCTCCAGCCGCTGCGGCCGCAGCGTCGCCTCCACCCCCAGGTCCTCGGGCGCGGGGACGCCCGAGAGGAGGTGGTCGGCGGGCAGCATGTCGGAATTGTATGCCGCGACCTGTAGGACATCCGCCCACGGCCCCACAGCGATAGATCACAGCATCTTCAGGGTGCCGCCGATTAAGCGCCCGCGACCCTCGCCCTAGCCTGCGGATGCGGCCGGACAGCCCCGCGCCGCACGCCGGAGGCGAGGGCCGTGACCACTCGAAGACCGTTCCGCACCCTGTTCCTGCCGCTCTTCGCGCTGGCCGCCGCGCCGCTTGCGGCCGCTACGTACGTCATGCCGAGCGACGCGACGCTGGCCGACCAGGCCGCCGTCATCGCCGCCGTGCGGGTGACCGACTCCGGACCGGCGCCGCCGCGCGCCGGCATCGCCACCGACTACGTGGTCGAGGTCGACGAGGTGGTCAAGGGCGACCTGCCGGGAAGCGCGGTCGTCGTGCGGGTGCCCGGCGGCGAGATGGAAGGCAACTTCGAGCTGCGGGTCTCCGGCGCGCCCCGCTTCGTCGCGGGCGAGCGGGCGCTCCTGTTCCTGGTGCCCAACCGCGACGGCAGCTACGGCGTCCTGCACCTCTTCCTGGGCGCTTTCCACGCGGTGCGCGAGGGCGGCCGGACGCTGGCCCGGCGCGACCTCGCCGAGGGGCGGCCGCTGGCTCCGGCCGCCGACCCGGCGCGCGACCTCGCGCGCTTCAGCCGCTGGCTCGCCGACCGCGCGGCGGGCATCGAGGCGGAGGGCGATTACCTCGTCGCCGGCGGCGGACCGCAATCCGCGGTCGAGGCATTCAGCGCCCTGCCGACGCCGGACCGCGTGCCGATGCGCTGGTTCCGCTTCGACGGCGGCGGCAGCGTGAGCTGGCGGCTCAACACCTCGCTTCCCGCCGGCGTCGGCGCGGAGGCGACCGCCGCGGCGCTGCGCGCCGCGCTCGCCGCCTGGAGCGACGACGCGACGAGCCGGATCGGCTACGCCTACGGCGGGACGACGAGCGCCAGCGGCGGCTTCCTCAAGAGCGACGGCACGAACGGCGTGCTCTTCGAGGACCCGGGCAACGCGCACGTGCCCGGCAGCTACAACTGCGCCAAGGGCGGCGTCGTCGCGCTCGGCGTCGCCTTCATGGACAGCAGGACGCGTAGCGTGGGAGGGAAGGCCTACCACGAGATCGTCGAGGGCGACGTCGTGACCAACGACGGCAGCGCCTGCTACTTCCGCGACAACCCGAGCGGCGCGGCCGAGGTCTTCGCCCACGAGCTGGGGCACACGCTCGGTTTCGGCCACTCGACCGTGCGCGAGGCGCTGATGTTCGGCGTCGCCCACAAGGACGGGCGCGGCGCGCGCCTCGAGCACGACGACCGGCTGGCCGCCAACTCGGTCTACGGCGCGGGGTCGCCCCCGCCGGCGCCGCCCGCGCCCGCCGCGCGCCCGGCGGCCCCGGCCGGCTTGGCCGGCAAGGCCGTGGCGCCGACGGCGATCGAGCTCACCTGGCGCGACGTCTGCGCCAACGAGCTCGACTTCCGCCTCGAGCTGAAGGTGGGGAAGAAGTGGCGCGAGGTGCTCGTCGTCCCGGCCGGCGCGACCGCCGCGCGGCTGACCGGCCTGCGCCCGGACACCGCCTCGACCTACCGCCTGCGCGCCCGCAACGCCGCCGGCTTCTCGCCCTACAGCAACGCGGTGACGGTGCGCACGCCGCGCTAGGCCCGCGACAGCCGGTTGAGGCTCGACCGCAGCAGCTCGTGGAACGCCGCGCCGGGCTTTTCGCGGCGCGCCTCGGCCACCGCCCGCTCCGCCTGTGCCGCCTTGTAGCCCAGGTTGACCAGGGCGGAGACCACGTCCTGGTCGGCGGGGGCGGCGCGGCCGGGGAGCTCGGCGGCCAGCTCCTGCATCTTCTCCTTGAGCTCGAGCACCATCCGCTCGGCGGTCTTCTTGCCGATGCCCGGGATGGTGGCGAGGCGCGCCACGTCGCCGGCGGCGATGGCACCGAGGAGGTCCTCCGGCGCCAGGCCGGAGAGGATCACCCGCGCCAGGCGCGGCCCGATCCCCGAGACGCCGATCAGCCGCTCGAAGAGGAGCTTCTCGCGCTCGGTCCAGAAGCCGAAGAGGGCGATGCCGTCTTCGCGCAGGTGGGTGTGGACGTGGAGGCCGATGGGGCCGCCGGCGCCGCGGCTCTTCTCCACCTCGTACCAGGTGGAGAGCGGCACGTGGACCTCGTAGCCCACCCCCTGGACGTCGAGCGTCAGGCGATCAGGGGTGGCCTTGAGCAGCGTCCCCTTGAGGTAGCCGATCAAGGCGCGGCGGCGGGCGGCGTCAGCTCGCCTGCGCCTCGGCGGTGATGCCGAGCGCCTCGAGCAGGTCCTGGTTGTAGCGCAGGTCGAGGTCGCGCCGGCGCTGCTCGATGAGCGCCTGCATGAGGCGCCCGACCTGGTCGCGCTCCAGCCGCTCGCGGGTCGCCGCCTTGGCCTTGGCGAACTCGGCCGGGTCCCAGCGCTTCCGTTCGACGACCTGGAAGAGGATGGCGCCGTTGGCGTCGGCGACCGGCCCGCCGACCTGCCCGACCTGCATCTCCAGCGCCGCCTTGGCGAGCTCCGGGCTGGTGCCCAGGCCGGTGATCACGCCGTCGCGCCCGAACTCGCCGCTCTCCTCGACGCTGACGCCGAGCTCGGCGGCCACCTCGGGGAAGGTCTTCCCCCGCGCGATCTGCTGCTTGGCCTGGGCCAGGCGCTGCCGCGCCGCCTCCTTCTGCTTCTCGGCGAGGAGGCCCGCGCGCACCTGCGGCTCGACCTCCGGCAGCGCCGGCACCCGCGAGTCGACGACGTCCTGCACCCAGACGACCGCCCAGCCGCCGGGCACCTGCACCGCCTCCGACACGCCGCCCTCTTCGACCGCGAAGGCGGCGGTGTTGAGGGCCGGGGCGCGGCCGAGGCCGGGGACCGGGTCCTGCGGCCCGATCGGCGGCGCCGTGCCGAAGCGCACCGCCGGGTCGCCGGCGACCAGGGCCTGCACGTCCTCCGGCCGCTTCGGTCCCTTCTCGCGCAGCTGCCGGGCCAGACCCTCGGCCCGGGCGCGGGCCTGCTCCTGCACCTTCTCCGCCGACAGGCGTGCCTCGATCAGCGGCCGCACCTCGGCGAGGGGGGTCTTGCCGGCGGGGCGCTTCTCCTGCACCTCGAGCAGGTGGTAGCCGAACTCGGTCTTGACCGGCCCGACCAGCGTGCCCGGCGCGGCGCCGAACGCGGCGTCCGCGAACTCCTTGACCATCCGGTCGCGGCCGAAGAACCCGAGGTCGCCGCCCCGGTCCTTGTTCGAGGCGTCCTCGGAGACCTCGGCGGCCACCTTGGCGAAGGGCTCGCCCGCCTCGATCCGCCGCCGCGCCGCCTCGACCTTGGCGCGGGCGGCCGCGTCGGGGGTGTCGTCGTCGGCCATCACCAGGATGTGCCGCGCCCGCACCTCCTCCTCGTGGGCGTACTCGTCGGCGTGCTCGTCGTAGTAGCCGCGCACCTCCTGCTCGGAAGGCTTCGCCCGCTCCGCGAGCTTGGCGGCGTCGACCAGCAGGTAGGCGATCTGGCGCTGCTCGGGTAGGCGGAAACGGTCCTTGTTGCTCTCGAAGTAGGCCTGGAGCTCCTGCGGCGTGACCGGCAGCTCGCCCTCCATGCCGCGCTGCACGCGGACGTAGCGGACCTTCGCCTTCTCGACCTCGTCGCGGTAGGCGCGCTCGACGTCCTTGTCGCCGATGTAGACGTTGGCCTCGAGGGTCTTCTGCAGTTTCTCGAGGACGATCGAGTCGCGGATGTCCTGCTCGAAGGTGGCGGGGTCCATCCGCATGCGGCGGAGGGTCTCGGCGTAGCGCTCCTCGCCGATGAAGGCGCCGGTCTCGTCCTTGAAGGCGCCGATGTCGAGGATCGCCTTGCGCACCTCCGCGTCGGTGGCGGCCAGGCCCAGCTCGCGCGCCTCGGCGAGCAGGATCTTCTGCCCGACCAGGTCGTTGAGGATCTGCAGCGGCAGGCCCATGTTGCGCATCATCTCGGGATCGAAGCGCTCGCCGAGCATCTCGCGGTACTGGCGCTCGGCGTTGGCGTAGGCGCTGCGGAACTCGTTCATCGTCACCCGGTGCGGCCCGGCGGTGGCGGCGTTGTCGCCGCCGTCGGCGGCGGTGGTGCTGATCGAGCCGAAGTCGTAAAAGATGGCGAGGACGAAGACGGCGATGACGATCCAGAGGACCGGAGAGAGCACCTTGAGGTTGGCGCGGAACGTCTTGAGCATGTTGGTTGAATCTCCTCCCCCGCCGGCCGGCGAGGACGGAGTACTCTAGCACGCCGTGATATATTGCCGGGCTTCGATCCAACCGCATTTCCCACGGAGCCCGCCCTTGCTGCCCCAGCGCCACCGCCGCCGGAGACGGCAGTGGTACACCCTCTCGGTCGATACGCTCCGCGGCCTCGGTTTCCTCTTCCTCTTCGGGGTCCTGGCCTTCCTCGCCCTCGGCCTGTATCGGGCCTGGCAGGAGGGGGTGGTGGAGCGGGAGGCGGCGCGCTTGATCGAGGAGTCGCGCAGCCTCATCCAGCGCCTGCAGGGAGAGACCGGGAAGCTCGCCGACGTGCGCCAGGAGTACCAGACCGCCTACCAGGACTACCAGCAGGCGCAGGCCGAGTACGGGCGCGGCGCCTACCGCGCCGCCCGCGACAGCGGCCGGCGCAGCGTCGGGGCGCTGCGCGCGATCTTCGAGGCGCTGGCGCTGCCCGGCGCCGCCGGCGAAGGGCAGTTCATCTCGCTCCAGGGGGGGGTGGAGGTGCGGCGCAGCGCCGCCGGCGGCTGGGAGGAGGCGCGCAACCGCATGCCCCTCCAGCAGGGGGACTCGGTGCGCACCTCGGGCTCCGGCTCGGCCGAGATCCGCTTCCTCGACGGCACCCTCTACACCGTCCGCCCCAACACCCAGTTCGTGGTCACCCCGACGGCGGCCGTCGGCCCGCACGGCGAGCAGGAGATCGGCATGGACTACGGCTGGGTGGACCTGAGCACCTCGACTCGCGCCAGCCTGGTCAAGACCCCCGGCGCCGCGGCGCGGGTCGCCGAGGACTCGGAGGCCTTCGTCGCCTACGAGCTGCCGTCGCGCCGCGGGCGCTTCGGCACCTTCCGCGGCGGCATGGAGATCTCCTCGCCGGAGGGGGAGCGGCGGGAGGTCGGCGAGCTCGAGCAGGTGACCGAGCGCGCCGGGCGCCTGTCGGCGACGCGGCGCCTCCCCGGCCGCCCCGAGCCCCTCAAGCCGGCCGAGAACCTGGAGGTGGACATGCGGCGGGTCGAGCGGCTCGGCCTGGCCTGGAAGCCGGTGCCGGGGGCCGCCCGCTACGTCCTCCAGGTGTCGCGCAACAAGTTCTTCACCGACAACGTCATCGACGCCCCGCAGCGCACCAAGACGACCGCCACCCTCGGCGTCCGCGGGCAGGGGAGCTTCCAGTGGCGGGTGGCGGCGGTAGGGCGCGACGGCGCCCGCGGCCCGTGGAGCGCGCCGCGCAGCTTCCGGGTGACCGCCTTCCCCGGCGCCGCCCACGGCGACGGCGGCGACACGACCGCGCCGCGCCTCGACCTCGCGGCGGTGCAGTCCTACGGTACGATCTTCATCGTCGGCGGGCGGACCGAGCCGGGGTCCGAGGTGGCGATCAACGGCGAGCTGGTCAAGGTCGAGGCGGACGGCTCCTTCACCAAACCGGTACAGCTCACCCAGGAAGGCTGGAGCCTGATCGAGGTCAAGTCCCGCGACGGCTCCGGCAACGAAACGACGCTGCAGCGGCGGGTCTTCGTCGCCAACCCGTAGGACCGCGCACTAGACAGGAGCCGTCCGAAGCCTCACGATTCCGCCGCCGCCGCGAGGCGGCGACCGACCCAAACGTCCGGAGGAGGGGCGGAAAGCCCGCATGCCGTTCGCATCTCTGTTACGCCATTTCTCGAAGGACCTCGCGATCGACCTCGGCACCGCGAACACGCTGATCTACGCGGCCAAGCAGGGGATCGTGGTGCGCGAGCCGTCGGTCGTCGTCATCAACAAGCTGACCAACCGCATCGAGGCCGTGGGCATCGAGGCCAAGGAGATGCTCGGCCGCACTCCCGGCAACATCGAGTCGATCCGCCCGATGAAGGACGGCGTCATCGCCGACTTCGAGGTCACCGAGCGGATGCTCGAGCACTTCATCAAGAAGGCCCACGGGCGGAAGATGTACGTCCACCCGCGGATCGTCATCGGCGTGCCGTCGGAGATCACCCAGGTCGAGAAGCGCGCGGTGCGCGACTCGGCGATGCGCGCCGGCGCCTCCGAGGTGTTCCTGGTGGAGCAGGCGATGATGGCGGCGATCGGGGCGGGGCTGCCGATCACCGAGCCCTCGGGCAACATGATCGTCGACATCGGCGGAGGAACCACCGACGTGGCCGTTATCTCGCTCGCCGGCATCGTCTACTCGCGCTCGGTTCGGGTAGCGGGCAACGAGATGGACGACGCGATCATTCAGTCCATCAAGCGCAAGTACAACCTGCTGATCGGTGAGCGCACGGCCGAGCAGGTCAAGATGGAGATCGGTTCTGCCTTCCCGCTCGACGACGAGATGACGATGGAGATCAAGGGTCGCGATCTGGTCGAAGGCGTGCCCAAAACGCTCGTCGTTTCGGACGAGGAGATTCGCGAGG
>DATLOC010000013.1:0-25737 GCA_035536455.1 Thermoanaerobaculia bacterium | reverse complement strand
TCTCCGGCCACCGGCTGGGCACGGCCGAGATCGAGAGCGCGCTCGTCGCCCACGAGGCGGTGGCGGAGGCCGCGGTCGTCGGCTTCCCGCACGAGATCAAGGGCACCGGCATCTACGCCTACGTCCACCCCAAGCCGGACTTCGAGCGCTGGGACGCCGAGGAGCTGGCCGGCATGCTCAAGGAGCAGGTGCGGACGGCGATCGGCCCCATCGCCACCCCCGACCGCGTGCAGATCGTCTCCGGCCTGCCCAAGACCCGCTCGGGCAAGATCATGCGCCGCATCCTGCGCAAGATCGCCGCCGGCGAGTACGAGGAGCTGGGGGACATCACCACCCTGGCCGACCCGAGCGTCGTCGAGAAGCTGGTGGCGGACCACCGCCAAACGGCAGCGCGCTAGACTCGGCTCGAATCAAACACTGGAAGCTCGCCGGCGGCTGCGGCTCGGACCGCGGTCCGCGGCGACGCGCGGGGGGTGCGCGATGGGGAGCGCGGAGTAGTGTTGCTGTTCGGCGTCTTCGCCACGGCCCTGGCCTTCATCGCCCTGCGCGATGCGCGCGTCGCCCGGCAGACGGCCGACGAGCTGCGCGCCGAGCTGGAGGCTCTCCGGGCCGAGATCTGGTCGCTGGCCGCGCAGCTCAAGCAGCTCCAGCTCCGGCCGGGCGCGCCGACGCGGGAGACGGCAGCGCCGGCCGAGGCAGCGGTGCATCCTGCCGAGGCGCCCGCTCCGGCCGCCGCGCCGGAGCCTCGCGTCGTCGATCCGGCGCCGCCCGCGGCGGCCGCCCCGCCACCGCGTCTCCCCGCGCCGGCGCCCGCGCCTCCGGCCGTCGCTCCGCCCCGCGCCGCACCGCCCGCGGCCGCGCCGCCTTCCGCCCCGTCGCCCGTCGTTGCTCCGCCCGCGTTCGCGTCCTTCGCCGCTGCTTCGCCCGCCGCCGCTCCACGCGCCGCCCGGCCGGCCGCCGTCCCGTCCGTCCTCCTCACCCAGCCTCCTGCGCAGCCCATCTCCCCTCCGCCCCCGGCCCCGCCCGCGCCGGCGGTCAGCTTCGAGGAGCGCCTCGGCGCCCGCGCCTTCGTCTGGATCGGCGCCGTCGCCCTCGCTCTCGCCGGCGCCTTCCTCGTCAAGTACTCGGTCGATCAGGGGTGGATCGGCCCGCCGGTGCGTCTCGCCCTGGCGGTCGCCTTCGGCGCCGCGCTCCTCGGCGCCGGCGAGGCGCTGCGCCGCCGCACGGAGCGCATCGCCTCGGCCCTCTCCGCGGCCGGCATCGCCGTCCTCTTCGCCGCCTGGCTCGCAGGCACCAACCTCTACCACCTCATTCCGCCCGCCCTCGGCTTCGCGCTGTTGGGGCTCACCGCGGGGCTGGGCGTGCTGCTGGCGCTGCGCCAGGGCGCGATCGTGGCGCTCGTCGGCCTGGTCGGCGGCTTCCTGACCCCGGCGCTCGTCGGCACGCCCGACCCGGACGCGCGCGTCGTCTTCGGCTACCTGCTGCTGCTCCAGGCGGGGCTCCTGGCGGCGGCCCGCCAGCGGCGCTGGCCCTGGCTGCCGGAGCTGGCGCTCGCCGGCGGCCTGGGCTGGGTCCTGCTCTGGCTGGCGGGGACCTTCGCGCCCGGTGACGCCCTCTGGCTCGCGCTGTTCCTCGTCGGGATGGTGGCGGCGGTCGTCGTCGTCCAGGGCGCCGCCGGCGGCCCGGAAGCCAGCTGGCGGCAGCCCGCGCTCGCCGCCGCGGGTGCCGTGGTGACCATGGCCCTGGTGACCGCCCGCGCCGATCACACGCCGCGCGAGTGGGCGTTCCAGGGGGTGCTGGTGGCGGCCTGCCTGGTGCTCGCCCGGATGCGAGACGAGCTGCACGGCCTCGCCTGGCTGGGGACCGGCGCGGCCTTCGCCCTGCTCGCCGTCTGGGGGTACGACGTGAGACCGGAGCAGGAAGCGCGGTTCGTCTGGACCGCGCTCCTCATCGGCGGCCTCTGCGCCGCCGGCAGCTATGCGGCGCATTTCGGCGCCGTGCGCCCGGCGCGCTGGACGACCCTCTCCGCGGCCTCCGGTCTCGCCTTCTCCGTCCTCGCCTGGGCGACGGTCGAAGGCCGGTCCTTCGGGCTCTCCTGGAGCGCGCTGGCGCTGATCGTGGCCGGCCTCTACCTGGTCGCGGCGGTGCCCGTCGCGCGCCGGCGCGCGCGCGCCGCCGACGCCGAGGAGGACCCCCTCGGCGCCGCCCTCGCCGCGCTCGCCGTGGCGGTGACCGCTTTCGTCAGCCTGGCGGTGGCGCTCGAGCTGGAGCGCGCCTGGTGGACCGTCGCCTGGGCGCTCGAGGTGCCGGCGCTGGTCTGGCTCGCCGGGCGCTTCCGCCTGTCGGTGCTGCGCCAGCTCGCCGCGGCGCTCGCCGTCGGCGTCGCCGTCCGCCTGCTGAACCCCGAGGTCCTCGCCTACCCGATCGGCACCCGGCCGGTCGTCAACTGGCTGCTCTACGGCTACGGCGTGCCGCTGCTGGCGTTCCTCGCCGCCGCGGGGCTGGCGCGGCGCGACCGCATCTTCGGCCCCGGACGACTCGCCCCCGGTCTCGAGACGATCGCCGCGGCGCTCGCCTTCGCGCTCGTCACCTTGGAGGTGCGGCAAGGCTTCCACCCGGCACGGCTGGCGGCGGGCGAGCTGGGTCTCGTCGAGTGGGCGACCTACACCGTCGCCTGGCTGCTCCTCGGCCTGGCGCTCTACGCCGCCGGCGGGCGCCTGGGCTTCGAGCGCCTCGAGCAGGGAGGCGCGCTGATCGCCGGCCTGGGGCTGCTGGGCGCCGTCGGCGGTTCCGGAGTCGTGGGCAACCCGCTCTGGAGCCACGAGGCGGTGGGCGCCACGCCGGTCGTCAACCTCTTGCTCTGGATCTACGGCGCCCCGGCCGTCCTGGCGGCGGTCGCCGCCCGCGCGTTCCGGCGCCGCGGCGAGGACGGCCTGGCGACGGCGGGCGAGGGCGGCGCGCTCGTCCTGCTCTTCCTGCTCGTGACCCTCGAAGTGCGCCAGGCCTACCACGGCACCTGGCTCGACGGCGCCGCGCCGGGCCTCGCCGAGTGGGGGAGCTACGTGGTGGCTTGGATGCTCGTGGGGCTGGGACTCCAGGCGGCGGCGCGGCGCCTGCCGTGGCGCAGCTTGGCGGACGGCAGCGTGCTCTTCATCCTGCTCGGCCTCGGCACGGCGGTCGTGGGGCCCGGCTTGCTCGTCAACCCACTCTGGAACCACGAGGCGGTCGGCGCCACGCCGGTCGCCAACCTCCTCCTCTGGGTCTACGGCGCTCCCGCCGTGCTCACCGCCGTCGCCAGCCGGGGGCTGCGCCGGCGCGACGAGCCGGGGCTCGCCACGCTGTGCGAGTCGGCGGGGCTCCTGCTCCTTTTCCTGCTCGTGACGCTCGAGTTGCGGCAGGCCTACCGAGGTACCTGGCTCGACGGCGCCGCGCCGGGCCTCGCCGAGTGGGGGAGCTACGCCGTGGCCTGGCTCCTCCTCGGGCTCGGCCTCTACGCGCTGACGCGGCGCCTGCCGCTGCGCAGCGTTGCGGCCGGCGGCGCGCTGATCGGCGCCCTCGGGCTCGCGACGGCGCTCGCCGCGCCCGGCGTTCTCGTCAACCCGCTGTGGAACCACGAGCCGGTGGGCGCGACCCCGGTCGTGAACCTCCTGCTCTGGGTCTACGGGGTGCCGGCCCTCCTCGCCGCCTTGACCAGCCGCGAGCTGCGCCGGCGCGAGGAGGGCGGGCTCGCCGTCTTCCATGCCACCGGCGCGCTCGTCCTGCTCTTCCTGCTCGTCACTCTGGAGGTCGCGCAGGCCTTCCACGGCACCTTCCTCGACGACGAGCCCGCCACCGCGGCCGAGAAGTACGCCTACTCCGCCGCCTGGCTGCTCTTCGGCATCCTGCTCCTGGTACTCGGCATTGCGCGGCGCGTGCGCCCGCTGCGCTACGCCTCGCTCGCCGTCACCGGCCTCGCGGTCGTCAAGGTCTTCCTCTTCGACACCGCCGGTCTGACCGATCTCTACCGGGTGCTCTCGTTCCTCGGGCTGGGGATCTCGCTGCTCCTGCTCGCCTTTCTCTATCAGCGGTTCGTCTTCCGCGAGCCGGCGTGAGGCGCCCGCCGGCGCCGTTCACCGGCCGCCGACCACCGTTCGCCGGCCGCGCCGCGCCGGGCGGGCCGCGCCGCCGTACCGTGTCTCGCGGGCGGCGATCCCGCCGTCCCGCGAACGGAGAGAGAGACGATGAAAAGCACCGACAACGACGCCGACTCCCTCGGCTTCCGCCTCACCCCGCGCCTGATCCTCGGGCTCTTCGCCCTGCTGGCCGGGTCGCTGCTGATCCTCGACAACATGGGGGTCCTCCTGGCCTGGGATTACCTGCGCTTCTGGCCCGCCCTGCTGATCCTGGTCGGGCTGATCAAGATGACGCAGCCCGGCAGCGGCCGCGTCTTCGGCCTGCTGCTCGCCCTGGTCGGCGCCTGGCTCCTGGCCGACGTGCTCGACGTCGCCGAGTTCGACTTCGACTACATCTGGCCGGTGATCCTCGTGGTCGTGGGGCTCAACCTCCTCGTGTCCGAGGTCTTCCGCCGCAGCCGCCGCGAAGGCCCGGCGGAGACCGACGCCGAGATCGACGCCCTCGCCCTCCTCGGCGGCGTCAAGCGCACCAGCGCCTCGCAGCGCTTCCGCGGCGGCAGCGCCACCGCGATCATGGGCGGCTGCGAGATCGACCTGCGGCAGGCGGCGATCGCCCAGGGCGAGACCGCGGTCTTCGACACCTTCGCGATGTGGGGGGGCATCGAGCTCGTCGTGCCCGAGACCTGGGTCGTCGAGCTCAAGGGCGTCCCGATCATGGGCGCCTTCGAGGACAACACCCGGCAGACGGCCGGCTCGACCCAGCGCCTGGTGATCAAGGGGATGGCGATCATGGGCGGGGTGGAAGTCAAGAGCGCGCCGCGCCGCGAGGCGGCGTAGGCGGTGCATCCGATCCTGGCGCGGCGCGAGCGCGCCGGCCTCTACTTGGCCGGCTGGCTGCCGCTCGCGCCGCTCGTGGCCCTGCTGTTCGTCTGGGGCGGCGGCCTGCCGTGGGGCTGGGCCGCCGCCCTCGCCCTGCCGCTGGTGCTGCTCTACGCCCAGCTCTGCCTGGCTGCCTGGTACCCGTGCCGCGCGGTGCCGCTGCGGCAATCCCGCTTCTGGTGGCTGATCGCCGCCCACCTCCTCGGGGCCCTCCTGTCGAGCGCCCTCTGGGTGCTCCTCGGCTGGGCCCTGGCGGCCGTCCTCGCCGGCCTGCCTTACTTCCGCGGCCTCGACGAGCGCTTCGCGCCCCTCGCCCTGCCGCTCTTCGCCCTCGGCGTGCCGCTCTACCTGGTGGCGGTGGCGGTGCACTACCTGATCCTCGCCTTCGAGGCCTCGCGCGAGGCCGAGGCGCGGGCGCTGGCGGCGCAGGTCGAGGCGCGCGAGGCCGAGCTGCGCGCCCTGCGCGCCCAGCTCGATCCGCACTTCCTCTTCAACAGCCTCAACGCCGTGGCCGCGCTCGCCGGCTCCGACCCGGGCGGGGCGCGCAAGATGGCGATCCTCCTGGCCGAGTTCCTGCGCGGCAGCCTGAGGCTCTCGGCGCGCGCCAGCGTCCCGCTCGCCGAGGAGCTGGCGCACGCCGCGGCGTACCTCGCGGTCGAGCGCGCCCGCTTCGGCGAGCGGCTGGCGGTCGAAGAAGAGATCGAGGAGGCGGCGCTCGGGTGCCTCGTGCCGGCGCTCATCCTCCAGCCGCTGGTAGAAAACGCCGTCCGCCACGGCGTCGCCCAGCTCCTCGACGGCGGCGTCGTGCGCTTGGCGGCGAGGCGCGCCGGCGGCCGGCTCCACCTCGCGGTCGAGAACCCCTGCGATCCCGATCGGCGGCCGTCGCGCCGCGGCAGCGGCGAGAGCGTCGGCCTGGCCAACGTCGCGGCGCGGCTCGCCACCCGCTACGGCGAGGCGGCGCGGCTTGAGGTGCGGGCAGTGGAGGGGCGGTTCCGGGTGGAGCTGGCGCTGCCGGCGGAGGAGGCGCCCAAAGCGCGGCACGTAGGCCGGGCGCTACGGAACTGATGACAACCCTGCGCGTGGTGATCGTCGACGACGAGCCGGGGGCGCGCTCGCTGCTCGCCGAGTACCTGGCCGCGGAGCCGGACGTCGAGCTCGTCGCCGCCTGCGCCAACGGCTTCGAGGCGGTCAAGGCGGTCGGCGAGCTGCGCCCCGACCTCCTGCTCCTCGACGTCCAGATGCCCAAGCTCGATGGCTTCGAGGTGCTGGAGCTCCTCGAGGCGCCGCCGGCGGTCGTCTTCGTCACCGCCTACGACGAGCACGCGGTGCGCGCCTTCGACGTGCACGCCGTCGATTACCTGGTCAAGCCCTTCCCGCCGGAGCGGCTGGCGGCGTCCCTCGCCAGAGTGCGCGAGCGGCTGGCGCGCGGCGAGGCGGGCGCGCCGCCGGCGCGCGCCACGACCGCGGCCCGCGGCCGCCCGCTGGAGCGCCTGGTGGTGCGCGCCGGCGAGCGCATCCACGTCCTGCCGCTCGACCGCGTCGACTACGTCGAGGCGCGCGACGACGCCGTCCGCGTCCGCGCCGGCAAGGAGGACCACTTCAAGCCGCAGACCCTCGCCGACCTCGAAGCGACCCTGCCGCCGGGCCGCTTCGTGCGCATCCACCGCTCCTACCTGCTCAACCTCGATCGCCTCGCCCGCCTCGAGCGCTACGCCAAGGACAGCCACCTGGCGATCCTCCAGGACGGCACCCGCCTCCCCGTCAGCCGCGCCGGCTACGCGCGGCTCAAGACCTTGCTCTAACTTCAGTCCCGCGCGAACCGCGCCGACACCCCCAGCGAGTAGCTCGTGCCGACCGCCCGGTCGGCGGTCTCGTCGGGCGAGCCGAAGTAGCGCTTGTCGCCGAGGTTGCGGGCCGCGAAGCGCAGCTCGACCCCGTCGGCGACCGAGAAGCCGGCCCCGACGTCGAAGATCGTGAACCCTGGCCGCGCCAGCTCGGTCGGGCCCGGCTCGTCGTGCTCGAGGAAGGTCGCCGTGCGGCCGTAGACGTAGCCGCGCGGCATCGAGCGCCGCACCGTCACCCAGCCGTTGGGCGCCGAGATGTCGTCGATCGCGTCGCCGCCGTCGGCCTCGCCGCGGGCCCAGGCGAAGCCGAGGTCGCCGCTCCAGTGGTCGCCGAGGGCCGTCTGCGCCTCCACCTCCAGCCCCTCGATCGTCGCCTCGCCGCGGTTGCGGAAGAGGAAGCTGTCGCCCTCGGCGAAGCGCTCGATGAGGTCGTCGATGCGGTAGCGGTAGGCGTAGAAGCCGAGGGCGCTGCGGCCGCGGGCGTAGCGCGTCGAGAGGTCGACCTGGAGGCTCGTCTCGGGCGCGAGCAACGGGTTGCCGGTGACGAAGCCGCGGCCGGAAGGCCCGCGGAAGTAGCGGTCGGACAGCGTCGGCGAGCGGAAGCCGCGCGCCACCTGCAGCGTCGTCGTCCAGTGCGCGAGCGGCCCGGCGGTGAGCGCGAGATGCCCGGTGACGGCCGAGTCGCTCTCCGCCCGGTCGCCGAAGAAGCCGCCGGTGTTCTCGGTGTCCACGTAGTCGCCGCGCAGCCCGCTGCCGAGCGAGAGCCAGTCGCCGAGCGCCCGGCTCCAGGTGGCGAAGACGCCGCTCGTGAGCTGGCGGGCGTCCTCGATCGACGGGATCCGCTGCTCGCGCGTCACCGTCGTCGCGTCCGAGGCGAAGTCGGTGCGGCCGGTGATCGCCTCGAGGTTGAAGCGGCTGTGGACGTCGAGGCCGAGCTGCAGGAAGCCGCCGCCGAGCCCGCGGCCGGCGACGGTGCGCAGCGCGGCGTCGTCGGCGTCGGTGTCGCTGCGGTCGAGGCGCCGGTTCGAGGTCGCGGTCGGCACGCGGTCGCGGTCGAGGACGATGTGGTAGCGGCCGGCGAAGAGCGACGCCTCCAGCGAGTCCCAGCCGCCGCCCGGCACGCCGATCCAGGAGGCGGTGAGCCGCTCGGAGGTCTCCTCGGGGTAGACGGCGCGGACCAGCCGCGAGTCGATCGCCGCCTTGCCGAGGTCCTCGGTCGTGGCGCGGGCAAGGCCCAGCCGCAACCTCCCCTGCCCGGCGTCGCGGACGTAGCGCACGCCGCCGCCCCAGCCGTCGAAGGAGGAGTTGAAGATCTCCTCGCCGCCGCCGGTCTCGGAGTCCTCGGCGCGGCGCGCGTGCCCTTCGAGGAGCACCGTGCCGCGCCCGGCGTCGGCCGACGCCGCGAGGTAGCCCGAGCGCTGGTCGAGGGCGCCCGCCGCCGCTTCCAGGCTGGCGCGCAGCACGAACCGCCCGGGCTCGGGGTCGCGCGAGATGGCGTTGAGGACGCCGCCCAGGGCGTCGGAGCCGTAGACGACCGACCCCGGCCCCCGCAGCACCTCGACCGAGGCCAGGCTCGCCGGCTCGATGAAAGTGGCGGAGGGCCCGGCCCGCCGCTCGGCGGTGACGCGCGCGCCGTCGAGCAGGATCAGCGTGCGCCCGCGGCCCAGCCCGCGCAGCGCCGGGACGCTGTCGGCGCCGTCGCCGAGCTTCGAGGCGCCGGCGACCGACTCCAGCACCTGGTAGAGCCGCTGCGGCGCCCGTTGCTCGAGCGCTTCCTGGGTGAGCACCGTCGCGGCGTTGCCGGGCAGGAGGTCGAGCGACGGGGCGACGCCCGAGACGACGGTGATGCTGTCGCGCAGCGCCGCGGGGACGGTGAGGTCGATCGGCCCCGCGGGCAGCGCCTCGACCTCGATCGGGGCGGAGACCTCGCCGTTCGGGCCGCTGGCGACGAGGGAGAAGGGCGGCGCCGGCGGCGGGGTCAGCACGAACCGCCCGTCCGGGCCGGTGTGCGCGCTGAGCGTGTGGCCGACGACGGCGACGGTGTACGACGCGGCCGGGCTGCCGTCGGGCAGCAGCAGCCGCGCCTCGAACGTCGCGGCGTCCGTGGCGCCGTGCGCCGGCAGCGGCATGAGCAGCAGCGCCAAGGCGGCGCCGATGCGGAGCAAAGGCGAGTCCATCACGGTCTCCTCCAGCCAATGATTGAGGTCTCACCGCCGGGCCGAAGGCGCCGGCGGCGAGGGCGGTGCCGGTGGCTGCGCGCACCGAGGCGCGCGCCGGCCTCAACGGTTCAGGCGCTGGACCAGGAGGAGGAGCGGTGCGGCGAAAGCGACGGGACCGGGCGGCCCGCGGAAGGAGCTGGCCGGGGGATCGAGGCGGGAGGCGGGCGCGTGGCGCGGTGCCGCGGCCGGCCGCTGGCGCCCGGGCTCGACGGCGGCGAAGACGAACGGCAGGCCCGGCCGGTAGGCGGCGGTGAGGGTGGGGAAGGGGTCCCACGCCTCCACCTCCCGCCAGTCGCTGCCGTCGCGGGCGCCCTCGGCCCAGAGGACGACGCCCGGCTCTCCCGGCCGCGCCGCCTCGCCCCGCGCTTCCGCGCGGTAGCGCAGGACCGGGCGCGGGACGGGCGAGGGGACGATCCGGAAGCGCCCAGGCACCGGCTGCTCCCGCTCCTTCCGCTCGTCGCCGAAGCGGAGCAGGAGGCGGCAGTCGTCCGAGACGAGGGGCGGCACGCGGAACGCGACCCGCGGGCGGCCGAGGTCGAGGTGCGGAGTGAGGCGGACGGGGAAGCTCTCGCCGCCGTCCACCGAGAGGAAGGCCTCCCACTCGTGGGCCTCCGCGAAGGCGGCGAGCCCGGGCCCGGCCTCCCACTCGATCCACGCCGTCTCCCCGGCCACCAGCTCCGTGCCGGGGACCGGCGCCACGATCCGCGCGAGCGCGGCGGCGGGAGGCCCGGCGGCCGCGACAGGCGGCGCCAGCGCGAGCCCGAGGCTGGCGATCAGGGGGAGGAGCGTGCGCACCGCCCTCATCGTCGCAGAAACCGCCCGCCGGCGCCATGCGCCCTTTCCCCCGGGAAAGGTTTGCCCGCCTCGGCGCAAAGGTGGTAGAAATTACCCACCCCATGGCTTCCTACGAGCCCGCGTATCGCCGTTCGACCGGACTCGTCGATGTCCTCGACCGTGTGCTGGACAAGGGCCTGGTCGTGGCCGGCGACATCCGCATCTCCCTCGCCGAGGTCGATCTCCTCACCATCCGCATCCGGCTGCTGGTCTGCTCGATCGACAAGGCCGAGCAGATCGGCCTCGACTGGTGGCGCCAGGACCCCAATCTCTCCCTCGCCGCCCGCCAGATGGCCAACGAGAACGAGTTGCTGCGCGAGCAGGTGCGGTTGTTGCAGGAACGCGTCGATTCACTCAGCGGCATCGTGAGGGGCGAACCCGCCCGGGTGAAGAGGCGGAGACGAACCACCAAGCAAGGGGGATGAAGCATGCCGGTCGAACGTGCAGCCGGTGGCACCAGTCTCATCGACGTCCTGGACCGCGTCCTGGACAAGGGGATCGTGATCGACGCCTGGGTGCGGGTGTCGCTCGTCGGCATCGACCTCCTGACCGTCGAGGCGCGGATCGTGGTCGCCTCGATCGACACGTACCTCAAGTACTCGGAAGCGGTGGGGCAGATGCCCACCGTGTCGCGGCCGCTGCTCGAAGCCCGGCCGAACGAGGAGCTGCTGGCGGAGAACGCGTCGCTGCGCGCGCAGCTCGCCGCCACGGTCGTGCGCGAGGAGACGGTCCGGCGACGCCGGGCGCCGAAGCCCTAGTCAAGCGCGGTCTGCTAGGTTAGGCAGGTCAGCCGTTGGACTCCATGCAGCCGCTCGCTCCCCTGCAGCTCACGCCGCCCCCGCGGACCACCGTCGGAGCGCGCTCGCGGCTTGCCCTCGCCGAAGGGCTCCTCGCCGAGCAGGACGTGCGCGCCTGCGCCGTGCTGGCTCTGCGCTGGCTCGCCCGCCACGCCGGCCTGCAGCGCGGCCTCGTCGCCCTGGTGGACGGCGAGACGGGGCGGCTCGCGGGCCTCGCCGGCCATGGCCTGCCACCGGACCAGGTGGACGCCTTCAAGCTCGACCTGGGAGACGCCAACCACCCGCTGGTGCTGGCCCTCGGCGCCTCCGAGCCGCTCGCCATCCAGGCGGGACCGCGGCGCGCGATCGAGACGACGCTCGGCGCCGGCCCGCTCCACGCCGTGCCGCTCGCCCGCGTCGAGCCCGGCGAGCTCGGCCCCGGCCTGCTGCTGCTCACCACCGCGACCGACGATCCCCTCCCCGACGAGGTCGTGTGGGCGGCGGAGCTGCTCGGGACCCGCCTCACCTCCCTCTTCTATCGCCGCGCCCAGGTCGACGAGCGCCGCCACAAGCGGGAGCGGAGCTGGCTGGTCGGCGTGCTCAACGCGGTCACCGACCCGATCCTGATGACCGACGGCGACGGCCGCATCCTGATCGCCAACGCCGGCGCCGAGCGGCTGTTGACCGGCGACGAGAAGTTGAGCGAGGGGTGGCGACGGGCGGTGGCGCTCAACAACATGCTCTTCTCGGCCTCGCTCTTCAAGACGACCGAGGGCTCGGCCCCCACCCGCCAGGAGCTGCTGCTGGTCGATCCGGTCGAGGGGCAAGACCTGCTCTTCGAGGTGCTGCGCTCGCCGATGCGCATCAAGCGCGGCGAGCTCGGCTACGTCTCGGTGCTGCGCAACGTCACCGACCTGCGGCAGGCGGGCGAGGAGCTGGAGGAAAACTACCGCCGGCTGCGCGCCGCCGAGGCCCGCACCCGTGGCGAGCGCGACAAGCTCGATCTGATCCTCAACTCCGCCCTCGACCCGATCCTGGTCTCCGACCCGACCGGCGCCATCGTGCTGATGAACCCGCCGGCCGAGCGCATGTTCACCGCCGCGTCGAGGGGCGCAGACCCGGAGGCCGAGCGCCGCGTGCAGGCCAACGACGCGGTCCTCTCCTCGTTCCTGGCCAGCGCCTACGCCACAGGCGACCTGCGGGCGCGCGGCGAGCTCTCCCTGACCGAGCCGGAGACCGGCGCCACGGTGCCGGTCGAGGCGATCTCGGCCAAGCTCCTCTCCAAGCACGGCGAGGACACTGGCGTCGTCACCATCCTCCACGACCTGACCGACGCGGTCGAGAAGGAGCGCCTCTTCGAGCAGGTCAAGCGCCACTCGGAGGACCTGCACGAACGGGTGCGCGACGCCACCGCCGAGCTCGCCGAGCAGAACGAGCTGCTGCGCCGCCAAGCTCTCGAGCTCGAGCAGGCCTCGGCGATGAAGTCGCAGTTCCTGGCCAACGTCTCGCATGAGCTGCGCACGCCGCTCAACGCCATCCTCGGCTACACCCACCTGATGCTCGAAGGGGTGTCCGGCGACATCAGCACCTCGCAGCGCGACAAGCTCGGGCGCGTCGACTCCAACGCCCGCCACCTGCTGTCGGTCATCAACGACCTGCTCGACATCGCCCGCATCGAGTCGGGCAAGATGCCGATCCAGGTCGAGCGCCTGCGCCTGCCCGAGCTGATCGACGAGGTGATGCGCGAGGTCGAGCCGCTGATCGCGCGCACCAGCCTGCAGGTCGAGCGCGAGCTCGCCCCCGACGTGCCGGAGATCAAGAGCGACCGCCAGAAGGTCAAGCAGATCGTGCTCAACCTGCTGTCGAACGCCTTGAAGTTCACGCCCCAGGGGTCGGTGGCGATCCGCGTCGCCTACCACCCGGGGGAGGACCAGATCTCGGTGGCGGTCGCCGACAGCGGCATCGGCATCTCCGAGGAGAACCAGAAGAACATCTTCGAGGCCTTCCTCCAGGCCGACAGCTCCTACGCCCGGCGGCAGGGGGGCACCGGCCTCGGGCTCTCGATCTGCCGCCGTCTGGCGACCCTCCTCGACGGCGACATCTCGCTCGTCAGCCGCCTCGGCGAAGGCTCGACCTTCACCCTCTGGCTGCCGCGGCGGCAGCAGCGCCACGCATGACCGAAGCCGATCGCCGTCCCCTGGTGCTCGTCGTCGACGACGTCCCGGACGGCCGGGAGATCTGCGCCGAGTACCTCGCGTTCCGCGGCTACGGCGTGGCGACCGCCGAGGACGGCCAGGAGGCTCTGGACAAGACCTCGAGCTTGCTGCCGGACGTGATCCTGATGGACCTCTCGCTGCCCGGGATCGACGGCTGGGAGGCGACCCGGCGCCTCAAGCAGGACGAGCGCACCAAGCACATCCGCGTCATCGCGCTCACCGCGCACGCGCTGCCCTCGGCCCACGAGCGGGCGCGCGCGGCGGGGTGCGACGCGGTGGTCACCAAGCCGGTGCTGCCGGAGGACCTGGTCCTCGAGGTGCAGCGGCAGCTCGCGGCGCGGGACGCCGCCGGAGAGTAGAGACGGACGATGCCGAAGAAGAAGGAGACGCCCGCGAAGCCTCCTGCCCGCCGCGCCGGCAAGGCGCCGGCCGCGGCGCCCGAGCCCGCGCTGGCCGCGCCGCCGCCGCGGGTGCGGCGCGAGGAGCCGGCCTTCCCCGGCGAGCCGCACAGCCTGGCGGGGGCGCTCACCGGCGCCGCCGTGCCGCCGCCCGCGGAGAGCAACGGCCAGAGCGGCAAGTACGTCTACTGCATCATCCATACGGATGAGCCGCACAACTTCGGGCCGATCGGCATCGGCAGCGAGCCGGCCGACGTGCACACCGTCAACTACCGCGACGTCGCCGCCGTCGTCTCCGACACGCCGCTCGAGGTCTACGACCCGACGCGCGACAACGTGCTCGCCCATGAGCGGGTCAACGAGGCGGTGATGCGGCGCTTCACCGTCATCCCGATGTCGTTCTCGACGGTGTTCAAGACGCGCGAGGACATCCTCGAGCTGCTGCGCACTGCCTACGACGCCTTCCGCGACGTGCTGGTCAAGATGCAGGACAAGCTGGAGTTCGGGCTCAAGATCCTGTGGGAGCCGGAGCTGGTGATCCAGGAGATCGAGAAGGCCGACGAGAGCCTGCGCCTGCTGCGCCACGAGATCTCGACCCAGAAGGGCTCGACCTACTTCGCGCGCATGCAGTACGGGCGGCTGGTCGACTCGCTCCTCCAGGAGCGCAGCGAGCAGCTCGTCTCGGAGATCTTCTCGGCCCTCGGCCAGGTGTCGGTCGCCTCGCGCGCCAACAAGCCGATCGGCGACAAGATGATCATGAACGCCGCCTTCCTCGTCGCCCGCGACCGCGAGGCCGACTTCGACGCCCGCGTCAAGGAGGTCGGCGCCAAGTACGAGCACCTCAAGTTCAAGTACACCGGCCCCTGGCCCCCCTACAACTTCGTCAACATCCGGCTGCGCCTGGAGCGGGCGACCGACACCGAGCCCGAATGATCCTCGTCGACCGGCTGCTCCTGGGCGGCATCGGCTTCGTGCTCGACAAGATCGCCGCGGCGGTGGACACCGAGCTCAACGACGAGCAGCGGCTGCGCGAGGAGCTGCTCGCGGCCGAGATGCAGAACGAGCTGGGCGAGCTCTCGGACGAGGAGTTCGGCGAGCTGCAGGCCGAGCTCCTGGCCCGGCTGCGCGTCATCCGCGAGCGGCAGCGCGGCGAGCGCGAGGCGGGCATCGCGGGGGTGGTCGGCGTCGAGGTGAGCTTCGACTCCGGCGCGGCGGAGGACCGCGAGTAGCAGCACCCGCCTTCCACCTCTACGGCGGCAAGGGCGGCGTCGGCAAGACCACCTGCGCCGGCGCGCACGCCCTCGCCGCGGCCGCCGCCGGCCGGCGCGTCCTCGTCGTCTCGACCGATCCCGCCCATTCGCTCGGCGACGCCCTCGGCCTGAGGCTCGGTCCCGCCCCGACGATCGTCCCCACGCGCCGCGGCGCCCTGGCCGCCGTCGAGCTGGCCGCGGCGCCGGCCTGGGAGCGCTGGCTCGGCGAGCGGCGGGAGGGGCTGGCGGCGCTCGCTCTCCGCGGCACCTACCTCGACCGCGAGGACGTGGACCGCCTCTTCGCCCTGCCGCTCCCCGGCGTGGACGAGCTGGTGGGGCTCCTCGAGCTGGCGCGGCTGGCACGCGCCGAGGAGCGCGACGAGGTGGTCGTGGACACCGCCCCGACCGCGCACACGCTGCGGCTCCTCGCCATGCCGGAGGCGCTGCGCCGCTTCGCGCGCTTGCTCGCCGCGATGCAGCGGAAGCACCGCGCGGTGGCGGAGCGGCTGGCCGGCGCCTGGCGCCCCGACGCCGCCGACGCGCTGCCGGCCGGGATCGAGGCCGAAGCGGGGCTCCTCGGCGATCTCCTCCACGACCCGCGCCGCGCCCGCCTCCACTGGGTTCTGCTGCCGGAGGCGCTGTCGCTCGCCGAGACGCGCGACGCGCTCGAGGAGCTGCGGTCGGGTGGAGTGGCGCCGGTCGAGCTGATCGTGAACCGCGTCACGCCGCCCCCTCCGGAACCGTGCGCGACGTGCGAGGCGCGGCAAACGGAAGAAGCTCGGGTGGTGAAGGAGCTGGAGGCCGCCTTCCCAGGGTTGCCGGTGCGGTTCGTCCCGGCGGCCGAGCGCGAGCCGCGCGGGAGAACGGCGCTGCTACGCCTTGCCACGGCTCCGTCTGCGAAACCTTCCAGCCATGTCATCCCGAGCGGAGCGAACCCGTACTCCGATCAGCGCCTGCTCCGGCAGGCGACCTCTCGGGTAGCGGCGCCCATCACAGGGCGCCGCAAGGATCTGGGCGGGGGTCCTGCTTCTCCTTACCCAGAAATTCTTTCCTTCCTAGCCCCGCCCGGCACCCGCCTCCTCCTCTTCGCCGGCAAGGGCGGCACCGGCAAGACCACCTGCGCCGCCGCCGCCGCCCTCCTCCTCGCCGAGCGCGACCCCGCCCGCCCCGTCCTCCTCCTCTCGACCGACCCCGCGCACTCCCTCGCCGACGTGCTCGGCACGCCGCTTGACGACAGCGAGTGCCCCGTCCCCGGCGCGCCCCCAAACCTGCGCGCCCGCGAGCTGGACGCCCCGGCGCGTTACCGGAGCTGGCGCCGGCGCCTCCAGGGCGGCCTCGACGAATTGCTCGGCGCGGAGCTGGCGCTCGACCGCGCCGTCGTCGAAGGGCTGCTGGAGGTCGATCCGCCTGGGCTCGACGAGCTGGTGGCGATCTTGGATCTCGCCGACCTCGCCGAGGGGGACGGCGAGCGCCTCGTCGTCCTCGACACCGCGCCGACCGGCCATGCCCTGCGCCTCCTCGAGATGCCGGCCCTCGCCCTCGCCTGGGACCACGCCCTCCTCGCCATCCTCTTGAAGTACCGCGAGGTGCTTGGGCTGGGCGAGCTGGCGGCGGAGCTGGTCGAGCTGGCGCGAGGTCTCAAGCGGCTCCAGGCCGTGCTCACCGATCCGGCGCGCACCCGCTGCGTGGCGGTGGCGCGAGCCGCCGAGCTGCCGCGGCGGGAGACCGGGCGGCTGCTCGCCGCGCTCGCCGGGATCGGAGTCGCGGCGCCGATCGTCCTGGTCAACGCCCTCACGCCGCGGGCAGGCTGCGCGCGCTGCCGGCGCGCCGCAGCGGCCGAGCGGCGGCAGCTCGCGGCGCTCGGCCGGGAGCTGCCGGCCGGCGCGGCTATGATCCGGGCGCCGGCCGCGTTCCCGCCGCCGCGCGGCGCCGCCCCGCTCGCCGCCTGGGGCCGGAGCTGGAGCTGGAGCGAGAGCACCCCATGAGCCCCTCCCTGGCGACCTACGTCTACGCGCTCCTGCGCGGCCCTTCGGCGCCGGCCACTCTCGGTGCGCCGGCCGGCCTCCCCGGCCTCTCCGAACCGCGCGCGCTCGACGCCGGCGGCGGCCTCTGGCTGGTGGCCGCCGACGCCCCGCTCCCCGACTACGGCGCCGACGAGATCGGCCGCCGCCTCGAGGACCTCTCCTGGGTCTCGACCTGCGCCCTCGCCCACGAGCGGATGGTGGAGCACTTCGGCGCCGGCTCGACGCTCGTGCCGATGAAGCTCTTCACCCTCTTCGCCGGCGACGCGCGCGCCGTCGAGCACATCGGCGGCGAGCGCGAGCGGCTGGCGCGCCTGCTCGACCGCGTCGAGGGGTGCCGGGAGTGGGGGGTGCGGGTGCTCTTCGACGAGGCGGCGGCGCGGGCGGCGCTCGACGCCGAGGGGAACGGCGGGGAGGGCGACGGACCGGGCGGCGGCGCCGGCACCGCCTTCCTGCAGCAGAAGAAGCGGCAGCGGGAGGCGGCGCGGACCTCGGCCGCCCGCGCCGGCGCGGCGGCGGAAGAGCTGTTCGCCGCGCTCGCCGCCCGGGCGCGCGACGCCGTGCGGCGCGACCCGCCGGCGGCGGAGGTCGCCGCCCGCCTGCTCCTCGACGCCGCCTTCCTCGTGCCCGAGGCGGCGGCGGTCGCCTTCGAAGAAGAGGTCGGGCGCGGCGCCGAAACGCTGCGGCGGCTGGGCGGCGACGTTACCCTGACCGGCCCCTGGCCGGCCTACAACTTCGCGGCCGAGGAGGAGCGGTGAGCGAGCGGCTTCCGGCCGCGCGCGACGCCGGCGAGCTGGTCGAAGTAGTGGCCGGGGCCGACGGCTCGCTCCTCGACATCGTCGATCACCTGCTCAACCAGGGTGTGGTGCTGACCGGCGAGGTGGTGCTCGGGCTGGCGGACATCGACCTCATCTACCTGCGGTTGTCCGCCCTGCTTTGCGCCGCCGACCGCATCCTGCCGAGGGCGGGGGAGGGAGGGGAGGAGAGTTGAGCGTGCTGCGCGTGTATGCGGTGGTGCGGGCGGGGGCGGGCGAGCCGGTGGAAAAGGGCGCGAGTGGGGAGATGCTGCGGCTGGTCGCGTGCGGCGAGATCGCGGCGATCGTGGGGGAGGGCGCTGACGTCTCGCTCTCGCCGGAAGCGCTGCGGCGGCACGACGAGACGGTCCGCCGGCTAGCGCTCGAGCTGGATCCGCTGTTGCCCGCCCGCTTCGGCGAGACGGCGCCGGACGATGCGGCGCTCGTGCGGGCGCTGGCGCCGCGCGCGGCCGAGCTGGCCGAGGCGCTGGCGCGGGTCGCCGGCTGCGTGCAGATGACGCTGCGGGTCTTCGGGGAGAGCGCGGAACCGCCGCCGTCCGTCCTACCCGAAATTCTCGACGAGCCGCTCACCGGCCCCGGAACCCGCTACCTGCTCCAGCGGCGCCAGGAGGCGGAGCGGGCGCGCTCGCTGCCTGAGATCGCCGAGCTGCGCGCCGCGCTGGCGCCGCTGCTGCGCGCCGAGCGGGTGGAGCGCCACGCCGCCGGGCGCCTTCTCGCCACCGCCTACGACTTGGTGGCCCGCGGCGACGCGCCGCGCTACGCCGAGCTGGTACGGAGCGCCGCGGCGCGCGCCGACGGCCCGCGGGTCGCCCTCTCCGGCCCCTGGCCCCCCTACGCCTTCGCCCCGGAGGTGCGCCCGTGAGCGAGCGGGAGGCGCTGCGGCTGGAGATCGAGGAGCTGGAGGATCTCCGCCTCGATCTCGAGCGCCGCCTCGCTGCCCAACCCGCCCCGCGCTGGAACGCCGCCCCCGAAGACGTCGAGCGCTCGGTAGCCCAGCTGGTCCTCGCCCTCGTCGAGTTTCTGAGAAAGCTCATGGAGCGCCAAGCCATCCGCCGCATGGAAGAGGACTCCCTCACCCCCGACCAAGTCGAAAAGCTCGGCATCGCCCTCATGAAGCTCGAAGAAACCGTCCACGACCTAGCGCGCCGCTTCGGAATCCGCCCCGAAGACCTCAACTTGGATCTCGGGCCTATCGGGAAGCTGACTTAGGAAGGAAGAGTGCCGCGCGGGGCGGATAGTGCCGCGTGAGATGCCGGGCCACCCGGCCCGCGAAGAGGCGCGCCCGGTTCGCGGGTTCCTGGTTGGAAGACGAAGTGGCGAATGAGCCAGGTCGGCTTCGTTCGCATACGGCGGTGGCCCCCTCGCGGAAACGCGCCGCTTCGCGGGCCTCTGGCCCGGCACATCACGCGGCGCCATGACTCGGAACTCTGAAGTGACGTCGGCCCCCGCCTAAGAGGGGGCCAGACATGAGCAGTGGCTCCACCGTCGGTTCTAGGGCCCGCAGGATCTCTGGAGCGCCGGGCGCTCCGTCCGCTCCCCTGGCAGTCCACCATGCGAGGCGACGAAGGCAAGAGCGTGTTTGCCGGCAAGGCGCCTCTGTACCAGCACGCGAAGCGCGGACATCAAGAGCGCCCGGCGCGGAGGAGACCTGCGGGACCCCACACCGGAACGGCCGCAGCAGCGGGCTGGGCGGGGGAACGTACGGCTGGTTGACGGAATCGGTACTGAATTGGTACTGTTTCAGTCCACGGGGGTGTAAAGCATGATCAGGATCACCCGGCAAACCGACTACGGCATCGTCCTGCTGAGCCATCTCGCGTCCAACGCCGAGCGGCGCTACAACGCCCCGGAGCTGGCCGCCGAGGCCCATCTGCCCGTGCCCATGGTCGCCAAGATCCTGAAACTGCTTGCCCGCGAGGGACTTCTCGTGTCCCACCGCGGCGTCAAAGGCGGCTACAGCCTTGCCCGCCTCCCCGAGACCATCTCCATGGCCGAAATCATCACCGCCCTCGAAGGCCCCATCGCCTTGACCGAGTGCGTCGAAGAGAGCGGCGTTTGCGCCCACGAGCCCATCTGCCCGTCGCGCAGCAACTGGCACGTCATCAGCCGCGCCGTGCGCCGGGCCCTCGAGGGGATCACCCTGGCCGAGATGATCCACCCGCTCCCGGCCGCCGCCAAGCTGGTCACCCTGGGCTCCGGCCGCGCTGCGGTTTCGGCCCCGGCCAACATCTAACGAGGACGTCATGCAGACCGCCACCCAGACCATCGAGGACTTCGCGCGGCAGGACTACAAGTTCGGCTTCATCACCGACGTCGAGCAGGAAGCCTTCCCCGTCGGTCTTTCCGAAGACGTCGTCCGCCTGATCTCCGCCAAGAAGGGCGAGCCCGAGTGGCTTCTCGAATGGCGGCTCAAGGCCTATCGCCACTGGCTGACCATGCACGAGCCGCGCTGGGCCAACATCCACTACGGGCCGATCGACTACCAGTCGATCCTCTACTACGCCGCGCCCAAGTCGCAGGCCGACGGTCCGAAGAGCCTCGACGAGGTCGATCCCGAGATCCTCGCCACCTACGCCAAGCTCGGCATCCCGCTGCGCGAGCAAGAGGTGCTGGCCGGCGTCGCCGTCGATGCGGTCTTCGACAGCGTCTCGGTGGCCACGACCTTCAAGGAGAAGCTCGGCGAGCTGGGGATCATCTTCAGCTCCTTCTCGGACGCCGTGCGCGAGCACCCCGAGCTGGTGCGCAAGTACCTCGGCTCGGTCGTCCCCTACACCGACAACTTCTTCGCCACCCTCAACTCGGCGGTCTTCTCCGACGGCTCCTTCGTCTACGTGCCGAAGGGGGTGCGCTGCCCGATGGAGCTCTCGACCTACTTCCGCATCAACGCCAAGAACTCCGGCCAGTTCGAGCGCACGCTGATCGTCGCCGACGAGGGGGCCTACGTCTCCTACCTCGAGGGGTGCACGGCGCCGCGCCGCGACGAGAACCAGCTCCACGCCGCCGTCGTCGAGCTCGTGGCGCTCGACAACGCGCAGATCAAGTACTCGACGGTGCAGAACTGGTACCCCGGCGACAAGGACGGCAAGGGCGGTATCTACAACTTCGTCACCAAGCGCGGGCTTTGCAAAGGTGCGAACTCGAAGATTTCCTGGACGCAGGTCGAAACGGGTTCGGCGATCACGTGGAAATATCCCTCGTGCGTGCTGCTCGGTGACAACTCGATCGGCGAGTTCTATTCGGTCGCGCTGACCAATCACTACCAGCAGGCGGACACGGGCACGAAGATGATCCACCTCGGAAAGAACACGCGCAGCACCAACGTCTCCACGGGCATCTCGGCTGGCCGCGGCCAGAACACCTATCGCGGCGCGGTCAAGATCGGCAAGAACGCCAGCAACGCGCGCAATTACTCGCAGTGCGATTCGCTGCTGATCGGCGACCGCTGCGGGGCGCACACGTTCCCGTATCTCGAAATCAAGAACACCAGCGCGAAGGTGGAGCACGAAGCGTCTACGTCGAAGATCGGCGAAGACCAGATTTTCTATTGCGAGTCACGCGGTATCTCCAAGGAAGACGCGATCAACATGATCGTCAGCGGTTTCTGCAAGGAAGTGTTTCGTGAGCTGCCGATGGAGTTCGCCGTCGAAGCGCAGAAGTTGTTGGGGATCTCCCTTGAAGGTTCAGTCGGTTAGCGTTTGGAGGGCGACGGCTTCAGCCGCCGCCAATTGAGGCACATGTTACAGGTCAAGAATCTCAAAGTACGGGTCGAGGATCGCGAGATCCTCAAGGGTATCAATCTCACCGTGAACAAGGGCGAAGTGCACGCCATCATGGGTCCCAATGGATCCGGTAAGAGCACGTTCGCTCGAGCGTTGTCGGGTCATCCCGGCTACGAGGTCACCCAAGGCGAGGTGCTCTACAACGGCGCGGACCTTCTCGACATGGATCCGGACGAGCGCGCGCGCGAAGGCGTCTTCATGGCGTTCCAGTACCCGGTGGAGATTCCCGGCGTCAACAATGCCTATTTCCTGAAGGCCGCGCTCAACGCCAAGCGCAAGCAGGCCGGCCTCGACGAGCTCGATGCGATGGACTTCATGAAGCTCGTGAAGGAGAAGCTCAAGCTGCTGCACGTCGATGATTCGCTGCTGCAGCGGTCTGTCAACGAAGGCTTTTCCGGTGGCGAGAAGAAGCGCAACGAGATTTTCCACATGGCGGTGCTCGAGCCCACGCTCGCGCTGTTGGATGAAACCGACTCGGGCCTGGACATCGACGCCCTGCGCGTCGTCTCTGAAGGCGTCAACGCGATGCGCAGCCCCGACCGCGCCTTCATCGTCGTCACCCATTACCAGCGCCTGCTGAACTACATCGTGCCGGACTTCGTGCACGTGCTGAGCGACGGCAAGATCGTGCGATCGGGCGGCCGCGAGCTGGCCCTCGAACTCGAGGAAAAAGGCTACGCGGGCCAGACCGCCGCAGGAGCGCGGAAGTGATGGAGACATTGGTTGCCCTTCGACGGGGCTTAGGGCAGGCAGCACCCGGCTGGGTGAAGGAGCGCCGCGACGCCGCGGCGAAGCGGTTTGCCGAAGTGGGCTATCCGACGACCCGCCAGGAAGACTGGCGCTTCACGAATATCGCGCCAATTGCCGATGCGAAGTTTGCGGCGGCATCGGGATCATTTGCGCAGGCCGAAGCGCTGATCGCATCGGTGAATGTCCCCGGTGCCGTGCGGCTGGCGATCGTCAACGGCCAGTTCGCCGCCGGGCTGTCGGACCTGAGCGCGCTACCGAAAGGCGTCCGCATCGCCGGCTTGCGCGATGGTGCCCGTGACGGTACGGACGGCCTCGAGGAACATCTTGGGAAGGTCTTCAACCTCGACGCGCATCCCTTTGCGGCGCTCAACACTTCGATGCTGGACGACGGCGTGGCGATCTTCATCGCCGCCGGCGCCGTCGTGGAAACGCCGATTCATATCGTGGTGGTCACGGGTGGCGACGGCAAGGCCGTCACCGCGCATCCGCGTCTGCTGATCGTGGCTGGGGCCAATAGCCAGGTCCGGGTTGCACAGTCGTTCATCGGCACCCCCGGCGCTGAGTACTTCAACAACGCGGTCGCGGAAGTGGTGGTTGGCGAAGGTGCGAACGTCACGCTGTATACCGACCAGCGCGAGTCTGAGCGTGCGTTTCATCTCGCGAACATCCAGGCTCGCGTGGCCGCGAAGGGCGTGTTCGAGTCGCATGCCTTCTCGACCGGCGCGCGAATCCAGCGCCACGACATCGGCATCGCGCTCAAGGGCGAGGGCGCCGACTGCACCATGAACGGCGTCTATCTCGCCGATGGCGAGCGCCTGCTGGATACGCATACCTCGCTCGATCACGCGATGCCGCACTGCACCAGCCACGAGATCTACAAGGGCATCCTCGCCGGCAAGGCGAAGGCGGTGTTCAACGGCCGCATCATCGTCCGGCTCGACGCGCAGAAGACCGACGCCAAGCAGACCAATCGCGCGCTGCTGCTGTCCGACGACTGCACCATCAACTCGAACCCGCAACTCGAAATCTTCGCGGACGATGTGAAGTGCACACACGGCGCGGCAGTCGGACAACTCGACGAAGAGGCACTGTTCTATCTGCAGGCGCGCGGTCTGACCCGTCTGGAAGCGAGAGACATGCTTTTGCACGCGTTTGCAGGCGAGGTGCTCGAAGGCCTGAAGATCCCGGCCCTGCGCGAGCAAATCGAGACGAACTTCTTCACCGCGCTCGCGCGCGACGTTGCATTGCAGCCATTGCCATGACCACCGTATTGAAGGCAGACGCCAGAAGTGAGAAAACAGAAGTAAAGGGCTTGGATGTTGCGAAGATCCGCGCGGATTTTCCGATCCTGTCGGAGCTCGTGCACGGCAAGCCGCTGGTGTATCTCGACAGCGCCAACACCAGCCAGAAGCCGCTGTCGGTCATCAAGGCGACGGACGACTACTATCGGCACGCCAACTCGAACATTCACCGCGCGACGCACCTGTTGAGCGAGCGCGCTACCGGGCTGTACGAGGGTGCGCGTAAGAAAGCGGCGGCTTTTGTGAACGCCGCCGATCCCCACACCATCGTCCTGACCAAGGGCACGACCGACGGCATCAACCTGGTAGCGCAAAGCTACGGGCGGACGTTCCTGAAGCCCGGCGACGAGATCGTGTTGTCGTGGCTGGAGCATCATTCGAACATCGTGCCGTGGCAGATCGTGGCGCAACAGACCGGTGCGGTCATCAAGGTGGTGCCGATCAACGACGCCGGCGAGCTCGACCTGCTCGAGTACGAGCGGCTGTTGTCGACGCGAACGAAAGTTGTCGCCGTCGGTCACGTGTCGAACGCGCTTGGCACGATTAATCCCATCAAGCCGATGATCGCGCAAGCGCACGCCGTCGGCGCGGTGGTACTCGTGGATGGCGCCCAAGCGGCGCCGCACCTGGTGATCGACGTCCAGGACCTCGATTGCGATTTCTACGTGCTGTCGAGCCACAAAATGTTCGGGCCGACGGGCACCGGCCTGCTCTACGGGCGCAAGGCGCTGCTCGAGGCGATGCCGCCCTACCAGGGCGGCGGCGACATGATTGCGTCGGTCACCTTCGAAAAGACGCTCTATAACCAGATCCCCTACAAGTTTGAAGCCGGGACGCCGAACATCGCCGGCGTCGCCGGCTTCGGCGCCGCGATCGATTACCTGTCGACCATCGACCGGCAGGCGGCGCTCGCGCATGAGGACGATGTTCTCGAATACGCCACGGCGCGAGTCCGTGAGATTCCTGGTGTGCGCATCATCGGTGAGGCGCGCGAGAAGACCGGCGTGCTGTCGTTCCTGGTGGAGGGCGCGCACCCGCATGACGCGGGCACGATTCTCGACAAGCAGGGCATCGCGGTCCGCACCGGCCAGCACTGCGCGCAGCCTGTGATGGACAAGTTCTGCATCCCGGCGACCATTCGCGCCTCGCTGGGCATTTACAACACGCGCGAAGATATTGATGCGCTGGTCAAGGGGTTGCACAAAGTCCGCGAGGTTTTCGCGTGATCGCACATCACACCGTGACACTAAATCATGCACGGAACCACGGAAGCACGGAACCGCGGAAAACTTATTGTTTTGAACGCCAAGAGTGTGTCACTGCTTCCGTGTTTCAGTGTTTCCGTGTGTGTTTCTACTATGTCTGAGCTCACAGATCTTTATCAGGAAGTGATCCTCGATCACAATCGCCGGCCGCATAACTTTCGCGTTATCGACGGCGCGACGGCGAAGCAGGAAGGCTATAACCCGCTCTGCGGCGATCGGCTGACGTTGTACCTGACGCTCGACGGCGACGTGATCAAGGACGCCGCGTTCCAGGGTCAGGGCTGCGCGATCTCGAAGGCGTCGGCATCGCTCATGACGGACGCGATCAAGGGTAAGACCGTAGTCGAAGCGCGCGACCTGTTCGAGCATTTCCACGCGATGATCACGTCGGACACCGAATCGGTCGCCGAAGATCTCGGCAAGTTGTCGGTGCTGTCGGGAGTCCGCGAGTTTCCCACGCGCATCAAGTGCGCCAGCCTCGCCTGGCACACCATGAAGGCCGCGGTCGCAAGCGAGATCGACCCTTCGACCGCGCTCAGGGCAAGCGCGCCGGTATCCACTGAATGACATACCTCCCAACGATGACCACCGGCGGGTTGCCTGAAGACAGCCCCGCTCACGCCGTCAGCCAGTCCACCGCCGATGTGGTTCCGGATCCCGTGAAGATGGAGGCGATTGCCCCGAAGGTCATCGAGGCGCTCAAGACCGTCTTCGACCCTGAGATCCCGGTCAACATTTTCGAGATGGGCCTGATCTACGACGTGCTCGTCGATGCCAACGGCTTCGTCGGCGTCAAGATGACGTTGACCGCGCCGAACTGCCCGGCCGCGCAGTCGCTGCCGGTCGAGGTGCGGGACAAGGCCCGGTCGGTCGAAGGCGTCACCGACGCGAAGGTCGAGGTCGTGTGGGATCCCCCGTGGACCAAGGACCTGATGTCCGATGTGGCCAAGCTCGAGCTGGGGATGCTTTAGCAGGCTTAGCAGGCTAACAGGCCGTCATCCCGTCAAAGGCGTCATAAATCGCGTATGCGAGGTCTCGTTCGCGTCATCCTAATCGCCAGCCTCGTTACGCCGTGCTTCGCGCAGGAGCCGCAAACCACCCCTGCGCCTGAACCGGCGATTGACGTCACCAAGTTGGGCGTCTCGCTCGAGCGTATTCAACGCGGCTTGTTCATCGCCGCATCGCGCGAAAAGCAGGGCGGCAATGCGATGCATCTCGAGTTCAACGTCCAGGTGTATGGCCAGTCGCCGAAGATCGAAGTGCTGAAGGGCGTCGATC
>DATLOC010000012.1:0-51182 GCA_035536455.1 Thermoanaerobaculia bacterium | reverse complement strand
CTACGCCGATCAGCGGCCGACGCCGAGCTCGTCGCCCATGCGGACGTGCTGCACGGGTAGGCTGGAGGCGACGGCCCGGGCTTCGGCAAGGGAGACTTCAGGGTCGAGGTCCGGCCAGAGGTGGGTGAGGGCGAGGGCGCGGGCCCCGGCGGCCACGGCGGTCTCGGCGGCCTGCGCGGCGGAGAGGTGGAGAGGGCCGCCGAGCCTCGCGTTCTGGTAGGTCGCCTCGCAGAGCAGGAGGTCGCTGCCGCGGGCGAAGCGCGAAAGGTCGGTTCCGGGGCCGGTGTCGGCGGAGTAGGTCAGCACGGCGCCGCCGTCTTCCATGCGCACCGCGAGGGTGTGGATCGGGTGCCGGGTGCGCAGGAAGCTCAGCCGGAGGCCGGCCGCCTCGACGACGCTCCCCTCGTCGATCTCCCGGAACTCCAGGACGCGCGCGAAGGTCGCGGCGTCGTCGGGGGCGAGGAGCGCCGAGAGGGTCTCCCGCGCGCCGGGCGGAGCGTAGACCGGCAGGCGCCGCTCGCTCCCCCACCCTTCGCCGGGCGTGAAGCGCAGCGCGTAGTAGAGCGGGAAGACGTCGAGACAGTGGTCGGCGTGGAGGTGCGACAGGACGAGCGCCTCGAGCCGCGTGAACGGCACGCCGGCGCGCTGGAGCGCCGCGAAGGTGCCGGTCCCGGCGTCGAGCCAGAGCCGGCCCGCCGCGGTCTCGAGGACGAATCCGGTCGAGGGGTTGTCGGCGCGGGGATAGGCGCCCGAGCTGCCGAGCACCCGCAGTCGCATCCGTCGAGCATAGCTCCGTTCCTCCCGTCCCGGCGCTAGCGCTGGCAGCCTGGGCAGTAGAAGGTGCTGCGGCCGGCCTGGACGCGCCGGCGGACGGGGCGGCCGCAGCGCGGGCAGCCCTCCCCTTCGCGGCCGTAGACGCGGAGCGACACCTGGAACTCGCCGGCGTTGCCGGAGCCGTCGGTGAAGTCGTTGAGCGTCGTGCCCCCTTCGGCGATCGCCTGCTCGAGCACCGCCACGAGCGCCTCGGCGAGCCGTTGCCAGCGCGCCGGCGAGAAGCGCGCGACGGAGCGCTCGGGGTGGACTCCGGCGCGGAACAGCGCCTCGCTGGCGTAGATGTTCCCCGCCCCGACGACGACGCGCGCGTCCATCAGGAAGGACTTGACCGGCCCGCGCCGCCCCGCCGCCGCGCGCCGCAACGCCTCGCCGGAGAACCCCTCCCCGAGGGGCTCGACGCCGAGGTGGGCGAAGTGGGGGTCCCGGTCGAGCGCCGCGGTCGGCAGCGCCAGGACGAGCCCGAAGCGGCGCGGGTCGCGGAAGCGGAGGCGCCGCCCGGAGGCGAGCGGGAAGACGACGTGCTCGTGCGGCTCGGGCGCCGCGGCGCCGGGAGCGAGGGTCAGCCGCCCGCTCATGCCGAGGTGGACGACGAGCGTCCGGGCCGCTTCGAGGTCGACCAGTAGGTACTTGCCGCGGCGGCGCAGGGCGAGCACCCGCCGGCCGGTCGCGGCGCGCCGCAGCGCCCGCGTGTCCACCGGCTCGCGCAGCCCGCGGTGCCGTACCACGACGCCCTCCACCCGGTCGCCGACCAGGTGCGGCTCGAGGCTGCGGCGGAGGACTTCGACCTCCGGCAGCTCAGGCACGCCGCTCCCGGCGGTGCTCGCCCGCCACGTGGGCCACCAACCGCGCCAGCGCCACGTCGGCTTCGCCGCTCTCGCCCTTCATCTGGAGCTCGGTCTCCAAGACCTCGGCGGGGAGGCGGGCGAGGAGCGGCGCGGGGAGGCGCGAGGCCGCGAGGTAGGCGCGATGGAGGCGAAAGGGGTGGAGGCCGGCGAGCGGATTCTTACCGCCGGCGGGCAGCTCGCCCTGCAGGGCCGGAGCGTGCCGGTCGCGGAAGCGCGGGTAGTGGGTCTCGCCGGGAGGCACGCGCGCCAGGCGCATCATGCCGGCGACCGCGGTGAGCTGGCGGCAGAACGAGGCGAAGAGGCTGAAGAAGGCGAGGCGCGCGGACTGCGGGTCCTCGGCGGCGCCGACCAGCCGGCGGAGGCGCTCGAGCGCCTCGCCGGTGCGGCCCGCGCCCGCCGCGTCGAGCACCTGCCAGACGTCCTCCTCGCCGCGGTCCTCGACCGCCTCCTCCACCAGACCCCGCTCGATGCGCCCGGCACCGGCTCCGCGTGCCATCTCGGCGAGCTTCCGGTACTCGCCGCCGAAGCGGGCGGTCGAGTCGGCGTCGACGCCGCGCGCCTCGCGCCGCCAGCCGCTCTCCTGCCGCAGCGTGCGGCGGGCGAGCTCGGCCAAAGCGTCGCGAGCGATCGCCACGCCGGTCTGACGCCCCAGCTCCTCGGCGAGCAGCTCGGCGCCGTCCCAGGCGCCGTCGCGGCCGGCCTCGACCTCCCCGACCCGCGCCAGCGCGCCGCGCTCGGCGAGGAGCCGGACGAGCGGGTGGCTCGCCGCCACCATCCGCTCGGCGAGGACCAGCGTGTGTCCGGGCGGGAGACCCCCCTGGACGACGGCGACCAGCTCCGCGAGCGCCGACTCCCCCCATCCCTGCAGGCCTTCGCGCCGCGCCGCCGCCAGCAGCGCGGCGAGCTGGCCGCGCAGCTCCTCGCCCGGCTTGCGCGCGCGCTTCTTCCCCTCGCCGCCCGCCGCCGCTACCGCCGCGAGGAGGCGCTCAATCGCCTCCTCCGCCGGCCCGCGCTCGGGGTCGATGGAAAAAAGACGCAGCGCCTGGAGAAGGCGCGAGGCGGCCTGCCGCTCGCGCGCGGCGAGCGGCCGCGCCGGATCGACCGGCAGCCCCTCCTGCGCGTCGGAGAGGAGCTCGGCGGCGGCGTTCTGGTCGGCAAGCGCGGCGCTGTCGGTGACGAGCAGCACCTTGCCGCTGGCGAAGAGGGAGTAGGTGCGGAGGTCGGCGAGGAGCGGCAGGAGGTCCGCGGGGCGGCGGTGGGACTCGACCGAGCAGCCGGCGCGCTCGGCGAGCGCGACGGCCAGGCGCGCCGCCGCCGGCTCGGCGAGGACGAGGTCGCCTTGCACCAGCCAGACGGGCTGGCCCGGTCCTTCCGGGGAGCGGGCCAGGTCGAAGAGCTTGTCGATCGCCGGGGGCATCGCGGCTCGCCCGGCCGGCGCTACTCGTTCTCGGCGAGCAGGCCCTTCTCGGAGAGCTCCTGGCAGTCGATGCAGTAGCGGGCCCAGGGCACCGCCTCCAGCCGCTGCAAGGAGATGGACCGGCCGCAGTTGCTGCAGCGGCCGTAGACGCCTTCGTCCATGCGGCGCAGCGCGTCCTCGACCTGGAACAGCATCTGCCGCTCGCTGTCGGAGATCGAGAACATCAGCTCCCGGTTGTAGGAGTTGTTGGCGCGATCGACGATGTCTTCGGTGCCGTCGTCGGCCGACTCCTGGCCGGCGCGGAGGTCCTGCTTGTAGAGGTCGAGGATCTCCTGGCGCTGCTGCTCCAGGCGGCTGCGGAGACGCGCCAGGGCGTCGTCGGGGATGGGCTGCTCGGGGGCGGCCGCGCTGCGGGGCTTCGACATCGTGCTCCTGATCTCCCTCTCCGGCTGGACCTGCGGTTGACGGATGACGGACGGCGTCGGCTTGGGGAGGTGGGTCGGCCGCACCACCGCGACCGGGGCCTTCGGCGCGGCGGGCTTCGCCGGCCTGGGGGCGGCCGGGGCGGGCTTCGCCACCACCGCCGCGACGAGCGGCTTGGCGATGGCCTTGGCGAGCTGGATGAGCTTGCTCGGCTTGGAAGGCTTGGGCGACGGCTTGGCCGGCTTCGCGGGCTTCGCCGCCTTCGCGGGCGTGGCCGGCTTGGACGGCCTCGCCGCCTTGGCGGCAGGCGCTGGCTTCTTCGGCTTCGCCGCCGGCTTCGCGGGACGGGCCGGCTTCTTCGCCTTCACCGCCGCCTTGGCGGGGCGCGCCGTCTTCTTCGGCTTCGCCGCGGCCTTGGCGGGCTTGCTCGGCTTGGACGGCTTCGCCGGCTTGGCGCGCTTCGCTACCGGCTTGGCGGGCTTCGAGGGCTTCGCCGCCTTCGCGGGCTTCTTCGGCTTGCTCGGTTTTGCCGGCCTGGCCGCCTTGCTCGGCTTCGCGGCCTTCTTCGCCGCCGCCTTCTTCACCGGCTTCTTCACCGGCGGCTTGCTCGGCTTCGCCGGCTTCTTCTTCGCAGTCTTTTTCGCCGCCGGCTTGCTCGGCTTCGTCTTGGCTTTGGTTTTCGCCACGCTGGCTCTCCTATGAAGCCCCCTCAAACGAGCGCGCGATGATAACTCAAACCGGCCTCGATCGAGAGACTGCGGAAGAGCTGTTCGTAGAGCACCAGACGCGCCAGCTCGTGCGAGAGGGTGAGCGGGCCGAGCGAAAGGCGCCAGCGGGCGCCGGCGACTACCGCCGGGTCGAGCCCGAGATCGGAGCCGATGAGGAAGGCTACCGGATGCGGCCACTCCTCGCGCAAGCGGGCGAGGCGGCGGGCGAGAGCCGGGGAGTCGAGCGCTTCGCCGAGCGGGTCGAGCGCCACCGGCCAGCAGGGGTCGGGGAGGGCGGCGAGGAGGGCCTCCCCTTCGGCGCGCAGGCGCTGCGGGTCGTCGGCGCCGCCGCGCGCCCGTACCGGCAGGTCGCGCACCGGCGCCAGCCGCGCGATGCGCCGCCGGTAGCCGGCGCACAGCTCCTCCCAGCTCGACCGCTGGTGGCGCCCGGCCCAGACGACCAGGAGCTCGCGCGCCACGCCGCGGTCCCGGCCGCTCGCTAACCGATCTCGGAGACGGCGGCCGCTTCTTCGTCGCCGGCCATGAACTCGGCCCACTCCTCGGAATAGGACAAGGAGCGCAGGTCGCGCATGCGGTCGAGGAAGACGACGCCGTTCAGGTGATCGAATTCGTGCTCGACGATGCGCGCCTCGAAGCCGGCGGCGACGTAGTCGACAGTGCCGCCGTCGCGGCCCAGTCCGCGCACCCGCACCCGCCCGTGGCGCGGGACGAGACCGCGCAGCGCGGGGATCGAGAGACACCCTTCCCAGTCGTAGATCAGCTCGCCGACCAGCGGCGCGAGCATCGGGTTGATCACCACCCGCAAGGGAACCGGCTCGCCGTCCTCGCGCCGCACCTCGTAGACGAAGAGCTGCACCTCGACGCCGACCTGCGGCGCCGCAAGGCCCACGCCCTGGGCGGCGCGCATCGTTTCGATCATGTCGTCGATCAGCTCCTGGATCTCGGGTGTGGCGATCTGGGCCGAGGCGACGGCGCGGGCGGGGGTCCGCAGGGCGGGGTGACCGAGCCGGACGATCGGGCGGACAGGCATCGCGAGTTCCCAGTATACGCCGCCGGCGCCGCGCGCGCGGAGCCGCGCGGGCTCTGGCACGCCGGGTGCTACGTGCCCCGGGGCGTGACCGCTAGGACCGCCGCCGACGCGCGCGCCCGCAAGCGCAGGGTGGGCTGCCGCCTGCTGCGGGGGACGCTCCTGCTCTCGGGCGCGGTCGCCCTGCCGCTCCTCGCCGGCGCCTTTCTGCGGCGCCGGACGGCGCCCCTGCCGGCGGTGCGCTGGGGGCGCTCGCGCCACTACGCCTGGGACCTCGGCGCGGTCGCCTTCCAGGAGCTGGGGTCCGGTCCGGCCGTCGTCCTCCTCCACTCCCTCGGCCCCGGCCACCACGGGGCGGAGTGGCTGGCGGCGGCCGACCGGCTGGCCGAGACCCACCACGTCTACGTTCCCGACCTCCTCGGCTGGGGGCGCTCCGACAAGCCGCGGCTCACCTACACCCCCGACCTCTACCTCGACCTCCTCGACGACTTCCTGAGCGAGGTCGTGCGCGAGCCCGCGGTCGTCGCCGCCGCCGGCTCGACCGCACCCTACGCCGTCCGCCTCGCCGTCGAGCGCCCGCAACGGGTCCGCGGCCTGGCCCTCGTCGCGCCCCACGGCCTCGAGGGCGGCCGCCGCGCCGCGCGCCGCGCCGTCCTGCGCGCCCTCGTCCCCGTCCCCGTCGTCGGCAGCTCGGCCCTCGACCTCATGACCAGCCGCGGCGCCCTCGCCCGCCACCTCCGCCGCGACGTCTACGCCGCCCCCGAACGCGTCGACGCCGCCCTCCTGGAGCACCACTGGCGAGCCGCCCACGCCCCCGCCGCAAGACCCGCTCTGGCAGCCTGGGCCGCCGGCCGCCTGGACCTCCCAGTAGCCGACGATCTCCTCCGCCTACAAACCCCCGTCTGGCTAGCCTGGGGCCGCGCCGCCCGCCACCCCTCCCCAGCCACCGCCGCCCTCTGGCAACACCACCTCCCCAAGGCCGACCTCCACCTCTTCGAGCGCAGTAGCGCCCTCCCCCACGCCGAAGAGCCCCAGGCTTTCGCCAACGCGCTGGCCCACTGGATCCGCTCTCTTCCTTCTTCTCTTCCTTCTCTTCCAGTCCCAGCCACCTAGAAACGGTCCCAGGGAGGGGCTGTGGGGCGCTCCGTGCGGGGAGCTCTCCGCAAGCGCCGGCAACGCCCTCCGCAGTCCCATATCGATCCCGCGCGCAGCGGAGCGCAGGCGCGCGCCTCAGATCCAGAAGTCCACCAACGCGCGCGCCGGTCCCCGCACGGAGCGCCCCACAGCCCCTCCCTCCGCGTAACCGCCGGATACAATCGCGCCCCTTATGCCCCCCGCCGCCAAGCGCTTCCCCGATGTCCCCGGCGGCTACCCCTTCCCACGCCTGGAACAAGAAGTCCTCGCACACTGGGCCAAGCACGAAGTCTTCCGCCAGACCGTAGACCGCGACCCGAAAGAAGGCGAGTTCGTCTTCTACGACGGCCCCCCCACCGCCAACAACGTCCCCCACGTAGGCCACGTAATCACCAGAGTCATCAAAGACCTCTTCCCCCGCTACCGCACCATGCGCGGCTGGCGAGTCCGCCGCAAAGCCGGCTGGGACACCCACGGCCTCCCCGTGGAGATCGAAGTCGAAAAACGCCTCGGCTTCACCGGCAAGCGCCAGATCGAGGAATACGGCATCGCCGCCTTCAACCGCGCCTGCCTCGAAAGCGTCCACACCTACGAGCGCCAGTGGCGCGCGATGAGTGAGCGCGTCGGCCACTGGCTCGACTACGACGACGCCTACTGGACCTACTCCAACCGCTACATCGAATCCGTCTGGTGGGCCCTCGCCGAGCTGGCCGAGAAGGGCCTCCTCGACCGCGGCTACAAGATCCAGCCCTACTGCGCCCGCTGCGGCACGACGCTCTCGAGCCACGAAGTCGCCCAGAACTACAAGGAGGCCGACGACCCCTCCGTCTGGACCCTCTTCCCGCTCCGCGCCGGCCAGACCCTGCGCACCATCGACGGCGGCGAGTGGCCGGCCGGCCCGCACCTGAAGCTCGTCGCCTGGACGACGACCCCCTGGACTACCCTCGCCAACGTCGGCCTCGCCGCCCACCCCGACTTGGTCTACAAGATCGTCGAGCACCCCGGCCGCCCCGGCGAGCAGCTCCTCTTCGCCGAAGGGCTCGAGTGGCCGGTGCCGCTCGCCGTCGAGGAGGACGGCAAGCGCCGCCAGCTCGACCTGCGCGAGCTGCCGGCCCTCGCCCGCGTCCGCGGCAAGGACCTCGAAGGGCTCACCTACGAGCGGCTCTTCCCCTTCTTCGCGCCCGAGGAGCCGGGGCGCGTCGTCTTGGGCGACTACGTCACCGCGAGCGAGGGCACCGGCCTCGTGCACACCGCGCCGCCGTTCGGCGAGGACGACTACCAGACCGGCCTGCGCTACGGCTTGCCGCTCCTCCTCACCGTCGACGCCGAGGGCAAGATCGTCGAAGGCGCCGGCCCCTTCGCCGGGATGTGGTTCAAGGACGCCGACGCGCCGATCACCCGCGACTTGAAGGAGCGCGGTCTCCTCCTCCACGGCGAGCGTTACCGCCACAACTACCCCTTCTGCTGGCGCTGCGACCGACCGCTCCTCTACTACGCCACCGAGAGCTGGTTCGTGCGCACGACGAAGAAGAAACAGGAGCTGATCGAGCGCAACCGGACGATCGACTGGCGGCCCGAGCACGTCGGCGAAGGGCGCTTCGGCAACTGGCTGGAGAACGTGGTCGACTGGGCGGTCTCACGCAGCCGCTACTGGGGGACGCCGCTGCCGATCTGGCTCTGCGACGCCTGCCCGCACCAGCAGGTGATCGGCTCGTACGCCGACCTCTTCAGAGAAGCCGGCCGGGAGCTCCCGGCCGACGTCTACGACGTCGCGCAGTTCGACCCCCACCGCCCGTTCATCGACGAGATCGCCTGGCCCTGCAAGCAGTGCCGCGAGGGGACAATGCGGCGCGTGGACTACGTGATCGACGCCTGGTTCGACTCCGGCTCCATGCCCTTCGCCCAGCACCACTACCCCTTCGAGAACCGCGAGCTGCTCGAAGGGCCGGAGGGCGAGCGGCTGTTTCCGGCCGATTTCATCAGCGAGGCGGTGGACCAGACGCGCGGCTGGTTCTACACCCTGCACGCGCTCGGCGTGCTGCTCTTCGACTCGGTGGCTTTCGAGCACTGCATCGTGCTCGGCCACGTCGCCGACGAGCAGGGCCGCAAGATGTCGAAGCGGCTGGGCAACGTCGTGGACCCAATGGGGGTAATCGAGGAGGCCGGCGCCGATGCCTTGCGCTGGTACTTCTGCGTCAACAACCCGGAGCTGAACTCGCGCTTCTCGGCCCGCTTGGTGCGCGAGGCGGCGCAGGGGTTCCTGCTGCCGCTGTGGAACGCGCTGAGCTTCTTCACGATCTACGCGAACCTCGATGGGTGGAACCCGGACAGGGCGAAGGCGCCGGCGCTGCGCGACCGGAGCGAGCTCGACCGCTGGATCCTGCTGCGGCTGGACGGCCTCGTCGCGGAGGTGACCGCGGCGCTCGACGACTACGCCGTGGCGCCCGCGGCGCGGCTCGTCGAGACGTTCGTCGAGGACCTCACGAACTGGTACATCCGGCGGACCCGCACGCGCTTCTGGGCCGGCAATCCGGAGAGCGCCGACAAGGAGGCCGCCTACCACACGCTCTACGAGGTGCTGGCGTCGCTGGCGCGGCTGCTCGCGCCGTTCACGCCCTTCGTCGCCGAGGTGCTGCACCGGCACCTCGTGCTGAGCCAGCGGGCGGACGCCCCGGTGAGCGTGCATCTGGAGGCGTGGCCGGAGTCCCGAGGGTATCTGGAAGAGCTGGGTGAGGAAGCGCCGCCTCTCGTGCAAGGCATTTCGCTCGTGCAGCGGGTGGTGGCGCTGGGGCGCGCGGCGCGGAACACGCACAACCTCAAGACGCGGCAGCCGCTCGGCGCAGTGACGCTGATCGCGCGCGACGAGTCGCTCGTCCGTCCCCACTTGGAAAGATTCGCCGAGCTGGTGCGGGATGAGCTCAACGTCAAGGAGATCCGCTGGGCGGAGCGGAGAGGGGACTTCGTCCGCCAGGAAGTGCGCCCCAACTTCCGGCTGCTGGGCAAGAAGCTCGGCGCTGGCATGCCCAAGCTGAAAGCGCTACTGGAGCAGACCGACGGCGACGCGCTGGCCGAGCAGCTCGAAGAGAAAGGAGCGCTCGAGCTGGAAGTGGACGGCGAGCCCGTGCGGCTGGAGCGCGAGGAGCTGGAGGTCCGCCTGGTCGAGAAGCCCGGCATGGCCACCGCCGGCGACCGCGAGCTGCTGGTGGCGCTCGACACCGAGCTGACGCCGGAGCTGGTGCGCGAGGGGCTGGCGCGCGAGTTCGTGCACAAGGTGCAGAGCGCGCGCAAGGACGGAGGGCTCGACTACGCCGACCGCATCGTCGTCCGCTACCGTGCCGCCGACGAGGAAGCCGCGGCGATCCGCGAGCACGCGGAGTGGATCAAGGGCGAGACGCTGGCGCTCGAGCTGGTCGAGACCGGCGAGGGCGAGCTGGCGATCGAAAGGGCGGGCTGAGGGAGGGACGATGGCAGGCATCTTCAAGGCGTACGACGTCCGCGGCGTCTACCCGGGCGAGATCAACGAGGCGGTGGCGCGCCAGATCGGGCTCGCCTTCCAGCACGTCCTCGACGCCGAGGACCGCGCGCGGGGCAACACGGTCGTCGTCTCGCGCGACATGCGCGAGCACAGCCCGCCGCTCGCGGCGGCGCTCGTCGAAGGGCTGCGCGAAGGCGGGCTCGACGTCCTCGACATCGGTCTCGCCACCACCCCGATGAACTACTTCGCCGTCGGCCACACCAACGCCGCCGGCGGCATCCAGGTCACCGCCAGCCACAATCCGTCGCGCTACAACGGCTTCAAGTTCAGCCGCCACGGCGCGCGCCCCGTCTCGGGTGACCACGGCATCGCGCTCATGGAAGAGAAGGTAGCGAGCGGCGACCTGTCGCGCGCCGACCGCCCCGGCACACTGCGACAGGGCGACGTCTTCGACGACTACCGCCGGCACGTCCTCTCCTTCCTCCACGACGGCCACGCCCGCCGCCTGAAGGTCGCCGTCGACGTGGCGAATGGCATGGCGACGATCTACCGCCCGATCCTCGAGGCCGCCGGGATCGACCTCGTGCCGCTCTACTTCGAGCTCGACGGCCGCTTCCCCAACCATGAGGCGAACCCGCTCAAGGAGGAGAACCTGCGCGACCTGGAGCGCGCGGTGCGCGAGAACGGCGCCGACCTGGGCGTCGCCTTCGACGGCGACGCCGACCGCGCCGCCTTCGTCGACGAGCGGGCTGCGCCGATCGGCAGCGACCTGATGACCGGGCTGATCGGCGGCGAGCTCCTGACCCGGGCGCCCGGCAGCGCCGTCCTCTACGACCTTCGCTCCTCGCGCGCTGTCGCCGAGTACATCGAGGAGAAGGGCGGCGTGCCGGTGCGCGAGCGGGTCGGGCACTCCTTCATGAAGGCCACCCTGCGCCGGCGCAACGGCGTCTTCGGCGGCGAGCTGGCCGGCCACTACTACTTCCGCGACCACTTCTACGCCGACTCGGCGATCCTCGCGGTGGTCGAGGTGCTGAACCTGCTGCGCGAGACCGGGCAGCCCCTCTCGGCCCTTGTCGCGCCGCTCCGCCGCTACGCCAAGAGCCCGGAGATCAACTTCGTGGTCGAGGACAAGGCGGGGGCGATCCGGCGTCTCGCCGAGCGCTACGCCGACGCCGAGATCGACTACCTCGACGGCATCACGATCCGCTACCCGACCTGGTGGGCCAACGTCCGCCCCTCGAACACCGAGCCCTACCTGCGGCTGGTGCTGGAGGCCGACACGCCGGAGGAGCTGGAGCGGCGGCGGCGGGAGCTGGAAGAGATTCTCGGCACGCCTGCCGAGGACTGACGCCGATAAGACCGATCAGAACCGCGAGGCGGTGAGCGCGACGTCGGCGCGCGCCCAGGCGCGCCGGAACTCCTCGTCGGCGGCGGCGGCCTCGGGCTCCTTCCCCTGCGCGCGCAACGCCTGCGCCAGGCCGAAGAGCGACCAGCCGTTGGCCGGGTTGAGCCGCAGGTCCTCGCGGTAGACGGCCTCCGCCTCGGCGGCGCGGCCGCCGGCGAGGAGCACCGAGCCGAGCGACTGGCGCACCGGGTAGTACCAGGGCGGCGGCTCGGTGAACCAGTGGCCGTCCTGCGCCGCGGCCGCCGCCTCCAGGCGGCGCACCGCCTCGGCCGTGTCGCCGCGCCTGGCCGCCAGCTCGCCGGCGAGCACGTCCTCGGCCAGCCGTAGCATGTCCACCGTCTTGAAGTAGCCGGCGAGCGTGCGCTCCGGCGGCACGGCGGCGCGGTGCGCCGCCAGGGCGTCGAGCTCGCCCTGCGCCTCGTCGAGCCGCCCGCCGGCGGCGAAGGCGAGGCCGCGGGCGTAGCGCCAGATGCCGGTCGTGTAGAGCAGCTCCGCCGGCGGCGCCGGCTCGCGCAGGACCTCCTCCCAGCGGCCGAAGCGGGCCAGGACGTAGAGCGGCGCCGCGGGCGCCACCTCCATGTCCGTCATCTGGCGCACGTCCTCGAGGCTGACCTCCGCCGCCAGCTCGCGCGCCGCCCGCAACGCCTCGGCGCTGCGCCCCTCCATCGCCGCCGCCGCCCAGATGAAGTCGATGTTGTGCGGGTAGTAGAGCATCCGGTAGATCGGGCTGGGCTCGCGCCGCTCGAAGTAGGCGCGATCGGCCTCGAGGGCGCGCTCGTTGACCTCGCCGGCCTCGGCGTAGCGCCCGACGCGGAAGTAGATGTGCGACGGCATGTGCACCATGTGGCCGGCGCCGGGCACGAGGCCGCGCAGGCGGTCCGCCGCCGCCTCGGCGCGCTTGGGGTGGGGCGAGGCCTCCAGCGCGTGGATGTAGAGGTGGTTGGCGCCGGGATGGTCGGGGGTGGCGGCGAGGACGCGCTCGAGGGTGGCGATCGCTTCGGTGGTGCCGGGGTGGGGCTGCCCGTCGGGCTGCCAGAGGTCCCAGGGGCGCAGGTTCATCAGGGAGTCGGCGTAGATCGTCGCGGCGTCGAGGTCGTCGGGGAAGCGCGCCACGGCGTCGCGCAGGGCGTCGGCGTAGGCGCGGTCGAGCGCCTTGCGGTCGGCCGCCGGGTCGGGTGAATGGCGCCGCAGGGTGGCGGCGATGAGCGCGCGCTCCCGCTCGTTCGCGCCGCCCGCCAGCGCCTGCGCGCGCTGGGCGGCCGCGTAGGCCGTCCGCTCGCGCTCCGGGTCGGTCGGGCTGTTGTAGTTCGAGCCGAGCGACAGCGCGATCCCCCACTCGCAGAGTGCGCAGCTCGGGTCGAGCCGCACCGCCTCGCGGAACGACGCCAACGCCTCGTAGTGGTTGAAGGAGTAGAAGAGCCGCAGGCCCTGGTCGAAGTACGCCTGGGTCTCGGGCGAGGCGGTGGTGATCTCGCGGTGGTAGCTGCCGAGATCGGTGAAGAGCGGCGGCGCCGACTCTGCGGCGGCCGTTGCCGTGGGAGCGTGGACGTGCGGCTCGGGCGCAGGCGCCGGCCGGGCCGCGCAGCCGGCGCCGAAGAGGACGGCGGCCAGCGGCCCGGCGGCGAGGAGCCGCAGCGGACCGGACGCGCGGGCAGGGATCAGTCCCGCCGCCCCCCCAGGAGCCCGGCGCGGAGCAGGAAGTAGAGCAGCGTCATCAGGGTCGAGATCGCGGCGGCGACGTAGGTCAGGGCCGCAGCGTTGAGCACCCGGTCCATCCCCTCGCGCTCGCCCGGCAGCACGATCCCCTGCTCGACCGCCAGCCGCTTGGCGCGCGCCGAGGCGTCGAACTCGACCGGCAGCGTGACGATCTGGAAGACGAGCACCGCCGAGAACAGGACCGCGCCCAGGCCGACCATGTTCTGCGACTGCATGAAGAGGCCGAGCATCATCATGATGTAGCCGACGGAGGAGCCGATGTTGGCCGTCGGCACCAGCGCCGAGCGCAGCCAGAGCGGCTTGTAGCCGACGGCGTGCTGGATCGCGTGCCCCGCCTCGTGGCAGGCGACGCCGATCGCCGCGATCGACGGCACCTGATAGACCCCTTCGGAGAGAGCCAGGGTCTTGGTCAGCGGGTTGTAGTGGTCCGAGAGCATCCCCTGGTGGGGCACCACCTTGACGTCGTGGAGACCGGCCGAGGTGAGCAGCCGCTGCGCCGCTTGGGCGCCGGTCAGGCCGGAGGCCGCCCGCACCTTCGAGTACTTCTTGAACGCCGAGCGCGTGCGCCAGCTCGCCCAGAGCGAGAGCGCCAGCGCCGGCAGGATGAAGACGAGGTAGACAGGGTCGAACATCATGGGGGTTCACACCCTCCTTCGACTCATCCTAACAGCGGCCCGGAAAGCGGCATTTCAGCGGTTAGAGTAGCGGTCATGGAAGAAGCCGAAAACGGACGGATCGCGGTCGTCACCGGCGGCAGCCGCGGCATCGGGAGGGCGATCGTCGAGGCGTTCCTCGGCGACGGCTGGCGGGTCTACCTCTGCAGCCGCCGCCAGAGCTCCGTGGACCGGGCGCTCGGCGAGCTGGCCGGGAGCTACGGCGCGGGGAAGGCGGCCGGCCGCGCCCTGGACGTCGGGCGCGAAGAGGAGGTCGAGGACTTCGCGCGCTGGGTGCTCGGCGAGACCGGCGGCCGCGTCGACTGCCTGGTCAACAACGCCGGCCTCGCCCACTTCGGGCCGGTGGACGAGCTGACCGGCGAGCAGTGGCGCGACGTCATCGACACCAACCTCTCCGGCCCCTTCTACTGCGTCCGCGCCTTCGCGCCGGCGATGAAGCGGCGCGGCACGGGCTGGATCGTCAACATCGCCTCGCTCGCCGCCAAGAACCCCTTCGCCGGCGGCGCCGCCTACAACGCCAGCAAGTTCGGCCTGGTGGGGTTCTCCGAGGCGTCGATGCTCGACCTGCGCCAGCACGGCGTGCGCGTCGCCTCGATCCTCCCCGGCAGCGTCGAGACCGACTTCGGGCACGGCCAGCAGTCGAGGGACGGCGGCTGGCGCCTGGCGCCCGAGGACGTGGCGGCGATGGTCCTCCACCTCCTCACCTATCCCGAGCGCGCCCTGCCAAGCTTGGTGGAGATGCGGCCGACCCGGCCGCCAAAGCGCTAGAGGATCTTCAGCGGCTCGGCGCTCTTGAGCACCATCGGCCCGGTGGGCTGAGGGGCGCCGCCGGCGGGCTCGACAGTGATCGCGGCGAGCTCCGTGCCGGCGGGCATCGTCGGGGCGGAGAGGCTCGCCGAGGCGCCTGGCTCGAGGTCGAAGGTGCCGGCCGGCACGGGCTTGCCGCCCACGATGAACCAGAGCTGGTAGTCCCGCTCCGGCCCCGCCGGCGGCAGCCCGTCCACCGACAGGAACCAGTGCTGGTGGTCGGCGGCGACGTAGAGGACGCCGCGCGAGCGCGGCGGCGCCGCCGCCTCCCCTTCGACCGGCCGCAGCGGCATCACCTCGACCGCCGGCGAGGTGACGAGCCCCAGCCGCTGGCGCAGCGCCGCGAGCTCCCCGCCATCCTCGCTCTCCAGCGCGGCCACCTGCTCCTGCAGCCGGTTCCGCTCGGCCCGGAGCCTGTCGATCTCCGCCCTCTGCTCCTGGAGCCCGAGCCAGAGCCAGGCCGAGAGCCCGAGGCAGGCGAGCGCCACGCTCGCCGCCAGCGCCAAGGGCCACCGGCGCGCCGGGCGGCCGGAGGGCACGGCCGTCGCCGCCGGGTGCCGCTGCGACTGCGGCGGCTCGAGCGGCTGGCCGAAGAGCGTCGCGCCGGCGGGGAACGGCACCGGCGGCGCCTGGCGCTCCGCCGCCTGCGGCCCCTCGGGCTCGACCTCCATCGTCTCGTCGCCGCGCACCAGCGCCAGCACCTTCTCGCGCAGCGCGGGCGCGGGCGCCGCTGGCGGCGCGTCGTAGGCCACCAGCCCCAGCACCTCGGTGTAGAGGCGGACCAGCGTCTCGGCGTCGGCGCCGCGCGGGGCCTCGGCGCGCGGCCCGGCGGGCGCGGTCGGGTCGCGCTCGAGCGCCGCGAGGGCCTCGTCGATCAGCTCGTCTTCGTGGCGTTCGTCGTTCGTCACAGCAGCTCTCGGATCGCGGGACGCAGGGCCTGCCGCAGCTTCTTCATCGCCAGCAGCGACCGGGTTTTGACCGTGCCGAGCGGGATGCCGGTACGCCCGGCGATCTCGCTCTGCGACAGCCCTTGGAAGAAGGCCAGTTCCAGGACCTCCCGTTGTTCGGCGGGCAAAACGGCCAGCTCGCTCCGCACCCGCTCCCGTCTCTCTCGGATCAGTACGTTCTCCGCCGCCTCGGGGGATGCATGGCCGCCTCCGGGGTTTTCCCGCTCCACAGCCTCCACCGTCCGCTCGGCGACGCGGCGGCTGCGCAGCCGGTCGATGGCGCGGCTGCGCGCGATGAGCACCAGCCAGGTCGAGACGGAGGAGCGTGAGGGGTCGTAGCGGTCGGCGCGGTTCCAGACCTGGAGGAAGACGTCCTGCAGCACCTCCTCGGCCTCGGCGCGGCTGCCGAGGATGCGCGCGGTCAGGCCGAGCAGGAGCGGGCTGAAGCGATCGTACAGCTCGCCGAGCGCCTCCGGCCGCCGGTCCGCCACCTGGCGCACGAGCGCGGCGTCGCCCAGCGCGCCCAGATGGTCCGCGAGAGACGTCGAGTCCGTGGTGGGGGCCATGCGGAGAGGTCAGCTTAGCACGCGGTAGCATGCGCGCCGTGAGCGAATCGAGCGGCGGCACCGGTCCGACCCAGCCGGCGATCCGGGTCATCATGATGCCCAAGGACACCAACGCCCTGGGCACCATCTTCGGCGGCATCATCCTCTCCTACATCGACCAGGCGGGCGCGGTGGAGGCGCACCGGCACGGCACCGGCCGGCTCGTCACCGTGGCGATGAACGCGGTGGAGTTTCACGCCCCGGTCTTCGTCGGCGACCTGGTGAGCTTCTACACCGAGACCCTGCGCATCGGCCGCACCTCGCTTACCGTGCGGGTGCTGGTCGAGGCCCAGCGCGTGGAGACCGAGAGCCTCTACGGCACCCGCGGCGTCGGCAAGGTCAAGGTGACGGAGGCGGAGGTGATCTACGTCCAGGTAGACAAGGACGGAAAGCCGCTGCCGATCCGCAGGGAAGGCTAGCGAAACTCCTCGTAGCACCGACGGCAGCGCGCTTCGTAGGCGTCGGTGTCGCCGATCTCGAGCTGCTGGCCGCCGCCGGCGATGCGCTGGCTGAAGCTCGCCGGCGCGCCGCAGCGCACGCAGACCGCGTGCATCTTGTCCACGTACTCGGCGCGCGCCAGCAGCTCCGGCATCGGCCCGAAGGGGCGGCGCAGGTAGTCGAGGTCGAGGCCGGCGACGATCACCCGCACGCCGGCGTCCGCCAGCTCCTCGACCAGCGGCACGAGGTCGACGTCGAAGAACTGCGCCTCGTCGATCCCCACGACCTCCACCTCGGGCTCGAGCCGCCGCCGCAGCTCCTCGCTGCCGGCGACCGAGACCGCCCGCAGCTCGCGGTTGTCGCGGGTCACCAGGAGCTCCGGATCGTGGCGGCTGTCGGCCTGCGGCTTGAAGCACTGCACCTTCTGCCGCGCGATCGCGGCGCGGCGCAGGCGGCGCACCAGCTCCTCGCTCTTGCCGGAGAACATGCCCCCGGTAATCGCCTCGACGTGGCCGCGCGTCCCTTCGTCCATAGGGCCGGGGATGGTATCGCAGCCGCCCGGGGGCGCCGGCGCGCTTTGCTACCATGCGAGGCATGGCGACGCGGCGCAGCGGCCGGCGGGTCTTCTCCTACGAGGAGGCGCTCGCCCTCTTCCCGGCGGTGCGCGACCTGACCGCGGCGGCGGTGCGGCAGGTCGAGGAGCTGATCCAGGAAGCGCGGAGCAGCGACGACGCCGAGGACCAGGAGACGGAGCTCGAAGAGGCCTACGGCAAGGTCGTCCAGGCCTGGGCCGACGAGATCATCGCCCTGGGCTGCGAGGTCAAAGGCCTCTGGCTCGTCGATTGGGACAGCGGCGACGGCTACTACTGCTGGAAGTACCCCGAGGAGTCGATCGGCTTCTTCCACGGCTACGAAGAAGGTTTCCAGGGACGGCTGCCGATCAACTGAGGCGGCGCTCGAGGAAGCCGGCGACCGCTTCGATCGCGGCGGCGAGGTTCTGCTTCTCCGTGCGGCCGGAGGAGGCGCGGGGCTTCAGGGAGTGGTCGCCGTCCTCGATCCACACCAGCTCGATGGCGGGTGACAGGGTGTAGCCGGCGACCTCCTCCGGGGTGCCGAAGGGGTCGCGGGTGCCCTGGACGACGAGGGCCGGAGTGCGCAGCGCAGCGAGGTGCGCCGTACGCAGCTTCTCGGGCTGGCCTGGCGGGTGGAACGGGTAGCCGAGGCAGACCAGGCCGCGGGCACCCAGCTCGTCGGCGACCATGCTGGCGATGCGGCCGCCCATCGACTTGCCGCCGATGACCAGACGCTCGCCGCCGCCGAGCGCGCCGACCGCCCCTTTCCACGCCTTCTCCAGCACCGGCGCCGGGTTCGGCCCCTTGCGCACGCCCTCCTCGCGGCGCGCTCGCATGTACGGGAACTCGAAGCGCGCGACGCGGAAGCCGCGCGCGGCGATGCCGCGGGCGACGGTGTTCATGTAGGGCGCGTCCATCGGCCCCCCGGCGCCGTGCGCGAGGACGAGGGTGAGGTCGGCGTCCTCGGGGCCGTCGAAGAGGAAGTACGGCTCTTGGGTCTCGGGCATGGCTACTCCACCTCCTGTTCGACTGCGGCGCGCAGCGCCGCGATCCACTCCTCGGCCCCCCGGCGGCGCTCGGCGCCGAGGGCGGCGCCGCGTGGGGTGCGGTATCGCTCGCGGGGCGGGCCGGGGTCGAGCAGCACGAGGGCGCGCGCCAGCGGCAGGCGCTTCTTGCCTGCGGCCATCAGCCGCCCGGCCGCCGCCGCCACGCCCGCCGACTCCAGGAGGAGCGCGTCGTGGAGCAGCTCCTCCTCCGGCCCGCGCGGGTCGTCGGCCAGCCGCGGCAGCCCTGCCCGCGTCCGCCGCACGAGCTCCTCCGGCAGCCCCAGGCCCTTCAAGAAGAGGTCGAGCCGCCCGCCGGCGGCGAGTGAGCCTAGCCGGTCCACCACCCCGTGCAGCAGGAGGAGCAGGTCGAGGAGCGCCTCGTCCACCGGCTCCGCGCCGCGCAGCGCCGCCGCCCGCCGCGCCAGGCGCTCGACGCGGTCGAAGGTCTGCACTCCGTCGAGGCCGGCGTAGAGCGGCCGCACGAACTGCTCGACCGCGCGGCGTGCCTCGGGCGTCAGGCCCGCGCTCATGCGAACAACGCTTCCAGCCGCTCGGGCGTGAGCCCGGCGAGCGCCGGCACCACGGCGTGCGCTCCCCGCAGGTCCTCCGCGCCGTAGGTGTGGGCCACGCCGAGCGTCAGCAGGCCGGCCTCGCCCGCGGCGCGGATCCCCGCCAGGCTGTCCTCCAACGCCAGGACCTCGTGCGGGTGGACCATCCGCTCGGGCAGCGGCGGGCGGGCGTTGAGCGCCTCCAGGGCCAGCCGGTAGCCCTCCGGATCGGGCTTGCCGTCGGAGACGTCCTCGGCCGTCACCAGCACCTTGAAGTGGCGCGCCAGCCCGAGCTGCCGCACCGCTCCCTCGACCTCCTCGCGCAACGCCCCGCTGACGATCCCCAGCAGCCAGCCCCGCGCCGCCGCCGCCCCGACCAGCTCGGCCGCGCCGGGGAAGACCGGGTAGCCGCCGGCGAGCATCCGCTCGCGGTAGTAGCTCGCCTTGCGCGTGATCAGGCGCACCAGCCGCGAAGGCGTGGCCTTCTCCCCCGCCGCCGCCAGCACCGCCGCGAAGCAGGCGCGGTCGTCGAGCCCGAGGTAGCGGCCGTAGTAGTCCTCCTCCGAGAGCCGGACCCCCTCCTCGCCGAGCACCCGTTGGAGGAGCTCGAGGTGGATCGGCTCGTCGTCCACGAGGACGCCGTTGAAGTCGAAGAGGAGGGCGCGGATCACCGCCGAATCATACGCCGCGGGAATGGCGGAAACCCTTTTGCCGTTTGACTTTCCGGGCCCCCACCGCTAGGGTGGAGGGCGACGAGGAGAGAACCGATGGAACCGACCCAGACGACCCAGCCCGAGCAGCCCGAGACCCACGCTGCGGCCCAGCCGCTCCCGCCCGAGGACATGCCGGTGACCCTGACCCCGAAGGCGGTCGAGATGGTCAAGACGACGCGCGGGCAGGAGGGGCTGGATGACTCCCACGGCCTGCGCATCGCGGTGCGCGGCGGCGGCTGCAGCGGCTTCGAGTACGCGCTCGACTTCGAGAGCGAGGCGCGGCCCAACGACTTCGTCTACGAGCAGAGCGGCTTGACGGTGTACGTGGACGGCCTCTCGGCGCGCTACCTCCACGGCACCAGCATCGACTACGTGATGGGGATGGCCGGCGCCGGGTTCAAGTTCCACAATCCCAAGGCCGCGGGCACCTGCGGCTGCGGGTCGTCCTTCACCGTCTGATCTAGCTAACCGCGAACGAAGGGGAGCGCTGCGACCCTGGCGCTCCCGCCCCCTTCCACATCCAGCGCCGTGCCGGGCTCCGCGGCCCGCTTGTGCACGATCGCCAGACCGATCGGGCGGCCGAGGGCCGGCGAGACGAGGGCGGAGCCGACGGCGCCGGCCTCGCGGCCGTCGTGGCGGAGCGCCGTGCCGCGCGCCGGCGGCGCGCCCCCGCCGAAGTCGAGCCCCACCAGCTGCCGCTGGACTCCGCCGCGGTAGTGGATGCGGGCCACGACCTCCTGCCCGAGGTAGCACCCCTTCGTATAGCTCACCGCCTCCTCGACCCCGGTCTCCTGCGGGAAGTTGTCGGGGCCGAAGTCGGCGCCGAAGCGCGGGATGCCGGCCTCGATCCGGACGGTTTCGAGGGCGTCGAAGCCCGCGGGGACGGCGCCGCGCGAGGTGAGGGCGGCGGCGAGGTCGGGCGCGAGCGAGGAGGAGGCCCAGAGGGTGAAGGCCGGGACGCCGAGGCGGCCCTGCCGCACGAGCGTGACCTCGGTGCCGAGGAGAGCGGCGCGGGCGTGGCTCCAGGCCGCGTCGGGAAGGGGCGGCGCGCCGGCCGCGGCGAGCAGCTCCCCGGCGCCCGGCCCAGCGAGCGTCAGCGGCAGCAGCTCCTTCGCCGGCATCACCTCCACCCGGTCGGCGATGACGTACTTCCGCAGCCGCTCGGCGACGACCGGCGCCAGCCCCTGCGGCAGCTCCAGGCGGAACCGGTCCTCCAGCGCCAAGACGACGGCGTCGGCCTGGATGCGCCCCTGCTTGTCGGTGAAGAACCCGTACGCCCCGCCGTCGGGAGCGAGCGTCTTGACGTCGCAAGTCAGGTAGGCGTTCAAGAACCGCTGCCGGTCGGCCCCCAGCACCTCCAGCCGCCCCACCCAGGAGCGCTCGACGAGCGCGCACCCGCCGCGCAGCGCCTGGTAGCCGTCGTCGCTCATGGCCCCAGTCTAGATGCTCCGCGTAAGATGCCCCCATGGACCCGCACTTCGACGGAGTGATCTTCCAGACCCACGCGGCCGAGCTGCGGCGCCGGCTGCCGCACCCGTGGCCACCGTTCGTGGTCGTGGACGTGCGGCCGGAGGAGGAGTACGAGAAGGGGCACATCTCGGGCGCGGTCTGGGGCGGGCACCTGGACTTCCCGCGCGCCGTGCCGCAGCTCGGGCAGGGGCCGGGGCGCATCGAGATCTTCGTCGTCGGCCGCGATTCCGGCGACCTGATGATCCGCGAGGCGAGCCAGGCGCTGCGGCGGCTGGGGGCGAAGCGGGTCGTCGAGCTGACCGGCGGGATGGTCGAGTGGGCGCTCGACGGCGGCCCGCTCGAAGGCGAGACCACTGCAGGCGAGCAACCGAAAGCGGCCTAGCTCGCGGCAACCGCCGCCGAGCCGGCGGCGGACGATTTTCGGACAAAAGAGTCCCACTTTCGGACCAAAAGGTGCGCCTTTCGGACCGCGGCGACCGCCGCAGGCTCGGCGGCGAGCGCCGCGGGGCCGGCGGTGCACGCCCTTCGGACGGCGGCGGTCCATTTTCGGACCGCGGCACCACATTTTCGGACGGCGGCAAGCGCCGCAGGCCCGGCGGCGACCGCCGCGGAGCTGGCGATGGCACATTTTCGGACCGCGGCGGTCGATTTTCAGACCGCGGCGATGCATTTTCGGACCGCGGCGACCGCCGCAGGCCTGGCGGCGACCTCCCCAAGGCCGGCGGCAATATCCTCTCGGACGGCGGCAACATCTTTTCGGACCGCGGCGACACATTTTCGGACGGCGGCGACCGCCGCGGGCTCGGCGGCAGGCGCCGCGGGCCCAGCGGCGGTCCCTTCTCGGACCGCGGCGGGTCTCTCTTCGGACGGCGGCAAGTACCGCGGGGCGGCGGCGACCCCCTTCGAAGCAGCGGCGAGGCCGCGGCTCAGGCGGGAGCCGCCCTGCGCCCTCCGAGGGCCCTCCTGTATGCTGCCTACCAATTAAGAAAGCAGCATACGGGGCAACCGAGTGCGCACGACCGCAACCCTAGCAATCGTCAGCCTGGCGTTGATGTCTTGCGAGGTCGAGCCCATCGCTCCACCCCCGAATTTTGTGTCCATCTTCAGCGACCCGGAACCCGCGCCAGCCCCTCCGTGGGACATTCGAAACGACCCAGCCTCCACCCTATTCGTGTGGCCCCTCGCGCCTGCTCAGGCCGCCAAGGTCCTCAAGCGCTCGAAGATATTCGCCGACACGGCGATCGGCATTACCGGCATGCCGCCACCACAGATGGCCGCGTTCAATGTCCTTCTCGACCAGCCGAACGCAATCGGCTGGTTTGACGACATCAGGCGCACCGGTGGCGGTGCAGGACAGCTTTACGCACTGTGTGCCTTCCAGGTCCTCGACTCGGCGCGGGCTGCCAACCTTGCTGATGAGCTCCGTGCCAGGCAAGACAAGATCTACGCGCTGTTCGGGTGCTCGGTCGCGCATCAACGTATCGGCGACATCGTCGACGCTCTCGAGAAAGATGCATGCGGGAAGCAGTTCCGTGAGGCTCGCGACCACACCTACAAATATTTCAGCGGGTCGGGCTGACGCAGGGCGTTCTAGCAGCTCAAGCGGATCGCAGCCTGCTAGAGTGACGCATGTTCACCACGGTCGAAGCCGAGGTAGACGAGCAAGGGAACATTCGGCCAAAAGACCCTGTGGTCCTTGCTCCGGGATCCCGCGTGCTAGTCACCGTGCTAGACGACGAGGCCGAAGCTGCGCTCCTAAGCGAGTCGGCCTTGGCCGCCGACTGGGATCGTCCTGAGGAAGAGGCGGCGTGGTCGCACTTGGCTCAGGGCTAGTGCGGTCCTCATGGCATCCCGTAACCATGTCTCATCTAAAAAATCCCGGCAGGGGTCAGAAGGCGCGCGTACACACGAATACGAGCACCGGACTGGCGAAGCTGTACGGTGCCCTACCGGCTACTCGCGCCTTCTCGGATAGGGAGCAGGTTCGCTCGCAGATCGGACGCGCACTCGGGAAACGGAGGGGCGGTCGCTCACCTCTGACTTCTTAGGTTGATCACGATGGGAAAGGACAAAGGCCCGGATGAGGAGTGGGGTGACGTGCTGGAGGCCATTCGTCATTCAGTTGAGGATCCATCGCTCGTTACCTGCCGAACCGAACTAGCACACTTTGCGGCAGATACTTTCGCTGCTGTCGGTCGTGAACTGCACACAATTGGCCATATCATCGGTTCTGATCGTGTCACCGGATCTTCTCCCTGGGGCCATGGAACTGATGAAACTGTTGCCATATCCGTTCTCCTTCGGATCGCGACTCAGCTTGTCTCAGCCAGTGCGGATCTGTTCGCGGACGGTCGGCCTTACGCGGCTGCGGCGCTAACGCGCCAGCTCGTGGAAGTGGAGTATCTAGCCTGGGCCTTCGAAGCGCGTGATCGGGAGGGTGAGCGCTGGCTCCGGAGCAGTCGACAAGAGCGCGAGTTATTCTTCCGACCAGCGAAACTCAGAAAGGCCGCTAGCGGTCGCTTCCGAAGCCAAGACTACGGATATCATTGCGAGCTGGGCGGCCATCCAGTTCCAGGCGGGACAGCCTTGCTGCGCAGTGACGACCCTGCACTTCCCCAGCTCCTACTCGCCGACACGCTCGGACACGTGGGCAGGATTTGGGACCATATCCTCGGATGGGCCCGTAACTCCTTACACGGTAAGTCGGTGACCGATCGCGCACAAGCCATGTCGCAGAGATTCGCAGACTGGAAGTCCCTGGACCCCCTGGCGTCCCTACCTCCACCACCAACGACACAGGTGGCCAGCTAGCAGCTCAACAGCGGATCGCAGTTACCCGCGGCGGCGAGGTCTGGGACCACCCAGGTGGCGCCGGCGGCTGCCAGCGCCGCGGCCGGGGTGCGTCCAGTGGCCACCGCCAGGCAGGGGATGCCGTGGGCGCGGGCGCAGGCGACGTCGTGGACACTGTCGCCGACGATCAGGGTTTCCTCCGGGGCGAACTCCCTACCCCACACGCGCGCCGCACGTCCTAGTGCCACCGGGGGCAGCGCGGAGCGGTCGGCGGAGTCGCAGCCGTAGGCGCCGAAGGGGAAGAAGCGGTTGAGGTCGAAGCGCGCCAGCTTGGCGCGCGCGCCCGGCTCCCAGTTGCCGGTGAGGAGACCGAGCGCCGCCTCCTCCGTCCGCCCCGCCAGCCGTTCCAGGAGCTCGACGACCGCCGGCAGGAGGCGCATCCGCTCGCGCGTCAGCCCGGCGCCCAGCCGCTCGAGGTAGAGCTCGCGGAAGCGCGGCAGGACCGCCTCGACCGCCTCGCGCTCGATCCCGGCGCCGGTCATCAGGTCGAGGACGATCTGCGGGTCGGTCTTGCCGACGAAGTCGTAGCCCTCGACGTCGCCCGCCGTGCCGAAGACCTCGACCAGCGCCGCGCCGAAGAGCGGGCGCACCTGCGGCCCGCAGTCCACCAGCGTGCCGTCGATGTCGAAGAGGACGAGGCGCATCCAGAGCATTCCAGGCCGGTCGTTATCATAGCGGCCGCATGTCCGCCGACCGGCGCCGGGACTTCTCGCTCGACGACGGGATCGTCTATCTCAACTGCGCGAACCTGGGACCGATCCCCCGCGTCGCGGTCGAGGCCACCCGGCGGGCCCTCGACCTCAAGACCAACCCGCACCTGATCACCGACCGCTCCTTCTACGCGGTCCCCGACGACTTTCGGCGCGCCGTCGCGCAGCTCGTGGGCGCGGCGCCGGCCGACATCGCGGTGACCGACTCCACGACCTTCGGCATCATGCTGGCGGTCAACGGGCTCGACTGGCGCGCCGGCGACCAGGTGGCGATCACGGCCCGCAACTTCCCCGCCAACCGCTTCCCCTGGCAGTGGCTGGAGCGGCGCGGCGTCGAGGTCGTCGAGGTGCCCGACGACCCCGAAGTCCCGGAGGTCGAGCGCTTCGCCGCCGTCCTGACGCCGCGCACCCGCGTCGTGTCGCTGGAGTGGGTGAGCTACCGCACGGGGGCGCGGCGCGACCTCGCCGGCGTCGGCGCGCTCTGCCGCGAGCGCGGCGTCCTCTTCGTGGTGGACGGCACGCAGGGGGTCGGCGGCCTGCACCTCGACCTCGCCGCCACGCCCTGCGACCTCCTCGTCTGCTCGAGCTACAAGTGGCTGCTCGGGCCGGTCGGCGTCGGCTTCGCCTACGTGCCGCCGGCGACGGCCGAGCGCCTGGTGCCGCACAACGTCAACTGGTTCCGCGTCGCCGGCGCCGAGGACTTCAGCCGCCTCGCCGAATGCGAGCTGGAGCTGGTGCCGGGCGCCACCCGCTTCGACAAGAACGCCCCCGCGAGCTTCATCGACCTCGCCGGCGCCATCGCCAGCGCCGACTACCTGGCCGAAGTCACGCCGCGCGCCGTCGAGGAGCACGTCCGCGGCCTCCTCGACCGGCTCGTCGCCGGGCTGCCTGCCGGCTACCGAGCCCTGGGGTCACTCGAGCCCGAGCGGCGGTCGAACATCCTCTGCTTCGCGGCGGCGACACCGGAGGCGACGCGCGGAAGCTACGAACGGCTGCGCGCGGCGGGGGTGATCGTCAGCCTGCGCGACGGGGCGATCCGCGTGTCGCCGGGGATTTACAACAACGAAGAGGAGATCGAGCGGGTGCTGGCGCTGCTTTGAGGGAATCGCGTCGCCCGCCCCCAGATCCCTCGCTCACGCTCGGGATGACAGGGCCGCGGGTGGTCTGCTGTCGCGGTGGTCAGTCGCGCCACCGCGGCGGTTGCTTAGTGTCGAGGAAGGTGGCGATGCCGCGTTTGCAGTCTTCGGTGGCGCGGGCGGCGGCGTTGGCTTCGGCGGCGTGGGCGAGGGCCTGGTCGAGGGGCTTGCCGAGGACTTCGAGGAGCAGGCGCTTGGTGCGGGCGATCGACTCGGAGCTGGCGTTGGCGAGGACCTCGGCGGCCAGCTCGTCGCCCGCCGCCGCCAGGCTCTCGCCCGGCACCACGCGGTTGACCAGGCCGATCTCGAGGGCCCGCGACGCCGGCAGGGGGCGCGGGAAGAGGAGCAGCTCGCGCAGGTCGGAGCCGCGGACGCGCAGCGGCAGGAAGGTGGCGACGAGCGCCGCCACGAAGCCGATCCGCACCTCGCTGTAGAGGAAGGTCGCGGTCTCGGCGGCGACGACGAAGTCGTGCGCGGTGGCGAGGCCGCAGCCGCCGGCGACGCAGGCGCCGTGGACGAGGGCGATCGTCAGCGCCTCCTGCCGCAGCACCGCGTCGAAGAGGTCGCGCAGGCGGCGGGAGTCGGCGAGGTTCTCCTCGGGGCCGGCGTCGCGCAGGGCGCGCAGGTGGTCGAGGTCGGCGCCGGCCGAGAAGTGCCGGCCGGCGCCCGCGAGCAGCACCGCCCGCACTCCGTCGTCGCGCAGCGGCCGCCGGTAGAGGTCGGTCAGCTCCGCGACCATGGGCGGCGAGAGCGCGTTGGCGCGGCGCGGGTCGGCGAGCGTGACCCGTAGCAGGTCGCCGTCCTGCCGCACCTCCAGCGCCTCCCAGCGCGCCTCGGCGAGCGCGCTCATCCTTCCTCCTCCGGCGGCACCAGCTCGTCCGGCAGCTCGACCTCCATCGCCAGGAGGCCCTGCGCGTGCGTCTTCCCCTGAGCGTCGGTCTTCAAGCTCTCGGTGCCGCCGCCGCCGAGGGAGTCGTGGAGGAGGAAGTTGAGGGCCAGGAGGTTCGGCACCTCGAAGCGCTCGACGCGCCCGCGGCAGACCTCGCGGAAGTGCTCGCGGACGCGCTCGGCCGTCACCTCGCGGCGCAGCACCTCGTAGACCTTCGGGTCGAAGGCGATGAGGCCGACGTTCGAGGCGTCGCCTTTGTCGCCCGAGCGGGCGAGGGCGACGCGGCGCAGCGCGACCTTCACGCGCCCACCCCGAAGACGGCGCGCACGCCGAGGTCCAGGTCCTCGCGGTGGACGGCCGCGAGCCCGGCGAAGGCCGCCAGACCTACCGCGGCGAGGAGGGCGAGGCTGGCCCACCGGCGCCGCGGCTCCCAGCGGGCCTCGAGCCCCTGCCGCAGCAGGACGGTCCAGAGGAGCGCGAAGGCGAGGGCCCAGCCGGCGAAGACGAGGCGGTCGGCGACGGCGCTGGCGAGGAACCCGAGAAGGAGGATGGGGAGGAGGCCGCCGAGGAGCGGCGCGTACCAGCGGGCGACGAGCCCGCCGCCCGCCGTCACGCCTCCTCCACCGACACCTCGATCTGCCGCTCGACCTCCTCGCGCGCCAGGAGCGCCGGCCAGTAGGCGACGATCTCCTGCGCCTTCGGCCGGCCGCCGGCGAAGCCGGTGACGCCCGGCGGGCCGGCGGTGATGAGCGGCGCGATCTCCATGCCGAAGCGCTCGACCTTGGCGCGGTCGGGGTCGCGCACGCCGAGGCGGAGGACCACCTCCGGCGGGTCGGGCGGCACCGCGAAGATGCCGGGGAGGCAGACTCCGAGGCCGAGGACCTCGGTCGACTTCTGCTCCGGCTCGAAGGTGACGCCGGCGCGCTCCAGGCGCTTCCAGACGGTCTCGGCCGCCAGCTCCGCCTTGGCGGCAGCCTCCGGCCCGCAGAGGGTGATCTGCCCGCTCGTCTTGTAGCCGGCGAGGTAGGAGCCCGAGACCTTGAAAAACGGCGTCTTGGGCCGGCCGCGCACGCCGGAGACCTCGACCCGGTCCGGCCCGTCCTGACGCAGGCGGATGGTGGTGAAGTCGGCGGTGACGTCGGGGGTGATGTACTCCTCGGGCCGCCCCATCTCGTAGAGGAGCTGCTCGGCCACGGTGGCGACGGTGACCATGCCGCCGGTGCCGGGGTGCTTGGTGACGACGAAGGTGCCGTCCGGGCGCGCCTCGACGATCGGGTAGCCGACGTTCCAGAGGTCGGGCACCTCCCGCCAGCGGCTGTAGTTGCCGCCGGTGCACTGGGCGCCGCACTCGATGATGTGGCCGGCGACGGTGCCGGCGGCGAGGCAGTCCCACTCCTCCGGTCCCCAGCCGAACTCGTGGATCATCGGCGCCAGCGCCAGCGCAGTGTCGGTGACCCGGCCGCAGAGGACGATCAGGGAGCCCTGCTGGAGCGCCTCGCATACCGGACGCGCGCCCAAGTAGGCGTTGGCGCTCGCCATGCGGCCGACGACCGGCGCCAGCGGCTCACCGGTGTCCATGTTCTTCATCTCGTGGCCGGCGGCGAGGAGCTCCGGCAGGCGCGGCAGGACGTCGTCCCCTTCGACGACACCGACGCGCAGGCCGGTGATCCCCAGCTCGCGCGCCACCTCGAAGATCCGGGCGCGGCAGGCGTGGGAGTTCAGGCCGCCGGCGTTGGTGAGGACGCGGACGTTGCGCTCGACCAGCTCGGGCAGGACGCGGCGGACGAAGCCGATGAAGTCGGTGGCGTAGCCCAGGCGCGGGTCCTTGAGCTTCTGCCGCATCATGATCGACAGCGTCACCTCGGCCAGGTAGTCCATGCCGATGTAGTCGATCGGCCCCCCCTGCAGCAGCTTCACCGGGGCGTCCACGTTGTCTCCCCAGAAGCCCTGGCCGTTGCCGATGCGGACGGTGCGCATGCGGTCGGAGGTTAGCATGCCGCGTTTTGGCAAGCCCTCCAGCAAGCCATAGTCTGCCATTCCTCTTCAGCCAACGACGCAAAACTTGACATGTCCTGTCGGTAGTAACATACTTCCTTAAGCTTGACCGTGTCGGTAGCGGGGTTCAGCCTCGGTTTTGAGGCCAACTCAACCTACAGGAACAATTCCCATATGGCGAAGAAGAAGACGCCGCCGCCTCCTCCGCAGTCTGCTCTCCCTCTTTCCGATGAGGCCAAACTCCCACCACCTAATTTTCTTCAGCTGCTCGCGGACCCTATTGTGACGCTTCCCTTGCCCCGCGGGTTCTCAGCAGCCGACGAGGCCGCGCATCTTGAGGCTCTTTGGGGTCACACACCTCTAAGGAGCTACTCATTTGACCGCTTTGTACATGCGGGTGGCTCTGGCATGGTCTTCAAAGTCCACGCGCGAGATGAGACGGCTCCACTCGCTCTAAAAATCGCTCGTCAAAAGCTCTATTCGGGCCAGATCAGAAATCCTAACGTGGCCCAGAGTCTTTCCCCGGTGGCGCCTCAGGAGCTTCGCGCACTAAGGCGGCTATCGCATTCTAATATTGTACGCCTCTATGACGCCCTCGCTGATGACCGCGGCGTCTTTTCGATTGCTACCTCTTACGTTTCTGATCCCTCTCCCTTAGACGAATACCTACTCTCCACCTTGGAACGCCATCCTGACCCAAGGGGCCGCAAAGGGATTTTGCCCTTTGCTCCTGAGCGCCTAGACCGCGCCTGCGCGTTCCTAGTCGATCGCTTCCGAGAAATCATCAGCGCAGTGGAACATATGCACGAGCAGCGACTATATCACTGTGATTTGAAGCCAGCGAATATTCTCGTCGATCAGACTCAACATGCAATTCTCACTGACCTGGGATCATGTGTACACCCCGACGATGCTGATGCCGAAGGCCGCCTGAGGATTCAATTTACCTGGACCTATGCTCATCCTGAGCTCACAAGCCTGGTAAGCGACCCAGCTGGCATTTCTGGAGGCGGCCTCAAAGCGTCAGCCCGAGCTAGCGTCGACTACGGACTGACCCGTTTTGATCTGTTTGCATTGGGACGAACAATTCAGGAAATGCTAGCTCATCTGGTCCGCGAATTCGGAGAGCGTTGTTACGCAACCTACAATTTCCGCTTTTTGCATCTTGTTGCCGCACTCTTACTTGACGGCCGCAATGCTGCGCTAAAGGAAAAGATTCGCGGGCAGGATGGTCGTCATTTCGTCAAAGATACAGCGCTAGATTTTCCCGTCGACCTCTTCGCCGCTAAGCGACTTGAATCAGCATCAGAGACCGCTGAATGCCTGCGTCGATTTGGGCGGACCGATTGGCATCGCCAAGCTGTACCTGAACTTGATCCTTGGCAGCCCGACATCATCAATACCGGAATCGATACGGTTGCTCCCTTCTCTAAGAGAGTTGCGGAGATCTTTCGACATCCGGTTGTCCGTCGTCTTCGGTCAGAGCTTCAACTTGGCTGGATGCGCGAGGTGTATCCTGGAGCTACTCATACGCGATGGTCCCATTCACTCGGGGTATTTGCGGCCGCTGCGGACTACTATTCTGCCGTCCTAGCTGATCCTGAGGTGCCCGCCGCTCGGGTTCTACTCCAACCGGCAGATATTGAACACGGATTAGTTGCGGCACTACTTCACGACATAGGACAGACTGCCTTTGGCCATGATGTCGAGGCCGCGGCACCTGGCCTTTACGACCATGAGTCACTAGTAGCACGCCTCTTAGATGAGACAAGTTGGGGCGAGCCTTCTCTGCGGAAACTCATCAAGCTAAGCTGGCCTCGTGTGGATTTGGCGCGGGTGCTTGCAATTCTTGGCTACCGAGAGACCGACGATGCAGACGAGGAAGCGCACGAGTTGGTTAACCCAGTAGATGGAATCGCACGCGACATAATTAACGGCCCTATCGATGCCGATAAACTTGACTATCTGGTGCGCGACGCGGCGAGTTGCCGTGTTACGTATGGCCTTAGCATTGATAGGCAGCGGTTCCTCCGCGCCCTGACTGTAGATGCGAAGGACGTTCTCGGACATCCTAGATTGGCCATAGCATACCGAGCAAAAGGCTCGGCTGCCATTGAGTCGCTGCTTCTGGCACGTTACCAGATGTATGGAGCGGTGTACTGGCATCACACTTTCCGCTGTATCCAGGCGATGTTTACACATGCGGTCGCCGCGACGTTCGGCGATCTTACCCTGCCAAGAGTGACGCTGCGTAAGCATCCTATCGACGTAGCGGCTCTTAGGGAGCTATTTTATTATCGAGTTGTATGTGGGCACACTTTGCTTAGGTGCCGTGAGCTTCTCAGAACACGCCCGTTGCCTGCAACCTTCTTTGCAGACACACCCTCAGAGTTTGTTGGGGAACGAGCGCTGGAGTTTGTCTGGAAGTTTGCCGAGGACCCGATTAGGGAGCTAGTATCGCGCCTCGCACATAGAAAACTATACCGCCGAGTTTTTGAGCTTCGGACCGGCGATTTACGTGAGCACGGTAACTATGAGGCGATCGCGTCGACGCTAACGGCTGATCGCAGAGTCGCACTTGGTGATAAACTGACGGACCGATTCCTCGATGCGATTTACAAGAAGATGCAGCAGCGAGGACCAATCGAATCCGTAAGCGAAACGGAGGCCAGGCGGCGCCATGGGGAACTCCAAAAGCATGGCTTTCCCTTAGTAGTGATCGACTACCCGACTCGAGGCGTACCAGAGGAAAAGAACTTTCCGCGTGCTGTTGGTGACCCCGCAAGGAAGTACATTGCGGGCAGAGGGGGTGATGTGGGAGCTGGTAGAGGCGTGTTCCACACTGTCCGCAGTCTCCAAGTGGGGATAGCGGCTGTCAGGGTCTTTGCGGCGCGAGAGCTTCATGAATTAGTTATCAGATATCTGGATCCACAGGATGTTCAGGATTGCGTGGAGAGTGTGTTACCAGTGATTAAAGTAGAGACGTAAAGGCACAGTCGAGGGTCAGATCGGCGATTTGAGTTGACCCCGATTCGGCGGTGTCAGCAGTTAGCCGGCATATGAAATGGAGCCGTTACTCCTAGCGATGTCTTCTGCGAGCGGCGAGCAGAGATAAGCTGCGTCTCATGAAGCAGATTAGGAGTGCGCCGCAGTCGAGCGTTTGGAGCAAGGCAGAGGCGCGGTGGTGGGCGGAGCGGACGCCGGACCCGCTGCTCGGGCTGCGGGTGTACACCTCGCGCCTCCTCGGGGCCGATCCGTCGCTCGTGCTGCACGGCGGCGGCAACACCTCGGTCAAGTCGGCGGCGCGGGACGTGCTGGGCGAGGAGGTCGAGGTCGTCTGGGTCAAGGCGAGCGGCTGGGACTTGGCGACGATCGAGGCGCAGGGGTTCGCGCCGCTCGAGCTCGGGCGGGCGCGGCGCCTGCTCGACGCGCCGGCGCTCTCAGACCTCGAGATGATGCGCGAGCTGCGGCGCTGCCGGCTCGACCCGCAGGCGCCGGACCCGTCGGTCGAGGCGCTCCTCCACGCCTTCCTCCCCCACCGCTTCGTCGATCACACGCACGCCGACGCCGTCCTGGCGCTCATCCAGACCCCGGACGGCGCGCGGCGGGCGCGCGACCTCTTCGGCGGCGAGTTCCTCATCGTGCCCTACGTGAAGCCCGGCTTCGACCTCGCCGTCGAGTGCGGGCGGCGCTGGCTCGCGGCCGAGCGCGAGGGGCGGGAGCCGCGCGGCATGATCCTGCTCAACCACGGCGTCTTCACCTTCGACGACGACCCGCGCGCCAGCTACGAGCGGATGCTCGCCGCGGTCGCCGCCGCGGCGGCCGAGCTGCCGCGCCCCGAGCGCCGCGCCGCCGCTCCCCGCGGCCGCCGCGCCGCGGCCGCCGATTCCGCCTGGACCCCGGCCGCGATCGCCGGCCTGCGCGCCGAGCTGTCGCGCCTGGCCGGCCAGCCGATGATCCTGACGCTCGACGCCGGCGAGGACGCCCGCCGCTTCGCCGACCGCCCCGACCTCGACGCCGTCGCCGGCCGCGGCACGCTCACCCCCGACCACGTGCTGCGCACCAAGCGCGTCCCCGCCGTCGTGCGCGACCCCGAGCGCGCCGCCCGCGACCTCGACCGCTACGCCGCCGCCTACCGCCGCTACTTCGCGCGCCACGTGAACGGCCGCCCGCTCGCCATGCTCGATCCGGCGCCACGCATCGTGCTGGCGCCGGGGCTCGGCTTCTTCGCCGCCGGGCGGACGGCCCGCGACGCGGACATCGCGGCCGACGTCTACCGCCACACGATCGGCGCCATCGAGGCCGCGGAGCGGCTGGGCGGCTTCCGGCCGCTGCCGGCGCGCCACCTCTTCGAGGTCGAGTACTGGGACCTCGAGCAGGCGAAGCTCCGCCGCGGCGGCGCGCCGCCGCCGCTGGCCGGGCGGGTGGCGCTGGTGACCGGGGCGGCCAGCGGCATCGGCGCCGCCTCCGTCGCGGCGCTGAAGGAGCGCGGCGCCGCGGTCGTCGGGCTCGACCTCCAGCCCGCCCCGGACGGCCGCGCCGACCTCCACCTCGTCGCCGACGCCGCCGACGCCGCCGCCGTCCGCGCCGCGGTGGCGCGAGCGGTCGAGCGCTTCGGCGGCATCGACGCGGTGGTGAGCTGCGTCGGCGTCTTCGCCGCCGGCCCGACGGTCGAGGAGCTGGACGACTCCGCCTGGACGCGCGTCATGGACCTGAACGCCCGCTCCCACCTGACGCTCCTGCGCGAGACGATCCCGCTCCTCCGCCGCGCCGCCGCGGGCGGCTCGGTCGTCCTCATCGGCTCGCGCAACGTCGCCGCCCCCGGCCCCGGCGCGGCGGCCTACTCCGCCTCCAAGGCCGCGCTGACCCAGCTCGGCCGCGTCGCGGCGCTCGAGCTCGCCGAGCACGGCATCCGCGTCAACGTCCTCCACCCCGACGCGGTCTTCGACACCAACCTCTGGAGCCCCGCGCTGATCGCCGCGCGGGCCGAGAAGTACGGCATCACGCCGGAGGAGTACCGGCGCCGCAACCTCCTCGGCGTCGAGGTGCGCGCCGCCGACGTCGGGGCGCTCGCCGCCGCCCTCTGCACCGACCTCTTCTCCCGCACCACCGGCGCGCAGATCCCGGTCGACGGCGGCAACCCGCGCGTGGTCTAAAGCCGCTCGGGCGGGTAGATCCGCACCTCCACGCCCGGCGAGGCGTGGACGAGCGGCGGCGCGTCGGGGCGGGCGATGCCGGCGGCGGCGAGGAGGGTCTCCTCGAGGCCCTCCAGCGCCGCCTCCTCCTGCAGCGGGTAGGGCTCGTGGTGGACCTGGCCGCGCCAGAGGGCGCCGTCCTCGCCGGCGGCGTAGAGGAAGTAGCGCTCGACGAGGAAGAAGTCGAGCGAGCGGAACGCGGCCGGGCGCGTGCCGCCGCGGGTCGTCCAGCGCAGGTCGCAGCCCGGCGCCGGCTCCGCCGCCCGCCGCTCGGAGACGAAGTGGTAACGCGCCGGGTCGCCGGGCTCGACGTCGAAGCGCATCCGCGCGTCGTAGTAGGGCAGCCGGTAGACGGCGCGGGCGCCGGCCACGGCGAGCAGGCTCGCCGCGTCGAGGCTGAAGAACCAGACGCCCGGGTCGCGGCCGCCGTGGTGTACGTAGGTGCGGACGTTGACCTCGTGGAAGTCGGAGACGAAGGGCACGGGCGGGGTGAAGGGGGCGCGACTGCCGGTGATGGTGAAGGGGATCAGGCCCACCCAGGCGCGGCCGTCGAAGAGGTCCAGCTCGAGCCCCGCCGGCACCAGCGGCCGCAGCACCTCCGGCGGCAGGTCCCAGTGCAGGAAGAGCAGGTGGTGCCAGCTCTGGCGCAGCAGCGGCGCGCGCTCCGGCCGCAGCGCCGGCGAGGTGCGGGCGATCTCGGCGGGGTCCATGACGCGGACGATAGCTAATACATGATGTGGCAGTTGTATTCGACGACCTGCTCGTCGCTCTCGCCGAGCACCCGGTTCGGCCAGGCGATCCGCACCGTGCGCCGGAAGAAGCCGCCCCACTTGGTGTAGACGAGGCCCTCCACCTCCGCGAAGTCGCCGGCGCGGCGGACGACCGGCGCGAGGTCGTAGCGCCACAGGCGCTCGCGCTCCTCGGGAGTGATGCCGTCGATCATGCTCGGCCCCTCCGGCTCGTCGGGAAGCGTCCCCACGAGCTGTTCCAGCCGCTCCGGCGTGCAGACGTACTCGGTGTCGAAGTAGTTGTCGTGCCAGTGGAGGTAGAACTTCTGCCCCTCGAGCGCGAGGAGGGCGAGCTGGAAGGCCCCTTCGGGGGAGCGCTCGGCGGAGAGGCGCCAGAGCCAGGGGTGGACGCCGGGCTGGTTGCCCCAGGGGAAGTGCTCGGAGTAGGCATCGGGCGTGGTGAGCGGCGGCGCGTCGCGGCGGCGCGGGTAGAGGAGCGGTGAGCCGCCGTTGCCCCAGTAGCTGTAGACGTAGTCGAGCCCCCAGCCGTCGTCGGGGCGCAGGCGGTCGAAGACCTCGAAGTAGCGGTTGGGGTCGAAGCGCTCCTCCGGCGGCAGCCAGGGACGCGGCTCGTCGAAGATGCCGGTGTGGGCGTCGGGCATCTCCGCGTGCTCGCGCCGCAGCGCCGCGAGCGCGGCGAGCACCCGCCCCGCCTCGGCCGTCGCCACGCGGGTCGTCTCCTCGGGCACGAACGGCTCGGGAAACGGCAACGGCGACGGCGGCCGCGGGGGACGGCAGAAGAGCGAGCGGAGGTCCATCGGCGGACAGGCTAGCACCGGCCCGGCGCCGGCTGCGCTACGCTGCGCGGGTGCCTCGCCGCGCGCCTTGCGCCCTCGCCGCCGCGCTCCTCTTCGCGGCCTGCGCCGGCGGCGGCGAGCCGCGGCCGCTCAACGTCGTCCTCGTCCTCGTCGACACCCTTCGTGCCGACCACCTCGGGGCCTACGGCTACCCTCGCCCGACGAGCCCGGCGCTCGACGCCTTCGCGCGCCGGGCGGTCGTCTTCACCGACGCGCGCAGCCAGGCCGGCTGCACCTTCCCTTCGGTCAACTCTCTCCTCACCTCGCAGCTCCCCGAGCGCTTCATCGGGCAGGCGGACGAAGCGATCGGCATCCCCGCCGGCATTCCGGCGCTGCCCGAGCTGCTCCGCGCCCGCGGCTGGACGACGGCGGCGGTCTCGACCAGCGCCGTGGTGCGCCGGCGGCCGAGCGCGCACAACCCGGGAGGCGGCTTCGGGCGCGGCTTCGACCTCTTCCTCGAGGACTGCCTCTGGCGCTCCGCCGCCTGCGTCAACCGGCAGGCGCTGCCGCTGCTGCAGAGCCTGCCGCGCCCCTTCTTCCTCTACCTCCACTACCTCGACCCGCACGCCCCCTACCGGCCGCCGCAGGGCCACCCGCGCCGCTTCGCCCGCGGCTGGTCGGACAAGCGCTTCGTGCGCCGCGGCAACCCCAACCCGATCGGCCGCGCGCTCTACCAGGGGGCGCCCGACCCGCGGCTCACCGCCGCCGACCGCCGCCTCCTCCTCGACCTCTACGACGAGGAGATCGCCTTCTGGGACGGGGCGTTCGGCCGGCTGCTGGAGGGGCTCGAGCAGGCGGGGCTCGCCGAGGAGACGATCGTCGTCGTCGCCTCCGACCACGGCGAGGAGCTCCTCGAGCACGGCCACGTCAAGCACTGCCGCACCGTCTTCGACAGCTCGATCCGCGTGCCGCTGATCGTGCGCGCCCCGGGCTTCGCGCCGGCGCGGGTGGCGGCCGGGGCGCAGAACCTCGACGTCGTGCCGACCCTGCTCGACCTGCTCGGCGTGCCGGCGGACGAGCACGCCTTCGCCGGCCGCAGCCTCAAGCCGGCGCTCGCGGCGGGGCGGCAGGCGCCCACGCGGCAGGTGAGCGCGCAGGGGGCGCTGTACGCCGTCGCCGGGCCGCGGCACAAGCTGATCGCCGACCTGGCGAGCGGGCGGCAGTGGCTCTACGACCTGGCGGCCGACCCCGGCGAGACCCGCGACCGGCTGGCCGCCGAGCGCAGCGCGGCCGCGCCGCTGCGCGCGGCGCTGCGCGACTGGCTGGCACGGAGCGGCGACCCGGCCGCCCTGGTGGCCGGCGCGCGCGAGGCCGAAGAGCGGCTGCGCGCCGTCGGCTACATCGAGTAGCGGGCGCTACTCGTACTGGATGAACCCGGGCGCGAGGATGCCGTCCGGGTCCCAGCGCTTCTTGGCGGCCTGGACCGTGGGCCAGCGGTCGCCGAAGTGCTGCGCCCAGCGCTCGGCGGTGTCGAAGCTGATGTAGCCGGAGAGGTAGCGCTTGCCGCCGTAGTAGATCGACAGCTCGCTCGCCAGGTCGAGCTTGGCGAGCCCCTCCTCCAAAAACTCGCGCGGCACCGCGCCGAGGATCCCCCAGCCCATCACCACCTCGCCCCCGGGGTGCATGAAAAGCGGCACGTCCGAGCAGTCGGTGCGCGAGGGCCAGAGGAGGACGTGGCCGCCGGCCCCGAGCGCCCCGGGCGGGAGCTGCGCCAGGATGCTCTCGATGAACTCCTGCGACCCCTCCCACGGGAGGATCGTCTCCATCCAGGGGTGCGGGTGGTCCCAGTAGCCGGTGCGCCGCCAGAGCTGGAACATCGGCTCCATGCGGCGGCAGAAGTCGAGCTGCGTCGTGTCCTCGGTGTGGGCGTGGCGGTGGAAGCGGAGGCCGGAGAGGAGCGCCGCGTCGTCCGGCTCCTCGCCGGGCGCGAGCTCGACCGAGAGGAACATCGGGAAGACCCAGTGGGCGAACCCCAGGACCCCCACCCCCAGCTCCAGCCCCTCACCGATCGAGCGGAAGCCGAGCGGCGCCGGCGAGCAGATGCCGCCCAGGCTGTGGAACGAGCGGTCGGCCGGGTCCATGATCCGGCGCGCGTCCTCCATGAAGAGGTCGAGCCGGTCGTAGACCAGCGTGAACATCCTCACCCGCGGCCGGCAGCGGCGGAGCTTGAGCGTCGCCCGGGTGATGATCCCGAACTGCCCGAGGCCGCAGCGCACGACGTCGAAGAGCTCGCGGTGGCGCTGGCGGGAGCAGACGACGATCTCGCCTTCGCCGGTCACCACCTCCAGCTCGAGGACGTTGTCGGCCTGCGTGCCGTAGCGGAAGCTCGCGACACCGAGCCCGGCCATCGAGAGGGTCCCCGCCACCGTCACGCCGAGGTTGTTGGTGAGGACCGGCGGCACCAGGTCCTGCGCCGTCGTCGCCACGACCAGGTCGCGCCAGACGACGCCGCCGTCGACGGTGGCGGTCAGGGCCTCGGCGTCGATCGCGTGGATGCGGTTGAGCGGCGCGGTGTCGAGCACCACGCCGCCCTCGGAGGTGGCCTGGCCGGTCTGGGTGTGCGCTTGGCCGCGCGGCACGATCGGCACCCGCAGCTCGCGGCAGCGGCGCACCACCTCGGCCACCTCCTCGGCCGAGGCGCAGAACGCCACCGCGCCGGGCAGGCGATCGACGAGGCGGCCGAAGTCGCTGCGGTAGCGGGCGCGCACCTCGGGGTCGAGGCTGATGCGGCCGCCGAGCGCCGCCTGCAGCGACTGCAGGGCGCCGGCGGCGGCGGTCGGGTCGGACGTGTGGACGGTCATCGTTCCTCCGGCGGCGGGGTCGGCGCCGGCTCCGCCGGCGGCGGCTCCGGCTGCCGCGGCGGCTCCTCGCCGACGAGGACGGTATCGAAGCCATCCTCGACCCAGGCCCTGAAGCCGCCCTCGATCAGGATGGCGTCGCGATAGCCGCTCGCCATCAGGAACTCCATCGCCTGCTCGCCGCAGCTCGCGTCGCCGCAGTAAACCAGGAAGGTCTGGTCGCGGTAGGCGCTGATGTCGAGCAGGAGCCGGCGGAGGCGGTCCTCCTCGATGTTGATCGCGCCCCTGACATGCCCCTGCGGGCCGCGGAACTCCTCGGGCGGCCGCAGGTCGAGGATCAGGATCTCCGGGCTGTCGCGCACGATCTCGTAGGCCACCGCCGGACGCACCTTGCGGAAGGGCGGCGGCTCGCCGCGCCCGCTGCGGCAGGCGACCGCCGCACAGGCGAGCGCGAGGACGGGGACGAGCTTGGGGAAGAGTCGTGCGGTCAGGGGTCGGCCTCGTAGCGGGAGTCTAGCAGTCCGCGCCGCCGCCGCCGACCTCTTCCAGCTCGAGGTCGGGCACCACTTCGCCGACGGCGAGGCCGCGGGCGTTGGTGACGACCGGGCGATAAAAGGGGGCGAGCTCGGCGAGCTCCTCGCCGGCGAGCGAGCCCATCTGCCGCAGCAGGTCGAGCACCGCGCCGTCGCGGCAGCGCTCGCCGCCGTCGGCGACCTTGAGCGCGATGCCGAGCGCCACCGGCCCGCGCACCGCCAGGGCGTAGAACCCCTCCGCCCCCTCCTTGGCGACGACGCGGCCGCCGGTCGCCTCCATGAGGCGGGTGGTGAAGCGGCCGCGGCCGGCGACCATCGCCGGCGCGTGGGTCATCGCCGCGGCGATCCGGCCGAGCGCATCGGCCGGCGCGGCGTCCACCCCGCCGGCGGCGGGGTCGGCCAGCGCCGCGTAGCCGCGCGCCGCGGCCTCGACCGGCAGGTGGAAGGAGACGGCGCTGCAGCCGTCGACGCCTTGGCCCATCTGCTCGGGCGCGACGCCGCACAGCCGCGCCACCCAGCCGGCGATGTCGCGCTGCAGCGGGTGGCCGGGGGCGACGTAGTCCTCCGGCGGGTAGCCGAGGAGCCGGCAGGCGAGGAGCATGCCGGCGTGCTTGCCCGAGCAGTTGTTGTGGAGCGGGCTCGGTTCGCGGCCCTGACGCACCAGCTCGGCCGCCGCCTCGGCGTCGTACGGGGGGTGGGCGCCGCAGAGGAGGTCGGCCACCGAGAAGCCGCCGCGATCGAGCAGCGCCGCGGCGCGCTCGGCGTGCTCGGGGCAGCCGGCGTGCGAGGCGCAGATCAGGGCGAGGTCGGCCTCGTCGAGCGCGAAGCGCTCGATGCCGCCGGCCAAAACCAGGGGCAGGGCCTGGAACGGCTTGGCCGCCGAGCGCAGGAAGGTCGCGACGCTCGGGTCGCCGAGGCGCGCGACGAGCCGCCCCTCCGGCGTGACGACCGCCGCCGTCCCGGAGTGCCAGGACTCGGGCAGACCGCTGCGGGTGACGACGGCGAGCGGGGCGAACAGGAGTAGGCGGGCCTCGGCGCGTCAGGCGTGGGCGGCCATCGCCGCCTCGACCGTCTCGTAGGTGGGGAACAGCTCGGCGAGGCGGGCGACCTCGAGGAGCTTGCGGATGCGCTCGTTCGGCTGGACCAGCAGCAGCGCCCGGCGGGCGCTCTGGAAGCGGCCGAGGTAGCCGACCAGCTCGCCGAGGCCGGTCGAGTCGATGTAGTTGATCCGCGAGAAGTCGACGATGACGTGCCCGCGGTCCTCGTCGAGGGTGCGCTCGAGGGTCTGGGCGAAGAACTTGGCGCTCTCCCCCAGCTTGATCACCCCTTCCACCTCGAGGACGGTGAACCCCTTGTCCTGGCGTTTGGCGACGATCATGGGCGGGGCGGCCGGCGAGGTGGCGAAGTTTAGCACCCGCCTCAGCCGCGCTTTTGCGCCACGACGTAGAGCTCGTTGGCCCCCAGCGTGAACGGCTGGCGGTCGGTCGAGCCGTAGAGGGCAAGCGTGTCGAGCTTGGAGCGGGCGAGCATGCGCTGGATCTCGGCCGTGGTGTAGACCCAGTGGACCGACTCGCGGACCTCGGTCTCGCCGCCGCGGACGAAGGTGTACTCCTCCTCCACACAGCTCGCCGCGGTGTTGTAGCGGCTGTCGATCGTCATCCGCACGTCGCCGATCGTGAACTCCTCGCGCTCCTCGTGGCGCGGCAGGACCGACTCGGCGGCCATGCCGGTCGCGACGACGACGCGCGCGCCGGGGCGCAGCAGGCGCGCCAGGCGGTCGAGGAAGCTCTTCATGCCGGGCCCGTCGAGGTAGCCGAAGCTGTTGCCGAGGCAGTAGGCGCCGTCGTAGGAGGCGGGGTCGCCCTTGAGGTGCCGCATGTCGGTGAGGGCCCACTCGACGTCCAGGCCCGCCGCCGCGGCGCCGGCCCGCGCTTCGGCCAAAAACTCCTCGGAGATGTCCACACCGGTCATGCGGTAGCCGCGCCCCGCCAGCTCCAGCGCGTGCCGGCCGTTGCCGCAGGGAACGTCGAGCAGGCGCCCGCCGGCGGGCGCGCCGAGCTCGGCGACGAGGAAGTCCACCTCGGCCGCCGTCGGCTGCTCGGCGATCACCTCGCGCCAGACGTCGAGCGCCACGCCGCGGAAGAAGTCCTGGTACCAGTTCGTGCGCACGGCGCGGCGGAGCATAGCAACGGCTGGTATCCTCGCCGGCGCCAGCGAGGAGGATTTTCATGCCCCAGCCCAGGCCGTCGCAGCTCCCGTCGACTTACGCGCTCCTGATCGGTCTCGTCTTCACCCTGGTCGCCCCCGCGCCGGGCGCCGCCGCCGGCTTCGGGCTCTTCCAGCATGGCGCCCGGGCGATCGGCCAGGCCGGGGCGCTCACAGCGCGCGGGCACGAGCCCTCGACGGTGACCTACAACCCGGCGGCGATGACCCGCCTGCCGGGCCTCCAGCTCCAGGCCGGGCTCGACTTCTCGAACGCCGAGGACCGCTACGTCAGCGCCAGCGGCACGCACGAGGCCAAGCACACGATCCAGTTCCCGCCGGCGGTCTACCTCACCTGGCGGACGCCGCAGGACTACACGCCGATCGCTTTCGGGCTCGGCATCGACGCCCCCTACTGGCACAACCAGGACTGGCACTCGGCGCTCTTCCCGGGGCGCTTCCTGACCCGCCGCTTCTCGCTCGAGGTCTTCGAGCTCCACACCGCCATGGCCTACGAGTTCGCCGAGGGCTGGAGCCTGGGCGGCGGCTTACGCTACGTCTTCGGCGGGCTCGAGCAGGCCGACAACGCGTTCGCCGACGTCTTCGTCCCCAGCCTCTCGCGCACGGTTCCGGTCGAGATCCAGCGCGACGCCGACGCCGACGTGGACGCCCTCGGGTGGGACCTGGCGCTGCACTACGCCGCGCCGTCCTGGGGCTGGGGGACGGTCTTCCGCAGCGAGGCCGAGCTGGAGGGCAACGGCGAGGTGAGCTACGCGCCGCGCGACGTGGCGATCTCGGAGGTCCTCCCCCTGGTCGCCGCCCGCTTCGTGCCGGGGCGCGCCGGGCAGTCGTTCACCCTGCCGTGGGAGCTGCGCGCCGGCACCTGGTTCGCGCCCTACCCGGAGCTGCGCCTGGAGGTCGACATCGCCTACCAGAACTGGTCGACGCTCGAGGACACCGTGGTCACCTTCTCCCCGGACCCGCTGCGGGGCACCGGGCTCACCGTCCGGGAGCGCAACTGGAAGGACACCGTCTCGGTGCGCCTCGGCGCCGAGGGCGAGCTCACCGACAACTTCCAGCTCTTCGGCGGCGTCGGCTGGGAGCCCTCGCCGGTGCGCGGCAACACCGTCGAGCCCGGCTTCCCGCGCGACGACGCCTACGTCTACGCCGCCGGCTTCGCCTACAACTTCCCACACATCTCCTTCGACCTCGGCTACTCCTTCCACGACCACGGCAACCGCGGCGCCTCGGAGCAGGAGCCGCGCAGCCCGGACATCTCCGGCAGCTACACCGGCCGCGAGCAGGTCTGGGGCTTCTCGGCGCGGTGGAGGTTCTAGGCCGTCACTAGCGTTTCCGCGAACATCCCCGGCGTGTAGGGCGTGATCTTGCCGGTGAAGGCGGAGGCGGCGACGGTCAGGGGGGAGGCGAGCCAGAGCTTGCCGGGGCCGGAGCGGCCCTTGTAGTTGCGGTTGATCGCCGAGACGGTGACCTGGTCGGTGGTCTCGGAGACCCCGGGGCCGCAGCCGATGCAGGCGCCGCAGCCCGGGTGGATGACCTCGACCCCGGCCTGCGCGAAGGTGTCGAGCAGGCCGTGCTGGCGGCAGAAGTCCTCGACCGCCGCCGACCCGAACTGGATCAGGAAGCGCACCCCGGGCGCCACCTTGAGCCCGGCGTCCACCGCCTCCTTGACGACCTGGTGGTAGAAGACGAGGTCGTCGATCTTGCCCGCCGTGCAGCTGCCGCCGTAGGCGATCTCGATCGGCACCTCGCCGATCTCGTCGACGAAGGCGCCGTTGGTGGGGTCGGAGGGGATGCCGTGGTCGGGGTCGCCGGGGTGGGCCACCATCGGCCGGATCCCCGAGAGGTCAATGGTGTGCACGCCGCCGTCGTAGACGGCCCCCGGGTCCGGCGCCACCGCCCGCGCCCGGTACTGGTCGGGGTCGGTCCCCCGCCAGGCGGCGAGCCAGCGGAAGGTCTCCTCGTCGGCCTCGACGATGGCGGTGCGCGCCGAGCACTCGGTCGCCATGTTGGTCAGCGTGGCGCGCTCGTCCATCGAGAGGGCCGAGATCCCGGGGCCGGTGAACTCCATCACCCGGTTGAGCGTCGCCTGCGGCCGGGCGTAGTTGAGCAGGATGTAGAGCATCAGGTCCTTGGCGGTGACCCCCACCCCGAGCTTCCCCTTCAGCTCGAAGCGGATCGACTCCGGCACCTCGACCTGGGTGAAGCCGGAGTGGATGAGGTTGGCGTACTCGGTCGCCCCGACCCCCCAGGTGAGGGCGTTGTTGACGCCCCCCATGCAGGTGTGGCTGTCGGTCGCCTGGATGAAGTCGCCGGGCTCGACCAGCACCTCGCGCGCCACCTCGTGGCAGATGCCGGGCGAGATCCCCTCCTTGGCCGAGAAGTCGCGCACCCCGGTGTGGCGCTGGAACTCGCGCTGGAGCTGCCGCAGGACCTCGATCTTGTCGGCGAAGGCGCGCATCTTCGGCACCTCGTCGGCGTAGACCAGGTGGTCCTCGAAGACGGCGAACTTGGCGGGGTTCTTGATCGCGTAGCCCGGGCCGTACTCCTCCTGCAGGAAGTGGTGGACCTGCGCGGTCGTGAACTCGTGGGTGTAGCCGCCGTCCACGTCCACGAGCACCGCGTCGCCCGGCTTGACGAACTTGGGCCCGTCGCCCAGGAGGTGGCGGGCGAGGATCTTCTCGGCCATGGTCATCGGGCGCGGGCCGGTGTCGGGGCGCGGCAGCTCGATCCGGCCGGCGGCGAGCGCCTTGGCGAAGGGGAAGAGCCCGCCCTCGCGCACGATCAACCGCGTGATCGGGTCGCAGTCGCGGCAGAACTTTTCGAGCGGCACGCCCTCGCCGTCCTGCAGCCGCCGGAGCTGCTCGTGGTCCCCCATCAGCACGCCCTGGGCGTGGTTGTTGGCGGCGTGGATGGGGGCGAAGGAGGCGGCGACCGCGAGGCGGATCCCCGACCACTTCTCGGCCTGGACGGCGGTCTCGCGCGAACTCCCCACCCCCTTGCGCAGCCCCGAGACGATGACCTCGAAGTTGCCGTTCCTGAGGGCGTCGCGCTCGAAGAGCCGTTTGCCGTCCACGATCAGGCCGGCGTAGGCGTCGCGGGCAAGCTCCTCCGGCTTGTAGGCGAAGCAGACCCAGGCCGGGGTCATGGCGTCGGTGTTGATGTCGTCGAGGAGGTCGTCGACCGTCAGGTCCGCCATCCGCAGGTCCAGCTCCCCGGCGAGCTGCCGGCGGATCAGGTCCGGGTCCTTGGTCAGGAAGAGGACCCGCTTGCCGGGGGTGAGGCGGAAGGTCTCGAGTGGTTTCAACCAGGCGCTCCTGCGACGAACGCCCCCGCCGCCGGGCGGCGAGGGACACTCATTGTAACCCTCGCCGCCCCGGCGGCCCTTCCCCGGCGAGGGCGCCCTAAGAAGCTCGTCCTTGCTATGTCGCTACGCCGCTCTACCACAGACCTCGTTCTCAAGCGGAACAGCTCGCGCATTTCGGCCGTAGGCGCCTCGGCAGCACTCTAAGGTAGCGCTTCCAAAACGCGATAGGTTTGCACGAATCGCTCACATAGAACGCGTTCGCGCAGCATTCGTGCTCGATGGACCTCGGTTGTCCCGCCCACCGTGTCGAGTATGAACTCAAAGACAACACCTCCGATTACGGCGAACTGGAACGCGGGCACCGACACCTTCTCCTTAATGTTGTCACGATCGACGCCGTACTTGAGTAAGGTGTCGATTAGTCCGTTCAGCTTATCGGTCGCCCCTTGCACCGCCGCGTCCTTGGCCGCACCGCTGAGATCGCTAAAGTACAGCTCGTGGAACTCCTTGAGTCGCTCAGCATCTCCCATCAGGATTCCAAATGTGAAGCCCCTGGGCTTCGAGTTCTTACAGCTCGTTACGGCATGCGCAAGACGCTCAAGCCCCTCCCTAAATTCTGTTGTCGATTTCGAGTGCGGACTGGAGAGCATGCCGAACCATGGATTCGTCGTGACGAGGAGGAATCGATGGTCCGCCTGTGGCACCCAGCTTGACCGCTCCAGCTCCTCCCATAGGAATTTCATTTCCCGGCTCATGGCGGTAGCTAGGGCGGAGAACCCGTGCACCATCTGGCCTTGCCCGCGCTCGATTCGCTTTGTCTGCCAGAGCGTCCAGAACGAGATTGCCCCGATCTCTGCTCCGAAAATGATGCCCGCGAGAGTCGCGCCGGTGCCCGTTGGCACCCTGCCGTCGAACTGTGCAGCGAATCCTTCAATCGCGAAACCGCTCACCAAAGATACGCCGACCGTAAGGGCCACTCCGCTCAAGATATGTGGCCACGCCGCGCTGTCGTCGTCCGGTAGGTGCGAAACCAACTGCGCAATTGTCTCCCTGAACGCAAACCCCGAGAAGTCGCCACGAGCCCGCCAATACAGCCAGTTGTAGCCCGCTAAACCGATAACGATGCACAACGCGCCTATCCACATAGCGATCCAGGGTGCGCCGTTCATCTCTACCCCCTCCAGTAGATCACAAGGCGCTCAAGGCCACCGACAACGGCATTGAGTCCGTAGCCCATAATTCCCGTCGCCAGAATCGCGGCGTACATCAGTGGCTTGTCGTCGGTGTATCTCATATCGAAAATTACGCGTCCTAGCCCCCGATTTCCCCCGATAAGCATTTCCGCGACGACAACTAGGATAAGCGCCAAAGACACACCTGCTCGGCATCCGAGCAGGATTTCGCGCGCAGCGGAGGGGAGCGTCACAAGCCAAACACGCTGGAGACCCTCTATGCGTAGCAGGTCAGCCGTCTCACGGCGCGTACTTGGTATCGATCGCAATCCGTGAACTGTGGCGAGCGCGATCACCAAGCTGGAACTAAAGCACCCGGCTGCCAGCTTCGTACCCGCTCCCACACCAGACATCAGAAAAAACACCGGAACCAGCGCCGTCGCTGGGATCGAACGCAGGAAGTCGAGAACGAAGGCCAGTGGCTCCGAGGTGTGACCACGGTCGCCTATTGCTAGCCCAATCGTTACTCCGATAGGCACACTGAGGGTGAACGCCGTCAGCGCGTACGCCAATGTTGAGACAACGTCCGCGAGGTGCTCGGCGGGCTGGAGCAACACACCGCATCGGGTAGCTATCTCGCTCGGCGCTGCAAGCATGGCGGGGCTTACCATTCCCGATCTAACGATAAGCTCCCACGCTGTGCCGATCGCAGCCATCGTGATCAGCCATGCGAGCGCCCTACGCAATTCCGGCCGCCTCGCCTACGGCGCGAAGTGCCGCGAGACTAGCCGGGGCATCGCGCACTTCAGACCCTCTTGGCCAAGACAATGGGACATTGATCTGCGCGGAGATACTACGGGTCGGGCCGAGTACCGCGACATCGTCCGCCAGCTGCACTCCTTCGGCGATGTCGTGGGTAATGAGGATCCACGCCTCGTCCGGCTTCATCGGTATCCTCTCGGATATTATCTCAGACGCGATGGCACGTCGTCTGAAGTCGAGGGCAGAAAACGGTTCATCAAAAACACGCACGTCTCCCGGCATTACGAGTGTGGCCACGAATAGGACTAATTGAAGCTGTCCCCCCGATACTTCATCCGGATACCTGTCTAAGTCCACAGTGAGGTCCAAGCGACGAAACATCGCGACCATCTCATGCGCCGTATGTCCGATCAGGTCCTCCTCATTAGTCGTGTCTCCAGCACCTTGGCGAAGCCGCAATGCGACATTCTTCTTAAGCGAGAGCCAGGGGAAAACTGCATTGCGATAGTCCTGGGGCATGTATGCAAAGCGGATCCCAGGTCGAGCCGTCCTCCGACCCGAGGAGAGTGAAGCCAAGCCGAGAATGGCGCGGGCGACGCTCGTCTTCCCGCAGCCGTTCGGCCCGAGCAAGACCAAGCTGCGGCCGCCGTTTGCACTGATCGTGACGCCGGAGAAGAGGTGCTCCAGCGGGTCAGCGTCTCGAGCGCCCCGTGCCATCGAGGTCCCCGCTTCGAGCGCCACGAGGGACGGGCCGTGACACGTCATTGTGGAAGCCATTCGCGGGGGGCCAGTAGACCTTTCGAGTCGATTCGTCGCGAGATAACACCGTCCTCCAGGAGCATGTCTGCGTGCCGCTGGAATGCCTCATAGTCAGCCTCGGAGAGCTTCGTGAACGGGATGTCGGGCGTTCGAAGTGCGACGTCTGGGCGGATCGTCGTGAACCCGGAAAGGGCTATTTTAGCATCTCTCGGGTTGACACGCATGTAATCGAGCGCCTCATAGAGAGCCGCAATTACTCTGCGCGCGATGTCTGGATTCTGTTCGGCCCAGTCCCTCTTCACAGCCCAGACTCCCGCCTGCCAAGGGCTAATCACGAATGTCTCGACGGCACCGGGAACGAGCCTTATCGCGTTCTTGTCCATTATTGCCTGTGTCCCGGTGGGCTCATACGTGAACAAAGCGTCCGCGGAGCCCGATTCGAGCGCGTCCAGATGACTGGTGATCGGAAGCTCCTGGACCGTCACAGAACTTGGTGTGACCCCGTTCGCCTGCAGAACACGCCTAAAAAAGCCAACGGCGGTCTTCCCAGGGAAGGAGACCACGGTTTTCCCCCGCAGGTCGGCGACCCGCTTAATTGGGGACGCGGCCGGAATCACGATGGAAGAAAGATAGTTGTCCTTGGTTTCCGCATCGATCATGAACACCTTCAGGCGATTTGGGTCGCGACTCTCGTTGGCGAGGACGACGGAGTACGCAACGGACGCACCAAACTGCACATCACCGGTCTGGAGGGCGTCTCCGATCTCCGCACTCGCCGCGAACCGTTGAAGCTCGGCGCGGACACCGTGCTTAGCGAACAGGTTCCGCTGGGCCGCGACGAAGAGCGGCAAATCAACGTAAATGGGCAGGTATCCTATCCGCACAACAGGCTGCTCGGTCGGTGACGGTGCCTGGCTATCAGCCTCCCAGTGGCGGGCAAAGTAGAGCAGCAGAGCACACAGGGTCAGCAGACCTATCGAGGCCGCGATGAGCTTCTTACCCGAAGTCATTGTCCGTTCCCTCCCGTCTAAGAGCTAGTAGTGATCGCAGTTCCCGGCCGACCGAGTAAGTCCACCAGGCGATCGTATGCGTCACGTACGACCCACGAGTGGCTGATGAACGGGTTCCGCGACTTCAACTGCGGAATGGATGCCTCCTTGTCTGGCTAACGCTCCGGTTCAGCGGCGGCGCGTGGCGCCGTCCGCTGCACGCCGTGTGTTAGACCCCTTCGCGACGGCCTGATCAGGCGCTGGGTTCGTGCCACCAAGTCGTCAGCCAAGGACTTGTCTTGGAGGAGCACCTCAAGACACCCGGTCAAGAGGGCTACGGTACCACCTGTGCGCAGCGAGCGAACCCACTGCCTCAAGGGTAGGCTGGCGGCACCCGTCACTTCGCGTTCGGTCTTGACGCCAACATTGGGACGTCGCGTGACGCTCAACTCGGCCCACACCGTCATCTTCGATGGGGAACGACGGGGTACCTTCAATCGGCGCTGCACCTTGCTCACCAGGATGTCCACCTCCTCCGGCGTCGGGTCGCCTGACAGCCACCGCCTAAAGGCTACTAGCTGGGGAGCCTCCCGCTGTTGGGCGATCTCCGCGAGATAGTCGGGCAGAGTGGCATCGCGCGGCAAGGAGAGCATTAGCCAAGCGCCAAGCACTGGCATAGGGAAGGCGGCGGAGTAGGGAATGTCGGCGCGTGAGCGCTGAGAATGTGCCTCGCCGTACAGTGCGGCTAGCTTATTGCGTAGGAAGTAGACAGCAGCCGCGTCAGCGGGAAGGTAGTTCGCTGCCAGAGCCTTGGCTCGTGCATGGGCTGGCGCATATAGCACGCGTGACGAGTCCTCCGAGCCCATGTCGTCGGAGATGGACGCCGCCAGCGACCGATTGATGCTCAGGCGCGCGAGCGTCACGAGGTGCGTATAGATCGGGTCTGAAGGCTGCGGAGCCATCGCTACACATGATGCCAGCCACGCGAAGAGCGCCTCGGACACCAAGAACGGTGAGACCGTGGAGTTGAACTCGCGATCCACGATGGCCTGCTGAAGAACGGCCTCGCGATTACTCGAAGACCACCGACCTATCTTCTTGATCAAGGCGTGGAAGTCAATTGGGAGGACGCCCGCGGGCCGCAGTGGACCGGCATCCACGAGACCGCGTTCCCGAAGGTGACCTTCCAGTGTCGCTGGTGTCCCCTGGAGGACGAGATGATTCGAGAGGGAGCTAGCGGCGGTCTCGATGACTCTTCTGAAGGATTCTGGCAAGAAGAATGCGATACGGACGAGGCCCGAATTGGTCGACTTGGCCAGCCCAGCATTCTGGAGAGCGTCAAGCACTCTGTACGTGCCAGAAAGCGTCCGAGTGCCCTCGGTATCCGCGATCCAGACGGTCTCGGCGAGCAGGAGCTCCTCGAAGAACTGCAGCACACCGGGCACGGCTTGGGCGGGTCCGGATTGATGTGGTCCCGCATTCAATGTGTGGAACGTGGTGTGGTCGACGAGAATGTCCACGTTATCTCAGTCGGGTCTAACCTCTGTTTCGACGACTCGCCGCGTCTTGCGTTGGCGACATAGCGACAGGCGTATGTCGCCTATGCGCCGACGCCTAACCTGCCCCCGAATCCTCCGTGGATGTGGCTTCTCAGCTAGCTAATCACTATAGCAGGAGAAGGGGCACGAGCTTCTTGCGGCGCGGAGTGCCGTCTAGGCTGTGGGCAGCGAAGGCGGCGGTTTGGGTGTCCTCCCCGAGGACCTGAAGCTCTCCGAGCTGCTCGAGAGCGGGGCGGGGCCTGCGCTTGCCGCCGCCTTGGAGCGGCGGGCGTGCCGGACCTGCGGCTGTCGGGGCATGGTTGCGCGCGGCGGGGGTCGATCTCGGGCAGGAGGTGCGCTCGGGGAGGCTGGTGATCCGGGCGGTTTGATCGGCCGCACGCCGGAGCGGCCGAATGGAGTGGGTCGGCAGGCGAATGGACTGGGTTGACGGCTCAATGGACTGGGTTGACGGCCGAACCGAGTGGGTTGGCGGCCCAATCGACTGGATCGGCGGACGCTTGGGCTGGGTTGGCCGCCGAATGGACTGGGTCGGCGGGCGAACCGCGTGGGTTGGCGACCGAATGGACTGGGTCGGCGGACGATTGGGCTGGGTTGACCGTCGAACGGACTGGGTTGGCGGACGAACCGAGTGGGTCGAGCGGTCGACCCATCCAAATGAGCCGCCGACCCAGTCCATTCGTCCGCCGACCCAGCCCAATCGCCGCTCGAATCACGCCAATGGCGCGTTGACCCACTCCAATCGCCGGCCGACCCAGCCGGTCGACCCGCCTACCCAGCCCATCGGTCCACCGGTCGACCCACCCAGTTAGACGCCGGTTCGGAGCGACTCGATCGCTTGGCGAGTTCTTGCCCAATCGTCGCTTCGCAGGAAGAGGAGGTGACCGAAACCAAGACGAAATCTAAACCGCCGTCTCATGCGGTTCATGATCTTTTCCTCGAGCCAACCTTGATCGAAGCCAGCCCACTCACCAGCTACGGAGAGGAGATTCCAGCTGCAGATAGGACAGACCTCGTAGACCAGAATCCGTTCCAATTCGACGATCGAGTATGGAGAAGCTGCGAGGGTCTTTGCGCGATACTCAAGATCCAAGGAAACATCGGTGTCGAGAAACAAGGTCGAGAGCGCATCCCAGACAGGACGTCGAACTTCGATCTCCGCAGCCGACAGAGGCTCTAGCAAGCCCGATGGCTACCTTTTCGGCTCATACCGCATCGCCACCGCCCCCGAGCCGAACTCCAGCCGACTGACGAGCTTCAAGTCGACATGCTTCGATAGCCCCGCGAACAACGTCGGTCCATGGCCCGCTAGCCTGGGGTGCACCACGAACTCGTACTCATCGATCAATCCCAGCTCCGCCAACGCCAGCGGGAGCTTCACGCCTCCCGTGAACAGTCCCTTACCCGGCTCCTGCTTCAGCTGCTGAACGGCCTTCCCCAGATCCCCGCGCACGAGCTCCGCGTTCCAATCGACCCGGTCCAGGGTGCTCGACACGACGTACTTCTTTGCCGCGTCGATCGTCCGGGCGAAGGGCTCCATCCAATCGGCCATCCAATCGGGCCTCACTCCCGTCTCGGCCACTGGCCGCCAGGCTTCCTCCATCATCTCGTAGGTTATCCGGCCAAAGAGGAGGGCGTCGGCTCGCCCGAGGTTCTCGGCCCAGTAACGATGCAACTCTTCATCCGTGGATCCGGCTCGATGGTCGCAGCACCCGTCCAGGGTGACGTTGATGGAATACCGAAGGGGTCGCATTACGTAAAGTACCGCTGCCGTTAGTGACCTCGGACGGACAAACAAAGATTAAAGCCTCAGACACTACCGGGTAGTGCTCTACTAGTGAACACCACCCGCGAACGCGACTCAGTAAATGTTACGGCGTACTCGCTGGCGCCGGCGGTGGT
>DATLOC010000011.1:0-34343 GCA_035536455.1 Thermoanaerobaculia bacterium | reverse complement strand
CGATGAAGCCGGCCGAGCCGGTGACGAGGATCTTCAGGAGCGGCTCCCCGGCACGAGAGTAGACCTCAGTCCGCGACGGCCGCGCTGGTCGGCGCGGGGTGTGCGGCCGGCTGCAGGAGGTCCCAGACGTCGACGACGAGCTGATGGGGCGCGGGCGAGACGTCGCGGTAGCAGGCGTGGGGCGCGGCGACGAAGAGGACGTCCGAGTCGGCCAGCACCCGCTCGAGCGGGACCAGCGACGGGTCCCTGACGTAGGGGTCCGTGCAGAGGACCTCGCGCGCCTCGAGCTGCAGCAGCTTGCGGAGCTTGTAGGAGAGCGAGTCGCGCGGGTCGTCGCTGTCGGCCTTGAAGGCCATGCCGAGGATGCCGACGGTCGCGTCGGCGAGATCCCGCCGAGCGCGTGCCAGCTCGATGAGGTGGCCGGGCAGCCCCTCGTTCACCAGCATCGCCGCGTGCCCGAGCATGAAGTGGTTGTGGCTGAACGCCGCGAGCTGCATCGTGTCCTTCACCAGGCACGGGCCGGCGGAGAGGCCCGGGCCCGGTATCCCGCGCATCCGCGGGTAGTTGTGGCGGCAGCCGTGGAGCACTCGCGCGAAGTCGATGCCGGCGGCGCTCGCCAGCATGTAGAACTGGTTGACCGTCGCGAACTGGACGTAGCGCCAGGCATTGGTCATCAGCTTGCAGAGCTCGGCCTCCATCGGGGTCAGCTCGACGAGCTCGGGCGCGAACCGTCCGAAGAGGCCGCGGACGGCCTCCAGGGTGGGGGTGTCGAAGGCGCTCACCAGCTGCGGCAGCTCGCGGAACTCGCGCAGGCTGTGGCCCTGAGCGACGCGCTCCGGACAGCAGGCCACCCGCACGTCCAGCCGCCACTCCGCGAAGCGCCGCTGCAGCCGCTGGCTGGTTCCCGGGAAGACCGTGCTGCGCAGCACGAGGACCTGGCCGTCGCGCATGCGGTCGCGGATGCCGAGCAGCGCGCGGTCGATCGCCGTCGAGCTCGGGTTCATGTGCTCGTCGACCGGCGTGCCGATGATCATGACCAGGAAGCGGCACTCGCTCATCCGGTCGGGCTGGTCCTCGGCGGTCAGGCGACCGCTGCCGAGGACGCGCTGGAGCATCGCCTCCGCCCCTTCCTCGAAGAATGGCATCTCGCCGCCACGGATCTGCCGGACCTTCTCGCGGTCGACGTCGTAGATGACGGTCCGCAGCCCGGAATCCGCGCAGATGAGGGCGAATGGCAGGCCCACATGGCCGCCGCCGCCGATCACGCAGACATCGTAGGAAAAGGTGGATCTCGACATGGCATTCCCGCGCTCTCGCCGGTGCGAAAGGAGCGGAATCGTACCCTACCGGATCGAAGGCTGTAAGGGCCGCCAGGCCAGGGATCTGACCAGGGCGGGTAGACCGCCGGTCGGCGTGATCTGGACGGCTACCTCCGAGGCCCCCTCGGGGACAGCCCCTTCCTCCAGCTCCAGCGTCACCGACTGCCAGGCAGGCGGGACGCCGGCGAAGCCGAAGACCCGGGGACGGCCCGTCTCGACAGCGATGGAGAAATCGCGGCCCGGTTCGGCGAGGAATTCCAACGCGACCTTGCAAGGGCGGCGCTGGCACGGCCGGGTGGAGAGCGGCAACCGCATCGGTGCATAGACGATGAACGCCGGCTCCGGGCGCTCCATCCAGTCCAGGAAGGGGGTCGACTCCGGAGTGTACTCCGCGGCCGGCGCAAAAGAAGAAAGTCCGCCGATCCAGACGTCCGAGACGGGATGGAGGGTCACGGCTGTGACACCTTCCGGGAGCGGGAAGACCGCGATCGGCCAGAAGGGAGTGCTCACCGGCTCCGGCCGGACATCCAGGAGTCGGGTGGAGCCCGCTTGCACGGAGAAAGCCGTCGCAGGGTTGCGGAGGTACTTGACTGCGGCCCAGGAATCTGTGTCGTCTGGAGTCAGAGGGAGCTCCAATGGGAGGCCGGCGTAGACCGGCAGCCAGGGCCAAGCCCCGGGCTGCCACTCGAGGTACGGCGCCGACTCCGGCGTGTAGCTGCCGGGGGTGCGCCAGCCCGCTCGGGTGACCTCGCGCACCGTGCGCGACGTCCGGTCGAACATCAGCACCAGGCTGCCCGGGTCGCGGACGACGGCGCTGAGCTCGCCGAGCCCAATGGGCTGCGAGCCGTTGGCGTACTCGCCCGGCTGGGGCTGGTCGTAGGTGTGGAAGAGCTGCACGTCGGAGATTTGGATCCTTCCCTGGGTCGACAAGTACAGCATGTGGTGCAGCCCGTTGACGAAACTGAAGGCGCTCACGCCGTCTCCGAGCAGACCCGCGGGCATATTGACCAGCGCGATCCGCGGACGCGCAGGGAGCTCCGGCAGGCGTGCCTGGACGCCCGCCTGCACTTGCAGCGTGGCTTTCGAGGCAACCTTGTAGATCTCGGCGGCGGCGTTGAGATCGCTCTTGGCCCCCGAGAGCAGAAGCAGCCCGACGAAGAAAACCAGGACGGTGGCGGTCTGGGCGGTGGTCATCCGCAGGGCAGACGGCACGCCGATCCGCTCCAGGGCCGCGGCGGCGCGGTCGGCGCCGCTCCACAGCGCCCAGGCCAGCAGCAGCGCCGCCGGGATCGCCGCGAGGTAGTAGTGGCGCGAGACGATTCCCGTGGCGGCGGCGACCAGGACGATATGGATCGCAAACCACAGCGTCAGGAAGCGCACTGCCGGCTGGGCCTTGAGCAACAGCAGGACCGCGACGGCGGCCAGGACGAGGAGCCAGCCGCCCAGAAAAACGTGATGGAGCGGAGTGGCGAAGGAGGGGATGCTGCGAAAGGTATAGAGAAAGTAGATCGCGGGGTCCGATCCGCGCAGCGTGAAGATGCCAATGCAGGCGCGCACGAGCAGGTGCAGCCGGAAGCGCAGATCCCAAAGGCTGGCCGGCAGGAACATCGCCGTGTGGCCCGTCGAGGCGGCGTACGCCTTGCTCACGAGGATGAGGGTGAGGACCGGCAGGGCCGCTACGGCCACCAGGCCGAGACGCCGGAGCCGGCGCCGCAGCGGCGACTCGGAACCGTCACCGACGGGCCAAACCGCCGCGTAAGCAAAGCCGACGAATACCAGCGAGAGGGCGGGCTCGTAGGTGAAGAAGCCAGCCAACACACAGAGGGCGAACAGCGCCAGCCAGCCCCAGGGCCTTCGCGAGTGGCAGGCTCGGTGAACGGCGAAGATCCCGCCGACGTAAAAGAACGCCGCCAGACTTTGGAAGTTACCGACCACGGGCCAGAAGGGCACTTCGTAAAAGCTGCTGTTGGCCAGGAACAGCAGGCTCGCGAGCAGCGCGATGCGGGGCTGCCGAATGAGGGTGCAGCCGAGCAGGTAGATCAGCCAGCCCAGAAGCGTCATCTCGGCCAGGTTGGCGAGCTGATAGCCGCGCTCCCAGAGGCCGAAGGCCTTCCAGAGGACGGCAAACAGGAGGTTGGCCACCGGAATGGTGTGGTAGGAGAGAGTGACCTTGGAGGCCTCGAGCAGACCGTGGCTGCCGATCTCCAGCAGATGCCATCCGTCGGAGAGCACGCCGATCCCCACCGCCCGGCGGTACAGGAAGCCAACGTAGACGCCGAGGAGAAGGAGGATGGGCAGGGCGCAATGGTTCCAGCGTGCCACGTCTCCAACCCGGCGGAAGGCTCGTCGCAGCATCGGCATCCGTCAGGCGCGCCGCGCCCTCAGCAAGAGCTGATAGCCGAGCAGGTTCGGGAAGAGACGCGTCAGTGCGGAGAGGACGAGCGACGATGCCTGGAGGAGGGGCTTCGGCAGGCGAGGCCAGGCGAGCGGCAGTGGAATCGTCGACACCGCCCGGCGGTCGGTGACGAAGCCGGCCTTGCTGGCCATCTCGCGCAACGACCGGGCAGTGAAGAAATAGCGGTGGGTGCGATCCAGAATGCCCCGGTCGGCATAGGGAAAGTTGCCGAAGAGCAGGTTGAGGCGCACGTACAGGTTGGCCACGTTGGGTACGGAGAGCAGCAGCAAACCTCCCTGCGGCAGCGCCTGGTGGATCATCCGCAGCATGCGTTCAGGATCGGCCAAATGCTCCAGGGTGTCGCCGGCAACGACCGTGCTGCAGCCGCGCGGCAGCCGAGCGAGCGAATCGAGGTCCACGATAGCGCCCCCCGAGAGGATTCGGCGCAGGCTCCAGAGGCAGTCGAGGGAGCCTTCGAGACCCAGCCAGAAGAGATCGCTGCGTTGGACGAGCAGCGCCACGTGGGACGGGCCGGGGCCAAGCTCCAGGATGCGGCTGCCAGCCGGCAGGTCCCGGATCCACCCTGCCAGCAGGCGGTGACTGGAGCCCCGGAAGTCCTTGAGGACGTAACGCTCAGCGGAAAAGGCGGGAATGCCAGATCCCCTTCTTGTGGAGCTTGTAGCGGAGGAGCACCCGGAGAATCGAGAAGCCGTAGCCGACGCTGCGCCAGAAGCCGATCTGCGAGGCCTCATCGAAGTATCGAGTGGCGATCGGGATCTCCCGGATCCGCATCCCCTTCCAGACTCCCTGGGCGATGATTTCGGTGTCGAACACGAAATCGTCCGAGTTGGACTCCAGATTGACCGTCTCGAGATAGCGGCGGCTGTAGGCCCGCAGGCCCGAGTGATACTCGGACAGGAAGACGTAGAACGTGGCATTGGCCACCGCGGTCAAGAAAAGGTTCGCGAAGTACTTCCACTTCGGCATCCCGCCCTCGATGGGGCGACCGCCCAGCATCCGGCTGCCGAAGACGGCGTCGCATTCGCCGGCCAGCAGGGGCGCGACCAAGTCGGGGATGTAACGCGGATCGTACTGGTGATCCGGATGGACCATCACCACGATTTCCGCGTTGCGCGCCAGCGCCTCGCGGTAGCAAGTCTTCTGGTTGCCGCCGTAACCCCGATTGCGCGGATGAACCACCGCATGGAGCCCCAGCAAGCGCGCGATTTCGACGGTCCGGTCCCGACTCGCGTCGTCCACGAGGATGATGTCGTCAACCCAGTCGAGCGGCAGATCCAGGTACGTTCGCTCGAGGGTCTTCTCGGCGTAGTAGGCCGGCATCACGACGCAGACTTTCTTCGTCCGTGGAGGTGCGGGACTCAAGGTTAATAGGGGGCCGCGATTCCGTCCAGCGCCAGCCAGGCCCGGAAATCTTGCCACAGCTCAAAGTTGGAGAGGCTCCAGGCCTGCCTCTCGATTTGGCCTCCGGCGCGCCCGTTCCAGTGTGATGCGGGATAGCAGAAGGCTCCGTTGAGCTGGACCAGGATCGACCAGGCCAGGGCAACCGCAGTCAATCGCTTGCCCAAACGAGGAAGGCCGGACCATGCCTCCGCCGCTGCCAGTCCGAGGACGGGCAGGATACAGACCAGGTAGCGCGGGCCGAACGTCCAGCCCCCTCCCCACTCGCGGTAGATGGCGACCGCGAAGAGGTGGGCGGCAACGGCGAGGCCGAACAGAGGGAACAACGGATCGCGCTCTCGCAGGGACCGCAGAGAGCCGCGCACGAGCCCATAAAACCCGAGCAAGGCAATAGGCGTGAAGACGAACAACCCCCGATTCGGGCTTACCAGCACGCCCCCGAGTCCCAACAGGAACTTGGAGGGGACGAAATATGCGAGCTGGAGACCCGTGTAGCCGCCGAGAGAGGCGTTGTAGAAGTCGCCGCCGTAGATCTGGTCGAAGATGAGCACCGGAGCTCCGCCCAGCGCATACAGGGCGACCCTGGAGAGCCGCTCCCGGAACCGGCCGGGAAGCAGAATCTGGCAGCCCAGCCCGGCAAGATAGAGCACCATGACCGTGGGCCGCGTGATGAGGCCCAGAGCGAGCGCGAAGCCCGCTCCAGCCGCGCTCCAGGAGGGGCGTTCCGGCCAGGTGAGGAACAGCAGGGCGAGAGTGAGCGCGAGCACGACAGCGCCGTGCTGCCAGAGCATCTGGCTCGCGGTAGCCCACACCGAGCTAGCGAGCCCGAAGGCCACGGACGACCAGAGAGCCGTGCGCGGCGCCACGCGCCGGCGGACGGTCAGGTAGAAGAGCGCGACCGAGAGCGCCGCCATGGCGGACGCGGCGACCTTTTCGGCGTGCTCGCTGTAGTGGAAGAGGCTGGCGTGGTCGGCGCGGCCGGTAGCCTGAAGGTAGAGGTATGTCGGGACGTAGAACGGCAGAGCCAGGAGGGGTGTTCCGATGGGATAGAACGAGACGAGATGGCCGCCGCGCTCCAGCGCGTACCAGCGCGGCCCGCCCACCGCCGCGAAGTCCTCGCGAAAGGGGTCGAGGGACAACGTGCCGAAGCCCAGGATCGAAAACGGCACGAGCCGATTCGGGATGGTGTCTCCCCCGATCGCGAGTCGCACGGTTCGGCCGTTCGCGAGATAGCAGCCCAAGCAGAGCACGAAGAGAAGCAGCGCGGTCAGCCCTGGACGAGCTTGGAGTCCGGTCTTCCGTTCAGTCATCACCAGTCTCTGAAGGGCTTCAAAAGGGCGTCATTATACGTGGCGAGACATCCTCGGCTAGTTGTCCGGGCGCCGGCTGTCGCGTGTTCGTGAAACGGAAATGGGGTGAGAGCCCTGCGGCCCTCACCCCATTCTTTGCGCGCGCTGGCGCTGATTAGTGCGCGGACTCAGTCGGGGCCAGGCTTTGGACCAGCTTCTCCAAAGCCTCGATGCGGCTCTTGAGGTCGGAGATCTCCTGGTCCTTCTCCCGGACGACCACGTTCAGGGCCTGGACGGCGGCCAGGCTCACGCCCGCCATGTCCATCGGCGAGACGTGCTTGTCGTCGATGCCGAGCCCGAAGGCGGCCGAGAAGTCCTGCGCCATGGGGCCCATGTGAAGGACGTCGTCGGTCTTGTAAGTCCAGGTCGAGATGGGAACGGCGGCCAGCTTCGCCAGCACGTCGTGGCGAACCGGCACGATGTCCTTCTTCAGGTTGCGGTCCGAGGGCGAGTAGACGCCGGTGATGGTCAGGTTGCCGGTGGGCGACAGAATCAACTCCGTTCCGGCGTTGCTCTGGTTATCGATCACGAAGTTGGCGCCCTGTGTCGCGAACGCCCAGCGGCGGCCCGCCGCCGAGTTGTCGTTGAGGATCATCAGCGCCTGGCCATTGTTCTCGAGATCCAGCATCTCGCGTGCGGTCGTCGTGCCGTTGCTGTTCTCGATGTGCACCTTGCCTTCGTTGGCGGAAGCGGTGCTCAAGACGTGGAGCTTCGCGTCCGGCGATGCCGTGCCGATGCCGACGTCGCCGTCGGCGCTGATGTCAATCGAGCTGGTCGGCGCGCCGGGACGGATACGGAAGGACAGCCGCGAGCCGCCGGTGACGTCGCGGACGAAGAAGTTCGCCTCGTTGGCGCCGATGTCCCAGGTCTGCGCGGTGAAGCCGCCGGAGTTGTTCTGCTCCAGGCGGATCGCCGGGGTGTTGGAGGTGTTGATGTGGAGGTCGAGGACCGGGGTCGAGGTGCGCAGGCCGATCCGGCCGGTGCTGTCGGCGAAGATCGAGTTGGTGGCCGCTCCCGCCGTGATCGTGAACGGCGTCTTGGCGCCGGTCGAGTCCTCGATCGAGAACTTGCTGGAGCCGCCGGACGCCGAGTCGTTGGCGATCAGACGCCAGTCGTTCGCCGGGAACCCGACCTGCGTCGAGGTGTCGTCGAAGTGGATGCGGAGGTTGTTCTCCTTCAGCCGAATGGTATCGAAGCCGAAGTTCTCGTTGTTGACGCAGTCGAGGCCGACGCACGCGCTCCCCTGGACGATCAGGTCGTCGGGGATCACCTGGTCGGCGGCGGTGACCGCGCGCACGGCCTCCTTGGCGGCCTTCGGACCGGTTGCCTCGGCACCGCCAGCGACGATGAACGTGCCGTTCTCCATCACGAAGCCGCCGCTCTGCACCGACCCCTTGGGCAGCAGGCCGGCCTGCCGCAGCTCGCCGAGGACGGCGCGCTCGTTGCCCTGGGTACGCGCGGCGGCCAGGCGCTGCCGGACCTCCGGCGAGAAGCGGGGCACCGCCAGGAGCTCGTAGTTGTAGTTGCCGTCCGGGAGGGATTGACCGCCCTTGGCGAAGGCACTGAAGGTGGCCGCCTGGCCCTGGGCGAACTCGTGCCGGAAGCTCATCCCGCCCGGCCCGGAGACGGTGAGCACAAGCTTTTCGTACTCGATCACGGGCCGGAACTCCACCCCGGCGGCGCCGCCGCTGAGCGTCGCCACCTGTCTCGGCGCGGCGGTGGCCGCACCGGCGACCAGGGCGAGGCAGGCGAACGCCACGGCCAGGGTCCACAGACTGTGCTGGGCTCTTCTCATCGTTACGCTCCTCCAAGAAAGGCTCTTACCGTTCGCGAGGGTAGCCGCCGCACGCCGGCGGGACCCCCGAATGGGAGCTGCGAATGCACGTATTCGTGCGTCAATGAGCGCGCTGCTAAACTTTTCGGACCTGTTGGAGCCGGGAATCGTAGCACCGCCGCCCTCGCCCGTGAAGGCGAGAGTCCATCGATTACTGAAACGCCCCCGGCGTTGCGGTCATCGATACCCTTGAGGCGCGTTAGGACGCGGTTCGTTACCGGCGGGGGTTCTCTAGCGAAGGGGCGTTAGGCCGGAGGGCCACCAGGACGATCGAGGAGGCGCTCCAGCTCGGCGGCGAAACGCTGGGCCGCCTGCTCGACGCCGTAGAGTCCCTCGACGCGGCGCCGGCCGGCGGTGCCGCGCTCCGCGTTCTCGTCGCTGCATTCGACCGCACGTCGCATCTGCTCCACGGCATCGTCGAGGTCGGGCTCCGCCCAGATGGCTCCTCGCGGGTAGGGCCCGAAATCGGCCTCGAGCTGGCGCAGCCGATAGGCCACTGGATAGCCTGTCGTCGCATCCAGAAAATCGGTGATGCCGCCGTAAGCGGTGGCGACCACCGGCTTGCCGAGATACATCGTCTCGATCGGCAGCAACCCGAGCCCCTCCGAGCGGTGCAGCGAGAGGCAGGCGTCGCAGCTCGCGAGCAGCGAGTCCATGTCGGCGCGCGAGGCCGGCTCGCAGTGGAACACGACCGGCAGCCTGCCGCCCAGCTTCCGGAGATGGGCCAGCAGGTCCGGGTGCTGGTCTGCGCGAGTGAGCTTGAGCACGAGCCCAACCGGACGTGCGGTCACCGACATCAGCCGGCGCAAGGCGGCGATAGCGGCCTCGGGGTTCTTGCGCTCGGGGACGCTCAGCACGTCGAAGCAGAAGAAGAAGTAGAAGCGGTCCTCCTCGAGCCCCCAGCGTGGCCGGTCGGGAGGGAGGCGCCGCGGCGCCGGCACGCACGGGGGCACATGGCGCACGGGGACGCTGGAGAGCACGCGGAAGCTTTCGGCGCAGAAGCGGCTGGGGGCCCAGACCTCGTCGAAGTAGCGGAAGCGGTCGGCGAACTGCAGCGGGAAGTGCGACAGCTCCCAGAACCAGTACCCGATCTTGAGCATCCTCGCGAGCGCTGTCCGCGGCAAGTCGGCGAGCACCCTCACGCTCTCGTCGGCGTTGACGTGGAACAAGGTCACCGGAAAGGGGAGGCCGTTGCGCAGGCCCAGCGCCCCCCCGACGACGCGGCTGCCGCGCGCCCCATCGAGGGTGATCGGGACGGACGGCCATCCCGCCTGCTGCAGCGCGAGCAGAGTTCCACGCGCCACCTGCCCCACCCCGGTGTCCATCTCGAAGTAACCGGCAATGTTGAGCCCCCGTGCACCGTTCCCCGAACTCGTCGCGGGCGCAGGCGCCCCGGCCGCAGGAGCTGCGGCGGCACGCTCGCCACTGTTCGAGCCGGCGGCCGTGCCGGCCCGTGCTACGCGCCCCTGCCCCAGAACGCCCAGCCGCCTGCCCGCGAACTTCGCCTGCTCGCGTAGCGGTAGGCTCGCCAGCACGGGGGCGACCAGGGCAAAGGCGAGGCCGAGCTCGTTGGCGCCGAAGTGCACCAACCAACGCGCGTAGGCCTCGCGATCGGCGCCCAACGGCTCGGGGAAGGCACGGGCCACGTCCGCCCGCACGGCGTGGACGAGCAGCGCGAGGCGGGTCAGCCGGGGACCGTGCTCGACATCCGACACCGGCTCGTTGAGCCAAGCGGCCATCGCGCCCGGACGCCGCAGATCGATGGCTGCCAGGATCTCGTGCGGGGCATTGCCCAGCACCTGGACGTCGAGCGGCGGCACAGGGCGGGAGTCGGCGGCCGGGGGCGAGCCGCCACCGGCGGCGGCGGTCCGGCGTGCCGAAACCGCGCTCCAAAACACCGGGTGCAGGCCGTTGCGCGCTCCTTCGCCGTCCTCGATCAACCAGTGGGCATAGCGCGGCAGATCGCCGTCGCACACCGCCGGAAAGTGGCGGATGAGGTCCGGCCGCATCTCCCACAGGGCGAGCACCGCGCGTGTCAGCGTGCCGTTCGGGAACTCCAGCGCCTCGCTCAGCCAGGAAAGATACGAGTCCGGCGTCCGGTGCGCGAAGGGCTCGGGCCAGCGACGCCCCCGCGGATCGACCTTCCGCAAGAGGCGCCGCGCCACGATCGGCACCGGCAGCTCGAGGTCGCCGAAATAGCCGTAGCGGTACGGCAGCCGCCCATAGTTCTGTTGGCCGGCGGCGAGCAGGAGGCTCCCGTAATGCTCGAAGAGGTCCTCGAGCTCGGGCCGGCTGGCGAGGGAGATGCGGTCCTGATGGCGGCTCACCACCGACAGATCGCTGAGATCGATGCCGCTGAAGTGGAAGAACCCGACCCGGCGGTCGCCGATCCGCCAGTGACCTTCACAACGCCGGGGAAGGCGGTGGGCGAGGTTCCAGTAAGCGACGTTGTAGACCGGCGCGCGTTCCACATGGACGCCGTCGAGAAACGCGGGCGCGAAATCCATCCACCGCTGGTCCACGAACAGGGATTGCGCTTCGTCGGCGAGACAGAGGTCGTAGAGGCGCGCCTGCCACCAGTCGAGCAGCGGAGCGGTACTCTCGTCGAGACGCAGACCGAGGAACCCGAGATTGAAGATGCCGGCCTTCAGGAAGGTCAGCTCGGAAGGGTGGCGTGCGTCTTCGAGCGGGCGCGTGATGTGCGGCGTGAGAACGATCGCGGCGCGATCGAGGACGGCGGCCAGCTCGTCCAGGCGATCGTGGACCCAGATGTCGGGGTCGAAGTACATCACCCGATCGAGCCCCAGCCGGTCGCGCAAGTACGCCAGAAAGTAGGGTTTTACCGCGGTGTTGAGCTCGAGGAGGTCGTAGCGGAAGGCAAAGTTGGCGAAGCCCGGGATGCCCAGCTCTTCGGCAAGGACCATGGTCCACGGAAAGCGGGCATAGGAGACCGACGGGTCGGGCCGGTCCACGAGGCAGACGAAGACCTGGGCGTCGGGGTGGTGCTCGCGGTAGGAATCTGCGAACACCCGCGCGAATGCGAGATAATTGTTGGAAACGATTGTGCAGGCCGCTGTCGGGCTCATGCTGCCGGCCTCCGGAAGATCGGCGAACTAGTCAAGGCGACTGTAGCAGTTGCAGGATATCACCCAATGAAACTTGCCCGCCGGGCGTCCCGCGTTGTACAAGGCGACGGCCGCCGATGAAAGACCTCTACCGCTATCGCGACCTGGTGGGCGCCCTCGTCGCGCGCGAGCTCAAGGTGCGCTACCGGCGTTCGGCGATCGGGTTCCTCTGGACGATGCTCCAACCGCTGCTGACGATGCTCGTCTTCCAGGTCGTCTTCAGCGCCCTCTTCCGTTTCGACCTGCCGAATTACCCGGTCTATGCGCTGGCCGGCATCCTCTTCTGGAACTTCTTCAACCAGAGCATCGTCAGCTCGATGAACAGCCTGCGCGGCAACGCGGGGCTGCTGCAGAAGCTGCCGGTGCCGAAGGCGGTCTTCCCGCTGGCGACGGTGATCTCCGGAGTCATCAACCTCTGCTTCGCCTTGATCCCGCTCTTCCTGCTCTTGATCGTGACCGGCCACCCCCTGCGGCCGGCCCTGGCCTTCCTGCCGCTGGCGATTCTGCTGGCGGCCCTCTTCACCCTCGGGGCCGGGCTGCTGCTCTCGCCGCTCGCCGTCTTCTTCCACGACGTCGTCGAGCTGGTGGGAGTGCTGCTGACGCTGCTGATGTACCTGACGCCGATCTTCTACCCCAAGGAGATCGTGCCGCCGCAACTCCTCTGGCTGGTCCGCTTCAACCCGGTGCGCTCGATCCTCGAAGTGTTCCGCGACCCGATCTACCAGGGGGAAGTGCCGCCGGTGAGCCACTTCACGGTGGCCCTCGGGATCGCCGTCCTGGCGCTCGCCCTCGGCGCCTGGACCTTCCGCCGCAGCAGCGACCGCATCCCGTTTTACGTCTGATGGCCGAGCCGCGCATTCGGCTCGAGGGGGTCTCCCTGGTCTACCGCCTGGCCAAGCAGCGCATCCCCTCGCTCAAGGAGTACGCCATCCACTGGATGAAGGGGGCGCTGGCCTACGAGCAGCTCTGGGCGCTGCGCGACATCGACCTGGCCGTGCCGGCCGGACAGACGCTGGGGATCGTGGGGCGGAACGGCGCGGGCAAGAGCACGCTGCTGAAGGTCGTCTCGCGGGTGCTCAAGCCGACTCAGGGGCGTGCCGTCGTGTGCGGCACGCTCGCCCCGATCCTGGAGTTGGGGACCGGCTTCGACCACGAGCTAACCGGTCTCGAGAACATCTACCTCAACGCCCTCCTCCTCGGCCGCTCGCGGCGCGACATCGACGAGGCGGTCGAGGAGATCGTGGACTTCAGCGGCCTGGGCGACTTCGTCCGCTCCCCCATCCGCAACTACTCGAGCGGCATGCTGGCGCGGCTGGGTTTCTCCATCGCCACGGCCTGGCTTCCCGACGTGCTCATCCTCGACGAAATCCTGGCGGTCGGCGACGCGGCCTTCACCGAGAAGTGCGAGGCGCGGATCGCCCGCTTCCACGCCGCCGGCACCACCGTCCTCCTCGTCTCGCACAACGCCGTCGCCGTGCGAAAGACGTGCGAGCGCTGCATCTGGCTCGACGCCGGGCGCCTGCGCGCCGACGGCGACCCCGAATCGGTCCTCGCCGCCTACTCCGGCCACGGCACCGACCCCGACGAGCGGCCCGCCGGCCAGCTTCACCTCGACTTGCCGGCCGAGACCGAGTCGTAGATTGACACCAGCTCCCGCGCCAGTCGCCGCGGGTCGTGGCGAGTCGCCAGAGCCGCGCGCCCTCCCTCGACCAACGAAGCCGCGAGCCCCGGCTCGCGGGCGAGACGGGCGAGGGCGACGGCGAACCCCTCCGCATCGCGCGCCACCAGCGCCTCGACGCCGTCGCGTACCTCGAGGCCGGCGAGCGCCTCCGGGGTGCCAGCGACCGGCACGCCGCGCGCCCAGGCCTCCAGCACCTTGATCCGCGCGCCGGAAGCGATACCGAGGGGGACGACGAGCACCGAGCCGGGCGGGAAAGCCGCCGCGCTGTCGACAGGAGCTGGGTGAAGGTGGACTCCCTCGTCCGCCTCGCCGCCGGACGAGCCGCCGAAAAGGTGCAGCTCGGCGCGCGGCAGCTCGGCGCGCACCCGCGGCCAAACCTCTCGCACGAACCACGTGGCCCCGTCGCGATTCGGCAGCCAACCACTCCCCTCGAGGAGAACGACCGCTGGCTCTCCGGGCAGAGGGGAGCCACTCGGAGGGAGCTGTGCCGGGAAGGGCGCGGCGATCACCTGCACCCGCCCTCTCCCTCCCGCAAGCTCTCGGAGGCGGTGTGCGTCCCGCTCGGTGAGGGCCAGCGTACGTTCCGCGCGCGCTACCGCCCGCCCCTCATACCGCACCAACCGCCGCGTTTCGACGCCGAGCAGCCACTCCTTCACCCCGCCCGCCGTCCGAGCCGCCCCGCGCCAGAGGTCGCTCTCCACGTTCTGGGCCCGCAGCACAACCGGCACACCGCGCAGCCGCGCCGGCTCCGCCTGGCGTAGCGCCTGGAGCTGCTCGGCATGCACGACGGCGAAGGTCCGCTCGGCGAGGAGGCGCTCGACCTCGCGCCGCACGGCGGCGAGGGCGTGGCGGGCGATCGTCCATGGGCGGCCGCCGACGGCCCCGAGGAGCGCGCGCGACGCGCCCGCCGGCCGCGCCGGCACGAGGCGCGGTTTGCAGACCGCCACCAGCGCCGCCGCCGCCTCGCGCAGGTCGAAGCGCTCGGGATCGACCGGCGCCACCAGCGTCGCCCGCACCCCCTCCGCCGCCAGCCCCTCGAGCGTGTTCCAGAGCAGCCGCCGGCCGCCGTCGATCGGCGGCCAGGGGGCCTTCGTGGCGATCACCAGCGGTTCCATGTGCAAGCGTGGGGCGGCCGTTTTCCGTCTATCCCCCAGGACCGACGCCGACGATGCTCGCCCGCGCCACCGCCGCCACCCCCTGGGGGATCGACGCCCGTCCGGTGCAGGTCGAGGTGGACGTCCACGTCGGCCTGCCGCAGACGCAGATCGTGGGGCTCGCCGACCCCGCGGTCAAGGAGAGCCGCGAGCGGGTGCGCTTCGCGTTGCGCAACTGCGGCTTCGAGCTGCCGCCGCGCTCGGTGGTGGTCAACCTCGCCCCCGCCGACCTGCGCAAGGAGGGCAACCACCTGGACCTGGCGATCGCGCTCGCCTTCCTCGCCGCGCACGGCGAGCTGCCGCAGGAGGCCCTGGCAGGACGGCTCCTCTGCGGCGAGCTGGGGCTCGACGGCGCCGTGCGCACGGTGCGCGGGGCGCTAGCGATCGCCGATCTCGCGCACCGGCTGGGGCTCGCCGAGCTCCTCCTGCCGGCCGCCAACGCCGCCGAGGCCGCGGCGCTGGGGACGGTGGCGGTAGTGCCCCTGCGCGGCCTCGCCGAGGCGATCGAGCACCTGCTCGGCAGGCAGCCGATCGCGCCGTTCGTGGCGCCGGACGGCGGCGAGCCCGTCGTCGCGGCCGCCCACGACCTCGCCGACGTCTGCGGCCAGCAGGGGGCGAAGCGGGCGCTGGAGGTGGCGGCGGCCGGCGGGCACAACCTGATCTTCCTCGGGCCCCCGGGCTCGGGGAAGACGATGCTGGCGCAGCGCCTGCCGGCGCTCCTGCCGCCGCTCTCCCTCGCCGAGGCCATCGCCGTCACCAAGGTCCACTCCCTGGCCGCCGAGGAGCCGCCCGCCGGCCTCGTCCGCCGCCGCCCCTTCCGCAATCCCCACACCAACACCTCCACCGCCGGCTTGGTCGGCGGCGGCAGCCCGCCGCGCCCCGGCGAGGCGAGTCTCGCCCACAACGGCGTTCTCTTCCTCGACGAGATGCCGGAGTTCCACCGCGACGCCCTGGAGGCACTGCGCCAGCCGGTCGAGGAGGGCCGCATCACCGTCGTCCGCGCCCGTGCGCGGTTCACCTTCCCCGCCCGTTTCGCCCTGCTTGCCTCGGCCAACCCCTGTCCTTGCGGACATTTAGGCGACGCGCGCTTCGAGTGCCGCTGTCCGCCGCCGCTCGTCGACCGTTACCGGGCGCGCATCTCCGGGCCGCTCCTCGACCGCATCGACCTCCAGATCGAGGTGCCGTCGCTGACGGTGCGGGAGCTGCGCGGCGCGCGCGGCGAGTCGAGCGCCGCGGTGGCGGCGCGGGTGTCCGCGGCCCGCGACCTGCAGCGCGCGCGCTTCGGCGACGAAGCCTCGACGCCGGTCAACGCCGCGATGGCCCCCGACGAGGTGCGCCGCTTCTGCGCCCTCGACGGCGCCGGCCGCGCCCTCCTCGATCGCGCCTTCGAAGCCCTCGGCCTCTCCGCGCGCGCCCACGATCGCGTCCTCAAGGTCGCCCGCACGATCGCCGACCTGGCCGGCGGCGGCCCCCTCCGCCCGGCCCACCTCGCCGAGGCGATCCAGTACCGTACCCTCGACCGGCGGGCTTGCGGCTGACGCGCCTTCTCACCGCTTGTCCCCGCCGTCCCACCACCGCGACAGGCTCTGGTCGGCAGTGCGCGGGCGCGCCGCGTAGTGGGAGGTGTCGTTGAAGAGCATGAGGCGGGCGCGGACCGGGTCCTTGAAGTCCATCACGTTCAGGCTCGCCGGCGCCTGGTCGAGGCGGTCGCGATAGCCGCGGGCGTCGAAGCCGAGAAGGCTGCTCAGGAGGAGACGCAGCGTCGCCTTGTGCGAGACGACGAGCACGCACTCGCGCGGGTGGCGGGTGACGATCTCGCGCAGGACCGGCAGGGCGCGCGCGAGGACGGCGACGCCCGACTCGCCCCCCTCCGGCGCGAAGGTGAAGGGGTCCTCCTCCCAGGAGGCGTACTCGTCGGCGAAGCGCGCCTCGACCTCGGCGCGGGTCAGCCCCTCCCAGCGGCCGTGGCCGATCTCGCGTAGCCCCTCGCGCGGAATCGGCTCGAGGCCGCAGGCGCCGGCGACGATGCGCGCCGTCTCGAGGGCGCGCGACAGCGGGCTCGAGTAGACCGCGGTGATGCCCTCGCCGCGCAGACGCTCGCCGAGGCGGGCGGCCTGCCACCGCCCCTCGTCCGACAGCTCGACACCCACCGCGCCGGCGAAGCGGTCCTCGGCGGTCAGCTGCGTGGCGCCGTGGCGGACGAGGTAGAGGCGGGTGACTTTCAAAAGCGCCTCACTCGCCGCCCGCCGGCACCTGAACGCGCAGCGGCGGCAGCACGGCCTCGATCTCGCGCCGCCGCGGCTCCAGCCAGGGGGGCAGGATCAGCCGCTCGCCGAGGTGGGCAGGGTCCTCGTCCACCGAGAACCCCGGGCCGAGTGTCGCCAGCTCGAAGAGAACGCCGCCGGGCTCCTTGAAGTAGACCGAGCGGAACCAGAAGCGGTCGATGACCGGCGTCGGGTGCGCGCCCGCCTCCGCCACCCGCTGCCGGACCGCGAGCTGCTCCTCGTCGTCGGCGACCTGGAAGGCGACGTGGTGCACCGTGCCGACCCCCCAGGCGCCGCGGCGCTCTGCCGGCAGCTCGCGCACCTCGACCCAGCGGCCGGAGCCGCCGCCGTCGGCGCCGAAACGATGCCACCCCCCCTCCTCCCCCACCCGCTCGCAGCCCAGCGCCTGCTCGAGAAAGGGACCGGTCACCCCCAGGTTCCACTCCCAGAGACGCACCGCGTGGAAGCCGCGGATCTGGTGCCGCTCGGGGACCGGGCTCTGCGCCCAGGGCGCGAACTCGCGCGGCTCGGCGGTCTCGGTCAGCGCCAGCTCCAGCCCGTGCGGGTCGCGCAGGCGCAGCGAGGTCTCGCCGAAGCGGCTAGCACGGCCGCCGACCTCCGCGCCGGCCCCGGCCAGCCGCTCGGCCCAGAAGGCGAGGCTCCCCTCGGGCACCGCGAAGCCGACCTCCACCGCCAGACCGACTCCCTTGCGGCCGGGCGGCATCCCCGGCCAGGGGAAGAACGTCATGTCGGTGCCGGGGTGTCCCTCGGCGTCGGCGTAGAAGAGGTGGTAGGTGTCGGGCGCGTCCTGGTTGACCGAGCGCTTGACCAGGCGGAGGCCGAGGACGCCGGTGTAGAAGTCAAGGTTCTCCTGGGCGTCGCCGCAGATGGCGGTGACGTGGTGGATGCCGTGGACCTGGCTCATGGCGGCGCCTCCCAAGGCGCGAAGGCCTTTCGCGCGATTGTAGAGTCTCCCCGCCGTGCCCGCCGTCGCCGACCCCGCGGAGCTCGCCGCGATCCCGCTCTTCGCCGAGCTCGCCGCCCCGGAGCTGGAGCGGCTCAACGAGCTGCTGCGGCGGCGCACCTTTCCCGCCGGCGCCAGCCTGATGACCGCCGAGCAGCCGGGCGAGGTGGTCTACGTGCTCCTCGACGGCACGGCCAAGATCTCGGTCGAGCAGGCGGACGGCACCGAGGTCGTGCTCGCCTTCCTCGCCGCCGGCGACACGGTGGGCGAGATGAGCCTCTTCGACAGCGCCGGCCGCTCGGCCGACGTCGTGGTCGTCGAGCGCGCCACCTGCCTCTGGCTCGACCGCGCCGCCTTCCACCGCAGCCTGCGGGAGATGCCGGCGCTCGGCTTCAATCTCTTCAAGCTGCTCTGCCGCCGGCTGCGCCAGGCCAACGAGCAGCTCCAGGCGATCGCCACCCTCGACGTCGAGGGGCGCGTGGCGCGCCAGCTCCTCGCCTTCGTCCAGCAGCACGGCCGCCCGGCGCCCGACGGCGGCGCGCGCATCCCGTTCAAGCTCTCCCAGAGCGACCTCGCGGGGCTCGTCGGCGCCTCGCGCGAGCGGGTGAACCACGCGGTGGCGGACCTCAAGGAGCGGGGGGCGATCGCCGTCCAGGCGGGGCCGCGGATTACCGTCCTCGACGCCGAGGCCCTGGCCGCGCGCTGCCGCTAGGCTTCCGGGAGCGCCCGCATGAAGATCTCGCGTCTCCCGAGGTTCATCTCGGCGCCCCGGGGAGATATCTTCTATAGACGGTGATCTATCTTCGGGGTCCGACAATGAGTCTTCCATGCATGGAGATCTATCTCCGACGCCCCGGGATGAATCTCCCATGCATGGAGATCTATCGCCCGCTCTCCGAGATCTTCCCGGAGCGCCCGGAGATGATCCCCAGGACCCAGCCAAAGTCGATCCTCCGGCGCCCGGGATCTACCGGCTGTACTTGAACGCCAGCTCGGCCAGCTCCTCGACCACCCGCGCCTGCTGGGCGGCGTCGCCGGCGTTGAAGGCGCGGCGGACGCAGGTCTGCATGTGCTGGGAGAGGAGCTCGCGCGCCACCTCGCGCAGCCCCTGATGGACCGCGGCGAGCTGGGTCAGCACCTCGACGCAGTAGCGGTCCTCCTCGAGCATGCGGGCGATCCCCCGCACCTGCCCCTCGATGCGGGCGAGCCGCCGCCGCAGCTCCGCTTTGCCGGCCTCGTGCTGGGCTGGGGTCTGGTTCGTCATGGCGCAAACCTGTACCCCTAGGGGGTATTTGTCAAGTCCATCGGCGAGCGGGGGTTGACAGGGGAGGGGGCGGTCACCACAATACGCGGGTCCATTTTCGCCGTCGCTGAACACGCGCGTGCCCCGGAGCGGGCCGTCTCCGGGCTCTGCCCGTATCGTCCGCATGGCCAGATCACACCACACCGTCATCTTCGTCCCGCACGCGCGGGCCCGGCTCCGCAAGTGGCGGGTCACCAACCTCCAGATCGGCCTCGCCGTCGCGCTCCTGCTCGTCCTCACCGCCGCCTCCGCCGCCGTCACCTGGGCCTACTTCCACAGCCACGTCAGCCCCACCGAGCTCGCCCGCCTCGAGGCCGAGAACCGCGCGCTGCGGCAGGTCAACGGCGCCTTCGAGCAGGACCTGCAGGACATCCAGCAGCAGCTCGCCGACTACGAGGACCGCACCCGGCAGCTCGCCATCGTGGCCGGCCTCGACGGGGTGGACAACGGCAGCGAGGCCGGGATCGGCGGCAGCGCGCCGCTCGACGAGCCGGGCCCGGGCGGCTTCGGCGCGCTAACGCGGCGGGCCGAGGCGATCGCCGGCCAGCTCGACCGGGTCGACGCCAAGCTCGAGCAGCGCCTGCGCTGGATCTCCGCCACCCCCGCCATCGCCCCCGTCCAAGGCATCCTGACCAGCGGCTTCGGCTACCGCAGCGACCCCCTGACCCACGGCCGCGGCGACCACCAGGGGGTGGACATCGCCGCCGCCGCCGGCCAGCCGGTGCGGGCGAGCGCCGACGGCATCGTGCTGCGCGCCGGCACCCTGGGCGGCCTCGGCAACGCCGTCTACCTGGCGCACGGCTTCGGCCTCAGCAGCCGCTACGGGCACCTCGCCCGCGTCGACGTCCGCCCCGGCCAGCGGGTGCAGCGCGGCGACGTCCTCGGCCTGGTGGGCAGCACCGGCCGCTCGACCGGGTCGCACCTCCACTACGAGGTGCGGATCGACGGCAACGCCGTCAACCCGATCGCCTACATCCTCGACTAGGTCTCACCCCGCCCAGACGATCGTGCCGACGTGCTCGCCGTCGAGCGCCGGCGCGAGCAGCTCCGGCTTGAGGCCGTTGACGATCTGAAACCGATCGACCAGCCGCGCCCGCTCCAGGAGATCGAGCAGGATCTCGTCGAAGGGGAGGGAGGGCAGACGGCGGGCCCTCAGGTCGGCGACGCTGATCTCGCGGATGAAGCCCGCCGACGGGTGGAGCTTGGGGTCGGCGTCGTAGAGGCCGTCGACGTCCTTGACCAGGGTGAAGGTCTTGCAGCCGAAACACTCGGCGGTCAAGTAGCTGCCGGCGTCGGTGCGGTGGGGCGGGATCCGTCCCACCGGCGGCGGGTGCTCCCAGATCGAGTACGGCGGGTCGCCGTTGAAGATCACCCCCGGCGCGGCCTTGACGAAGAACGGCAGCAGGTGACCGAAGATCTCGGGTGGGATCGCCACCACCCCATGCCGGGCGAGCAGCGTGCCGAGGATATGGGCGTTGCCGAGGGCGTCGGCGATGGCGAGCTGGGCGAGGACCCCGGTGGGCATCCCGAGGTCGAGGCCGATCGAGAAGACGTGACGGCTGCGCACCCCGCCGCCGGTGCCGATGATCAGGGTGCGGCTGGCAAGGGCCTCGCCCAGGGCTTCGGCCAGGGGAAGAAGCGCTTGCCGTCCGCGATCGATGATCGAGCGCCCGCCGATCTTGAGCACGCAGGCGTCGGGGAGCATCCGCACCAGCGGCCGGCGGTCGTCGGTGGCGGCGACCAGGTCTTTGTCCAGCAGGCTCTCGCGCATCAGCAGCGAGTCGACATGGTGGCGTCCGTCCCCGGGATGGATCTCTTGCATCGCGTCCTCCCTCAATCCGCCGTGATCAGCGTACCGACGTCCTCGCCTTCGAGGGCGCGAGTGAGGTTGCCGGGCACCAGGCCGTTGATCACCCGGACCGAGCGCCGGTGCCGGGCGTTCTTCATCAGCTCGAGGACCGCCCGCTCCACCACTACGTCTTGCAGGTCCATCGCCTCGAGCTCGGCGACGGTGATCTTCGGGATGAAGCGCGCGTGCTTGCCCTTCTTCGGATCGCCGGTGTAGAGGCCCTCCTCGTCCTTGACGAAGATCATCGACCGCGCCCCGAAGACCTCGCTCACCAGGTAGGCCCCGGTGTCGGTGCGGTGGTGAGGGATGCGTCCCACCGCCGGGTTCTCCTGCCAGAAGGTGTAGGGGGGCATGCCGAAGAAGATCGCCCCCCGGCGCTCTGCGAGATAGAGCGGAAGCTGGGGGAACTGCGCCGGCTCGATGAACGGGATACCGTGCTTGGCGAGCAGGTAGTGGATCATGCGGGCGTTCTGCATCGACACGAAGGTGCCGAGGACGCTCATCACCCCGGTTGGCAGCCCGAGGTCGAGGGCAACGCTGTAGGCGTGGCGCGCCCGGGTGCCGGCGCCGGTGCCGAGGATGATCTGGTGGCGCGGCAGGTTCGCGACGATCTCCTCGAGCAGCGGGAACACCGCCTTCCGGCCCCGGTCGATGACGCTCTGGCCGCCGATCTTGACGACGTTGGCCTCGGGCAGGATCTGGTGCACCGGGCCGGCCGTCTGGCGGAGGAGCGCGGGGTCGGTCAGCGACCCTGCGACCAGGTTGCGGCCCAGCTCGCTCAGGAGCTCGCCCTGCCACTCTGCTTTCATCGTTTCCTTTCGGGGCAGCTACGCCCGCTGTTTCGAGAGGCTTACGCTCTTCAACAGGGCGAAGACCGGCGAGCCGACGCCGAGCTCGAGCTCGCGCAGCGACAGGCGCGTGATGCGGGCGATGAGGCGGTGCGGCCCGAGGTCGACCGAGACCTCGGCGAATGCCGAGCCCTCGCGCTCTCGCACCTCGCACACTCGACCCTGGAGGATGTTCTGGATGCTCACGCGCTGCGGGCGAACGGTCGCCAGCGAGACGTCGCGCGCGCGGATGACCACGCACGCCTCCTCGCCCTCGGCGAAGTGCTCGCGCTGCGGAACCACCAGCGTCTGACCCGCCAGATCGAGCCACGTGAGGCGATACTCGGGGTCGTGCCGCATGACCCTCGCCTCGACGACGGTGCCTGCGCCGCGGCGGTCGGCGAGCGACCCGAGGTCGAGACCATCCAGGACCTCGGCGGTGCGGCCCGTCGCCGTCACCCGTCCCCCGACCAGGACGACAATGCGGTCCGCCAGGAGAGCGACCTCGTCGACGGAGTGGCTCACGTACAGCGTGGGGATGCCGAAGCGGGGGTGGAGCGCTTCGAGATACGGCAGGATCTCCATCTTGCGTGTAGCGTCGAGCGCGGCCATCGGCTCGTCGAGCAGGAGCAGGCGAGGCTGGGCGAGCAGCGTGCGGCCGAGGGCCAGGCGCTGGCGCTCGCCTCCGGAAAGACCCGACGGACGCCGCGGCAGGAGCGGCTCGAGATCCAGGGCGTCGACCACCTCGTCGAAGGTGACGACCTGCCGCTCGCGCCTCGCCCTCTTCGCGGCGTAACGGAGGTTGCCCTCCCCAGTAAGGTGAGGGAAGAGCCGCGCCTCCTGGAACATGTAGCCGACCGGGCGGCGGTGCGCCGGCACGTCGAGCCCGCGAGCGCTGTCGAGCCAGACCTCGCGGCCCAGCGCCAGGCGGCCGGTGGCGCGCCCCTCGAGCCCTGCCAAGGCGCGCAGGAGGGTGCTCTTGCCGCTGCCGCTCGGCCCGAAGATCGCGGTCATCCGGCCGGTGTCGATCTCTCCCGCGGCCTCGAGGTCGAAGGCACCGACATGCACGCGCAGGTCGAAGACCAGTGCGTCACCGGACGTGGAGCGGCAGGGTGCGGTTGACGGTATAGACCAGGGCCAGGACCACGAACGAGAAGACCAGGAGAATGGCCGAGAGAGTGTGCGCGTCGGCATAGCGGAGGGTCTCCACGTGCTCGTAGATGGCGATCGAGATCACCCGTGTTTTGCCCGGGATGTTGCCGCCCACCATGAGCACGACGCCGAATTCGCCGAGCGTGTGGGCGAAGGTGAGCACCGCCGCGGTGAGGAAGCCCCGCAGCGACAGCGGCACGGCGACGGTGAAGAAGGCGTTGAGCGGCGCGGCGCGTAGCGTGGCCGCCGCTTCCATCGGCTCGCGGCCGACAGCCTCGAACGCACCCTGCAGCGGCTGCACCATGAACGGCAGCGAGTAGAGCACCGAGGCGATGAGCAGCCCGCCGAACGAGAACGTCAGGGTGCTGTCGGTCAGCCGCACCCAGAGGCCGCCCAGCGTGGATTTCGGCCCGAGCAGCACCAGCAGGTAGAAGCCGAGCACCGTCGGCGGCAGCACGAGCGGCAGCGCGACGGCCGCCTCGAAAGCCGGCCGGAAGCGGGACCTCGTCCTCACCAGCCACCACGCGATCGGCGTGCCGACGAGCAGCAGGATGCCCGTCGCCGAGGCGGCCAGGCGCAGGGTGAGCCAGAGGGGGCCCAGGTCCGGTAGGTGCCGCAGCTCCATCGTCACTCGGTACTGTAACCGTAGCGGCGGATGACGGCCTTGGCCTTCTCGCTGCGCAGGAAGTCGAGGAAGCGCCGTGCCGCGGGGTTACCGGCGCCTTTCGCGAGCAGCGCGGCGTCCTGGCGAATCGGTGTGTGCAGGTTGGGGGGCACGTCCCAGCGACTACCCTTGGTCGGGTTCCGCGGACTGAGCACGGACGAGAGCGCGACGAAGCCGAGCTCCGCGTTGCCGGAGGCGACGAGAGTGTGCGCCTGACCGATCGTCTCGCCCATGACGATCTTGTCCGCGAGACGCTGCCAGAGGCCGAGCTTCTCGAGCGTCTCCTTCGTCGACGCGCCGTAAGGCGCCAGGTCGGGATTGGCGATCGCCAGCCGGCGGAACTCCCCCCGCCGCAGCGTGGCCGCGCCGTCGCCGCCGACGCGGCCGGGCTCGGCGCTCCACAGCGTCAGGCGCCCGGTGGCGTAGGTGAAGCGCGACCCGGCGACCGCCAGGCGTTCCTTCTCCAGCCGCTCGGGCCTCTCCTGGTCGGCGGAGAGGAAGACGTCGAACGGGGCGCCGTTGGCGATCTGGGCGTAGAGCTTGCCGGTGGAGCCGGCCACGAACGTCAAGGTATGGCCGCTCTGGCGCTCGAATTCCTTCTCGAGCTGCTCGGCGACCTCGGTGAAGTTCGCGGCGACGGCGACGACGGCCTCGTCCGCGGCGGCCGGTCCGGTGAAGGAGAGGACGAGGAGCAGAGCGGGGACGAGGCGGCTGGCCATCAGGGGCATCATCGCTCAGAAGGTGAATGTGGCCGTCGGGCCGAACTCGAAGCGCATGAAGGCGACATTCTGGCCCTTGAGGCGGCGGCGCACCAGCCGGTTCGCTAGCGCGGCGCTGGTAGATCTCGGCGCCCGGCCTTCCGGCGCGCCGCAGCAGCTCGGCGGCCGCGAGCTGGTCCTCCGGCCGGTAGGGGAACGCCTCGGCCAGGAGCACCGCGACCTTGGCGGCGCCGGCGTCGTCGCCGGTCGCGCGGTAGTGAGCGAGCAGCCGGCGCATCGCTGCGGGCCAGTCGATCCAGCTCCGGAAGTAGGCCTGGGCGATGTCTTCCACGGGGTCGGCCGGCGGGGCGAGGGAGAACCGCCTCCTGCGTTTCGTGAACGGCCAGTCGGAGGTGAGGCCCTGGATGCGGTACTCGCCGTACAGGCGGTCCACCTCGGTGACGGGGATCTCCCGCCGGGCGGCCTGGGGCGGGACCGGAGCGTCCCACGGGCCGATCGTCCCCAGCGCGCGGAGCGCTTCGTAGAACGCGTCGGCCATCACGAAGTAGCCGTCCAGGTTGGGGTGGAGGTGCTCGAGCATGAGGTCGTGCCCGACGATGCCGCGGCGGGCGGCGCGCACGAACGCCTCCCGCACCTCGACGACGTGGGCGCCCTCCTCGGCGGTCACCTCGCGCAGGATGGCGTTGATCTCCTCCGGCGCGCGGAAGCGCAGCTCGTCGCGGTCCTTGGCGGCGAGATAGGCCTGGCGCGCCTCGCGATAGCGCCCCAGGGCCTCCAGCCTCCGGCCGCGCAGGAAGTGCCTCCGGGCGTCCTCGCCGATGAACGGCGGCTGGTCCCGCTCGTTCGACACCACCGTGCCGATGAACACCGGCACCCCCGCTCTGCGGTAGCGGCGCAGGAGGGCGCGCAGGTTGGCGCGGTACTGCTCCAGCCCGCGCCGGTAGAGGGGGGAGCCGTAGGGGATCTTCTTCTCGGCCACGATCGTGGCCATCAGGCTGCGGCCTTGGCGCGGCGGCCGCTTCGGCCGCAGGCCGGAGAGAGCGCGCTGCGTGAGCTGGAAGAGCCGCAGCTCCTTGAGCCGCAGGAAAGAGAGGACGACGGGACGCCGGCGCCCGGCCGAGAAGCCCGACCCGACGCCGAGGATGCCCACGTACTCGTTGTGGCCGGCGTAGATGACGATCGCGTCGGGCCGCTGCTCCAGGATCTCGCCGCTGAAGTCGAGGAGCGTGTAGCTGGTGACCGCCGACATCGCCGTGGTGACGACCTCGATCCGGCGGTCGGGGAAGGTGCGTTGCAGGCGCTGTTGCAGCATCCCCGCCGGCGAGGCGCCATAGCCGTAGGGGTAGCCCTCGGCGGTCGAGCCCCCCTGGACGAAGATGCGGAACGTCCCCGGACGCTTCTGGCGCGGGAACGGCACCGGCCGGATCCAGAGCTTGGGAGTGTCCTCTTCGTGGACCATGAAGCGGCGCACGACCTGGCGGTTGACGTTCAGGAAGTCGGGGGCCTCGGGAACGGGCACGAAGAGAGGGTAGGACTCTCCGAAGCCTCCGAGACGCAGACCCGCCTCGACGAGCAGCAGGAGCCCGAACGGGAAGAGAAACGTCAGGCCGGCGAACAGCCGCCGCCGGCCCGGGGACAGGTCAGCGCTGCCCGGAGTGCCCGGTGTGCTCTCCATGGGCCGCGGCGTGGTCGTGGTGGCTGTCATCGGCGGCACCGGGGTTCGCGGCCGCGCGGGCCCGCAGCGCGCCGATGCGGCGGCTCTCCTGCTCCATGTAGCCGAGCAGCTGCACGACGTCCGATTGGCTGAGCTGCAGGTTCGGCATCGCGATGTTCTTGTACTTGGCCAGCAGCGACGTCGCCAGCGGGTCCTTCTCCGCCAGCATCTTGTCCGGCTCGGCCAGCCAGCGCTCCAGCCACTCGCGGTCGCGCTGGCGCGTGACGTCGTAGAGGTCCGGCCCGATGCGCCGCTCGGCGACCTCGACGATGTCGCCGTCGCCGATGGTGTGACAGGCCGCGCAGCGGGTGCGGAAGAGGTCCTCGCCGGTCGAGATCTGGCGCAGCTCCGGCGCCTCGGCATAGTCCCGCTCGACGGCGCTCGCGGTCTTCCAGTTGTGGAGCCAGCCCCCGAGCTGGTTGGCCAGGACGTACGGGTTCTCGAAGGGCGACCGTTTCATCCACCGGCCGGTCGCCTGGTTGCCCAACACCAGGTTGAGGTCGTGGTCCTTGAAGTCCTTGCTCCGCACGTCCTTGGTCGTCACCCCGAGCTTCTTGCGCAGCAGGACAATGTCCTCCTCGTCCCCGGTCAGGAACTTCCAGCCCTCGGGGATGTTCCAGGTTTCGGCGAACGCCTGCAGCACCGGCTGCGTGTCGTGCTCCGGGTCGATCGAGATCGAGTAGAAGAAGACGTCTTTGCCCACCCGGTCGCCCAGGATGCGCTGGACCTCGAGCAGCCGCGCGGTCTCCATGGGGCAGGTGTCCGGGCAACTCGTGTAGATGAAGTTGATGAGGACGACCTTGTCCTCGATCAGGTCGAAGAAGCGCACCCGCCGCCCGTCGTGGGTGGTCAGCTCGACGTTGGGGAAGTAGCTCGCGCCCCACACCGCCCCGCCCCTGGCGCTGGTGGCAGAGGCGGAGGCGGACTTGTGACGCGAGATCACGGCCGCGCTCGTCAGCATGCCGGCGCCGACGAGCGCGAGGACCAGGGCTAGGCGATAAGAGCGCATGATCTACAGAGCCTCCTTGCCGCGACGTCAGTTCCAGCCGCCGCCGCCGTCGGCACAGTCGCCGCCCCACCCGCCGCTGTCGTCGCAGCCGGTGCGGAAGGTCGGCAGCGCCGCCGAGTCGACGTACTCGACGCCGTCCCAGGTGGGGATGGGCGCCGGCATCAGCTTGATCTGGCCGGGGAACTCGATGTCCCAGCGCAGGAGCATGGCGTGGTCCTCGTGCTGCGTGTTGTGGCAGTGCTCCATGAACGTGCCGGCGAACTCGCGGAAGCGGATCGCGAACTCGACGCTCTCCTTGCTGTCGCTCTCCGGCCCGATCCGGTAGACGTCCTTACGCGCGAACTCCTCCCACTTCGGGGGGAAGGACCCGCCGCGTTTGAGGATCACCCCCTCCTCGAAGTGGACGTGGACCGGATGGCTCCAGTCACTGTCCCCTAGGAGGCGCCAGACCTCCAGCGTCCCCAGGGCGTCGTCGCCGTTGGCGCCGGCGCCGTTGAACCCACCTTGCGTGGGGCCGGTGGCGAGCCGCGGCGCGGCCGAGATCCGCCGCGGGTCCATACCCAAGCCGTCGCCGCCGTCCGTGCCGATGGTCCACGGGCTGCCGTCGTTCCGGCTGTTGTCGAACTTGAACGTGCGGCGGATGGCGTTGGCGAGCCGCGGGTCGTTGCGCTTGATCGCCAGCGGGATCATCTTCAGGAGGCCCGGCTTGTAGTTGGCCGGGTTCATCGACGGGTCGGTGCCGCTGTAGGCGACGACCCGCAACTCGAGGAAGCGTCCGATCACCGGGTCGTGGCCCGGGCCGCCGCCCCAGCCGCCCCCGCCGCTGAAGTAAGAGCCGTTGAGGACGCTCGACAGCGACACGGTGCCGCTCGTCCCCTGGCCGTCCTTGTGCTCCATCAGGTTGACCATGTAGAGCTTGTTGCCGGGCTGGATGCCCTGCGAGGCGAAGTCGACGACGATGTCGTAGCGCTCGGCGATGCCCAGGGTCGGCAGAATGCCCTTGTGCTCGGCGGCGTTGCCGTCGGCGTCGAGGTCCATGGTGCCGTCGAAGGGGATCGCGTGCTCCATGATGTTGCCGTCGTTGGCGACCATGTAGAAGCCGACGCGGCTGTAGGAGACGCCGGAGCCCGACGGGCCCTGGAACTCGCCGCCGGTGCCCTGGATCTGCCGGACGAGGGCGAAGGTGAAGTAGCGCGAGACCGACCCGTTGAGAAGGCGGAAGCGGTAGCGGCGCGCCCGCACCTCGAAGTAGGGCTTGTACAGCCAGTTGGTGAGCAGGCGGTCGCCGAGGAAGCCGTCGGTGTTGAAGATGTTGAACCAGAGCTGCCCCTGCGTGTCCCAGGCCTTGTCCGCGACGAGCAGGTTGACGTCGTAGTCGCGGTTGCCCCAGGGCAGGGCCGAGCCGCTCGGCAGGCGGAGGTTGACGCCGTCGTTGTGCGCCTCGTTGCCGCGGTCGACCCCGCTATAGAAGTTGCACATCGCGGCGTTGCCTTTGTAGACGTTCTGCGCCGTGAAGTCGAGCATGTGGTCGTGGAACCAGTGTGAGCTCATCGTCTCGCGCCAGTCGCCGCGGATCTGGATGCGGCCGTTGGCGTCGCAGGTCCTCACCCCCTCGGCCTCGTCGTGGACGAAGAGCGTCTCGCCGGGGGCGCAGGGGAAGGAAGCGCGCGGGTCGTTGGCGGTGGTGTTGATCGTGTCGTAGCCGGCGAGCTGCATTGGCCAGCGGTAGTCGTAGAACTGGCCGGGGAAGAAGAAGGCGTTGGTGAAGCCGTCGCTCTCCGCCGGATGGTGGCCGTTGTGCTCGTGCGTCGAGAGCGTGTGCAGGCCGAAGCCGCGGTTGGCCGCGACGTCGATCGGCAGCGCGTTGTAGTGGCGCAGCAGGACGCCCTCGCCGTACCGCGCCTGCCCCATCTTGGGCGGGAAGGTGCCGTCGAACGTCCACACCGTTTTGTGGTCCTGGACCGGCATGTTGGGGTGGAAGCGGACGCCGACGCCGTCGGTCGTGCCCAGGACCTCGTTGCCGTTCGTGTGGTTGCCGTCGGGGTCGTAGACGCGGTGGTAGAGGCCGCCCGGACCGAACTCGCCGGCGGCGTAGTCGTGCCGCTGCCGGCCGTCGCGGGCACCGCCGTTCTCGCGCGCCCCGGCCTGGACCGTGGTGAAGAAGGCTTGGGGATTGAACTCGTTCCAGCGCTGGTGGGCCCAACCCTTTCCCGGCGGCCGGCCTTCCGCCGGCGGCGTGTTGAGGGCGCGGGCGAGGAAGGTCTCGATCTGCGGCCGCCAGGGGTTCGCCGCGGTCGTGTTGGCGAACTCCGTCGGGGCCGGAGAGATCCCCGGTTGCGCGATGAAGGCCTCGAGGGCAGTGGGCGATGGGCCGCTGGCGGCGACGGCGAAGGGGTCCTGCTCCGGCGCCGGCCCCGTTGTCGGCGAGGGGAAGGGGACGGTCAGGCCCGGAGCGCCGGCCAGCCGCTCGCCGCCGAACTCCTCGAAGAGCAGCATCTGCTGCGTGAACTCGGCGGCCCCGAAGAGCGGGCTCGGCGGACCGCCGGTGGGGATGTCGAAGTCGCGGTCGGAGTCGACCTCGTTCTCCCCGAGTGAGTTGTTCTCGCCGGCATCCTCCCCGGTGCCGGTCGCGCCCCCCTCGAAGGCGCCTTCGTTGGCGGGATCGAGCCCGGCGAGGAAATCGACCGCCCATTGAAATCCGATCAGCGGCCCGGTATGCGCGGACGGATCGCCCGTCGGCGGCGCGCCGAAGACGTCCATCACGTGCGCCAGGGCGATGGCGCCGTAGCCGAACACGATGACGGCGGCGCAGAGGACGATCGCCTTCCGGAGCCGCGGCGAGCGCGCGGCGGACACACTTCCGCTCATAGACTCTCCTTTTCTCTCAGAAGAGAAGAGAAACCACACCTCAAATTGTGGACAGCCTCCCTCCAGGGTGAGGCGGGCCAACTTCCGTGGAACGACCGCGGGAATTGCGCTTGTCCGAAGGGTGCGTCTCGGCGCCGAAAGTGGGACATCCCACGATTCTTTTTCCTTGCCTCAGCATTTGCGCGGCGGCCGTCCGGCCGGCGCGCTCTCACCCTCGGCCGCCGCGTTCACCAACTACCGAACGTCCCTACCTTCCTGATGGAATCGCCGAATCCGCGATCGCGGACCTCGGCCGTCCTTTCCGCGTCGAGTGGTCGGGCGGCGACTCGGTGACCGTTTTGCTCCCGCACCGCGCCGCCGACCGGCTCGTCGAGGCCGATCTCGAGCTCCTCCGGCAGTTGGAAGGGCCGCGGTGACGAGCCGGCCGGCGGGGGAGCGGCCCGGAAATGCGTCCCTTCGGCCGGGGAACGCTCCCCGCGCGGTGGCGAGCACGCCCCCCGAGGCGGGGACCGCTCCCCCGCGGCGGTAGTGGGCTATTAAGGCACCACTACCCCGGCTCGGTTCCTCTTCACCCACAGCGCAAAAGGAGAGTCCCCATGCCCCGTGAGTCGTTCCCCGAGCTCGTCACCGAGCTCGACACCCTGTCCACCAACGTCAAGGGCCGCCTCGGCGAGGCCCCGCACCTGACCATCCTCCAGACCGACCTTCGAATCCTGGGTCGCCGGCGCCCGCGGCCTGCAGAGCCAGCAGGAGATCTTCGAGGCCCGCCTGCGGGAGACCAACGAGAAGCGCCGGCTCGAGGAGCAGCGCGGCGTCGACTGCGGAGCAAGATGAACGCCGCCCTGCGCGGCCACTTCGGCCCCAAGAGCCAGACGATGCGGGAGTTCGGCTTCGTGCCGAAGGGGCGGAAGCTGGCGCGCCCCAAGGAGGAGACGCCGCCGGCGCCGTCCCCGAGCCCCGCCCGTCGCAAGAGCCCGCGAAATAGGCCGTCGGCGAATCGCGGGGGGCGGCGACGCCCCCCGCCCTTTTTCATCTCCCATCGCGCGGAGGGAGCCCCGCACCTCCCCCAGGGGGCGCTGAAATCTTTCTGCTACACTGCCGCGTTGACCTAGGAGCCCGTCGCGCTGGTCGCGCGACGGAAAGCGCTCCGGCCCTCCCCTGCCACACCCTGCGGACTGGAACCCGATGATCAACCGTATCCTGACCAAGATCTTCGGCAGCCAGCACGAGCGCGACGTCAAGCGCATGCTGCCGCTGGTCGCCGCGATCAACGACCTCGAGCCCGAGATCGAAGCCCTCACCGACGCCGAGCTGCGCGGCAAGACCGCCGAGTTCCGCGAGCAGTTCGCCCAGGGCGCCACCCTGGACGACCTGCTGGTCCCGGCCTTCGCCGTGGCGCGCGAGGCCGCCCGCCGCACAGTGCGGATGCGCCCCTTCGACGTCCAGCTCATGGGCGGCATGGTCCTCCACCGCGGCCGCATCGCCGAGATGAAGACCGGCGAGGGTAAGACGCTTGTCGCCACCCTCCCCGTCTACCTGAACGCGCTCGGCGGCAAAGGAGTGCACGTCGTCACGGTCAACGACTACCTGGCCCGCCGCGACGCCGACTGGATGGGGCAGATCTATCGCTTCCTCGGCCTCTCGGTCGGGGTCATCCAGCACGACCTGCCGGACGCCGAGCGGCAGCGCGCCTACGGCAGCGACGTCACCTACGGCACCAACAACGAGTTCGGCTTCGACTACCTGCGCGACAACATGAAGTTCGACCTCGCTTCCATGGTGCAGCGCGGGCACCACTACGCGATCGTCGACGAGGTGGACTCGATCCTCATCGACGAGGCGCGGACGCCGCTCATCATCTCCGGCCCCTCCGAGGAGTCGGTCGACAAGTACTACGCGATCAACCGCATCGTCCCGCGTCTGACCCGCGGCGAGGAGATCGAGGACAAGGACGGCAACAAGGAGACCACGGGCGACTTCCTGGTCGACGAGAAGGCCCACCAGGTGAGCCTCACCGAGGACGGCGTCGAGCGCGTCGAGCAGTTGCTCGGCATCCGCAACCTCTCCGACCCGGAGAACATGGAGACGATCCACGCCGTCAACCAGGCGCTGCGGGCGCACCAGCTCTACCACCGCGACGTCGAGTACCTGATCAAGGACGGCAAGGTGGTCATCGTCGACGAGTTCACCGGCCGCATGATGCCGGGCCGGCGCTGGTCCGACGGCCTGCACCAGGCGGTCGAGGCCAAGGAGGGGGTGAAGATCGAGCGCGAGAACCAGACCCTCGCGACGATCACCTTCCAGAACTACTTCCGGATGTACCAGAAGCTCGCCGGCATGACCGGCACCGCCGACACCGAGGCGGCCGAGTTCGGACAGATCTACAAGCTCGACGTGATCGTGATCCCCACCAACCAGGACATGATCCGCGACGATCGCGCCGACCTCGTCTACCGCACCGGCGACGAGAAGTGGAAGGCGGTGGTCGACGAGATCCGCGACTGCCACGAGCGCGGCCAGCCGGTGCTGGTCGGCACGATCTCGATCGAGAAGAGCGAGATGCTGTCGAAGCTGCTGTCGCGCATGCCGCGGGTGTCGCACGTCGTGCTCAACGCCAAGTACCACGAGCGCGAGGCGGCGATCGTGGCGCAGGCCGGGCGCAAGGGGGCGGTGACGATCGCCACCAACATGGCCGGCCGCGGCACCGACATCGTGCTCGGCGGCAACCCCGAGGGGCTGGCGCGGGCCGAGGCCGACCCGGAGACCGAGCCGGAAGCCTTCCAGCAGGCCCTCGCCCGCTACCACGAGCTCTGGGCCGCCGAGCGCGAAGAGGTGCTGCAGGCGGGCGGGGTCCACATCCTCGGCACCGAGCGGCACGAGTCCCGGCGCATCGACAATCAGCTCCGCGGCCGCTCCGGCCGCCAGGGGGACCCCGGCTCCTCGCGCTTCTACCTCTCGCTCGAAGACGAGCTGATGCGGATCTTCGGCTCCGACCGCATCAAGGGGATCATGGGCAAGCTCGGCATGGAGGAGGGGGAGGCCATCGAGCACAAGATGGTCACCAACGCCATCGAGCGGGCGCAGAAACAGGTCGAGGCGCGGAACTTCGAGACCCGCAAGCACCTCCTCGAGTACGACGACGTGATGAACAAGCAGCGCGAGGAGGTGTACAAGCTGCGCCGCGACATCCTCGAGGGGCGCGAGGGGCGCGACTACGTGCTCAAGCTCGCACAGGACGTCCTGGACGCGCTGCTCGAGGCCCACTGCTCGGCGAAGCTCGATCCGCAGGACTGGGACCTCACCGGCCTGCGCACGGAGCTGCTCGCCTACTTCAACCTCAACGTGCTCGACGCGGGGATCCGGTTGGAGGAGCTGGGGATCGACGAGATGCGCGAGGCCCTCTGGGCGGAGCTCGAGCGGCGCTACGCCGAGCGCGAGTCGCGGCACGACGCCGAGGTGATGCGCAGCTTCGAGCGCGCCATCATGCTGCACTCGGTGGACGTGGCCTGGAAGGACCACCTGCTGGCGCTCGACCACCTCAAGGAGGGCATCGGCCTGCGCGGCTATGCCCAGAAGGACCCGCTCAACGAGTACAAGCGGGAGAGCTTCGAGCTGTTCGAGGCCATGAAGGAGCGGATCGAGGACGACATCATCCAGAAGCTCTTCCGCTACGAGCCGATGACCGAGGAGCAGATGGTGGAGCAGCGCCGCCGCCAGGAGCGCGCCGCCGCGCCCAAGGTGCAGCTCTCCGCGCCGCCCAAGGTCGAGGGTCCGCAGCGCCAGCAGCCCGCGGCGGACGCGTCCAAGGTCGGCCGCAACGATCCCTGCCCCTGCGGCTCGGGCAAGAAGTACAAGAAGTGCCACGGCGCCGCGGTCACGGTGGGCTGACCGCGAAACGCCCGGAGCGTGGACCAAGGGCGGCCGGGAAGGCCGCCCTTTTTCACAAGCCGGCTCGAAAGGCTCTTCTGCTATCCTCTGCGACCATCTTATGAGCGCCATGCACGACAAGGAACCCCGTCTCGCCCTCACTTTCGACGATGTCTCCATCGTCCCCGGCCTGTCCGAGCTGCATCCGAACGACGTCAGCCTGCGGACCCGGATCTGCCGCGGCATCCAGCTCAACCTCCCGGTCGTCTCGGCGGCCATGGACACGGTGACCGAGTCGCGGCTGGCCATCGCCCTGGCCCAGGAGGGCGGCATGGGCATCGTCCACAAGAACCTGCCCATCGAGGTGCAGGCGGAAGAGGTGGACAAGGTCAAGCGCAGCGAGGCCGGGATGATCGTCGATCCGGTCACCATGCGGCCCGACCAGAGCATCCGCGAGGCTCACCGGATGATGGCGAGCTACAAGATCTCCGGCGTGCCGGTCACCGACTCCGAGGGCCACCTGGTCGGCATCCTGACCAACCGGGACCTCCGTTTCGAGGAGAACCTGGACCAGAAGATCGGCGAGCTGATGACCAAGGAGAACCTGATCACGGTGCCCGAGGGGACGACGCTGGAGCAGGCCAAGCAGCTCCTCCACAAGCACCGCATCGAGAAGGTGCTGGTGGTCGACTCCGAGGGCAACCTCAAGGGGCTCATCACGGTCAAGGACATCCAGAAGGCGCTGCAGTACCCGAGCGCCTGCAAGGACGAGCTCGGCCGCCTGCGGGTGGGGGCGGCGATCGGCGCCGCCGGCGACTACCTGGAGCGGGCTGCGGCGCTGATCAAGGCCAAGGTGGACCTGCTGGT
>DATLOC010000010.1:0-131238 GCA_035536455.1 Thermoanaerobaculia bacterium | reverse complement strand
CTCGACGAGTGCGCCGCCGCCGGCGTGCCGGTCGTCGCATTCGACCTGGGCGCGGTCGGGGAGCGGCTCACCGCCGGGCGGCTCGTTCCCCTGGAGGCGGGGGCGGAAGGGATCGCCGCGGCTGTTCGCGCGTTGCGGCTTTACAGCCCTTGACCCGGCACGATACGATCCGTGCCGAGTCATGCCGGAAAGCAACTTTCCTTACGATGTCTGCGTTATCGGCGGCGGCGGTCACGTGGGCCTGCCGTTCGCGCTCATCTGCGCGGACTCGGGGCTGCGGACCGTCATCTACGACGTGGATCGCGAGAAGGTCCGGCAGATCCGCGCCGGCGAGATGCCCTTCTTCGAGGAAGGGGCGGACGAGATGCTCCGGCGCGTCCTCGACACCGGTCGCCTGACGGTCGAGGACCAGCCCGTCGTCATGAGCCAGTGCCGCTTCCTGGTGATGATCATCGGCACGCCGGTCGACGAGCACCTCAACCCGAGCTTCGCCGCCATCGACAGGGTCCTCCGTCAGTGCTGGGAACACCTGCGCGACGGCCAAGTCCTGGTGCTGCGCAGCACCGTCTTCCCCGGCACTGGCCAGCGCATCCAGCGGATGCTGCACGAAGGCAGCCGGCAGATTTCCGTCGCCTGCTGCCCGGAGCGAGTAGCCCAGGGCTATAGCCTGCGCGAGTTCCGCGAGCTGCCGCAGATCCTCGGCGCCTTCGACCGGGAGACACTCGCCGCCGTCCGCGACGACCTGTTTGCGTGCTTCACCCGGGAGTTCGTGGAGATGACGCCGCTGGAAGCCGAGCTTTGCAAGCTGATGACCAACGCCTGGCGCTACATCCAGTTCGCCACGGTCAATCAGTTCTACATGCTGGCCACTGGCTATGGTGTGGACTTCGATCGCATCCTCCACGGCTGCCGCTTCAATTACCCGCGGATGAAAGGCATGCCGGGCCCTGGCCTAGCGGCCGGCCCGTGTCTGGTCAAGGACACCATGCAGCTTGCGGCCTTCAGCCACAACCACTTCATGCTCGGGCACTCCGCCATGCTGGTGAACGAGGGCCTGCCGAGCCATCTGGTGGAGCTGGCCCGCCGGCAGGTGGACCTCGTCCAGGCAACGGCCGGCATCCTGGGCATGGCGTTCAAGGCCGAAAGCGACGACCCGCGCGACTCGCTCGCCTACAAGCTGCGCAAGCTGCTCGCCCTCGAAGTCCGGCAGGTGCTGTGTACCGACCCCTACGTGCCCGACCCCACCCTCGTGCCCCTGGAGCAGGTCCTCGCCGAGTCGAACCTCCTCTTCGTGGCGACGCCGCATCGGATCTATCGCCAGCTTCCGCCCCAGGAGGGCAAGACGGTCATCGACATCTGGAACTGCCTGCCAAGGGTTGGCGAGCCCTCCAGTCTCTTCTGAACTTCCTAGAGGGAGTCCCCGAACGTGAAAGTCCTTGTCACGGGGTCGGCGGGTTTCATCGCCGGCTACCTCGTCGAGCAGCTCCTCGAGGCGGGCCATGAGGTGATCGGCCTCGACAACTTCTCCAAGTACGGCGTCGTCGAGCGGAGCTACCAGCACCACCCGCGCTATCGTTTCCTGCAGGCCGATGCCCGTGACGGCGAGTTGATGAAGGAGCTGGCCTCCGAGTGCGAGCACTTCATCGCCTGCGCCGCCCGCATCGGGGGTATCTCCTACTTCCACGAGTACGCCTACGACCTGCTGGCCGAGAATGAGCGCATCACGGCGACGGCGTTCGACGCCGCCCTTCACGCTCATCGCCATCACCGCCTGCAGAAGATCACGGTGCTCTCGAGCAGCATGGTGTTCGAGAACGCCACGGTCTTCCCCAGCCCCGAGGGGCACGAGCGGCAGTGTCCACCGCCTTCCAGCACCTACGGCTTCCAGAAGCTGGCCTGCGAGTACTTCGCCCGCGGTGCCTGGGAGCAGTATCGGCTCCCCTTCACCATCTGCCGCCCGTTCAACTGCGTCGGCATCGGCGAAGGCCGCGCCCTGGGGGACAAGGAGATTCGCAGCGGCAACGTCAAGCTGGCGATGAGCCACGTCGTGCCCGACCTGGTGCAGAAGGTGCTCAAGGGACAGGACCCGCTCCACGTCCTCGGCGCCGGCAATCAGGTGCGCTGCTACACGTACGGCGGCGACTTGGCCCGAGGGATCCTCACGGCGATGCTGCATCCGGCGGCCGAAAACGAGGACTTCAACCTCTCGACGCCGGTCTCCACCACCGTGCTCGACCTGGCCGAGCTGATCTGGCACAAGGTCCACGGCCACGGGAAGCCGTTCCGCCACGTCTCCGACCCGCCCTTCCCCCACGACGTGCAGATGCGGGTGCCGGAGACTCGGAAGGCTCGGGAGGCGCTGGGCTTCGAGGCCACCACGACGCTTTCCACGGTACTCGACGAGGTCATTCCCTGGGTGGAACGCGAGATCGCGGCGGGACGCATCTGAGCTCCAACCTGTGGTATGGTGCGCCCTTAACCCGTCGGCGCTCAACCACTTATGCTCATTGGATTAAGCAAAGGAGAGTTCCAAATGAAGAGAGCTGTGCTGTGTCTCGCCGCGATCGCGGCCCTTCTGGTCCTTCTTCCCGCGTCCGCGCAGGCGCAGGCGACCCGTACCTGGGTCTCGGGCGTCGGCGACGACGCCAACCCCTGCAGTCGGACGGCACCCTGCAAGACCTTTGCGGGCGCCATCTCGAAGACCGCGACCGCGGGAGAGATCAACGTCCTCGATCCCGGTGGCTTCGGCGGGGTGACGATCACCAAGTCGATCACCATCTCCAGCGAAGGCTTTGAGGCCGGCGTGCTGGTGTCCGGCACCAACGCCATCGTCATCAACGCCACGTCGACCAGCCACGTGGTGCTGCGCGGCCTCGACATCGAGGGGTTGGGCACGGGCCTGGTGGGCATCAAGGCGCTCGGCGCCCTGGCGTCCCTTCACGTCGAGAAGTGCACGGTCAACAATTTCCGCGGGGCCAACGGCTCGGGGATCGAGATCGCGACGACCGCGGCCGGCACCACCCAGGTTTACATCAAGGACACGATCGTGCGCAACAACGGCCAGGGCACCGGCGGCGGCATCTTCGTGAACCCTACCGGCAGCGCCGTCGTGAAGGCCTCGCTCGACAACGTTCGGATGGAGCACAACGTCTTCGGCTTCAAGAATCAAGGCAATTCTACGGCCTCGGTGAAGAACAGCGTCGCCGCGGGCAACTCGGCCGCCGGCTTCTCGGTCGTCAACGGCAGCGCGGTGCTGAACATCGAGGGAAGCACGGTAGCCAACAATTTGACCGGGATCGTCTGTTCGAACGGCACCGTCCGTGTCGGCCGCAGCAGTTTCTCCGGCAATACGACCGCCGTGACTACGGCCGGCGTCAACTGCTTCTCGTTCGGGAACAACGACTCCGACGCCGTCATCGTCCCGCCCCTCACCGCGGGCGGCGAGCAGTAGGGCCAAGCGAGCTGTTTCGCATCCCCTCCCGGCCTCCGAAACGAGGCCGGGAGGGAGCCTGCGGCCGCTTACCCCTCTAGGCCGATCCTGTGGTGAGGCGAGCCGCAAGCTCTCGAGGTCCGCGGCCACGCGGTCGGATTAGCCGCGCAGGAATCCCGCCATAGATTCCCCAAGGGGCGAGCGACTCCTTGACCAGCGAGAGGGCACCAACGACCGCCCCTTCGCCGAAGCTCACCCCGCGGAGGACGACGCTATGCGTCCCCACGATGGTGTGCCGCTCGAGGTGGATGCAACCTCCCTGTACGTTGCGCAGCTCCTCCGGGACGACCGGGCCGGGAAGCCATTGACCCGAGAAGTCGTCGTTTCCCGAGAGCAGCGCGGCCCGCGGCCCGACGTTGACGAAGTCTTCGATGACGAGGCCGAACGGACCGCTCAGGAAGGCGAACGCGGAGATGTGGACGTAAGAGCCGATGGCCACCGGCTCGCGCGCGGTGAGGATGGCGAAGTCGTCGATCCGCACGTGGTCTCCGATGCTGATCGAGCCGGCGCCGTAGATCGAGCAGCGATCGCTGATCGCGACGTCGGTACCTACGCCGGCGAGACCGAGCTGGGCAATCTGATCGGCAGAGAGCGTTCCCATACCCATCCCTCCGTTATTGAGCCAAGACACTCAAGGCCGTGAGCAGCTCGTCGTCCGGGACCTGGACCACGCCGCTATGGCACGGAAAGCACACCACGTGCGCGTAGAGCGCGTCGGCTCGAGGCCGGGACGCCACCGACCGGTAGTACTTGTGAACGACCAGCGGGCCGCCTGACAGCCGCTCGAGCCCCACCGGATGGGGAAAGAGGACCGCCACGAGGCTCGGAAACGACCCCTCGTTCCCGCCGTCGACGAGGAGCTCGAGGCCGAGAGCGCGGGCAATGCCGGCCAAACGCCGGAACTGCTGCAGGTGGGCCGTGCGGATCGCGTCGCGACGAGAGAGCCGGTCGAGGATGAAGGCGGCGGCCACGTCGGACATCTTGCCATTGCTCGATCGCGCGCCGGTGTCGATCCCCCGGTAGAGCCCGAAATTGATCAGCGAGCGGAACGTGTCCTCGAGCTCGGCAGGCACCACGGCGCACCCTCCCTCACCGAAGCCGCAAGGCTTGGTGTGATGGAAGCTGAAGAGCTCCCCCGCGCCGAGGGTGCCGAAGGGCCTGCCGGGGTGCCGCGAGCCGAAGCAGGTGGCCGAGTCGAAGAGGAGGACCTTGCCGGCGCGCGCCGCGAGGTCCTCGTAGCGTTCGACGTGGGCCGCCGTCCCGAACAGGTTGGTCACCACGATGCCGTCGTACGAGTCGGTGGACAGGGCGGCGAGCGCATCGAGATCGAGGAACCCCTGTGCGTCGCAGTCGAGCACCCGCGCGGCGGCGAGCGGACCCTGCCGTTGGGCGTAGAAGGTGAAGGCCGAGACGACCCAGCGCAGCGGACGCCCGGCGAGGTGCTCGTAGAGTTGAACGAGGCCGTGGAGGGCCGCGGTGCCGCTGGCGCAGGCCACCACCCGGCGGTCGCGCGGTAGGGCCAACAGCTCCGTCACGGTCTCTTCGAGCTGCAGGGACAGGGGGCCGAAGTTCGACCACACACCGCTCGCCTCACTGCGCGCGAGCAGGTCCCGGACGTGCTCGTAGTCCGGACGCTTGGCCTCGACGAAGGCGATCATGCGCCGGGCCGGGCGGCGTCCTCGGCCTTGACCCGCGGGTGGATCTCGCCGAGCAATCGCTGGGCGAGCGCGTTGATCACCCGCAGATCGGTGCGGGCGAGCATCGCCTCGACGTTGTCCAGGCTGGAGTAGAGCTCCTCCTTGTCGACCTGATGCTTGCGCAAGAGATGGATGATGCGGACGTCCCCCAGCTCCGCGGCATGGAGCGCCTCGAGCAGGGGATCGTTGACGAAGTTCCAACGAAAGGGCAGGGCGCGGAAGGGCAGACCGAACCGCGTCACCGCGAGCGAGACCGCCAACTGGACGCGGAAGCTCGTGCGGTGGACGGCGTCGACGGCCGCCATCAGCTCGTAGATAGCGCTGCCGATGTCCCGCATCGCCGGCGCCGAGGCGGCCAGCACGCCGAGGTTGAAGTACGGCGGGCAATGGCGCAGCGACTCGTTCTGGAACATGTAGCCCCAGCCGGTGTGCTCGCAGGGGGTCTCGAGCTCGCCCAGGCCGCAGGCGCGATAGATCGTCTGCCACTGCTCGCGAGTCGATAGCGGCGGCACGTGCGCCACGACGCCGCACACCGCCCCCGTCCGCTGGGCCTCTTCGACCAGCTCATCGAGAGGGCCGGCGATCAGGGTATCGGCGTCCAGCGCCAGCACTACATCACTCTTGAACTCGTAGCGGAAGCGCTCGCACGCGGTGGCATACCAGGTTTCGCGCGCGAACAGCGCCTCGTCGATCCAGCGGACCTCGACGCCGTTGGCGGCCATCCAGGGGTGGTTGCGAGCGAGGTCGGGATCGCGCCTTTCCGCGCCGACGGTCAGGACGACCGGCGCGTCGCGGTAGCGGCCCCCGCGGGCGCGCAGCGAGCGCGTCAGGTAGTGCGCCATGTTGAGGAACGTCCGGGTGGGACTCACCGGGACGTGGACCTCGAGCGTGGGGCGCTTGCGGAGGAAGAGCATTGCGCTTGCCGGCGGGCGGATGGTATAGGAGTTGCGGTTTGTGCCCACCCCCGACAGCAGAAGGCGGTAACCGCTCGTCGGCCGCCCGGCGCGAGGGCCGCCATTTCGACCGCATCGTCGAAGCGAGCGGCGACTTCAACCCCTTCACCGACCGCGGCTGGCAGACCTTGGCGAGCCGCTTCGCCGCCGTCGCCCCCGAGATCGGCCTGAGCGTCCTCGACGTCGGCTGCGGCACGGGTCGATCGCGGCGTACCTACGTCGACCGCTGCTCGCGCTACGCCGGCATCGACCTCTCTCTCGGCGCCCTGCGCCTTGCCCGCCGCCGTTTTCTCGACTCGTCGTGGCTCCAGGGCGACGCGCTCCGCCTTCCCTTTCACGACGAGAGCTTCGACGTCGTCGCCTTCAGCAGCGTGCTCCACCACATCGCCGATCGCCGGAGGGCCCTCGCCGAAGCGGCGCGCGTACTGCGGCCGGGTGGTTTAGTCTTCGCCTTCGATCCCAACCTCCTGCATCCTGCCATGCTGCTCTTCCGGCATCCGAAGAGCCCGTTCTATCGCGCCGAAGGGGTGAGCCCCGACGAGCGGCCCCTGCTGCCGCGGGCGCTGCGCGAGGATTTCTCGGCGGCGGGCTACGGCGCGATCGGCCAGCGTTGCCAATCGGACCTGCCCTACCGCGCGGTGGCCCCCAGGGGCTTCAATGCGCTGCTGTCGCTCTACAACCGGGCCGACCGGCTGTGGGAAGCGGTCGGGCTGGGTCGCTGGTTCGGCAGCTTCGCGGTCACCTGGGGCCGCAAGCCGTGAGCGACCCGGCGCCTCTCCGCTACTCGGTGGTGGTGCCGGTCTTCAACGAAGCCGAGAACATCGGCCCCCTGTGCCGCGCGGTCCGCGAGTCGTTCCCGCCGGGCTACGAGCTGCTGGTCTGCTACGACATGGAGGAGGACCGGACGCTGCCGGCCCTCAGCGCCCTGCCCGCGGACGACAAGCCGCCGGTGGTTCGCCTCGTCCACAACACTTTGGGCCGAGGCGCCCGCTACGCCATCGAGGCCGGGATGCAGGCCGCTCGTACCCCGGTCGTGGTCGTCATCATGGCGGACCTCTCGGACGACTTCCGGATCGTGGAAGAGATCGTGGCCCGCGCCGAGTCGGGAGCGGCGGTGGTCTCCCCCAGCCGCTACATGCCGGGCGGCCGGCAGATCGGCGGACCCCCGTTGAAGGGGCTGCTCAGCCGCGCCGCCGGCCTCACCCTCCACCGCTTGGCCGGGCTGCCGACGCGCGACCCCACGAACAGCTACAAGGCCTACCGCAGCGACTTCCTCGCCTGCACGCCCATCGAGAGCAAGGCGGGGTTCTGCTTGGCGTTGGAGCTCACGGTGAAGGCGCACTTCGGCGGCGAGCGCGTCGAGGAGGTTCCCGCCACCTGGCGGGACCGCAGCGCCGGCAAGAGCCGCTTCCGCCTCCTCGCCTGGCTCCCGCACTACCTGCGCTGGTACCTCTGGGCGCTGCGCCGCAGGTGGCTGGGTTGAGGCGAGAGCGGCAGGTCACCTTGTCCAGGCGCGGCGGGCGCGCGAGAATGCGCCGCGTCGATGGGTCGCGACGAGCGCGCACCCTGGAGATCCTCGCAGCCAAGGCCTGACGCTACGATGGGCATCGCTGTCATTGTCCTGGGGATGCACCGGAGCGGCACCTCCGCGCTGGCGGGGGCGCTCCATCACTTGGGAGTCTCGTTCGGCGGGCCTCTGCTCCCCCCTGGTCCGGACAACGAGCGCGGTTTCTGGGAGCTCCGCGAAGTGGTCGAGATCCACGACGAGCTCCTCGCGGCGCTCGGCGCTTCGCACCTCGACCTGGCCCCGCTCCCCGCCGATTGGCGCGAGCGGCCAGAGGCTCGCGCGGCCAGGGAGAGGCTCGCTGGGGTGCTGCGGAGAGAGTTCGCGGATGTTCCGCTGTGGGGAGTGAAAGACCCGCGCCTCTCGGTCCTCTTGCCGCTGTGGGAAGAGCTTCTCGACGATCTCGGCGTCGAGCGTCGCTTCGCTCTCGTCTTTCGATCCCCATGGGAGGTGGTCCGCTCGCTCGCCGTGCGGAGCGCCGTCCCGACGCGCGAGGCGCTCGCGCTCTGGGAGCGGCACGTCTCGGAGGCCGAGCGCCTAACGCGCGGTCGTCCGCGAGCCTTCTCGAGCCTCGACCGGCTCCTCGAGGACGGCGTCGCCGAGCTCTCGAGGCTGTCCGCTGCACTCGAGCTCTCATTTCCCGTCTCACCGGAGGATGCCCGCGGCGTCCTCATGTCGTTTCTCTCTCCCTCGGGGCGCCATTGGCGGCGGCCCCCGCCGCCAGAGGACGCCGGCGAGGCGCTCGCCGCCGCGGCGGAGGAAGTAGCGGCCGTCGCGCGTCGCCTGGTGGACGAGGGAGAGAGCCCCGAGGCGCTCGAGGCGTTCTCGGAGGCGTGCACCGCGCTCAGAGCGATCGCGGCCCCGACGCCGCCCGCGCGGCAGGTCCTCTTCCTCTCTCACGGGGCGACGCGCACCGGCGCGCCGCTCATGCTCCTCAGGCTCGCCACCTGGCTGAAGAGCCACGGCTGTGTCGAGCCTCGCTTCGTCCTGCGGGACGAGGGGCCGCTCGAAGCGGAGTTCCGCGCCGTCGGGGACACCGTCGTGACCACTGAGTCGCTCTTCGATCCCGCCTTCTGCGACAGCGTCTCGCTCGTCTGGGCAAACACGGCGACGAACGGCTCGTTCCTTGCCCGCCTCGGGCACGACGAGCTGCCGGTCATCAGCCACGTGCATGAGCTCTCGTACGCCCTCTCGGCCTTCGGCAGGGAGCTTTTCCGCGAGCAGGCACGGCGCACCTCGCGCTTCGTCGCCTGCTCGGAGGCGGTTCGTTCGAACCTCGTCGAGAACGAGGGTATCCCCGCAGAGAAAGTGGTGGTCTTCCACGAGGCGGTCGACACGGCGGCGCTCGCCGCGCGCTCGACACCCGAACACGCCCGCGCGCTCAAAGCCGAGCTGGGGCTCACTCCGGAAACGCGGATCGTCGTCGGGGCGGGGACGGCAGACTGGCGGAAGGGGACGGATCTCTTCATCCAAGTGGGGCACGTCCTTACCGCCCGCCGCCCCGATGTCGCCTTCGCTTGGGTAGGGGGGACCTCCTCGTCCATCGAGGAGCTGCGGCTGAACCATGACCTGGCCAAGCTCGGGCACCCGCCGCGGATTTTCTTCCTGGGCGAGCGCGTTGATCCGCTCCCGGTAATCGACGCCGCCGACCTCTTCCTCCTGACCTCACGCGAGGACCCTTTCCCGCTCGTCTTGCTGGAGGCGGCCGCGCTCGGCAAGCCTGCCCTCTGCTTCGACCGGGCGGGAGGAGCCCCGGAGTTCTGCCGCGAGGCGGGACGCGTGGTCCCCTATCTCGACCTGCCGGCGATGGAACGTGAGATCGAGGCTCTCCTCGACGACGAGTCGGTGCGCGCGGCGCTCGGCGAGGAGGCGCGCCGTCACGTCTGCGAGCGCTACGACCTGGCGCTCCTCGGCGCGAGGGTGTCGGCTCTCGTGGAGGAGCTTGCGCTCGCTTCACCGGTCAAGTCGCGCGCTCAGGTGGAGCCGCTCGGGCCTCTCCCCGACAGCGCCTTCCAGCTGACGTGGCTTCATTCCAAGATCCCGGGACGCGTCGCGGCGGGGGAGGTAGTCCCGGTCCTGGTGACGATCAAGAACGCCGGGACGCACGTCTGGCCCAACCGCGCCTCGACCGGCGCCGACGGGCGCTACGCGATACGGCTTGGGTATTGGTGGGAGCGGGAAGGCCGGATGATCGGAAGTAAGGGCAACCGGATCGACCTCCCACGACGCCTCTCCCCTGGCGAGTCGATCACCCTGGTGGCACGTGTCATCACGCCAGTCATTCCGGGTAGCTACGACCTCCAGCTCGATCTGCTCCAGGAGCTAGTCGCTTGGTTCGGCGAAAAGGGGACGCCTCACTTGGCATCGCGCGTCGATGTCATCGGTTGGGAACGTACGCGGCAGAACGGGTGCGGTTAAGGGAGCTGGCGCCGGGAAATCGGCTGGTCGTTGGCCACGCCGCCGGTCCAAACACCTTTGCGATACGTGCCGTCATCCTCGTAGAAGTGCCAGGGTCCTCCGGCATAGACGGTGAACTCCAGCGTGCCATCGCCGTCGAGGTCCAGGGGAGCCGGCTGCAACGGTGTGTCGGGAGAAGCGTTGGCGCCGGTCCATACGCTGTCTGAAGTTTGCTTCTGTGTTTCCAGGCTATAGAACAGCCAGGATCCGCCACGGAAGATCACCACTTCCTCCCGGCCGACGCCGTGGTAATCCCCGGGTACCGGCACGTCCCCAGCGACGCCGCCCGTCCAGATTCCTTTGTCGTGGGTGCCGTCGTCGTTGTAGAAATGCCAAGCGCCGTTCTGGTAGACCGTGAAGTCGGCGCGTCCGTCCCCGTCGTAGTCCATGGGAATGGGTATGCCCCCGGCTCCCGGACCGGTCCAGAGGCCGCGCGTGCAGGTGCCGCTCGCGAAGTCATAAAACATCCAGGAGCCGGCGCGGAAGACCACGATGTCGGCATCGCCGTCGCCGTCGTAATCGGCAGGGACGGGGAGGTCCCCCGGCAGCCCTCCCGTCCAAATGCCCTTGCGATAAGTGCCGTCCGCATCGTAGAAGTGCCAGACTCCCCCGCACTGTTGCGAGAGATCGATCTTGCCGTCACCGTCGTAGTCGGCCGGAGCGGGGATGCAGTTCGAGTCGGGCGCTTCAGTCCTCACCGCGGGCAGGGCATCCGTCCCTGTAGAGGGTCCGTAGTACACCCAGCCACCGCTCCGGTAGATGAACCAGTCGGAGACCTTGTCGCCGTCGAAATCCGCGGGTGAGGCGGTTCTTTTCACGGCGGCGTCCTCAGTCCGGCGACCGCAGCCGGTGAGGAGGAGCGCGCTGCAGACCCCCAGCAGGAGGAGGGCTTGAGCCGACCTGGCGAACACCCGGTCGATCATGCCTCGTGTCATGCGAGTCCCGCGTCGAGCTGTGCGCGCCGGCTGAGACCGGGGTCCTCGGCGACGCGGGCGTGCACCAGAGCCCGTTCTCCCCACACCTCGACCGCGGTGGGCGCGAAGAGGGCATCTTCGAGCAGCGCCTTGAGACAGGCCACGTTCGGGGACCACTTGTTGGTCCAGTCGGGGTGGAAACGGTTAGCGACCAGGAACTGGGCCAGCGGCAGGTCCGCTAGCTCAGGAGCGAAGGAGGCCAGGGGCCTCGCCTCGCCGTAGCCGACAAAGAAGCTCGAGTCGCACACCAGGGACTCGACGATCAGCAGGTTCTTCGCCATAGCGCGCAGCCGGTCGAGCGCGAGCAGCGGGTGGCGCAGGTGATAGAGGACGCCGAGGAAGAGGATCACGTCGAAGTGGCCGAACTCCTCCGGCGTCAGGTCGTAGACGTTGGCGCGAACGTACTCTACCTGCGACCCGAGAATGCGCCGGGCCACCGCGAAGCCGGTCTTCTCCGCGTCCACGTGATCGAGAGCCACCACATGGGCGCCGCGGCGCTCGCACTCGAATGCAAAAAACCCGTCGCGGGTCCCCACGTCGAGCACTCGCTTGCCACTGAGATCGGGGAAACGGAGGCGGGAGAAGAGGTCGCGGGGGTCGTAGGCACCCGGCGTAGTGATTCCCTGCGGGAAAGCGAAGATGTGGTGCCAGTGGGGAACTGACGCGACGAGCTCGCGGATCTGGGCGGAGCTCAGCTCGGACACGCGGTAGTTTCTCGATTGGCCAAAGCGACGGTTAACGCTAGCAGATCTGCGCTGCGGTCCGCCACCGCACCGTCCGCCCCGGACCGGAAGGCTATACGAGCACGCACGATGCGACGCTCGTCGTCACTGCGCCCAGCCGGGCGCGGAAGCGAGCCGCTGCGGCCTCGACGCCGTAGAGGGCGGCGACGCGCTCGTGCCCGGCCCGGCCGCGGGCCGCGGCTCGCTGCGGATCGGCGGCGACCTCGAGCATCAGCCCGGCGGCGTGCTCGAGGTCCGGATCGGCCCACACGCTTCCCGACGGGTAGGGGCCGCGCGGCCGTTCGAGCGCGACGAGGCGGTGGCTCACGACGAAGCCGGTCGACTCGTCGAAGAAGTCGGTGACGCCCCCGTAGCCGGTCGCGATGACGGGCTTGTCCAAGTACAGGGCCTCGATCAGCGGCAGCCCCAGTCCCTCCGAGCGATGGAGTGACACGTAGGCGTCGCAGGTCGCGAGCAGGGCGTCGAGCTCGGCGCGCGTCATGCCGCCGGTCAAGAGCGTGACAGGGGACCCGCGCGCCCGCTCCTGGAGCTCGGCGATGAGTTCCGGCTCGGCCTCCGCGTGCGTGATCTTGAGCGCGAGGTGAACGGGCACGGCGCTGCGCGTGGCGACCTCGGCAAATGCCGCAAGGAGGCCGAAAGGGTTCTTGCGCTCGGGGACGCTCAGCGTGTCGAAGACATTCAGGAACAGGACGCATTCCGGGTCGATGCCGAGCGTCGAGCGATCGAGGGGACTTGCGCTCGGCGGCGCCACGCAAGGAGGCATCCAGTGCACCGGCACCGGTGCGAGGGTCCGGAACGTCTCGAGACAAAAGCGGCTGGGAGCCCAAAGCTCGTCGACGCGACGGAAGGCGGGCGCGAACTCCCGCGGGAAGTAGGAGAGCTCCCAAAACCAGTAGCCGATCGCACGCCGTCCGGCCGTGAGGCCGCGTGGAAGCTGCCGACCGACGGTCTCCATCATGTCGGCGTTGACGTGATAGAGGATGGTCTCGAAAGGGAGCTCGCCGGCGGTCCGCGAGGCCCGCTGCGGGCTGTCGGCCGAGCCGCCCAGGTTGTACAGGGCGAGGGGGATGCCCGCATGCTCCAGCGCCCGCAAGGTGCCGCGGCAGGCCTCGCCGACGCCGGTCGGCGCGTCGGCCCATCCGACCACGTTGACGCCGTGCCGGGGCGCGACGATTTCGCGTCGAGCTGCCGGCTTGGCGTCGGCGTCTGGTGTCGGGCCCGCGGCCGGCGGGGGCCCGACACGCTCGACGCGCCGGTCCTCTCGTCGATGGCGGTGCCACCAGAGGCGGGCATAGAGGCGCCGCCGCCAAGAAAGGGTGCGAAGCGTCGGAGCCAGGAGAGCCGCGGGCAAGCCGTGCTCCAGCCGTCCGGAGGTGACCAGCCAGAGGGCGAAGGCGTCGCGGTCGCGTCCGAGCGGGTCGGGGAAGACCCGCCGGAGGTCTGCGCGCTGCCGGTACAGCGAGAGAGCGAAATGGGGGATGCGGGGCCTGCGGCCGGGTTCGAACCCGGCGTCGGCGGTGAGCCAGGCGACGAGATCGGGCGTCAAGGCCCGCGCGTCGCTCTCGAACGGTGCCCGCTCGTCGCCGGGCGCCGCGAACAGCCGCTCGGCGGCCGCTTCGCGCTCGGCCGCGACCGGGCCGGCCCCGATCCGACGGAGACCCTCCGCGAGCGCCGTCACGAAGGCGGGATCGATCCCTTCCTGCGCGGCCGCGGCGACGAACCATTCGCCGAACGCGACGCGATCGGCGCCGTCCGGCCGCGGGAAGCGCGCCTGCAGGTCGGGACGGCGGTCCCAAAGCAGCAGCGCGAGGCGGGGCAGCGGGGGCTGGTGGTCGGCCAGGACGGGCGCCCGTAACCACTCGAAATAGCTGTCGGGTCCGGTGGTCGCGAAGGGATCGTTCCAGCGCCGGCCGTGGGGATCGGCGCCCTGCAGCGCCCGGCGCGCAACCTCAGGGACGGCGACGCCGTTGGCGAAGCGGCTGAAGCGATAAGGGGTCTTGCTGAGCTGTTCATGGCCCGCCGCCGCCACCAGCCGCGCGTACTCGGCGAAGAGGGGCGCGATGTCGGGGCGGTCCGCGAATTCGTAGCGGTTCTGGAAACGGGAGAGGCGCTGGGGCTGCAGCGGGTCGAAGCCGCTGAAGTGAAAGAAGCGCAGCGGTTGGCCCTCGACCCACCAGGCGCCCTCCCGGCGCTCGAGGCGGCGGTGGGGCAGGTTCCAGTACGCGACGTTGAGCCCGGGGTCGTGCAGGATGCGAGTCCGGGGCACGAAGGCCGGCGCGAGATCCATCCAACGCTGGTCGACGAAGAGCCCGCGCGCCACGTCGTGCAAGCACTCGAAGTGGAGCCGCCGCCGCCACCAGTCGAGGAACGCGAAGCTTCGCTCGCCGGCGGCGACGGCGACGAAGCCCAGGTTGTACGCCCCGGAGACCAGGATGTCGTGCTCGCCCGGCACTCGCTCGTCCTCGAGCGGCGCCGTGATGTGCGGAGTGAGCAGGAGGTCGTGCGTCGCGAGCGCCCCGAAGACCGGCTCGAGGTCGGCCGTGACGAGGATGTCGGGGTCGAAGTAGGCGACGCCCTGGACACCGAGAGAGCGGAGGAGATAGGCGAGGAAGGAGGGCTTGAGGGCGGTGCTCAGCTCGAGCAGCGAGTAGCGGAAGGCGAGGTTCGGGAAGTCGGGAATCTGCAGCCGCTCGACGGAATGGCGGATGAAGGGCTCCGAGCGGGCGTCGTGCGGCGGCTCGGCGCCGTCCACCACCAGAACATGCACCTCGCCGTTCGGATGGTGCTCGCGAAAGGAAGCGGCGAAGACACGCGCGAACGCCAGGTAGTTGTTGGCGATGATGGTGCAAGCGACGGGTCGCGGCATGCGAGCGTGAGGTTACTACTTCCGATGCGGTCGATCTCCAGAGCCCCCTGCGAAGACATCGCGCAAGCGCAGCGACAGGAGACGCGCCGTCCCGCCGAGCCAAAGGGCAAGAGCCGCCCGCCGAGCCCACCGCTCCCCATGTCTCTTGGCGGCCCACCGCAAGAGGTCGCGCCAGAGGAGCTCGGCGTGCTGGCGCCCTTCGGCCGCGCCCGCCTCCTTGCCGATCGTGGCGCCGTGATGGTGGAGGACGCGGAAGTCGGCGAGCAGCGCGATCCCCCAACCCGCATCGCGCAGCCGCAAGCAGAGATCCAGGTCCTGGGCGTAGAAGCGGAAGCGCTCGTCAAGGGAGCCCACCTCGGCGAGAGCACGACGACGAACCGCCAGCGCCGCGCCGGTCACCCAGTCCACTCTCCCGCCGGCGCGGGCACCCACCGGCTTCCACCGCCGGTAGGCCGGCCATCGCGCCAGGGCCCTGGGTAGGCCGCTCGCCAGCGCCGCCAGCCAGAACAGGCCGGGCTCGCGCCCCCCGCTCCACTGCGCGCTCCCGTCGGGGTAGTGCAGCAAGCCCCCCGCCGCTCCCAGACGATGATCCGCGTCGAAAGCGGCGAGAAGCGCCGTCAGGGCGCCAGGCTCGACCTCGGTGTCGCTGTTGAGGAGGAGGACGATCTCTCCTTGCGCCCGCGCGAGCCCGCTGTTCGCTGCGCGCGTGAAGCCCGTCCTGGCAGGGCAGCGGAGCACCGCGACATGAGGGAAGCGGGCGGCCAGGGCGTCGCCAGTGCCGTCGGAGCTGGCGTCGTCCACGACGAGGACCTCCAGGGGTTCCCGCGACCCCTGGAGCGCGGTGACACAGCGCAGGGTCAGCTCCCGAGTGTCGTGCGTCGGCACGACCACGGACAGGCGTGGGGGTACGCTCAGCCTCAGCCCTCCTTGGTTTATGCTAGTATGGGACTAGGAGTCAGGAACCTTGCTGTGGAATTCCCCCCAGGGGGGTTGTGTTTGTGACGCCGACAACACCCTGCACCCGACTGGCGTGGTATTCTCGGCGCTCGAAACCCTAGGAGGTGCTACTCGTGAACGGGATCAAGCGGTGCGGTGCGGTTCGTTGGCTCGCGACGGTCGCTCTCTTGCTGGCGTCGACGGCGGCGGCGATGGCGCAGGGCGAAGGCCCCTACCAGTTCTATGCGGTGAGTCCCTGTCGGGTGGCCGACACCCGAAACACCCCCAACGGGCTGAACGCCGGCCCGGTGATCTTCGACTACTCGCCGAGGCAGTTCAAGGTCCAGGGCAACTGCGGCATACCCGTGGGAGCGAAGGCGGCCACCTTGAACATCACGGTGGTGGCTCCTACCGCCGCCGGCTGGCTCGCCATTTCGCCCTCCAACGTCTGGTTCTCGGGGTTTTCAACGATCAACTTCAACACCGGCGAGTCGGTGATCGCTAATGGCGCGATCGTGCCTCTCTCGAGCAATAACGCCGACCTCCACATCATTTGGGGCGACACCGAGACTCCGAACATCTCCAACAACAACACCGCGCACGTCGTGCTCGACGTGACCGGCTACTTCGAGTAGCCCTCTCGCCCTCCCACCCTCCGGGTCTAGCGGCCGCCTGCGGGCGGCCGCTCTGCTTCTGGCCGGGCGCACCCTCTCGGCGCCGATGCTACCCTCCGCCCCGCGAGGCCAGATGTGAAGCGCGAGTTCGCGCCCAAGCTCTCCGTCGTCGTCCCGGTCTACAACGAGCGCTACCTGGTCGGCGAGCTCGTCGCCCGGGTGCTGGCGGTCGAGATGCCGGAGGTGCGCGAGCTCGAGCTCCTGCTCGTCGACGACGGCTCGACCGACGGCAGCCTGGACGTGCTCCGCCAACTGGCCGCCGCCCACCCGGACCGGGTGCGCCTGCTCGAGCAGGGGCGCAACCAGGGGAAGGGGAGCGCCATCCGCCGCGGCATCGCCGAGGCGACGGGCGACCTCATCGTCTTCCAGGACGCGGACCTCGAGTACGACCCGCGCGACTACGCGCGGCTGGTGCGGCCGTTCCTCGAGGACGGCGCCGACGTCGTCTACGGCTCGCGCTTCCTGCCCAGCGAGCGGCGGCGCGTCCTCTACCACCGGCACGCGCTCGGCAACCGGCTGCTCACCGGTCTGAGCAACTGGGCGACGGACCTCAACCTCACCGACATGGAGACCTGCTACAAGATGTTCCGGGCGCCGCTGCTCAAGTCGATCCCGATCCGCTCGAACGACTTCGCGATGGAGCCCGAGATCACCGCCAAGATCGCCAAGCGCGACGTGCGCATCTTCGAAGTGCCGATCAGCTACCTCGGGCGCACCTACCGCGAGGGGAAGAAGATCGGCTGGCGCGACGGCTTCAAGGCCATCAAGGCCATCCTCAAGTACAAGCTCGTCGACGACCTCTATGCCGAGGACGAGTACGGCTCGCACATCCTGCACAGCCTGGAGCGGGCGCAGCGCTTCAACCGCTGGATGGCGGAGTCGATCGCGCCGCACGTCGGCGCGCGGGTGCTGGAGATCGGCGCCGGGATCGGCAACATCACCTCGTGGCTGCTGCCGCGCGACCGCTACCTGGCGAGCGACATCAACCCGCACTACCTCGCCTACCTGCGCAACCTGGCGCTCGGCAAGCCCTACCTCGAGGTCGCCCGCGTCGACGTCGAGGAGCCGGAAGACCTCGCACCCTGGCGCGGCGCCTTCGACACCGTGATCTGCCTCAACGTCCTCGAGCACGTGCGCGACCCGTTGCCGGCGCTGCGCAACATGCACGGCGCGCTCGCCCCCGGCGGCCGGCTCGTGCTCTACGTCCCCGCCGGGCAGCGCCTCTACTCCAGCCTCGACGAGGTGCTGGGGCATCGCACCCGCTACGACCGCCCGATGCTCGAACGGGAGCTCGCCGCGGCCGGGTTCCGGCTGGAGGCGGTACGCGACTTCAACCGCGCCGCCGTCCCCGGCTGGTGGATCAACGGCGTGGCGCTCAAGCGGCGTCACTTCAGCCGCGTACAGCTCAAGCTCTTCAACATGCTGGTGCCGCTGGTGCGCCGCGCCGACCGCGTCCTGCCCTGGCCGGGCCTGGGGATGATCGCGGTCGCCCGGCGCGAGGAGCCGGCGCCCTAGCCGCCCAGGAGCTCGCCGAGGCGGGCGGCGACGCCCGCGGCGCCCTCGGCGAGCGGCACCAGCGTGCCCCCCGCTTCGGCGCGCACCCGCTCGCCCAGCGCCCCGAGGTCGAAAGCCACCACCGGCACGCCCGCGGCACGGCACTCCGACAGGGTGAAGCCGTAGGACTCCGGGACGATCGACAGCAGCAGCGCCAGGTCCACCTCGTCGGCGGCCAGGAGGCGGGGGAGGGAGCCGCTCCGGTAGTAGCCGCGGACGCGCACTCGCGGCAGGCGCCGCAGGCGCGCCAGCAGCGCCGCGTCGCCGCCGCCGTAGGCGCTCCAGCGCACGCCCGCCGCCCCGCCGCGCCCCAGCCGCCGCACGACCTCCTCGAAGACCAGCGCGCCCTTGTGGGGGAGGACGCTGCCGACGTAGGCGATGTGGCGGGGGGGCTGGGCAGGGGTGCGGTGAGCCGGGAGCGCCGGCGGGTCGTCCGGCGCGACGACCACCTGTCGCTCCGGCGGCAGACCGGGAAAAAGATCCAGGCAGGTCGAACGGAGGAACGCCGACGGGTAGGCGATGCGCTCCGCGCCGGCCAGCAGCTCCGCCGCGAGCGCGCGCCGCCCCTCCTGCCAGCCGACCTCCACCCGCCAGTCTTCGTTGAGACAACGGGCGCAGCGGTGCGGATCGCGCGAGTAATGGCAGAACGCGAGCTGCGGCCGTTCGAGCAGGTGCGGGCGCGGACAGAAGGGGGCGAAGTCGTGAAGGGCGATCGACAGCCGCACGCCGCGGCGGCCGAGCGCGAGGAGCGAGCCGAGCGGCAGCCCCGCGAGCCCCTCCACGTGCAGCCGCTCGGCGCCGCTGGCCTCGAGACCGCCGAGCGCCGCCTCCTCCAGCGCCGGGTCCTCGAGCGCCGTCATGTCGCGGGACCAAGCGTTCAGGTAGAGCGCCGTCCGTCGCTCGCCGGCGGCCAGCTCCAGGCGGGAGCGGGCGCCGTCGGGGTAGAGGAGGGCCGTGCTCCCCGCGCGCGCTTCCCGCTCCAGGCGGTGCAGGAGCTGCGTCTGCACGCCGCCGAGCCAGGGGAAGGGCGGGGTAGGGAGGAGGTCGAGGGTCTCGGCGCGGAACCCCGCTGGCGCGCGCTCCGCCACCCGGAACGCCCGCCGCCGCCGCGCCTCGGCCATCCGATCCAGCGTCCGGTCGCGCACGGCCAGCAGCCCCTCCGCCCGCATCACGCGCAGCGCCGTCGGCACGAGGCTCATTTCTTCCTTACCCCGCCCTCTTCTTCCCTGCCAGCACCCGCTCGTAGACCTCCTCGATCTCTTCGGCGTGCTCGTCCATGCCCTTGACCGCCGGCAGACGGGCCCGCCATGCGGCGAGCAGCTCCGGCTCGGCGATCAGCCGCTCGACCCAGGCGCGCAGCTCCTCGGGGCGCTCGGGGTCGAAGAGCGCGCCCGCCGCCTCGCCCGGCGAGTCGGCCCACAGCTCGGCGAGGGCGCCGCGGCGGCTCGCCAGCACCGGCACGCCATGGTGGAGCGCCTCGCGGGCCACCAGGCCGAAGGACTCCAGCCCCAGCGAGGGGACGACGAGCAGGTCGAGCGTCGCGAAGAGCGCCGGCTTCTCCGCCTCGGCGAAGGGGGGCCGGATCTCGACCCGGCCGCCCCCCAGCGCCTCGACCTCGGCGGCGTAGGCGGGGTCGATCGTCCGGTCCCCCCAGACGGTCAGGCGGGCGCGCGCCGGATCGATGGCGCGGAAGGCGGCCGCGGCGACGTGCGCCCCCTTGTGCGGCATGAGCGACCCGATGACGCCGCAGCGCAACGGGTCTCTCTCGGCGCGCGTCGGGCGCGGCGCTCGGGGCGGCGTCTCGACGCCGTACGGGATGACGTACGCGGGGTCCTCGGGGCGCAGCAGCCCGAGCGCGAGGTAGCTGTCGCGGATGGCGTGCGATCCTATGAGCCAGGCGTCGGCGCGGCGAAAGGCGGCGCGCGCCGCGCGCCCGCGCTCGGCATACAGCAGGCGGTTCCAGAGCCCGGCGGGCGGCCGCCGCGTGAGCGGCAGGCAGGCCGCGCACTTGCCGAGCCCGGGCCCGCTGCACAGCCGCCGCCGGTGGTCGAGCAGGTTGGCGCGGGCGCAGGGCGTCCACCAGTCCTGGACCTGGTAGAGCAGGGGGACACGCCGCCGCGCCGCGGCGCGGGTCAGCGAGAAGGCGTGGCCGGCCAGGTGGTGGACGTGCACCAGCTCGGGGCGCGCCTCGTCGAGCAGGCGCGCGAAGTCGGCGTCGAAGGCGCGGTCGCGGATGGCGTTGCGCGACAGCGGGTCGCGCTGCGTGAAGTTGTTGGTGACGAGACGGACCCGGGCGCCGCCGTCGAGCAGCTCGAGCGCTTCGCCCTTGCCGCGGCGCGGGTCCGCGGAGCGGGCGTAGACCGCCACCTCCCGCCGCTCGGCCTGGCGCAGGGCGAGGCCGCGGGCGTAGGTCTCGGTGCCGGCCGGGCTCCAGGGAGGCCAGCCGTGGACGAGGTGGACCACCCGGCGCGGGCCGCGGGGCGGCCGCTGCCGGCGCGGCCGCAGCGCCGCGATCACCCGCTCGCGCGCCGGCGCCAGCGGGTCCTCGGCGATGAAGCGCGCCACGGCCGGCAGGTAGCCGGGGTGGCGGCGGCGCATCACCCGGTGGGCGGCGCGCACGCGCGCTCCCCGCGACGCCCCGAAGCTGCTCTGGCCGGCGTGCCAGATGAAGGTCGCGTCGTCGAGCACGTGCCGCCAGCCGGCCGCCGTGGCGCGGCAGCAGAAGTCGCTCTCCTCGCCGTAGCCGAGGCCGAAGGCCCGCTCGTCGAACGGACCGACGCGCTCGAGCGCCGCGCGGCGGATGTAGAGACAGACGCCGATCCCGGTGGGGAGGGGCGGGCGCTCGCGCGCCGCCGCGCGCTCGACCAGCGCGGCGAAGGCGTTCAGGTCCCAGCCGGCGGGGAGGGCGTTGATCTCGAGGAAGCGGGGGAGCGAGCAGATGGTGGCGTGGTTGGAGAACGGCGTGGCGGTGGCGACGTCCGGCGCCGAGAGGGCGGCCGCCTGCAGCTTCTCGAGCCAGCCGCGGGTCACGACCGTGTCGCTGTTGAGCAGCACGACGTCGCGCCCCGACAGCGCCATGCCGCGGTTGACGCTGGCCACGAAGCCCCGCCGCTTCGCGTTGCGGAGCAGGAGGACGCCGCTGTCCGCACCGGCGCCCGCCGGCGGGGCGGCGGCCGCGAGCCGCGCCGCCAGCGCCGCGACCGGCGCCGGATCGAAGCCGGGGCCGGCGTCGTCGACGACGACCAGCCGGTGGCGGTGGAGGTCGGTGTGGCGCTCGAGGCTCGCCAGGCAGGCGGCGAGCTCCTCGGCCGCCGCGTAGACCGGCACGATGACGTCCACCGGTCCGGGCGGCGGGTTCCCGCTCAGCGTGCGGCGCTCCCCTTCTTCTTCTGCAGGATGAGGCGCTCCAGGGCCCGCGCCACCGCCGCCGCCAGCCGCTGCAACCCCTCGAGGTCGACGCGGCCGAGCGGGCCGCCGGCGGCGTCGAGGTAGAGCACGGTCACCAGCCGGTCGCGCAGGCGGACCGGCAGGAGCAGGCACTCGCGCGGCAGCTGGCCGCCCCAGCAGGCGGCCAGCTCGCGGTGCGCCGGCATGTCGGCGAGCGGGCCGAGGTGGAGGCCGCTCCCCTGGCGGAGGTTCAAGAAGGCCGACGGCTGGTCGAAGCCGACGGCGAAGCGCGCGAAGCGCTCGGGATCGATCCCCTCGCCCTGCGCCAGCCAGCCGGCGACCCGCTCGCGCGCCACCTGCAGCAGGGCGACGCGGCGGTAGGTCGGCGCCAGGAAGGCGACGAGGAGGCGCCCGATCTCGTCGCGCCCGGCGGCTGCCGTCAGCGCCTCCTCCAGCTCGGGCAGAGAAGCGAGGCTCGGGGAAGGTGGCGCCTCTCCCGGCCCGGCCCCCAGCGCGGCGCGCTCGGAGACGGTGAGCGCCACCGTGCGCGGCCGGGCGGGCTCCGGCTCCGCCGGCGCGGGCGGCGGCGGGGCCGGTTTCGCGGCCGGCGCCGGTTTCGGGACCGGCGTGGCGACGACCGCCGGCCGCGGCTTGGCGTCCCGGGGCGGCGGCGGCGCCGCCGGCTCGGACAGCTCCGGCAGGGACAGCTCCCACTCGCCCTCGATCGTCCGGACGGGCGCGGTCGCGCCGAGCCCCGGCCGGCCGCCGAGCGCCGCCGCGACCGGGGCCGCGGCCGCCGGCTCGCCCGCCTGCGACTCGCGCTCCCAGAGGTAGCGCGCGCGGTTCAGGCGGTCCAGCAGATGGACGAAGCGCAGCGGCGGCTCCTCGCCGTAGTAGCGGTCGAGCGCCTCGTGGATGCGTGCCTCGTGGAGCACGTGCACCCGCACCCGCTTGCCGGTGGCGAAGGCCAGCTCGTCCTGGGCGGTGAGGTTGTGCGGATCGAGCATCGCCACGTCGAGCCGCCCGCCGGCGACGCGGATGGGGACGGCGCGGCAGCGCCGTGCCACCTTCGGCGGCAGCAGGGCGAGCGCGTCCTCCGCGACGCTGCGCAGGTCGTCGACGCCGGCCGCCGGCACGCCGAGCTGCTCAGCCAGCCCCTTCAGCAGCAGGTCCTCGCTCAGCGCCTCCATCTCGAGCAGGCACGTGCCGAGCTGGCCGCCAACGGCCTGCTGGTTCTTGAGCGCGCGCGTCAGTTGCTGCACGCTGATCCAGCCGCGCGTCACGAGCAGCTGACCGAGCTTGTTCATCGAGGCCGCGGACGGTTTCAGATTGGTACCTCTAAGCCATTGGAGGCCAGCGACTTAGGAGTAAGTATGGAATTATACGAGCGGCGTCGTCGCCTTGGCAAGCGCCGGCGCGCGCGCTATCCTCTCGCCGTGAAGCCGGTTTGCGCGCTCCTTTTGCTCCTCCTCCCGGCGCCGGCCCTCGCCCAGACGCCCGCCGCCACCGACTCCGACACCGCCGCGTATCACTTCGCTCTCGCCAAGGCCCTCGCCGGCGAAGGGGAGTACGACGCCGCCCTCGCCGCCTTCGCCGAGGCCGAGCGGCTCGATCCGCGCGACCCGTTCATCCCGCTCGAGCGCGCCCAACTGATCGTCCGCGCGGCACGGGTGGCGCGCGGGCCGGGCGCGGCCGAGCGGCTGGCCGAGGCGTCGCGCGCGGTCGGGCGGGCGCGGGAGCTGGCGCCCGAGTCGCTCGACGTGCTGCGCGGCGCCGCGGAGGTCTACCTCGACCTCGCCGCCGCCAGCCCCGAAGCGCCGGCGGCCCTGGAGGAGGTCCTGGAGACGCTCACCCGCCTCGATCCCGAGGACGTGCAGGCGCTCTTCGCCCTCGGCCGGCTGCGGCTCGACCGCGGCGACGCGGAAGCCGCCGCCGAGGCCTTCCGCCGCGTCGCGGCCCTCACCCCCGAGAACCGCGCCGCCACCGGCTTCCTGATCGAGGCGCTGCTCAAGGCCAAGAAGGGCGCGGAGGCCGAGGTGCCGCTCGCCGAGCTGCTGGCGCGCGACCCGTCGGCGCTCGAGGCGCGCATCACCCTCGCCGACCTCCAGAGCGAGCGCGGCGACCACGCCGCGGCGCTCGACACCCTGCGCGGCGCGCCGGCGGCGCAGCGGGACGACCCCCGCCTGCAGCGGCAGATCGGCTCGGCCCTCTACCGCGCCGGCGACCTCGAGGGGGCGCTGGCGGCCGCCGAGGCGGTCCTCGCCCGCGAGCCGGGCGAGCGCCAGCCGGTGCTGCTCAAGGCGCTCGTCCTCGCCGCCCAGGGGAAGAACCGCGAGGCCGGCGAGCTGCTGGCGGGCCTGCGCCGCGAAGACCCCGCGAACCTGGCGCTCGCCGGCATGCAGGCGCGCCTGATGGTGCGCGACGGGCGCGCCGCCGAGGGCGCCGAGCTCCTCGCCGAGCTGCGGGCCGACCTCGCCGCGGAAGGCAAGGCGAAGGAGGCCGAGGAGGCGGGGCTCGAGATCGTGCGCGTGCACGCCGAAGGGGAGCAGTGGGACGCGGCCGTCAAGGCGGCGGCGGAGCTGGCGGGCGCGGCCGATCCGGAGGTACAGGCTGCGGCCTTAGCCTTGCGCCTCGACGCCCTGGGCGAGCTGAAGCGGTATACCGAGGCCTTGGAGCTGCTGGAGGAGCGGGACGCCGGCGCGGCGGAGCGCGACTTCGCCGGCAAGCGCGGGGAGCTCCTGGTGCGCACCGGCCGCGGCGCCGAAGGGGAGGCCCTCCTCGCCGACCTCGCCGCCTCCGAGAAGCCCGAGGACGTGCTGGCGGCGGTCCAGGCCTACCACCGCCTGGAGCGCTACGAGGCCTCGATCGCGCCGCTGGAGCGCCTGCTGGCGCGCCAGCCGGCCACCGCCCCGGTGGCCTTCCTCCTCGGCGCGGCGCACGAGCGCGAGGGCGAGCGCGGCGAGGCCGAGAGCGCCTTCCGGCGCGCCCTGGAGATCGAGCCCGGCTTCCATCCGGCGCTCAACTACCTCGGCTACATGCTGGCCGAGAAGGGGGAGCGGCTGGAGGAGGCGCTCGGCCTGGTGCGCCGCGCCGTCGCCCTCGAGCCGGACAACGGCGCCTACGTCGACTCGCTGGGCTGGGCCCACTTCCAGCTCGGCCAGTACCAGGAGGCCCTCTCCTTCCTCGAGCGGGCGGCGCGGCTCGAGCCCGGCGACGCCACCATCTATGAGCACCTGGCCGACACCTACCGGGCGCTCGGGCGCGCCGACGACGCGCTCCAGCACTACCGCCGCGCGCTCGCCCTCGACGACGAGAACGCCGACGCGGTGCGCAACAAGCTGCGCGAGCTCGAGACCGCGCGTCCCTGAAAACCTCCCTCGGCCTCGCCGCGGTGCTTTTCGCCGGCTGCGCCGGGGCCGGGCCGGCCCCGGTCCACCACCCCGAGACTCCCGTCTGGGAGATCCCCGCCGCGGCCCTCGGTTCGCAGCGCCTTTACCGGGTGACCACCTCGGGGACGCAAGGGGAGGGGAGCTTCCGCCTGAGCCTCCTCCTCGCCTCCCCGGAGCGCTACCAGGTGCGGGCCGTCGATCCGGTCGGCCGCGCGCTCTGGACCCTCGACGTCGAGGCGGAGCGCGGCCTCTTCCTGGACCACCGCAGCAGCGCCTACTGCGTCTTCGAGGGGCGCTTCGACCTCTCGGGCGTGCCGCTGGCGCCCTTCCCGCTGATGTCGCTCCCCGCCCTCCTGCTGGAGCGGGTGCCGGGGGAGCCCGCCGCGCCGCCCCGCCAGAGCGGCCGCGAGGTGGCCTTCGCGGACGCCGGCGGCCGCCGCTGGACGGCGACCCTCGACGGCGGCCGGGTGGCGAGCTGGACGGTGTGGGACGGGGAGACGCCGGCCTACCTCTGGGTGCGGCGCGGCGACTGGGCCATCCTCTCCGACCGCCGGCAGGGGGTGCAGGTGCGCTGGCGGCAGGTGCTGAGCGAGCCGCTCGGGGCGGCGCCGGCGGTCCTCACGCCGCCCGAGGGCTTCCGCGCCGGCGACTGCCGTCCGGCGCCGGCCGGGGCCGGCGGTTGATCTATCTGCCGACTTCACATAGCATTGGCTCTCTCCCGTAGACGCGCCATCTAGGAATCGCCGGCAGGCGCCGGCGCGCTCGGAGGGGGTGGAGGAAGAGGCGATGGAGATCACCGAGGTGAAGGTGTTCCCGGTGCAGGAAGAGAAGCTGAAGGCCTTTGTCTCGGTGGTTTTCGACCACTGCTTCATGGTCAACGACATCAAGATCATCCACGGCAAGGACGGCCTCTTCATCAGCATGCCCAGCCGCAAGAAGAAGAACGGCGAGTTCAAGGACGTGGCGCACCCGCTGAACAACGAGACGCGGCGGGTCATCGAGACGCGCATCCTGGGAGAGTACGAGCGGGTGCTGGCCGAGCGCGGCGAGCGTCCCGCCGAAGGGGTGCAACGGCGGCCCGACAACGGGGCGGCGGAAGCGCCGCCGGCCGTTATGCAGCCGCCGCCGGACAAGAGCCTGGAGGAGATCCAGGAGATGCACCTCCGCGATTCGTTCTGGACGATCACGTAAGCCCGTATCATCCGGCGGAGGAAGACGGCGGCGCCGGCCATGAAGGCACGGCTTCGGCACTGGGGCGTCGCCAAGTGGTAAGGCACCAGACTTTGGATCTGGCACCGGAGGTTCGAATCCTCCCGCCCCAACCAACCTGAGGGACCATGCCCGGCGAGCTGAAGATATTCGGGGGGCGCGCCCACCCCGCCCTGGTGCAGGAAATCTGCGAATACCTCAACATCGAGGCGGGCAACGTCGTGGGCTACAAGTTCTCCGACGGCGAGACCTTCTGCCAGATCGACGAGAACGTCCGCGGCTCGGACGTCTTCGTCGTCCAGCCCACCTCGGCGCCGGTCAACGAGAACCTGATGGAGCTGCTCATCCTGCTCGACACCTTCAAGCGCTCCTCGGCCTCGCGGATCACCGCCGTGCTGCCCTACTACGGCTACGCGCGCCAGGACAAGAAGGACCGGCCGCGGGTGCCGATCACCGCCAAGCTCGTGGCCGACCTGATCTCGAAGGCCGGCGCCGACCGCGTCCTCACCATGGACCTCCACGCCGACCAGATCCAGGGCTTCTTCGACGTGCCGGTGGACCACCTCTTCGCCGCGCCGGTGCTGCTCGAGGCGGTGCGCGAGATGGACGTCCCGAAGCTGGTCATCGTCTCGCCCGACACCGGCGGCGTCGAGCGCGCGCGGGCGATCGCCAAACGGCTGGAGGTCGGCCTGGCGATCGTCGACAAGCGGCGCACCGCCCCCAACGAGGCCGAGGTGCTGCGCGTCATCGGCGACGTGGACGGCTGCAACTGCCTCGTCGTCGACGACATCATCGACACCGCCGGCACCCTGACCAAGACCGTCGAGGCGCTCAAGCGCGAGGGCGCGCAGCGGGTGCTGGCAGCCGGCGTGCACGGCATCCTCTCGGGGCCGGCGCTGCAGCGCCTCGAGGCCTCGCCGATCGAGGCCTTGCTGATCACCAACACCACGCCGCTCGACGAGAAGCTCGCCCGCTCGAGCAAGCTGCGGCCGCTGTCGGTCGCGCCGCTCCTGGGCGAGGCGATCCGGCGCATCCACGAGAACAGCTCGGTGAGCTCGCTCTTCGTCTAGGCGTGCTCGCCGTCAGAATGGAATGGAAGTGAGGAGACCATGAGCGAACTGACCCTCGAAGTGCAGAAGCGCGAGACCAAGGGCAAGAACACCAACCGCCAGCTCCGCGCCCAGGGCCGCATCCCGGCGGTGCTCTACGGCGGCGGCCGCGAGTCGGTGCCGCTGGAGGTGGACCGCAAGACCGTCCTCGACCTGCTCAAGAAGGCGGGGAGCGAGAACGCCGTCTTCCTGCTCAAGCTCGGCGAGACCGGCAAGGAGCGGCACGCCATGATCCGCGACCTGCAGATCGACCCGCTGCAGCGCCACATCGTCCACATCGACTTCCAGCGCATCGAGATGTCGCAGAAGGTGCGCGTCGAGGTGCACGTCGAGGTCGAAGGCCTCCCCTACGGCGTCAAGAACGAGGCCGGCATCCTCGACTTCGTCACCCGCGCGCTCCACGTCGAGTGCCTCCCCGGCGACATCCCGCAGCACATCAAACTCGACGTCTCGGCGCTCCACGTCGGCCAGCACGTCGAGGCCCGGCAGCTCGAGCTGCCGCCGGGCGTGACGCTCCTCGAGGACCCGGCGCGCGTCATCGTCTCGGTGTCGCACGCCCGCATCGAGGAGAAACCGGCCGAAGAGGTGGAGGCCGCCGAGCCGGCGGAGCCGGAGGTCATCAAGAAGGGCGGGAAGCCGGAAGAGGAAGCCTAGGAGCGATCGGAGCCCGGCGCGAAAGCCTTCGCGCCCTGGACCGCGTGCTCAAGCTGATTCTCGGCCTCGGCAATCCGGGGGAGCGCTACCGCGACACCCGCCACAACGTCGGCTTCCGCGTCGTCGAGGAGCTGGCGCGGCGGCGGGGGTCGCCGCCCGAGCGCCTGGAGTGCAACGCGCTCGTGGTGCCCGACCCCGAGCTGGCCCTGGCGCGGCCCCAGACCTACATGAACCGCAGCGGCTACGCCGCCCGCTGCCTGGTCGAGCGCTGGGAGCTCCCGCCCGAGGCGCTGCTGGTGGTCTACGACGAGGTCGCCCTGCCGCTCGGCCGCCTCCGCCTGCGCCTCGCCGGCAGCCCGGCCGGGCACCGCGGCATGGAGTCGATCCTCGAGAGCCTGCAGACCGACCAGGTCCCCCGCTTGCGCTGCGGCGTCGCCGGCCCCGACGGCCCCCCGGCCGGCGACGTGATCGCCGACTACGTCCTCTCCCCCTTCGCCCCCGAAGAGCGCGAGACCGCCGCGGAAATGATCGCCCGCGCCGCCGACGCCTGCGAAGCCTGGGCCCGCGAAGGCCCCGAAGCGGCAATGAGCCGCTTCAACGGCTAGCGACCCATCCGGTTCGCCCGCCGAACCGCTCGGTTCCGCCGTGGATCCACGGTGTTCGGCGGCCGACTCGCTGGGTTCGCCCGCCGCCCGTGTATAATGCGCCTCTCATTCGCCGCGGGCCGGTCCTGCCGGGCCTGCATCCCGTTCCTCTCTGCTCCGCGCCATCTCGCAGCGGGGCTGCCAGGCCATAGGGAGGTGCCTAGGAATCCCATGCGTACCTATGAGTTGGTGTTCGTTGTCGATCCACGTGTCACCGACGAGGAAGTCGTCGAGCTGACCGGGGAGTACAAGCAGATGCTCACCGGCGGGGGTCTCACGATCAACCGCGAGGAGAGCTGGGGCCGGCGCAAGCTGGCCTATCCGATCTCGAAGCTCACCGAAGGCAAGTACGTCGTCCTCTACCTCTCCAGCGAGAACGGGACGCGGACCCTCGCCGACGTCGAGCACCGCATGAACCAGAACGACAAGGTGCTGCGCTACCTGTCGGTGCGCACCGACCAGGACCTCAAGCGCGCGGGCAAGCCGCTGATCCCCGAGCCGTCGGCCGAGACCAGCGCGCCTCCCACTGCCGAGGCCGTCGCCGCACCCGCCGCCCGCGAGGGCGACCGGCCCGGAAGGGAGGAGTAAGCCATGCCACCACGCACAGGCGGCCGCGGACCAGGCGGCAGGGGAGCGGGCAAGGCGGGCGCCAAGGGCGCCAAGGGGAAGAAGGTCTTCTACCGCCGCCGCAAAGTCTGTAAGTTCTGCGCCGACAAGATCGACTACGTCGATTACAAGGACGTCAAGCTCCTGGCGGGGTTTATCCCCGAGCGCTCGAAGATCCTGCCGCGGCGGATCTCCGGCACCTGCGCCCGCCACCAGAGGCTGCTGCAGCAGGGCATCAAGCGGGCGCGCCACCTGGCGCTGATCCCCTTCGCGACGGACTAGGAGGGGACCATGCGAGTCATCCTGATGAGCGACCAGCGCCACCTCGGCCGCCGCGGCCAGGTGGTCGAGGTCAAGCCCGGCTACGCGCGCAACTACCTGATCCCGCAGGGGCTGGCGCTGGAGGCGACGACCGCCAACAGCGCCTACTTCGAGCAGCAGAAGCACAAGATCGACGCCCGCCACCAGCGCGAGAAGGACGCCGCCGCCGAGGTGGCGGCGCGGCTGGCCGGCCTGCGCCTCACGATTCCCAAGCGAGTGGGGGAGACCGACACCCTCTACGGCTCGGTGACCGCCGGCGAAGTGGCCGACCTGATCGCCAAGGAGGGGATCGAGGTGGACCGCCGGCGCATCGACCTCGAAGGCGGCATCAAGACCCTCGGCGACCACCCGGTGCGCGTCGAGCTCCACCACGACGTCGTCGCCGAGGTCACCGTCACCGTCGTGCGGGCGGAGTGAGCGACGACCGGCCGCCCTCACTAGACGACTTCCTCACCGAGCCGACCCGCGACATCGACTCCTGGCGGTGGCTGTGGCGGGGGGACCGCGAGTTCCCCATCCGCAGCCACCGCGGCCTCCTCGGCCGCTTTCTGGTCGGCTGGAAGCGGCTCTTCCGCCCGCTGGTCAAGGTGCCGCAGAACGACCTCTGGGAGCGGCAGCGGGTCTTCAACCTCATCCTGCTCGACCACCTGGAGCGCGCCAAGGCCGTCGAGACCTGGCACGGCGCCCGCCTCCTGCCGCTCGAAGGCACGCTCGCCGAAGGCCTGACCGAGATCATGCGGCACAACGACGCCCTCTTCGCGCGCGTCGACCAGAAGCTCGACGGCTACCGACGGGAGGCGCGCGACCTACTCGGCAGCCTCGGCGCTGCACTGGCCGCGCTGGAAGGGGGCGCCGCGCCTCCCCAAGAGACCCTCGCCCGCGCCCGCGAGGAGCACGCCTACTTCGAGCTCGAGCGGCGCTACCGCGGCACCGAGGAGGAGATCGGCGAGCGGATCGCCCGCTACCTGCCGTACCTGGAAGGGAAGCACAACGTGCTCGACCTCGGCTGCGGCCGCGGCGAGGCGCTCGCCCTGCTGCGTGAGCGCGGCGTGGCGGCGCGCGGGGTGGATTCGAGCGAGCGCATGGTCGCCCTCTGCCGCGAGCGCGGGCTCGACGCCGCGGCCGGAGACCTCTTCGCGCACTTGGCGGGAGTGGAGGAGGGAAATCTCGGCGCCGTCGTCTCCTTCCACGTCGTCGAGCACCTGCCCCCCGAGGCGCTCGACCGCCTCGTCCGCCTCGCCTGGCGCGCCCTCCGCCCCGGCGGCGTGCTGATCCTCGAGACCCCGAACCCGCTCTCCTTGGTCGTCGCCGCGCGCAACTTCTGGCTCGACCCGACGCATGTCCGCCCGGTGCACCCCGAGGCGCTGCAGCTCCTCCTCCAGCAAGCCGGCTTCGCCGCCGTCGAGCACCTCGAGCTCCGCCCCTTCGCCGACGCCGAGCGCCTCCCCGAGATCGACCTCGCGACCCTCCCCCCCGCGCAGTACGAGCTCGCCGACCGCGTCAACCGCCTCCGCGACCGCCTCGACGACCTGCTGTTCGGGAGCCAGGACTACGCGGTGATTGGGACCAAGGGCGGCAGCGTGAAATCATAGACTGTCTTCGCGATCCGAGAAAGAGAGGAATTGTCGTGGCTCGCGTCGGATCCCAGGTCACCGTTCTCACCATGGCGCGAGGGCAGTTTGGGTTCGATATGGACCTGAAACCTCCACAGTTGGCGGAGTGGGCGCTCGACGGCTGGAAAGAGATGCTCAGGAGACACCTCCAGACGGAGGTTGAATGGAGCGGCGGCCTAGTCTGACGGCCGGACTGGTCGGGACGGTTCTGGCAGGACCGGCAGCACCCTCCTGCGCGACCTCTCGACGAGTAGCTTTTCCCCTACCCCGTCCCTCCGCTCACCCGCCTATTAGCGGAAGCCCGGACCACGCGGTGATCACGAAAGCCTAGCCTCTCTTCCGCTCAAGCCGCCGACTGCCGAGGCTTGACCTCTCGCTGGATGCGAGCCCCGAGCCCGCGGCGTGCCTCCTCGAGGTCGTAGTCGGCCTGCAGCCCCAGCCAGAAGCGCTCCGAGGTGCCGAAGTAGCGTGCCAGCCGCAGCGCGGTATCCGGCGTGATCGCCCGCTTGGCGAGGACGATCTCGTTGATCCGCCGCGGTGGTACACCGAGAGCGCGCGCGAGGGCGTTCTGGCTCAACTGGAGCGGCGCCAGGAACTCCTCGAGCAGCACCTCGCCGGGATGGATGTTGGGCAGTCGCTCTGCCATGGGCGTTCGTCCTTCAGTGATAGTCCACGATCTCCACGTCGTCGGCGCCTCCGACGCGCCAGACGAAGCAGATCCGGAACTGGTCGTTGATGCGGATGCTGTGCTGGCCGGCGCGTCGCCCTCTAAGAGCTTCGAGCCGGTTGCCCGGCGGCACTCGCAGGTCGCTGAGGCTCTCCGCGTTGTTGAGCATCCTGAGCTTCCGCCGAGCGACGTCTTGGATGTCACGCGGCAGCTTCCGCGAGACCTCGCCCCGCCAGATCCGTTCGGTCTCCGCGGAACGGAAGGAGCGGATCACACCGCGAGTATAACGCGGAACGTCATACAACGAAAGCGTACGCGCTGCAGGGATAGACGGCTACGGCGGCGGCGGCTCCGCGGTAGGCGCGGGCTGGTCCGCGGGCGGCTCCTCGCCGCCGACCGGGGGTACCGCTTCGCCCTCCTCGACCGCCCCCGCCTCCGGTGCCGCGCCTTCGGTGGCGCCCGGTGGGGCCGCGCCCTCCGGGCCCTCCGGCGCGGGGCGCATCTCCTCCCCCTGCTTCGGGATGTAGAACGACTTCTGCTGGTACCAGGGGAGGTTCAGGATCGAGTTCCACTCCGGGCCGTGCTGGCCGGAGGGCTCGGTGCCGGCGACGAAGGCTTCTCTCTGCCTGCGTTGGCTGCCGGCGCCGGGCAGGAGGCCGGTGTAGTACTCGACGTCGCGGGTGGTGACGCCGCCGGGGACCGCGAACTCCTCGCCCTTCGTCAGCCACCCCGTCCCGAGCCCGTCCTCGACGATGCCGCGCCACATCGGCAGCGCCGCCACTGTCCCGCTCATGCCGCCGCCGAGCGACTTCTTCACGTCGTAGCCGACCCAGGTGAGGATGGTGTAGCGCGGCGTGAAGCCGACGAACCAGGCGTCGGAGAAGTCGTCGGTCGTGCCGGTCTTGCCGGCGATGTCGATCGGCAGGTCCTTGACCGGCGTCGCGGTGCCGTGGTCGATCACCCCTTCCATCATGTGGGTGAGGACGTAGGCCACCGCCGGGTCGGTCGCCGTGCGGGTGTTGGGGACGTGCTGCTCGAGCACCTGCCCCTCGGGGCTGGCGATGCGCTGGACGAGGTAGGGCTCGATCCAGGTCCCCTGATTGGCGATCGCGGCGTAGGCGGCGGCGAAGCGCAGCGGCGTCAGGTCCGCGGTGCCGAGCGCGAGGCTGGGGTAGGGCGGCAGCGGCTGGTCGACGCCGCAACGGCGGGCGAAGGCGATCACCCGCCGCACCCCGACGAGGTCGAGGAGCTTGACCGACGAGATGTTGAGCGACAGCGCCAGCGCCCGCCGCAGGGTGACGATGCCGTAGTACTTCCGGTAGTAGTTCTGCGGCCGGTAGGAGAGGCGGCCGTCGGCGCCGATGAAGACGGTGGGGGCGTCGAGGATGGTGTCGGACGGCGTCCAGCCGTTCTCCAGCGCGGCGCCGTAGACGAAGACCTTGAAGGCCGACCCCGTCTGCCGCTTGGCCTGGGAGACGCGGTTGAACTTGTTGCGCTCAAAGTCCCAGCCGCCGACCATGGCGCGGACGGCGCCGCGGGCATGCTCGATGACCACCGCCGCCGCCTCCATGCGCGGCTCCTGCTCGAGGTAGAGGCGCGGCGCGGCGCCCTCCTTCGGCTTGCCCTTCTCCTTCGGCACGTCGAGCCGGAACCAGGCGACGTCCCCCGGATCGAGCAGCGAGTCCGGCCGCGTGCGGCCGGTCCAGCGGAAGCCCGCGGGCTCGAGGGTGTAGGTCCCCTTGTCGATCCGCACCGTCGCGGTCTTCGGCCCGGACTCCAGCACGATCCCCTGGTGCCAGCGGCCGACGGCCGGCTCGGCGCCGCTCCAGGAGGGGAGCGTCTGCTGCGCCGGGTCGCCCTCCAGCTCGGCGACCGGGCCGCGCCAGCCGCGGCGGTGGTCGAGCCGCGCCAGCCCCTCGCGCACCGCCTTCTCGGCCGAGCGCTGGATCGCCGGGTCGAGCGTCGTCTGCACCTGCAACCCGCCCTCGTAGAGCGCGTCGGCGCCGTAGGTCGCCTCCAGGTGCTTGCGCACGTCCTCGGCGAAGTACGGCGCGAAGGCCTGCTGCGGCTGCTGGCGCGAGACGAGGAGCGGCTGCGCCGCGGCGCGGTCGTGGGCGGGGCGGTCGATCATCCCCTCCTCGAGCATCCGCCGCAGCACGCGCTGGCGCTGGCTGAGCACCACCTCCGGCCGGCGGTACGGGCTGTAGCGGCTGGGCGCCGGCAGGATGCCGACCAGCGTCGCCGCCTCGGCCAACGTCAGCTTCGCCGCGGGCTTGCCGAAGTAGTAGCGCGAGGCGGCCTCGACGCCGTAGTTGCCGTGGCCGAAGTTCATCAGGTTGAGGTACATGGTCAGGATCTGCTGCTTGCTGAAGGTCTTCTCCAGCTCGACCGCCAGGAAGGCCTCCTCGATCTTCCGCCGCCAGACCTGCTCGCGCGACAGGAAGAGGCTGCGCGCGAGCTGCATGGTGATCGTCGAGGCCCCCTCGACCACCTCGCCGGCGCGCAGGTCGGCGAGGGCGGCGCGGCCGATGCCGAAGGCGTCGACGCCGCCGTGGCGGAAGAAGTTGCTGTCCTCCGAGGCCAGGACGGCGTTCTCGAGCACCTTGGGGATCTGCCCCTCCTCCAGCATCACCCGCCGCTCGCGCGCGAAGGTGGTGAAGACCTTGCCGTTACGGTCGAGGAGCTGGGTGACGAGGCCGGGCGTGAAGTCGACGACCGAGTCGACGCGCGGCACGTGGATCGCCGCGGCGAAGATGACACCGCTGGCGGCGCCGAGGAGGAGCGCGCCGAGGAGCGGCCAGGCCCAGCGCAGGGCGCGGCCCGGCGGCAGCGGTCGGCGGCGGCGCGGCGGGGCGGGGGGCGGACCGTGGGTGCGGCGGGGCGGGTCGTAGTCCACGCGGCGATTATAGGGAGTCGTGGTACAAAGAGCGGCGATGACCGAGCCGGACGGCCCCGCCCCCGACGACTCGCAGCTCCCGCCCGCACCCTTCGAGCCCGGCGCGCCGCGCAACCCGGCGGGCTCGGGCTGCGCCAAGGTGGCGCTGGTCGGCTGCCTGGGGCTCCTGATCGTCCTCGGGATCGGCCTCATCGTCATGGTCACCCAGGGGCCGAAGCTCTTCGGCTGGCTCCTCGGGTACACCGAGACGCAGATCGAGGCCCGCTACGCCCCCGACGTCACCGACGCGGACCGCGCCCGCCTGCACGCCGCCTTCGCCGCCGCCAGCGAGGCGGTGGAGGAGGGGCGGATGGACCCGGTGGCGATGCAGACGCTGCAGCGCCGGCTGATGGACACGGTGGGGAGCCAGGGGCCGATCTCGCGCGAGCAGGCGCTCGCCCTGGCGGAGGCGCTGGAAGCCGTGGGCGCCGGCAAGCCGCCGGCGGGGCGGCCCGGATGAGCGCCGAGGCCCCTCTGAAGCGCCTCGTCGTCGGCAGCTCGCTGGAGGAGGGGAGCGACGAGGTCGTCCGCGTCGTCCTCGCCCTGGCCCGCGCCGCCGGCGCCGAGGTGGACCTGGTCCACGCCCTGGGGCCGCAGCCGCACTTTCTCGGCGAGGAGCCCGTGGACCCCGCCGACCTGCGCGAGGAGGCCCTGGCGCACCATCGCGAGGCCCTCCGCCGCCAGGCCGAGGAGGCCGGCGCGCCAGCGGTCGCGGTCCGCTACGAGGTGCTGGAAGGACCGCCGGCGCGGGGGCTCGTCCAGGCGGCGCGCGACGGCGACGCCGACCTGATCGTGGTAGGCGCCAAGGTTCCCGGCAAGGCCTTCCGCGACCGGCTCGGCTCGACCGCCGACCGGGTGGTGCGCACCGCCCCCTGCCCGGTCCTGGTCGTGCGCCCCGCCCTGCGCGTGCCGCCGGCCAAGGTCGTGGCGGCGGTCGACCTCTCGCCGCTCTCGACCGAAGCCTTCCACACCGGCCTGGCGCTCCTGGCGCAGGTGGCCGGCGGCGCGCCGGTGCGGGTGGACGTCCTCCAAGTCCACACGTTCATGAAGTTCGTGGCCGAGCGCCAGGCGGAGCCCCAGCTCACCGAGGAGGAGGCCGAGCGGCGCTCCGCCGCGGAGCTCGCGGCGTTCGTCGAGCGCGAGCAGGCGGGGACGCCGCTCGAGCTCCGCGCCATCCCCCGCTCCGGCGACCCGCGCAACGAGATCCTGCGCGCCCTCGGCCGCGGCGTGGACCTCGCCGTCCTCGGCACCCACGGCCGCAGCGGCTTCGACCGCTTCCTGGTCGGCAGCGTCGCCGCCACCGTCGTCCGCCAGGCGCGCTGCAGCGTCCTCGTCGTCCCGCCGGCCGCGGCGCGGCAGGTGGTCCGGCACCACGACGCCGGCTAGCAGTCGAAGGCGCTGGTGTCGGCGAAGAGCTCCGGCACCACGTGGAGGGGCTTCGAGTAGGTCTTCACCGCCCCGGTGCGGACGTCGCGCACGGTGATCTCGTAGCGCACCGTCGAGGCCGGGGAGAGGAAGACCCAGTAGTGGCCGTTCACCGCGCAGGCGTCCAGGATCTTGACCAGCATTTCGGGGTTGTCCTGCCCGAAGAACCAGAGGGTCCCCCAGTCGCCCAGCCCGTCGAAGTCGTCCGGCATCGTGTGCGCGACGCCGTCGTTGCCGTCGAAGTCGGTCCACTCGGCGGTCACCTCGAACCGGCCGTCGAGGCAGAGGGCGGTGTCGGTGGCGTCGCAGGCCGGGGCCGGCTTCACCTCGAAGAGCTGGAAGTCGAGCAGCACGGACGTACCTTCCGCGCGCACCTGCACCGCGTAGGTGCCGGCGGCGAGCGGCCCCACGTTGACGCTGGCGGTGTACTCCACCGGACCGATCGGGATGACGGGGCAGCCGGGATCGGTCACCACGAGGCTGATCGTGTCGAAGGCGATGCTCTGAACCGCCAGCGTCCCGACGTCCTCGCAGGCCATGGCGACGCCGTGGAAGGTGATGGTGAACGACTGCCCGGTCACCGGCGGGGCAGGGGAGAAGGTGATTTCGGTCGCCGCGGCGCCCGTGGACGCCGCCAGGAAGAGGAACACCAGGACGAAGAAACGGACGATCGAGGTCTTCATATATGCCACCATAGCATTCCGAGCGGAGGTGGCCAACCCGCCCCGGAAGCTAGGGCGCCGACGCCTTCCGCTCGTGCTCCGTGACGAACGCCTCCATCTCGTCCTCGGCCAGGATTCCCTTCTCCTTGAGCCTCCGGGCGATGAACCAGATCGCCGCGCTCTGGATGAGGGACAGGCTCGGCACGTGCGGGTGGTGGTTCTGATTGGCGGCCTGGAGCGGCGTCAGCAGGCCGTAGTGCTCGGCGAAGAACTGGGCGGGCTCGATCCCCAGGGCGCCCAGGACTCCGTAGAGGTGTTTGACCTTGAGCTCGACCCTGCCGCTCAGGATGTGGCGCAGGGTGTCTTTCCCCATGCCCAGCCGGCGCTCGACCTCGCCGTAGCTCAACCCCGCCTCGCGGATCTTCCGCCGGAGCGCCTGGGCGAGCTGCTGGCCTTCGGGCTGCGCCGCCCCGCTCGGGTCCATGCTGGGAGTGTACACCACGGGTCCGGGTAGCTATTCCCGCTCTGCCCGCCTGAGTGGGTTGACAGGCCACGATAGGCAGGTAAGATACCCGCTATGCGTGCTCTGACAACACGGAACCGGGCTTCCCTCCCCGCCTCAGGAGAAGCCTCCCTTTTGAAAAGCGAAGCTTCCCCTTTGGATGGCGAAGCTTCCCTTTTGAAAAGCGAAGCCTTCCCTTCCGAGAGCGAAGCTTCACCTTTGAAAGGCGAAGCTTCCCTTTCGGGTAGGGAAGCTTCCCTCTTGAAGAGCGGAGCTTCGCTTTCCGATGGCGAAGCTTCCTCAAAGGTCAAGCTTCCCCTTTGGATGGCGAAGCTCCCCTTTTGAAAAGTGAAGCCTCCCTTTCGGGTGGGGAAGCTTCCCCTCCGGGAAGCGAAGCTTCCCCCCGCCGCCCCCTCCGTCTCACCCCCGCCGGCGGAATCCTCCGCCCGGCGCTTCTCCAGTCGACTGGAATGAAGGAGAGCCCCATGCCGGACCGCAACCTGATCGAGCTCATCGCCGCGATGGACGTCCTGAGCACCAACCTGAAGGCGCGCCTGCCCGAGATCCCCCTGCTCGAGCCCCTGCAGACCGACCTCGAAGCCTGGCTCGCCGAGACCCGCGGCCTCGAGAACCAGCAGGAGATCTACACCGCGCGCCTGCGGGAGACCAACGAGAAGCGCCGGCGAGCCGAGGCTCGCGGCGTCGAGCTGCGTAGCCAGGCCGACGCGGCCCTGCGCGGGCAGTTCGGCACCAAGAACAAGGTGCTCCACGAGTTCGGCCTCCGGCCGCGCGGCGTCCGCCGCACGAAGAAGCCCGAGACCCCGGCTCCGGCACCGACCCCGGCACGGACGGCGGAGACCACCGAGTAAGCCGACAAGCGCACCACGGGGGGCGGCGACGCCCCCCGTCCTCTTTTTCTAGACAGTCCGGACGACCAGCCGCCCCGCCCGCACCTCGACCCTCGTAGGCTTGCCCTTAGGCGGCAGTGGTAACGTCCTCTCTATGCTTCGGGCAGGAGATCCTACAAGTTCAAGGTATCGTACGTGAAAGACCTCATTACAGTCCTCTCATTGACCGTCGCTCTGCTCGCCGTCTTCGTGGGGCCGTTCGTCACCTGGCGGACCACTTGCCTCAAGCTCGAAAGCGATCGGCGCACCGCTTGGGCAGCAGAGGTCCGGCAGAAACTAGCCGAGTTCCTGGGAAAGACATTGCACTACTTCACCGCGGGCTTCGAGGATCGCGACGACGTGGAGTACCTTCACATCGACCAGCTACGGTACGAATTGGAGCTCCTTCTCGACCCCCAACTATCAGCTCACGCTACCCTGATTGCCGCCATCAGTACCATCCTCGGATCCCTCAAGGCCGGACACGTGCAGGAGGGAGAATTCATCCGGGCTCACACAAGGACCCGCGATCTCGGCCAGGCACTCGTCGTTGCCGAATGGGTAGCGCTTGCTCAAGCGCAGGGGCAGCTGCCGGCGAGCGCATCGTTGCAGAGGTCTCGCTCGGCTCGCCGTTGAACTCCATATCGCTGGGCCACTGAGATGAGCTAGTGCAGCGTTGCAGCGGTCGTCACTCCCGCATTCGCGCGGGGGCCGTTGCTCAGCTCATACGCTTTAGGCTGCAGGGGGGATCACCTGTGGACGAGGGGGCGCTAGTCGAAGCAGGGTTCAGAAAGGCTCTCGACCGTCATGGTTATGGCTTCCAATATGCCGTCCTGCGGCACGTGCAGGAACTCCGCAAGCAAGGCTCTCCGTGGTATCCCGTCGTCGCTGAGTTCGGCGTTGAAGCAAAGGGCCGTGACACCCGCATCGACTTCGTTCTGCACAACAACTTGCCGAACATCTTCCTCGTTTGTGAATGTAAGCGGGCCAATCCAGCGGTCGCCAACTGGTGCTTCGCGCAGGCCGATTGGCCCCAGAAAGACTACTACAGCGGCACGTCCTCGGCTTCAGTCGTGCGGCGGACTTCCGAGGGTCACGTCTTAGCCACCAGACAAGGGCTCCTTCCAACCCAGAACGCCTATCAGGTTGGCTTGGAGGTACGCACAGGCGACCTGGGTGACACCGGTGGATCTGGTCGTGGCGAGATCGAGGACGCCGCGACTCAGGTGTGCCGCGGCCTCAATGGCCTAATGGAGTTTCTCCGCGATCGCGAGGACCTGCTTCCAAGGGGAAAGGCGGCTGCTTTCGTCCCCGCTGTGTTCACAACGGCTTCTCTCTGGTCATCCTCCGTTGACCTAGGAACGGCTGAAATCTCGACAGGCCGTTTGACTGCGGAGAATGTCAAGCTCGACAAGTCGGAATGGCTCTGGTTCGACTATCCCCAATCACCAGGAATTACCCATTCAATCCTGCACGCCTCAGTCCGCTCCGAACTAACGGATGCGTTTTACGCGGAGGCTCTGCGACGCATTGCTATTGTGAGCGCTGACGGCATAAGGGCATTTCTTGAGTCAGGCCTATGGACCTTCCGAGGGCCCGTCGCCTAACCCCTCGTATCTGGACTCCTCCGTCAAGCTGCGCGCGGGGAGGGCGGGTGGGCGATCGTGAAAGACTGCACTCGTATCTCCGGCCTCTGAGTGGAGCATTCGGAGCTCCGGGCCATGATGGAAGTCGCGCGTCGGGAGCCAATCGTTGACAGCGGCCTTGAGCGGGCCACCGGGGTTATCGGCTTATTCCAAACGCCGGTCTTACCGATCGTGCCATCCGTTCGATCTCACAGCAGCTTGCGGGAGGAAGCGTTTCTCTCTCCTACCCGGCCGATTTCACGCGGCCAGCGGCCGCGCTTGGTAGGCCGTGTCGCTCCTCCAGACGGCCCAGGCGATGCGGGCCATCTTGTTGGCCAGCGCCACGGCGGCTCGGTTGTGGCCGCGGAGCCGTTCGACCGCGAGTGCCCAGGCGCGCAGGCGATCAGGTTTCTGCAGACGTTTGGCGGCCCAGAGGACGGCGCGGGCGCCGTGGATGAGGAGAGTGCGCAGGTAGGCGTCGCCGCGTTTGCTGATGCGGCCGAGTTGTCGCGTCTGCCCGCTGGAGCGCTCGCGGGGAGTGAGGCCGAGATAGCTGGCGAAGTGGCGGCAGGTGGTGAAGCGGCCGACCTCTCCGACGAAGGCGACCAAGGCGGTGGCGGTCAGAAGCCCGACGCCCGGGATGGAGCGCAAGCGCTCGACGACGGGCGTCTGCTTGGCGAGAGCCTCGAGCTGTTTTTCGATCGCTTGGAGACGGGCTTCAAAGTCGCGGATCTCGAGGCAGGCCTCCGCCAGGGCGAGCCGGAGCGGATCCGGCAGCTCGCTGCGGCAGATTCGAGAAGAGCCCAGGCCTGTGGGACGACGTGGCGAGCGCCGACGGGGATCGGGTGCCCCAGCTCGCGGAGCACGCCGCGGACGAGGTTGATGCGCGCGGTGCGATCGGCGATCCAGGCCGAACGCAGGCGATGGAGAGCCGCGAGGGTCTGCTGGGCGACCGACTTGACCGGAACGGGGCGGATCTCCTCGTTGCGGTGGGCTTCGAGCAGCGCCTTCGCGTCGGCTTGGTCGGTCTTGTTCCGGGTTACGTAGCGGCGGACATGGGCAGGCGGCAGGAGCAGGACGCGGTGGCCGAGCTGCTGGAGCTGTCGCGCCCAGAAATGGGCGGTGCCACAGGCCTCGAGCAGGACAACCGCCGGCTGGCGCTCGGCGAAGAAGCGTACGAGCTCGCCGCGCGTGAGTCGGTGCGTCTCGGCGACCTTGCCGGGGTGGCGGGAGACCGCCACCTGGAAAAACGTTCTTTGCGAGGTCGACAGCGATGGTCGTAGACTGCATGGCGGACTCCTCCTTTCGGTTGCCGCCGGCGACTCTGGCACGTCGATGCCGTCTGAGTCGCAGGAGGAGTCCATCCCATCATTGCGCCTCGTAATCCAGAGGTAAGCGGCCCGCTTGTAGGGCACACCACCGAGCCGGCAGTCGGCGAACCCATGTGTCCACCACCGAATGCAACCTGCAGGTTACGACCCGCGCCTCGCCGCCAGCCACGGCCCCACCAACAGCGTCAGCAGGAACACCGGCCAGAGTCGCCCGTGCGGCAGGTCGAAGGCGGCGAGGAGCTCGTCCATCGGCATGCCGAGGGCGAGGTGGAAGACGCCGAACTCGAAGAGCAGAGTCAGGACGACCCAGGCGACGCCGAGGACGAACGCCTGCCGGCGCGTGGGGCGCGTGGCGCGCACGAACCAGACGATGAGCGCGAGAACGACGCCGGAGGCGACGATCGTCTCGAGCTGCTCGGCGCGGAGCGGGCCGAGGCGCGGCCGCAGCAGCGCCTCGCGCACCGCACCGAGCGCTACGACGACGGCGCCGAAGCCGAGCCAGGCCGCGAACCCCTTGGCGTAGAGGCCGGCGTGGGTCGCCATGCTTCATTCAGGCAGCCGGTCGCGCGGCCGCGAGGCGTTTAGTCGTCGACGACGAAGGTGATCTTGAGGTGGACGCGGAACGAGGTGATCTCGTTCCCCGTCACTTCCACGAGGTGATCCGCGACCCAGGCGCGCTTGATGTTCTTGACCGTCTTGCCCGCCCGGCGGAGGCCGTCGCGGATGGCGTCCTCGAAGCTGACGGTGGAGTCGCTGCTGATCTCGATGATCTTGGCCACGGACATGGGGTTTCTCCTTTGGCTGTGCCTCTTGTCTCTGCACAGTATCGTAGTGGAGAGGGGAGGCCGGAGAGCGCGTGCGACGAGAGAGCGCCGAGGAGGTCCGTGCCTACTACCGGCGCATCCTGCCATTCTACGAGCGTGAGCTCGCCGGGCGCGGCGACGGGCCGTTCTGGAGCGCGGCGGCGGGGGAGCCGCCGGGGTGCCGGGTGCTGGAGATCGGCTGCGGCACGGGGCGGGCGACCGCCTTCCTCGCACAAACGGCCGGCGCGGTCACGGCCTTCGACGTCGCGCCCGAGCTGCTCGCCGTGGCGCGGCGAGGGCTGGCGGGACTGGCCAACGTACGGCTTCTCGCGGCCGACGCCCGTGATCTTCGGCTGCGCGCCGTCTTCGACCTCGTCGCCGCCGTGGACGACCCCTTTGTCCATCTCCTGAACGACGCCGACCGGGACCGGGCGCTGCGCGCCGCGGCCCGCCACTTGGCGCCGGACGGGCGCTTCGTCCTCGACGCCGCCTGGCTCTCGCCGCGCCGGCGGCGGGTGGCCGCGTCGCGCGCCGGGCTCGTCATCGCGCACCGCGTTGCTGGCGGCCTGGCGGTGGAGGAGGTCTTGCGCTGCGAGCCGGGGAGCCGCGTCTGCGCCGTGCGCTTCACCTACGAGCCTCCCGGCGCGCCTGCCGTCGCGGCCAGCTTCCGCGGCCGCCTCTGGTCGCTCGCCGAGCTGCAGCGCCGCGCCCGCACCGCCGGCCTCGCCGTCACCAACCTCTGGGGCGACTACGACCGCACCCCCTGGCACCGCGCCACCTCCCCCCGCCTCATCGCCGAGCTGCGGCGGAAGGAAGCGCCCCCTCCCGCTGGTTAGAATCGCCGTATGCCGGACTTCCGCCTCGTCTCGCCGTTCACGCCGCAGGGGGACCAGCCCGAGGCGATCCAGCAGCTCGTCGAGGGGGTGCGCGACGGGACGAAGGAGCAGGTGCTGCTCGGGGTCACCGGTTCGGGGAAGACCTTCACCATTGCCAAGCTGATCGAGGAGGTCAACCGCCCGACCCTGGTCCTCTCACACAACAAGACCCTGGCGGCGCAGCTCTTCCAGGAGTTCCGCAGCTTCTTCCCCGACAGCGCCGTCGAGTACTTCGTCTCCTACTACGACTACTACCAGCCCGAGGCCTACGTCCCGCAGACCGACACCTACATCGAGAAGGAGACGACGATCAACGAGGAGATCGAGCGCCTCCGCCTGCGCGCCACCAAGGCCCTCTTGGAGCGGCGGGACGTGATCATCGTCGCCTCGGTCTCCTGCATCTACGGCCTCGGCTCGCCCGAGACCTTCTCCGCCATGCTCCAGTTCTTCCGCCGCGGCGAAGCGACCGGCTTCGACACCTCCCTCCGCCGCCTGGTCGAGATGCAGTACGAGCGCACGCAGTTCGATCTCTACCACGGCGCCTTCCGCGTCCGCGGCGACGTGCTGGAGCTGCTGCCCGCCTACGAGGACGTGGGGATCCGCGTCGAGTACTTCGGCGACGAGATCGAGCGCATCAGCCGCTTCGACCCGCTGCGCGGTGACGTCCTGCAGGAGGTCGAGCAGGTCGCCGTCTACCCCAAGACCCATTACGTGACGCCGCGCTGGCGCCTGGAGAAGGCGATCGAGGGGATCGAGGTCGAGATGGTCGAGCACCTCGGGCGCCTGGAGGCCGAGGGCAAGCTCCTCGAGCGCCAGCGCCTCGAGCAGCGCACCCGCTTCGACTTGGAGATGTTGCGCGAGATCGGCTACTGCCACGGCATCGAGAACTACTCGCGCCACCTCTCCGGCCGGGCGCCGGGCGAGCCGCCGCCGACCCTCATCGACTACTTCCCCGAGGATTTCCTGCTCGTCGTCGACGAGAGCCACCAAACGATCCCGCAGGTGCGCGGCATGTTCCACGGCGACCGCTCGCGCAAGCAGACGCTGGTGGACTTCGGCTTCCGGCTGCCCTCCGCGCTCGACAACCGCCCGCTCACCTTCGAGGAGTTCGACGCGCGGGTGGGGCAGCGGATCTACGTCTCGGCGACGCCGGCGCCCTGGGAGCTGGAGCGCGCCGGCGGCATCGTCGCCGAGCAGGTGATCCGGCCCACGGGGCTCCTCGACCCGCAGATCGAGGTGCGCCCGGCGCATGGGCAGGTGGACGACCTGGTGGGGGAGATCCGCAAGGTGGTCGCCGCCGGCGAGCGGGTGCTGGTGACGACGCTGACCAAGCGCATGGCCGAGGAGCTGACCCACTACCTCGCCGAGCTGGGCTTCAAGGTGCGCTACATGCACAGCGACGTCGAGACGCTGGAGCGGGTGGCGATCGTGACCGCGCTCCGCCGCGGCGAGTTCGACGTGCTGGTCGGCATCAACCTGCTGCGCGAGGGGCTCGACCTGCCGGAGGTGTCGCTCGTGGCGGTGCTCGACGCCGACAAGGAGGGCTTCCTCCGCAGCGGCACCTCGCTCATCCAGACCGCCGGCCGCGCGGCGCGCAACTTGAACGGCCGGGTCCTCTTCTACGCCGACCAGGTCACCGACTCGATGCGCCGGGCGATGGAGGAGACCGGCCGCCGCCGGGTGCGGCAGGAGACCTACAACGTCGAGATGGGCATCGAGCCCCGCTCGATCCTCAAGGACATCCACAGCCCCCTGGTGCAGATGAGCAGCCTCGACTACTACGCGGCCGGCGGCCCCGCGCGCCTCTCCGAGCTGGCCGACCGCGCCGAGCTACCCCTCACCGAGCGCATCGCGCGGTTAGAGAAAGAAATGCGCGCCGCCGCGAAGAGGTTGGAGTTCGAGGAGGCCGCCGAACTCCGCGACAAGCTCAAGGAGCTGCGCGAGATCCAGATCTACGCGGGGTAGGGAACAGCCCCGCTCAGCGCACCTTGATCGATACCGGTCCGTTGACCGTCGAGAGGCGCACGCGGACGGGGCCTTCGCCGAGCTCGAAGCGGCGGCCTTCGTCTTGCCAGGTGCGGCGGGCGGCGGCGCAGCCGGAGCAGCTCCAAGGGGAGTTGCCGGAGGCCTCGACGACGACGCCGGAGCGGAAGGACTCGCCGACCGAGAGGCTGAGCGGGCCGTTGACCGCGCGGGCGTCGAGGCCCTCGCCGTCCCAGTCGCCGTCGGCGAGGCGCACCGAGATGGGGCCGTTGTTGGCGCGCACCTTCACGTCGTCGCCGCCGCCGGAGATCGAGACCGGACCGTTCTGCACCGCGACGTCGTAGGCGCCTTCGGTGCCGCGCAGCGCAATCGGTCCGTTCTCGGCGCGCAGCCGGAAGTCGCCGGCGGTGTCGCGCACGGCGAGCGGGCCGTTGCGCACCGCCACGTCCATGGCCGCGTCGCGCGGCGCCGCGATCAGGAAGTAGACCAGCCAGTCGCCGCCGCCCGGCCCGCTGCCGGCGAGCCGGCCATCGCCGGACTCGACACGGATGCGCGCGAGCTGCCGCTCCGCGGCCTCCTGCGTGCCCGCCACGGCGGCCTTGCAGACCTGCACCTCGTAGTCCCGCCCGGCGCCGCCGGTGACGTAGACGCCGCCGTTGCGCGAACCCTCGACGACCAGCCGCGCGCCGCGGGGCGCCGGCAGGGTGAAGGATTCCTCGGCCCGCGCCACCCGCCGGCCGTGGGCAGTGACTTCGAGGTCCGAGCAGTCGCGGATGTCGTCCCCCCGCGTGCTGACGTTGAAACCGTCGGCGCAGGCGGGCGCGGACGCGAGCAGCAGGGCCGCGGCCGCGAAGTACAGCGAGTGAATGCGCATCGGATCGTCTCCTCTGAAGAGCGCGCCGCCGGGCCGGCGGCCGCGCTGCTTCTCCTTAGACGCAGCGCCGCGGGCCCGGTTGGCCCTTCGCCGCCGGAAAAAGAAAAGCGGCGGACCGCGTCGCCGCGACCCGCCGCCAGCTACCGCAGGATCCCTCCTCCGCTTACTTCACCTTCAGCTTCCAGATGCCCTGGCCGTGCGTACCGGCCAAGAGGGAGTCCCTCTCCGGCATGTAGACCAGGTCGGCCACGTTGACGTTGGGCAGACCGGCCGGCGAGGGCTTCCACTTGTCGGTGCCGGCCTTCTTCACCGCGACTCCGAAGCTGTTGCCGACGTAGATGGAGCCCGCGTTGGTGACGACGATCGCGTTGGCCGGGATGTCCGGGTAGTTCTTTTCCGGGTCCAGCGAGTCGAGCATCGTGAACGTCGCCGTTCCCGCCCCGGGGTTGTAGGTCACTTCGAAGATGTGGCCCGGCGTGAGCGGCGTCTTGGCGGTGAAGCCGCTGTAGCTGATCCAGGCGTGGTTCGGGTTGGTGCGGTCGACGAAGATCGCCGTCGGGTAGCGCGGCGGGTCGTTGGCGGCCAGGCTGTCGAGCCGGGTGAAGGTGACGGTCGTGGGGTCCGCGTTGTCGACGTTCTTGGAGATGAAGACGCGGCCGGTGCTCGTCGTCGCCCACAGCGTGCTGGTGTCGCTGTAGGCGCGCTCCACCGTGGAGATGTGCCCGCCGGCGCGGTCGCCGAAGACCGCGTTGGTCAGCCTGCCGGCCGCGGTCTGATTGCCCAGCGCCCTCCAGTCGTCGCAGAGGTCGGTGAGCGGCTCGTAGGTGCCGTCCTCGTCGATGTCGCCGTCGCCGGTCCAGATGTTGCAGTGCTGCCGGTGCTTGGCCTTGGTCAGCCCGACGGCGCGGCCCCAGTTCTTCGAGCGGAACACGTGCTCGCGGCCGGTGAAGAGGGTGCCCGGCGTCACCGGGTCGGTGATCGCGCTGGTGATGAACGGCGAGGCCTCGTTGAAGAGGATGAACAGGGTGTCCGAGATCCAGTTGACGTCGGACTGGTCGAGCGAGTTGTAGCGCACCGAGAGCTGGCCGACCTGGAAGGAGGTCAGCGCGAACTCCGGATCGTGGCCCGGCCCCGGCGCGTCGAAGGCGTTGTGGCCGCCGTCGGCGACGTTGACGTTGACCCAGGTGTCCTTGTCGCCCAGCGTCTCCCACGAGCCGTTGTCCTGGGTGCCGCCGGCGAGCCGGTCCGGGTTCGTCCGGTCGTACTCGACCTGGTAGAAGTGGAGGGTCCGCAGGCCCTTGTTGATCGCCTTGAGCTCCTGCGGCACCCGCGACAGCACCAGCTCGCAGAACGTGCGGTTCCCGCCGGTGTAGGACTTCGGCGGCGCCGCGCAGTCGGCCGACTCGTCGACGAAGACGCCGTCCGAGCGGTTGACGCCGCCGTCCCCGAAGTCGAAGAACTGCATCCAGTTCGTCGGGTTGACCACCACCGCGTGGTGGTCCGGGTGCAGCGCGCCCGGCTGAGTGTTGCTGCGGCTGTCCTCGGTCAGGTCGGTGAACGTCGCCCCGGCGTCGGTGGAGACCAGGACGGCGCGGCCGTTCGACCGCCCGCTGGTGCTGGGGGCGTAGTTGTTCTCGTTGTACTGGTTGGCGCCCGAGAGGTAGACGGTGTCGACCGTGGCCCCCGACGACGCCGGCGGGACGTACACGTAGCTGTCGTAGGAGCACTGCCCGTCGCAGAAGCCGAAGCTGGAGTAGCCCGGCGAGTTGACGACAGAGCTAGTGGTGGTCACCCAGGAGGCCGCGACCGTGGCGGCGGCCGGGTTGCGCACCGCGTCGTTGCGGCGGAAGCGGGCGAAGAGGCCGCCGCCGCCGACGCCGACGTACATCCGCGTCTCGCCGCTCGGCAGCTCGACGACGTCGAACTCGGCGCGCTCGGTGGTGACCGTGGCGGGCCCGAGCCGCGGCATGATCTGCTCCCAGGTTCCCGGATCGCCGTTCGACTTCGAGCGCCAGATGCCGCGGGCGAAGAACGAGGCGTAGACCGTGTTCGGATCGACCGGGTCGAATTTCACGCGGCGGGCGCCGCGCGGCGAGCAGGGCGTGCCGTTCAAGGACACCTGATCGGGGGTGAACGCGGTGCAGAGCGCGGCGTCGCCCTGGTTGACCAGCTCCCAGGTCTGGCCGCGGTCCTGCGACCGCCAGACCCCGAAGTGCGGCGCGCCGGGAATTAGCGCGTCGGCGCCGCCGCAGCAGGTGTTGCTGACGCCCACGACGCCGCGGCCGGCGCCGACGAAGATGGTGTTGGGGTCGCCCGGCTTGACCTCGACCGTGCCGGCGGCGCGGCCGAAGAAGGCCTCCACGCCGAGCGGGCCGCTCCAGGAGTTGCCGCCGTTGGTCGACACGTAGACGCCGACCCCGGCCTCACAGCCGCTGCCGCAGGCGTTGGGCTCGCCGGTGCCGGCCCACAGCGTCCTGTGGCTGGCGTCGTTGGGGTCGAGCGCGAGGGACGAGACGTTGTTCTGCTCGAAGGCATACGAGACGTACTCCCACGCCGGCTCTGGAGCGAGCGCGTCGGCGGTCCGCCAGACGCCGCCGTTGGCATTGGCGATCCACAGGGTGCAATCGCCCGCCGTGCAGTCCGGCGAGATCACGGCGTGGACCGTGCGGCCGCTGAAGTTCTCGGTCCCCGCGTTGTACACGGAGCGGTCGCGGTACGGGTTGGCCAGGTCGTTGATGCCGTTGGTGGGGCCGAACGGCTGCCACGCCCCGCCCCCCTCGGCCGGCCGCGCCTTGAACCCCTTCCAGCCGGCGAGCGCCCCGCTGAGAGCGCTGAGCGGAGTGGGCCCGTTCCCCTGGCCGTCCGTGTTCTTCTCCAGCCAGTCCTGCTCGGCGAAGCTGGCGGGGCCGGCGTCCTGCAGCCTTGTTTCGTCCCAGGGCGCGAACTTCTGCGCCTGCGCCATCTTGTTGGCCAGCGCGGCCGGAGCCTTCTTCCCCCCGCTCGCGCCCTCGGGCTTGACCATCGCGCGCTGGATCGTGCACGAGGCGGCGAGCAGCGGGATGAGAAAGGCGGCGAAAACCACCACGTGCCGACGAAGCAGCATGCTCTTCATTCTTCCCCCTTCGTTGAGTCGATTGTGGACCGATTTGCGCGCCATTTCTGACACGCTTCGTGGAGAAGGTCAACTCCGCGCCAACTCTCGTCGCCGCGGAGCGATATCGCTCTTTTGCGATTCAAGCGCCGTCTGTCGGAAAGATAGCGGAAGGCGAATGCTATGCTGCCACCACTCTGACAAACGAGCGGCCGGGGCCTCCGCGGGAGGGCGCGAGGATGGAGAGACGAGCCCTGCTCATCGGGATCAACCGCTACCCCGAGATCGCCGGCGCGGACCTCGAGGGGTGCGTCAACGACATGGAGCTGATGCGCTCGCTGCTCGTCGACCGCTTCGGCTTCCCGGAGGCCGAGGCGCGCGCGCTGCGCGACTCCGAGGCGACGCGCGCGGGCGTCCTGGCGGCGCTCGAGGAGCTGGCGGCCGCGGCAGGGGAGGAGGACGTCGTCGTCCTCTTCTATGCGGGGCACGGCTCGCGGATGGCCGACCCGCGCGCCCCGGGGCGGATGATCGAGTCGATGGTCACCCACGACAGCGGCCGCGGCAGCAAGCCCAACCGCGACCTGATCGACGAGGAGATCGACGCCTGGGTGCGGCGGGTCAACGAGAAGACCCCGTACGTCACACTGCTCTTCGACTGCTGCCACTCGGGCGCGGTCACCCGCGACGCGTTCGGCGAGGCGACGCGCGAGGTGGAGGCCGACCTGCGCGCGCCGGCGGAGATGTTCGCCGGCGGCGAGCCGCCGCCCGTCCTCGCGGCGACTCGGAGCTTGAGCGCGCCTGAGGAGGCCGGCCGGGCCGGATGGCTCCCGGGGCGGCGGCGCGCGGTCATGGTGGCCGCCTGCCGCGCCGACGAGCTGGCGAGCGAGCACCGGGTCTTCGACGGCACCCAGGTCGTGCGGCATGGCGCCCTGACCTTCTTTCTCGGCGAGGCGCTGGCGCGACTCGACCGGGCGGTCACCTGGCGCGATCTCATCGAGCAGGTCGCGCCGGCGGTCACCGCGCGTTACGGCCGCCAGCACCCGCAGGCCGAGGGCAAGCTGGACGAGCTGCTGTTCGGTACGGAGGAGGTGCGGCCGGGCTCCTACCTGCGGGTCCTGTCGCGCACGGGAGACGAGGTGGAGCTCGCCGGCGGCGCCGCCCACGGCGTGGCGCCGGGCTCGCTGTGGACGATCCGCGCCTTCGGCAGCCGCGACCGGAGCGCGGGTGAGGAGGTGGCGGCGGTGCGCATCGGCGACGTCGCGGCCGCGACCGCCCGCGGGCGGCTCGAGGCCGGACGCGGCGGCGAGCCCGAGCCCGGGATGCGCGCCTTCCTCGCCGAGCAGCGGCTCCCCGCGCCGGGGCTGCGGCTCGCGCTCGCGGTGCCGGCGGAGCGGGCCGCAGAGGCCGGCCGCCTCGCCGGCCTCCTCGACGGCGACCGCCTGCTGCAACGGATCGAGGACGCCGCCGACGCCGACGTCCTCGTCCGCTGCCTGCCGCCGCGGCCGGGCGTCGGACCCGGCGATCCGTGCCCCGGCGTGGGGCCGCTCGCCGCCTGGACCTGGGCCGCGGTCGGCCGCGACGGGCGCCTCGCGGCGCACCTGCGGTCCGAGCAGCCGCCGCAGCCCGCCGACCTCGACGCCCTGCTCCGCGACCTCCGCGGCGTCGCCCGCTACCGGTCGCTCCTCGCGCTCGACAACCCCGACCCGGCGAGCCGGCTGCGCGGGCGGGTCGGGCTGCGCGCGTACCGCCAGCGTGGCGACGAGCTGATCGCCGCCGAGCCCGCGCCCGGCGACGGCGTCCCGGTCTTCCGCGAGGGGGAGGCGGCGGAGTTCGAGATCGAGAACGGCTTCGACGCCCCGGTCCGCGTGAGTCTGGTCGAGTTCGGCAGCGACGGCAGGATTCAGCTCCTCATCCCGTTCCAGGGCGACGTCGACGTGGCGGGCGGGATGGAGCTGGCCCCAGGCGCGGTGACGCGGGTCGGCCGCGACTCCTTCAAGCTCGCCGGGGGCCTGCCCCTGCACCTGCCCGCCGGTTTCCCCTGGGCGGCCGAGCCCGGCGAGATCGCGGACCTCGGGCTCGTCCACCTGAAGCTCCTGGTCACCCGCGCTCCCGTCGACTTCGGGTTCCTGGAACAGGAGGCGACCCGTGCCGTCTGGGGCGAGAACCCGCTCGAGCGGGTGGCCGCCCTCTACCAGTCGGGGGAGGGGTCGCGCAGCTTCGCCCCGCCGAGGGTCGAGGACGTGCCGGAGCGCGACTGGGCGACGGCCACGGTGGCGATCGGGGTGCGGCGGTAACGCCCGGCATGGAGTACCTGGAGCTCGAGCTGAAGATCAGCCCTCGCGGCGAGGGCGTCTACGCCGTCTCCGTCCTGGACTCGCCGGCGGGGGAGACGAACGCCACCCTCGAGCTGACGCTTTCCGACCCGATCTTCCGCGACCGCCTGCGCCTGGTGGAGGCCGCCCGTGGCGCCGGCAGAGCGGGCCGCAGCTTCGCCCCGACGCGGCCGGAAGAGGCGCCGCTCGACCGGATGCGGAGCGCCCAGGAGCTGGGCCGCGACCTCTTCGCCGCTCTCACCCGCGAGAAGGCCCTCTACGCCTGCTACCACACCAGCCTCGTGCAGGCCCGCGGCCAGGGCAAGGGCCTGCGGCTCCGGCTGCGCATCGAGGCCCCCGACCTCGCCGCCCTGCCCTGGGAGTACCTCTTCGATCCGGACTTCAAGCAGGACTACCTGAGCCTCTCGCGCGAGACTCCCATCGTGCGCCACCTCGAGTTGGGGCTGCCGATCGAGCCGCTGACCCTGGAGCCGCCGATCCGGATCCTCGGCATGGTGGGCGCGCGGCACGGTCTGAACGTGGCGCGCGAGCAGGAGCAGATGGCGCTCGCCATCGAGCACCTGACGGACAAGGGCGTGGTACGGCTCCAGTGGGTCGGCGGCCATACCTGGCGGGACCTGAGCGAGGCCCTGGAGCAAGGGCCCTGGCACATCTTTCATTTCATCGGCCACGGCGGCTTCGACGAAGCGACGGGCGAGGGGCTGGTGCTGCTCGACGCGGAGGCGGGCGGCGGCGGGGAGCCTCACCGGCTTCCGGCCCGCGATTTGGGGACGCTGCTGGCCGACCATGCGTCGCTCAAGCTCGCGGTCCTCAACGCTTGCGAAGGTGCCCGCAGCAGCGAGACGAGCCTCTGCTCGAGCGCCGGGGCGATCCTGGCGAGCCGAGGGCTCCCCGCGGTGGTCTCGATGCAGTACGAGATCAGCGACCGCGCGGCCATCGAGTTCGCCCGGACGTTCTACGACTCCCTGGCCGACGGCGACGCCGTGGACACGGCGGTTTCGGAGGCCCGCCAAGCGATCAAGATGGCCCTCGGAGACAACGTCGAGTGGGGCACGCCGGTGCTGCACCTGCGCGCCCGCGACGGCACGCTGTTCCGCGTCGACGTCGCGGGGGCCCTGTTCCGCGCGGCGCCGGCCTCCGCGCCGCCGCCGGCGGCCCCGGCGCGGCCTTCTCCGGCGCCGGCCGTGGCCGCCCCCGATGCCCGCAAGGGTCTGCTGATCCTGCTGCGCAAAGTGCGCCAGTTCTGGATCGAAGGGGTGCTCGAGCGCTCGCTCCAGCGCAGCGCCCGCTTGGACCTGGGGATGGAGATCGTGGGGGGGGCGACGGCGAGCCCCTTCGGCGCGGTGTCGGACACCGCGGACGCGGGCGCCGCGGCAGTGCCCGCCGGGCGGCGCGTCGCCGAGGTCTTCGAAGAGCTGGGCGGCTCGCTGCTCGTTCTCGGCGAGCCCGGGTCAGGCAAGACGATCAGCCTCCTGGAGCTGGCTCGGGACCTCCTCGACCGGGCCGAGAAAGATCCCGCCTGCCCCGTGCCGGTCCTTTTCGACCTCGCCTCGTGGAAGGGCCCTGGACAGGACTTCGGCGACTGGCTGGTGGACCGGCTGGCGGTCCGCTACCTGATCCCGAAGAGGGTGGGCCGTGCCTGGCTCGACGAGGGCCGGCTGCTGCCGTTGCTCGACGGTCTCGACGAGGTGGCGCCGGAGGCCCGGAGCGCCTGTGTCGAGGCGGTCAACGCATTTACCGAGGCCGGCCTGCAGCCGAGCATCGCGGTCTGCTGCCGCCTCAAAGAGTACCTGGAGCTGCCGGTGCGCCTCGCCCTGAACGGCGCCATCCGCCTCCAGCCGTTCACGCGCGATCAGGTCTTCGCCTTCCTGGAGCGGGCGGGCCCCCCGCTGGCGGCCCTCAAGAGCCTCTTGGAACGCGATTCCGGGATGCTCATCGAGGCCCGCTCGCCCCTGATGCTGAGCTTGATGGTCCAGGCCTACCAGGATCTGCCCGTGACGACCCTCGAGAGCGCCGGCGCGGAGACCCTCGCCGCCCGGCGCCAGAAACTGATGGAGGCTTTCGTCGCCCGCATGTTCCGCCGGGCGGAAGCGGGCGCGCATGCCTGAGCGGAAGGGCAAGCCGCCGTATAGCGAACGCCAAGCCACCGCCTGGCTGGCCTGGCTCGCCAGGGGCATGCAGCAGCACGGGCAGACGGTTTTCCTGATCGAGCAGCTCCAGCCGAGCTGGCTCTCGGGGCGCGGACAGCTCGCCCTCTACCTCCTGGCCTCGCGGCTGGCGGTGGGCGTGCTCTTGGGGGTGCTCTGGGCCGCCATCATCGGACCGAGCGCCATCCTCCTCCTGTTCCAGGCCGGAACGATGGAGGACGGCAGTGGGTCGATCATCGACTTCCTAACCAGCTCGGGGACCTCGGTGGTGACCGTGGTCGAGGAGGGGCTGGTGGAAGTTATCGCGATGGCGGCGGTTGGCACCCTCGTCCTCGGGCTGCTCGCCGGCCTGGTTGTGAGCCCGAGCGGTGCCGTGCTCGAGCTGTGGCGGCTTCGCGCCGGCCGCTTCTGGAGGATGGCCGACGAGGCCCCGGCGCGATGGCGGCGTCTCGCCTTCTCGGCCCTCTACTTCGTGGCCCTGACGCTGTTCTGCTCCCTCGTCACCGTGGTCGTCGCCGGGGGCCTTTTCACCGTCTTCGGCCTGATCGACGAAGGCGGCGACGCGGCGATTGGGCCGTTCGTGGGGGTGCTGGCCGCGTTCTTCATCGGCCCGACCTTCGCTGTGGTGGCCGCGCCGCTCTGGGGGACGAGGGCCGCGCGCCAGAGCGGGACGCGGGAGATCCAGACGGTGGAGACCCTGAGGTGGTCATGGGTCGGCGTCGGCAAAGGAGCCCTGATCGGGCTGATCGCCGGGTTGGGAACCGCCCTGCTCCTGAAAGCTGGGCCGTACCTGATGCTGTGGTTGTTCCTCATGCTGCTGCTCGCCGTGGTGGGCGCCGTCCTCGGGGCCGCGGTCAATCTCTGGGCCCGAGCCGGCGTCGGGAAGGCGCTCCGCCGCGGCGGGACCGCCGGTCTGGGTTGCGGGCTGGTGTGCAGCGCCTTGCTGGGCGGCCTCGCGCTTCTCGGCGGCGCCACGGGCACGTTCTCGACCTCGCTCGGCCTCCCCTGGTTCGTGTGGCTGGCGGCGGCCCTCGTGGGCGCGCTCGCCGGGACCATCTTCAACGGGCTCCAGAGCCGGGTCGTGGCGCTCAAGACCGTGCCCAACCAGGGCATCCGGCTGTCGCTGCGCAACGCCTTCGTGGGCGGCGGCCTCGTGGGCCTGGCCTTCGGCTTCGCCGGCGCCGCCGGCGGGTACGCACTCGGGCGCTGGGTGAGCTCTCAGGCGGGAGTGGGTCCGGCTCTCGGGCCGCTCTACGGCACTCTTTTCGGAATCCTCGCGGCGCTCGCCGCGGGCCTCTACGCCGGTCTCTGGTACGGCGGCGCCGACGTGATCTACCACTGGGTCCTCCGCCTGATCCTGTCGGCCAAGCGCCTCCTGCCGCTGCGGCTCTCCGACTTCCTCGACTACGCCGCCGAGGATCTCGGTTTCCTGCAGAAGGTGGGCGGCGGCTACATGTTCATCCATCGCTATCTGCTGGAGCACTTCGCGGTGAAGGCGGTGGAGGGTGCGCCTGCTGATAGAGCGTGAGAGCCTGGCTCTCCAGTCCCTCCGCTTCTTGTAGGCGACCTTGCGCCCGATAGACGCCTGCCAGTTCGGTCATCGTGGTGAGCGTGTCGATGTGTTGTTCGCCCAGCGTGCGGCGCCGGCGCGCGAGGACCTGGAGGTACAGGGCTTCGGCCTCCGCGAGGCGCCCTCGGTCTCGCACGACGGCGGCCAGGTTGTTCATTGACCAGATCGTCTCCGGGTGCTCTTCGCCCAGCCCGCGGCGAAAACGCGCCAGGGTCCGACGGTACAGGCCCTCCGCTGCTTTCAGGCGCCCGTCCGGCGCTGCAGGGCCTCGGCTTCTGCGAGGCGACCCTGCATCGCGTGCACAGCGACCAGGTTGCTCATGGAGGTGAGAGTGGACGGGTGCTCCGGCCCCAGCACGCGGCGATGGATCTCGAGGCCACGGCGGAGCAGGTCGGCCGCTTCCTTGGGGCGGTCTCGATCCCGCGCCAAGATCGCCAGGTTGTTCATCGAGGCGACCGTGTCCGGATGCTCCTCGCCCTGCACGCGGCGGCGCAGCGCTAGGACCTCGCGGTACAGCTTCTCGGCCTCGTCCAGGCGACCCTGCTCGTAGTAGGCATTGGCCAGGTTTTCCCGGTACATGAGCGTGTCCGGGTGCGCCTCCCCCAGGACCCGACGAGAGATCGCGAAGGCTCGGCGTTGCAGCTCCTCGGCCTCCCGCGGGCGCCCGCGCGTCGACACCACATTGGCCAGGCTGGTCATCGACGCGAGCGTGTCCGGGTGCTCCGGGCGCAGGAGACCCCGACGGATCTGGAGGACCCGGCGATGGAGCTCTTCCGCTCTTCGCAGGCGGCCCTGGAGCGCATACAGATTGGCTAGGTTGGTCATCGCTTTGAGCGTGTCGGGATGCCGGTCGCCCGACACGCGGCGGAAGCGCGCGATGACCTGCAGGTTCATGTCTTCCGCTTCTTTCAGGCGGGCTTGATGGCGATACCCATTAGCCAGATTGCTCATCGCCTTGAGCGTGTCCGTGTGCTCCTCACCCAGCACGCGACGGCGGCTCGCAAGGACCTGGCGGTACAGCTCCTCGGCTTCCTTGTGGCGCGCCGCCGCGGAGTACACATTGGCCAGGTCGTTCTTCGCGACAAGCGTGTCCGGATGCTCCTCGCCGAGAGTGCGGCGGCGGAAGGCGACGACCTGCTGCAGGAGCTCCCTCGCCGGACGGACCAAGCCCAGGTTGCGGTAGACCACACCAATCGTCGCCCTTAGCTCGTCCTGCGCCTCCGGTTCGTCCGCGAGGTCCCTCTCGATCCTCTTCCGGCTGCGCTCGAGAATGTGCGGCAAGGAGTTCTCGTCCAGCGCCACGCGGTACGGGTCGAGCTCCTGGAACATGCCGGTCAGGAAATCGGTGACCCGCCCAGCGGTCCTCGCTTCCTTCTCGGCCCTGGCCCGCTGCCACCAGGCTGCGGCGGCGGACGTCGCGATCACGAGGACGGCCAACATCGCCGCCAACCGCAGGTTGCGCCGCAGCCGCCGGCGCCGCGTCCGCTGGTCGCGACTCCTTTCCACCAGCCGCTTCTCGTCGGCGGTCCAGGCGCGCATGCCATCCGCCCCCTGCTCGACGACCGTCAGGTCCAGCTCGTCGAGCGGCGCCCCCTCCTTGCCCCCCGCCCATTCGACGACGCGCTGCCCGAGGATGCGCGAGGCCCGCTGGCCGGGCAGGTCCGAGGCCTCGAAGCGTCGGCGCACCAGGGGCGCCAAGGTGTCGTGGCAAGGCGACTGGCGCCTTCGGTGGCGGAGAGGAGATAGCGGTCGTTGCACTGCGCGAGCAGGTCCTTCACGTCGGCACGGCCGCCGTAGCGCTCCGCCACTTCGGCGGCCTGGCGCGTCTCGGCCGTGCCCACGGCCGTGGTGTGGTGGCCGAGCAGGTCGAGGGCCAGGCCGGAGTCCACCAGCTCCCGTCGCCATTGCCGCAGACCGTCGAGCTGCTCGCCGATGAAATCGTCGAGCAGGATGCCGCCGCGCTTGAGCCGCTGGTAGAGCTCGACGGTGAAGCGCGGCGCGCCGGGGCTCTCCTTTGCCGCCAGGGCCCACATCTTGGTCAGCAGGATCTGCAGCGCCGGGGCGACGGCAGCGCCCGGATCTTCCAGCAAGTCATCGGCGACGATCCCCGGCAGCTCCGGCTCGACCTCCAGGCCGTAGTGCCGCCGCAGGCGTTCGCTGCTTGCCGGACCGGCGACGGCCTCCGCGATGGCATCGCAGCCCAGGTGGGTGACTTCCACGCGCAGGCGGGGCAGCGCCTCGCCGTCAACGAGCCGCAGCACCTCAGCCAGCCACTCCTTGCGGAAGCCGAGCAGCAGGCGCCCGCGCGGCCGGGCCTCCCGCACCGCGAAGATCGAGCGCAGCGCCACCGCCAGCTCCTCGGCTTCACGCCCGTCGGCCAGCGGGCGGGTCCAGGCCTCCTCGGCCTGGTCGAGGATCATCACCAGGGGTTTCCCGGCCGCCGTCTCCCGCGCCCGCCACGCCGCGCCGAGGTCGGCCGGAGCGCCGGCGCCCGCGGCCCCGAGCGCCCGCGCCAGCGTGGCGGCGAGACCGCCGGCGCCGTCGCGGCGCGTGTAGACCACCTCGTGCGTCGCTTCGAGCCGCGGCGCGAGGCCCGCCGCCAGCAGCGACGACTTGCCCACCCCGGTGGCGCCGAAGAGGAGCACGATGGGGGCGGCCTCGGGCAGGGTAACCGCCTCGTAGAGGTCGCGGATCTCCTGCCCGCGGCCGAAGAACACCTCGGCATCTTCGCGGGTGAACCAGGCAAGGTGCTTGAACGGCGAGGACGGCAGGTCCAGCGCCGGCGGCGGCGGCAGCCCGAAGAGAGGATCGCGGGCGGCGAGCGGCAGGCTCCAGCGCGCGACGCGCTCCTCGGCGCCCGGGGCGACGTGGAGGTCCCACGGCCAGCGCTCTTCCGCCATCGCCTCGGGCACGAAGGAGCGATAGGTTTCGCGCGCCAAGCCGCCGCGCCGGGTCTGCACCGCGCCCTGCGCCTCGGCATAGGCGGCGCGGAGCGGGGCGCCGCCAGCGAGGGCCTGGTAGAAGCGGGCGGCGAACTCGGTCGCCACTGCATCGTCGATGGCCTGCGAGGTGACCGCCGGCACCCCGGCGTCGAGGAGGCCCTGCACCTGCCCGCGCGATGAGCAGCCGTTCAAGAACACCAGCACGAGACCGCGCTGCTCGCCGAGGAAGCGCGCCAGCCCTCCCGCGTGGGCCACGGTCGCCGCGCCGGCCGGCGACTCGAGCAGCAACTCGGCGCCGCCGGCGTGACCGCCGAAGTGGAAGAGGGCGACGCGGTCGCGGTAGATCGGGTCCTGGAAGACGTCCAGCACCTCGTCGATGGTGGCGTTGGCCCGCTCGACCACCTCGCAGAGCTCGGCCTCCACCGCTGGCGCCATGGCGTCGCGCACCCGCCGCAGCTCCTCGGGCAGGTTGCGCAGGTAGCGCGCGCGGTCGTCGCGGTCGTTGGCGAAGGCGAAAAAGACGACGAGCGAGCGGCCTACGGAGCTCATCGTCCGCTCCGGTGGGGACATCCTGACCTCCGCGAGAAACCGCGCTCTCTTCGCAACCGGGGTGCCGCCAGTCTATCCCGCGCGAAATGAAGAACGAAAGCGTCGTCGCCGAGGCTAGGCCCGCTCCGCTACTCGCATTGACACGACGCGGAAGGCGGCATAGCTTGGCCGCCATCGACTGAACACGGCGTTCCATCGGGTGAACGGGGCCTTCGGCCCCGAGGAGGGAGCATGAGCGACCAAAACCGCCTCGGCCGATTCATCGCCGATCTCGCAACGAACCCGGCGGTGCTGAAGGCCTACAAGGCCGACCCGGAAGCCGCCACGTCCGCGGCCGGCCTCTCCGAGGACGAGAAGAGCGCCGTGCGCGCGGGTAACTTCCGGGCGATCGTCGACCTGCTCGGTGAGGGCACGGAGCGACCGATTCCGGACGTGCAGCCGCCGGGCGGCTAGGGAGAGGGGCGCACAGCCGCCGGCAGCGCTGCCATCCGGTCGCGGTCGAGGTCGCCGGCAGCCCAGAAGGCGCGGAAGCGCGCGAAGCTGCGCCGAGCCTCCTCGGTCTCGCCCCGTTGCTCGCGGATGCGGCCGAGGAAGTAGAAGCTGCGCACGTAAGGCACGGGCTGCTCGAGGTGCTCCGACCCGCTGGCGGCCGCCCGCTGGAACCACGCGAGCGCCCGCTCGGGCCGCCCGGCGGCGCGCTCGGCCTCGCCCAGCGCGGTCCAGATCGGGACGTGGTCGGGGTAGACGTGCCAGTGCACCTCGACGCCTTTGGGCGGCAGGAGGGCAGCGGCCCGGTTGAGGGCCTCAACGGCGGTCGCCGCCTCGCCGCGCGCCAGCGCGAGGAGGCCGGCGAGGAGGTGGAGCTGGCGCTCCTCGACAGGGTTCGGGTTGGCGGCGTTCCGCTCCGCCAGCAGCTGCTGCAGGCTGCGCGCCTCGACCGGCCGGCTGAGGGCCTGCTGGGCCTGGGCGGCGAAGAAGATCCCCCGCAGCTCCGGCCATTCGTCGCGGCCCTCCCGCCGAGCCAGCTCCGCCTCCGCCAGCGCCTGCTCGGGCTCGCCCCTCTGCAGCAGCAGCTCCGCCTTCCAGCAGCGCCCGAGCGCGCTCAAGGCGTCCGGTTTCCCGTAGGCTGCGACGACGCCGTCCAGCCGCGCGAGTGCCGCGTCGGATCGACCCTGGTACAAGAGATTGCGCGCCTCCGACGCCGCTCCCCGCCAGCGGCCGAACGGGTCGTCGGCGGCTGCCATCACCGACGCGTGGCGGGCCGCCGCCGGCCAGTCCTCGCGCAGGACGGCCAGCCGCCAGCGGCCGTAGGCGACGAACAGCTCGCCCGGTCGCAGCTCCGCGGCCCGATCGAATGCCGCCGCCGCCCGGTCGAGCTTGCCCCACTCGGTCAGGTGCCAGCCCAGCCCGAGCTGGACGAACCAGTTGTCGGGGGCGCGGCCGGCGAACCCCGACAGCAGCCGGTACCCTTCATCGAACCGGTCGAGCGCGGCATAGGCGTTGGCCGCGGCGGTGTAGGTGCCGGGGTAGCTCGTGCGCTGCTCGATGAGCTGCCGATACTCGTCGAGGGCGCGCTGGTACAGCTCCCGCTCGGCGTAGAGATTGGCCAGGTTGTTGCGCAGCGACTCGCGCTTGGGGTAGAGCCTCAGGGCCTGCCGGAAGGCGGCGATGGCGCGGTCCTTGGTCGCCCAGCGGCCGGCGTAGTAGAAGCCCTCGATCTCGCTGCGCTGATCGAGCGGGAGCCGCTCGGCATGTGCGATGGCGCGCCGCGTGTGGTGCCGGGCGGTAGGAGTGTTACCGAGGTTCTCGTACAGGCGCCCCAGGCTGGCGTAGGCGAGAGCGAAGGTCGGGTCGATCGCGACTGCCTGCTCGAGCAGGCCGATCGCCTCCCTCGGTTTCGACTCGAAGGCCAGCCGGTTCGCCTCCGAGTAGTTGCGCCAAGCCTCGACCGAGGAGGTGGTCACCGCCGCCACCGTCTCCGGCAGCTCGGGCCGGGCGCGGATCTCGAAGGTGCGTCGGATCGCCGCCGAGAGCTGGTCCACCAGGGTGAAAAGGGTCTCAGGGCCGCGTCCTTCGACGCGCTCGGAGGCGACGATCCTGCCGTCCGTCGGCTCCTCGACCGTGACCGCAAGGCGATAGCGCTCGCCGACCCGGGCGAAGCTGCCCCTCACCATCGCCTGCACGGCGGCCTCCTCGGCCACCGCCCGCATGGCCTCGAAGGACAGCGGCGCCCGATCGAGGGCGTCGTGCTTCTTGAGGATCTGATAGAGGCGCCCGGTGCTCAGGACCTCCAGGCCGGGGGATTGCGAGAGGTCGGTGACCAGCATCTCGGTGAGACCCGTGCGGAGCCAGTCGAGCTTCGGGTCCCCGGTGAGGTTCTGGAAGTGGAGCACCGCGATGGCGGCGCGGTCCGGCGCGTCCGCCGGCCCGGCGGGCGGCGTGCGGGCGCTCTCCGGACGATGGCTCAACAGCCACCAACCCGTGCCTAGCACAAGGGCCAAAAGCGCCGGCAGGACGGGCAGCAGCCAGCGGGGGCGTCGCACCGGCGCGGCCGCCGCAGCTCGGTTGCCGAGGCGCTCCGTCGCGTCCAGCTCGCGTCCCAGATCCCGCAGATCGTTGCGAAGATCCTTGGCGCTCTGATAGCGGTGCTCGGGATTCTTCTCGAGGCAGCGGCCGACGATCCGGCCGAGGTGGTCGGGGAGCGCGGCGTTGCGCTCGGTCACCGGCGCCGGCTTGTCCCGCAGGATCGCCGAGATGATCTCCGCCGCGGAAGCCCCGGCGAACGGGTGCCTGCCGGACGCCATCTCGAAGAGCACGATGCCGAGCGAAAAGATGTCGGAGCGGGCGTCCACCTCCCGCCCCATCGCCTGCTCGGGTGAGAGGTAGGCGGCGGTCCCCATCACCGTTCCCGCCTCGGTGAGGTAGGTCACGGCCTGGCTGTCGACCGCGACCGCGCGCTCGCGCAGCTGGGCGAGGCCGAAGTCGAGCACCTTGACCCGGCCGTCCCGGGTCACCATCACGTTCTCCGGCTTGAGATCGCGATGGGTGATGCCGCGCTCGTGCGCCGCCCCGACCGCGTCGGCGAGCGGCACCGCCAGCTCCAAGAGCTCGGCGAGCGACAGACCGCCCCGGCGCAGCCGCTGCCGCAGCGTCTCCCCTTCCACCAACTCCATGGTGAGAAAGTGGATCCCGCGGTCCTCCTCGACCGAATGGATCGTAATGATGTTGGGGTGGTTGAGGGCGGCCACGGCCCGGGCCTCGCGGCGGAACCGCTCGAGCCGCAGCGGGTCGCCGGCGAAGTCGGGCTGCAGGATCTTCAGTGCGATGCGGCGCCCGAGCTTGGTGTCCTCGGCGGCATAGACCTCGCCCATGCCGCCGGCGCCGAGCCGGTTCGCGAGGCGATAGTGGGCGAGAGTGGCGCCGGCGAGCGGCGGCTGGGGCTCCGGCATCAGCCGGTGGTCTGTCTCGTTGGAGCGATGCTGGAGACTAGCGAGGCCGCCGGGGGAATTCAATCGGGCCCGACGAGCACCTCGCGCACTTTCGAAAGCACCGCCTCGCCGTAGCGGGCGAGCTTCGCCTCGCCGATGCCGGAGACCTGGCCGAGCTCGGCGAGGGTCCGCGGCGCGCGCGCGGCGACAGCGCGGAGGGTGGCGTCGTGGAAGACGACGTAGGCAGGCACGCCCTGCGCCAGCGCGAGGTCGCGGCGCAGGGCGCGCAGCGCCTCGAACAGCCGCTCGGCGGCGGGATCGAGGGGCGCGGCCGCGAAAAGGCCCGGCGCCGCGCCGGCGGCGCTCCGCTCGCCGCGCCGGCGGCTGCGCGCCGACGGCTTCCGCTCCTCGCGCAGCAGGAGGCTCTTCTCGCCGCGCAGCACCGGCCAGGCGTCGGGCTCGAGACGCAGGGTCTGCAGGCCCTCGACCTCGGCCGCGAGCAGGCCGCGCACCAGGAGCTGGCGCAGCAGCGTCCGCCAGGCCTTGGGCTCGAGGTCGGCGCCGACGCCGAAGGTGGGGAGGCGCTCGTGGCCGTGGCGCAGCACCTTCTCGGTGCGCTCGCCGCGCAGCACGTCGATGACGTGCATCATCCCGAAGCGCTGGCCGGTGCGGTAGACCGCCGAGAGCGCCTTCTGCGCCGGCACCGTGGCGTCCCAGGTGGCGATCGGCTCGAGGCAGGTGTCGCAGTTGCCGCACGGTCCGGGCGGCTCCTCGCCGAAGTAGCGCAGGAGAGCGCGCCGCCGGCACTCCGTCGTCTCGCAGTAGCCGAGGAGCGAGTCGAGCTTGCGCCGCTCGACCTGCTTGCGCGTCTCCTCGGCCTCGCCGGCGTCGATCCGCCGGCGCATCGCCAGCACGTCGCCGAGGCCGTAGGTCATCCAGGCGTCGGCCGGCTCGCCGTCGCGGCCGGCGCGCCCGGTCTCCTGGTGGTAGGCCTCGAGGCTGCTCGGCACGTCGAGGTGGGCGACGAAGCGGACGTCGGGGCGGTCGATGCCGAGGCCGAAGGCGACGGTGGCGACGACCACCAGCCCCTCGCCGGCGCGGAAGCGGCCGAGCGTCGCCGCGCGCTCGGCGGGACTCAGGCCGGCGTGGTAGGGAAGCGCGGCCACGCCCTGCTCGGCGAGGAACGCCGCCGTCGCCTCGACCTTGGCGCGCGACAGGCGGTAGACGATGCCGCAGTCGCCGGCGTGCTCCTCGCGCAGGAAGGTGAGGAGCTGGCGCGCCGGATCCTCGCGCTTGTCGACGACGCGGTAGCGCACGTTGGGGCGGTCGAAGCTGGCGAGGAAGAGCCGCGCCCGCGGCAGGTCCAGCCGCTCGACGATCTCGCGGCGCGTCGTCGGGTCGGCGGTGGCGGTGAGGGCGAGCCGCGGCACGCCCGGGAAGCGGCGGCCGAGGACGCCGAGACCCAGGTACTCCGGCCGGAAGTCGTGCCCCCACTGCGAGACGCAGTGCGCCTCGTCGATCGCGAGGAGGGCGAGCGGCGTCTGGTCGAGGAGGGTGAGGAAGCGGTCGGTGAGAAGTCGCTCGGGGGCGACGTAGAGGAGGTCGAGCTCGCCCGCGGCGAAGCGGCGCTCGACGGCGGCGAGCTCGCCCGGCGGCAGCCCCGAGTGCGCCGCCGCCGCCGCCACGCCGAGCTGCCGCAGCGCCGCCACCTGGTCCTGCATCAGCGCCACGAGCGGCGAGACGACCACCCCGGTCCCCGGCCGCAGGATGGCGGGGAGTTGGAAGCAGAGCGACTTCCCGCCCCCCGTCGGCCAGACGACGAACGCGTCCTCGCTGGCGAGGAGGGAACCCACCACCGCCTCCTGCGCGCCGCGGAAGGCGTCGAAGCCGAAGACCCGCCTGAGCGTGGCCCGGGCGTCGGCGAGAGTGGGGGAGGGGGCGGTGGTCATCATGCAGAGAATGACGGAAAACGGAGTGGCGAGGACAGCACTCCTTGACCGTCGCTTCCCCGTTCCGTACAGTCTTCCTGTACAAGGAGGAGCCGAGATGGCGATCGAGACGACCTACACCCAGGCCCGCGCCGCCCTCGCTCGGCTGCTCGACCGCGTGACACAGGACCGCGAGACCGTGATCATCCGGCGGCGGGGCGCCGACGCCGTCGCCCTCATCTCCGCCGACGAGCTGGCGAGCCTGACCGAAACGGCGCACCTCCTACGCTCGCCCAAGAACGCGGAGCGCCTGCTCGCGGCGCTGGCCAGGGCGCGAGCGGGGGAGGGAGAGCCGCAGACGGTGGCCGACCTCCGTCGCGATCTGGGCCTGGACGAGGCCTAGCCGCGCGTGACGCGGCGGCGCGAGCGCCACGCCGTCTTCCAACCCGAGTTCCGGGAGGACCTGCGGTACTGGGTGCGCGCCGACCGCAAGGTCGCCCTGCGGGTCCTCGACCTCGTCGAAGCCATCCTGCGCGATCCCTTCCAGGGTATCGGCAAGCCCGAGCCGCTACGTCACCTCGGAAGCGGCGTCTGGTCGCGGCGGCTGACCGAAGAACACCGGCTGGTCTACGTCGTCACCGACGACCGCATCGACTTCCTGCAGTGCCGGTATCACTACTAGCGCACGAGCTTTACTTGCGACTCATCCCGAGATCACGCCCGGATTTCTGAGGACGATACGGGTTTCTGTCATCGTTGTGAGCACTTTGAGTGGGAAGCGCTCGATTATTAGGTCGAGGAACCGTTCGACAAGCGCACGGTAGCCGGAGTGCCCCTTCGCTGAGCGGAGGGAGACGAAGTCGGCCCAAAGATCCGGCCGGTATCGGGCAATGCTGCCCAAAGCAAAGGCTGCTAAATACTCGATCGCCATGCTCGGCAACGTATGACCGCCCAAAGTACCGACTATCAAGGCTTCATCACCAAGTGTCATTTCCATAGGGAAGAGAAGAGAACCAACTGGGCGAACGACCCGCGCAGTTTCTTCCTCTATTTGTGAATATGTCCAATCGGGCGGTGTGTTATCAAATATCACTTCGCCTGGCTGTTCACGGAGAACTCCCCACTGACGAAGAGCGGGCTGGAGTGTCCTTGCCCAATCTGCCGTCACTCGAGGGCCTCGAACGTAGAGCAACAAATGGAACTTGGCGGGGGCGGATGTTAGGCGGTCGAAGCGACTCTCGGCCCGGGCGATCATTTGCTCGCCCCCGAGCGTCAACCCGAGGAAATCTCCAAGGCCAGGAACGCGGGCGAAGAGGTCCTTGAGAGAGATCTCGAGGTTCGCCAAACGGCTGGGCTCTGTGGAGGGAACCTGCGCCCATGTAAAGGAAGCAACTGGTGCGGGGAATTGGAAGCCGGTAGTCTCTCGCAGAGCAGACACAAAACGCTGGAAGACGCCATCATTGAGAATCTTGACTGTAGATCTATCCAGTTCGGATGCATGAATCTGAAGCGTGTCTTTGAGGCCGTGAGCCTCCGGAAAGTCTTCATGGGTCTTCGGATTGCCAAAGGAGAGAGCCACGGCTTTCGCGAAGCTGTGCATACCATAGTAGATCAGTAGTGGCCGAGCTAGAAGCTCACTCTCTCGCGCAAGGCGAAAGAGTTCTCTCCCTTGCCTCAGACAAACAGAGATGTGAGTCGCCTGTGTCTCGTTTGGCGTGAAGCCTACGTTGGTGGCGAGGATTGACTGAAGGTTCTTGGTGTTCTCGAAGTGCAGGAAGAGTGTCTCCGTCAGCTTCCACGGATCGCTACCGTAAAATACAAGTTGGTGGCGGGGCGGCTTGGGGCGTAGAGCCGCTTCGAGTCCGGAAAGGCTATCTTCTGGCGTCCAGCTTGGTGAAGAACTCATTAAGGGTTACGATGCGAACCGCTGCTCCAGCCACTTCTCGACCTCTTCGGGGTGGAAGCCGTAGGGGCCGGGCTCGCCCTTGTAGACGATCTTGCGGTTCTCGTCGATGACGTAGAAGCGCTCCGGCCAGCCGGCGTAAGCGGCGTTGGCGGGGTTCTCGATCGGGTCGACGAGGAGCGGGATGGGGTAGTCGAAGCGGCGCACGAAGTCGTTGGCGATGGCCAGGCGCTGCCGCGTCGTCTTGGGCTGCGGGTAACAGACGCCTTCGGTCTCGTTGCTCTCCACCTGCCACTCGTCTTCGGGGTGCGCCTCCTTGATGTAGACGGTGAGGAAATCCGCGCGGTCGCCGTACTTTTTCGACATCGCCGCGATGCGCTCGACCGAGCGCCGGAAGGGCGGTCAGGTGTAACTGCCGAAGACCAGGACGACCGGCCGCGTGCCGAGCCGGTCGCCGAGGCGGGCGGGAGCGCCGTCCAGCGCCCGGACGACCACGTCGGGCGCCGCGTCGCCGACCACCAAGTCGCCCTCCTCCCGCTGGTCGTACCGCACCATGCCCCAGTAGTCCTTCGGGCCCATCTGGACGAGCTTCATGACCTCGGGCACGAGCAGGACGGCGAGCGCCACGAGGGCGCCGCCGAGAAGGAGCCACTTTGCCGTTCGCCGCTTCATCATTCGGGAGTCTACGTTAGGCGGCGGGCACTGTGGCATCCTGAGCCCGTATGGCCGCCGACGCCCTCGCCGAGCGCATTCGCGCGCTGCCCGACCGCCCGGGCATCTACATCTTCCGCGACGCCGCGGGGAAGGCGCTCTACGTCGGCAAGGCGACGTCGCTGCGCAAGCGGGCGGCCTCTTACCTGGTGCGTGAGCACGAGCCGCGTCTGGCGGCGATGCTGGCCGAGGCGGCGGACGTGGAGTTCGTGGCCACCGACACCACGGCCGAGGCGCTGCTGCTCGAGAACACCTGGATCAAGCGCCGCAAGCCGCGCTACAACATCCTGCTGCGCGACGACAAGACCTACCCCTACCTCAAGCTCACCGCCGATCCCTACCCGCGCCTGGTCTTCACCCGCCGCCTGCGCGACGACGGCGCCGAGTACTTCGGCCCCTTCCTCCCCGGCGGGCTGGCGCGCAAGGCGATCAAGCTGGTGCAGAAGCTCTTCCAGGTGCGGGTCTGCGACCTGGAGATCGACGGCTCGCTGCCGCGCCCCTGCCTCTACTACGACATGCACCGCTGCCTCGGGCCCTGCGTCGCCGGGCTGACCACCAAGGCCGCCTACGACGAGGCGGTCGAGCAGGCGCGCCTCTTCCTCTCCGGCCGCGGCGACCAGCTCGTCAAGCGCCTCAAGCGCGAGATGTGGGAGGCCGCCGAGGCGCTCGACTACGAGCGGGCGGCGCGAGTGCGCGACGCCCTCACCGAGGTCGAGGCGATCTCGCAGCGGCGGAAGCTGTCTTCGGTCGAGGGGGAGGACGTGGACGTCTACGGCGTCTACGTCGCCGGCGGCAACGCCGCGGTCGTGGTGCTGGTGATGCGCGGCGGCCAGGTGCTCGACCGGCGCGAGCTCTTCTGGGAAGGGGTGGGGCCGATCGCCCCCGAGCGCCTGCTCTCCGAGATCCTGCCGCAGATCTACGAACGCACCACCTTCGTGCCCAAGGAGATCCACCTGCCGCTGCCGGTCGAGGGGGAGGAGGCGCTCGCCGAGTGGCTGGCGGAGAAGAAGGGGGAGCGGGTCTACGTGCGGCTGCCGTCGCGCGGCCCGAAGGCCGAGCGGGTGGCGCTCGCCATGCGCAACGCCGACCTCGCCCACAAGCGGCGCTTCCGCGGCGGCGGCACGGCGGCGCCGGGCGCCGAGGCGCTGCTCCGCCACCTCGACCTCCCCGAGCCGCCGCGGCGGATCGAGGGCTTCGACATCTCCAACTTCCAGGGCAGCGAGACGGTGGCCTCGCTGGTGGTCTGGGAGGAGGGGAAGATGCGCAAGGGGGAGTACCGCAGCTTCAACGTGCGCGGCGTCCCCGGGCACGCCGGCCCCGACGACTTCGCCTCCCTGCGCGAGGCGGTCGAACGCCGCTACCGCCGGCGCCTGGAGGAGGTCGGGGCGATGCCCGACCTGATCCTCATCGACGGCGGCCGCGGCCAGCTCAACGCCGCGCTCGAGGGGCTGGCGATGCTGGGCGTCGAGGAGACGCCGGTCGTCTCGCTGGCCAAGCGGGAGGAGGAGGTCTACGTGCCGGGACTGCCGCTGCCGCTCAAGCTCCGCCGCGACGATCTTGGCCTGCGCCTCCTCCAGGAGGTGCGCGACGAGGCCCACCGCTTCGCCGTCTCGCGCCACCGCCGGCGGCGGAGCGCGCGCACGCTGCGCAGCCGGCTCGACGAGCTCTCCGGCATCGGGCCGCGGCGGCGGAAGCTGCTGCTCACCCGCTTCGGCAGCGCCGAAGGCGTGCGGCAGGCGAGCGTCGAAGAGCTGCAGGCGGCGCTCGGCCCGCTCACCGGGCGGAAGATCTACGAGCAACTGCGGTCGGTATGAGCCGAACCTGTTGACTGTCGCGCGTTCGGATGTAGAATTCTCCAAGTTAATATTCACTAGATCGCAAGGAGGATCGACAGATGAGCACAGACGTTCCGTCGGGCTCAGGAGGCGTTCCGGGCGAAGGTGGGATCGAGCCGATCCCCGTCAAGCCCGCCGGCGTCGGCGATGTGGGGCGCAGGAGAAAGCCGCCCACGCCGAAGCCGGGCGGCGTCGGCGACGTGGGGCGGCGCAAGAAGCGCATTACAACTCCCACCAAGCCGGCCGGCGTCGGCGACGTCGGCCGCAAGCGCAAGCTCATCGGGAAGCTCGCCGGCACGGGCGACGTCGGCCGCAAGCGGAAGATCGTCGCGAAGCCCGCCGGTGTGGGCGACGCCGGGCGCCGGCGGAAGGTCGTCGCGAAGCCCGCCGGCACGGGCGACGTGGGGCGCAAGAAGAAGCTCATCGGGAAGCTCGCCGGCACGGGCGACGTCGGCCGCAAGCGGAAGATCGTCGCGAAGCCGGCCGGCGCGGGTGACGCTGGGCGCCGGCGGAAGGTCGTCCTGAAGCCCGCGGGCGCGGGCGACACCGGGCGCAGGCGGAAGATCCCCGTGAAGCCCACCGGCGCGGGCGATGTGGGGCGCAAGCGCAAGCCCCTCGGCAGCAAGCCCCGCGGCGCGGGCGACGTCGGCTTGAAGAAGAAGAGGCCCACCCCTGGCAAGGCGAGGGGACCCGCCGACCTCGGTCGCCAGAAGAAGATCACGCTGCCGAAGCGCCGCGGCATCGGCGACGTCGGGCTCAGGCGGAAGAGCTGAGCACCGCGGTCCAACGCCGGAACCCGTAGTCGAGGAACGGGCGGCCACACGCTGCAGAGCGTGTGGCCGCTCCGCCACTCCGCGAGGAGCTCCATGCTCTCAGTGCGTCTCCACGCGCGCGACGCCGGCGGCGTCTGGGCGCCGGCGCCCGGCGGCTGGTCGTCCGGGCGCAGCGCGATCCTCCCGTACCATCATCCCGCCCTCCACGCCTGCATGCTGGTCTCGCCGCGGCGGACCGCGGTGCTCGTCCGCGAGCGCATCGACGGCGAGCCGCGGCCGGACGGCGCCGCCCCGGCCATCACCCACTGTGGCGAGGGCCAGCTCGACCGCGAGCTCGCGACCCTCCGCGGCTGGCCTCTCGACTTCCACGAGCTGCTGATCGAGCGACGCGACGGCGGGGCCGAGGTGCGCCTGCGCTGCGGCCGTTGGGGCACCGCGCCCGTCTACCTCACGGCGCGCGGCGGCGCGCTGCGCGTGGACTGGGACGCCACCCGGCTCTATCCCCACCTCCGCTCGGACGCCCTCGATCCGGCCGGCGCGGCGCTCTACCTCCTCGGTCTCTCCCACCCCTACTCGCGGCGCACGATCTTCCCCGACGTCTCGATGCTCACCGAGCGCGCGACGGCAGTCTGGAGGCCGCCGTCGGCGCAGGTCGCGGTGGCCTATCCACGTCCGGAGCGGCAGGCGCGGGCCGGGCGCGTCGAGCGCGGCACCCGCGTGGTGGCGGCCTTCCGCGAGATCCTCTCGGCCGCGATGCGGCGCCGGCTGGCGTCGCCGGACGACCCCGTCGCGGTGGAGCTGAGCGGCGGAATCGACTCGTCGATCGTCGCGGCGACCGCGGCCGGGATCGCGCCCGGCCGCGTCCGCTCCTACGGCCTGCTGATGCCCGGCCGGCCCGGCAGCCATCAGCGCGCCCGGCGCGCCGAGGTCGTGCGCCGCTTTCGCCTGCGCGACGACGCGCGGCCGTGCGCCGACGACCCGCCGTTCAACCGCCGGGGCCGGCGCGTGCGCGAGCTCGCCGCCGTGCCGTGGAGCGAGTTCTACGAAGAGGCGCTCGGCGGGATGCTCGACCGCGCGGCGGCGGACGGCGCGCGGTTGATCTTCACGGGACTGGGCGGCGACGAGCTGTGTTCGCCGCAACCGGGCGAGGTCGACGAAGAGGAGGAGGACGCCTTGGATCCGAGTGCGGCGGGGGAGTCGGCCTACCCGCCCTTCGCCACCGCGCTCCTGCGGGAGGCTTTCGCCGATGGCGGCGCGCTCGCCGACGAGGCGCCGCAGGCGCTCCTCGACACCTCCTCGCTCGAATCCGTCGCCGCGGTCTCGCGCCTGCACCTCCAGAGAGGGGTTTGGCCGGCGCACCCTTACTGCACTCCCGAGCTGGTGGAGCTCTGCCGGCGGCTGCCGGCCGAGTGGCGGTACGGACGGGTCGTCCAGCGCAAGGTGCTGGCCGCGCTCGGCTGCTCGCCCAAGGTCGCCTACGCGAAGCCGGGGACCCTCGAGACCTTCAACGACGTGATGGAGGGGGCGCTGCGTCGCGCCTCGTCGCGCGTGATCGCCGGCCTCTTCCGCGACTCGCGGCTCGCCGAGCAGGGCTTCGTCGACGGCGACCGCCTGCGCGCGACGTATGCCCGCTACCGCCGCGGCGAGGCCGCCCATCGCGACCAGATCCTCGCCGCGGTCGTGCTGGAGCTGACGGTCCGGTCGGTGGAGAAGGGACGGGCTTCGCGTCTCAGCGCTGCCGCCAGGTGAAGACCTTGAGCGGCGGCAGGTTGCGCAGGACGGTGCGCACGTCGGGGGGCCCGAAGAGGGGATCGGCGAAGCGGCGCACGTCGCTGACCAACTGGTAGGCCACGAAGCGGCCGTCCGGCGGCAGCGCGCTGCGCACCGCCTCCAGGGTGCGGCGGCTGATGCGGTCGTCCATCGCCGCGAAGGGGATCCCGGAGACGACGAGGTCCGCCTGCCGCTCGCCGGCGGCGGCGAGGGCGCGGGCGATCTCCTCGGCGTCACCGGCCCAGACCGTGAGGCGCGGGTCGCGCAGGGTCTCGCGCAGGCGGCGAACGAAGTGCGGGTTGCGCTCGATGGCGACGAGCCGGCTCCCGGCCGGCATGCGGCGGAGGAGCTCGCGGGTGATCGCGCCGGTGCCGGGGCCGAGCTCGACGACCACGCCGGCGCGCTCGGCGGCGCCTGACTCGGCGACCTTCGCCCCCAGCGCCGGCGAGCTCGGCAGCACCGATGCCACCTCTTTCGGCCGCAACAGGAAGCCGCGCAGGAAATCGAAGTGTCCCGGCCTGTCCGCCTGCGGCTGGCGCCCGTTGCCTTTCATCGCACCCTCCCCTCGTCGCGCCGGAGGCCGGATGCACCTTGCCTGCCAGCGGTGAGCAGACCCGGCTTTAACCTAGAATCTTTCGTCACGCGATGCCCGCTCCCGACACCCTGCCCGACGAGGTGCTGCGCCTGCTCCAGGAGCGGATCGCCCGCTCGCTCGACGAGCGGCCGCTGATTCTCGATCCGGTCGCTCACCGCGAGCGCGTGGCGGCGCTGGTGGCCCGCCTCGGCTCCGCCTCCTTCTACGAGCTGCTGGGGCTCGACGTCGCCGCGTCGCCCGACGAGGTGCACACGGCATACGAGGAGGCGGCGCGGCTGCTCCACCCGCGCCACGCGCCTCGGGTGGGTCTCGGGGAGCGCCGGGGGACGCTCGAGCTGCTCTTCGAGCGCGCCACGCGCGCCTACCTCACCTTGAGCGTTCCCGACCGGCGGAAGCGCTACGACCGGGAGATGATGCCGTCGATGGAGGGCGCCGCCGGCGGCACCGGCCCGGCGACGGCCGCCGCCCGCGCGCGCGAGCAGCAGGAGATGGCGCGCGCCTACTTCGAACGGGCGCGGGTGCTGGCGGAGGCCGGCGACATCCACTCGGCGATCGAGCTGCTGGAGCTGGCGATCCACGCCGAGCGCCGGCCCGAGTACTACCACCTGCTCGGCGACCTGCAGGCCAAGAACCCCTACTGGCTGGAGCAGGCGGCCGACAGCTATCGCCGCGCCCAGGCCCTCGGCGCCAAGGACCCCGCCCTCACCGCCGCGATCCAGAGCCTCGAAGAGCGGCTGGCGGCGGCGCAGGCCGAGCCGCCGCCTCCCGCGCGGTAGAATCGGCGCCGCCCTTCCCGGGCCCCCCGCATGCTCGACACGCTGCCGCAACAGAAGGCCCTGCCGCACAGTGAGGAGTCGGAGCGGGCGGTGCTCGCCGCCGTGCTCGTCGACCCGCGGGTGCTGCCCTCCCTCTCCGGGCGCCTGCGCGCGCAGGACTTCTACCTCGAGCGCCACCAACACCTCTACGAGGCGATGCTCGACCTCACCAACGAGGGCGCCGGCATCGACCTCCGCACGCTGCAGGCCAAGCTCGAGCAGCAGGGGCGGATCGCCGGCGTCGGCGGCATCGCCTACCTCGCCAGCCTCGACCTCGACCTCCCCGACCTCGGCCGCATCGACACCTACGTCGAGATCGTCAAGGAGCGCTCGATCCGCCGCCGCCTCATCCAGGCCTCCGGCGGCATCATCCGCGACTGCCTCGACGGCGGCCTCGAGGCCAACGCCGCCCTCGACCGCGCCGAGCAGGCGATCCTCGGCCTCGGCGAGGAAGCCATCCAGCGCGGATTCGTGCCGCTGGCGCAGGTCTTCCACTCGACGCTCGAGGACCTCGAAGAGCGCCCCGGGACGACGCTCATCGGCGTCCCCTCCGGCTTCATCGACTTCGACCAGATCACCCACGGCTTGAACCGCGGCAACCTGATCATCGTCGCGGGGAGGCCGGGGATGGGGAAGTGTCTCAGCGCCGACGCCGAGCTGGTGGAAGCCGACGGCGGCGTGCGCACGATCGGCGAGATCGTCGAGCGTAGGTCGGCGCGGCTGCTGACGCTCGCCGCCGACCGGCGGTTCGAGTGGACCTCTCCGAGCGCCTTCGTCGACGACGGGATCAAGCCGGTGTTCGAGGTCACCACGCGCTTGGGCCGGCGGGTGAAGGTCACGGCGACTCATCCGTTCCTCACGCTGGGGGGGTGGAGGCGGCTGGAGGACCTGAAGGTCGGCGAGGCGATCGGAGTGCCGCGCAGGCTGGAAGTCTTCGGAGACACGTCGCTCGGCGAGCACAAGGCCCGGCTCCTGGGCTACCTGCTCGGGGACGGCGGCCTCACCGGCAACGCCGCGCGGTTCACCAACGGCAGCTCGCTCCTGCGGGAGGACTTCGCGGAGGCGGTGGCGCGGTTCGGCGGCGTGCGGGTGACGGAGGCCGATTCGGGCGGAGCGCGCACCCCGACCTTGACGGTCGTCGCCGACGAGACCGCCACTGCGGCGGAGCGCACCCGTTTCGCCGAGTCGCTCGACGAGGCGCTCGTGGCCTGCGGGGCCTCGGCGCGCCGCGTCGCCGCCGCCGCCGGCGTCAGCCCGGCCTCCGTGACCGGCTGGCGCCGCGGCCGCTACGTGCCGGCGGGCGCTGCGGCTACGGCCCTGGAGTCGGTTCTCCCCATCCGGGTCCCCGCCGGCGCGCGCCACAACGGGCCCAACGCCTTCACTCGCTGGCTCACGGAGTTGGCGCTGATGGGTCGTGACGCGCACGAGAAGTTCGTGCCGGACGTCGTCTTTCGGGCACCTGAGCCGGAGCTCGGCGCGTTCTTGAACCGTCTCTTCGCGACCGACGGCTGGGTGAGCACGTGGAAGAGCGGGCAGGTGCAGGTGGGGTACTGCTCGTGCAGCGAGCGCCTCGCACGGCAGGTGCAGCACCTGCTGCTGCGGTTCGGCGTGATCGCCAGCCTGCGCCGGCGCGGAGTCCGGTACCGCGGCGGCATTCGCCATGCCTGGCAGCTCGACATCACCGAGCGCGAGTCGATCCTCGCCTTCCTCACGCGCATCGGGGCCTACGGCAAGGACGCCCAGGTGCGGCGGGCGCTGGCGGCGCTGAGCCGGCGCCGGCGCCATGCCAACCGCGACCTGGTGCCTGCCGAGGTCTGGGAGCTCATCGACCAGGAGCGGCGCGGAGCGCCCTGGGGGGACCTCACCCGCCGACTCGGCCTCGGTCGCGGCTGGAACTTCCATCGCGGCAAGCGTGGCGTGAGCCGGGGTCGCCTGCGCGCCATCGCCGCGGCGCTCCGCAGCCAGTCCCTGGCGTCGCTCGCGGAAAGCGAGCTCTACTGGGACCGCATCACCGCCATCAGCTACCTGGGAGAGGAGCAGGTCTACGACCTGACGATCCCCGACACGCACAACTTCGTGGCCAACGACATCTGTGTGCACAACACCAGCTTCGCGCTCAACGTCGCCCAGCACGTGGCGATCCGGGAGAAGCGGACGGTGGGGATCTTCTCGCTCGAGATGAGCCAGCAGGAGCTGGCGCTGCGGGTGCTCTGCTCGGAGGCGGACATCTCGTTCAAGCGGCTGCGCTCCGGCGACCTGTCGCGCAATCAGTGGACGAAGGTCATCCAGACGGTGCGCGCCACGGCCGAAACGCCGCTCTACATCGACGACTCCCCCAACCCGACGCTGCTCGAGATGGCGTCCAAGGCGCGGCGGCTCAAGGCGGAGAAGGGGCTCGAGCTGGTCATCGTCGACTACCTGCAGCTGATGCAGGCCGGCGGCCGCTACGAGAACCGCAACCTCGAGATCGCCGCCATCAGCCGCGGCTTGAAGCAGCTGGCCAAGGAGCTGGAGATCCCGGTCATGGCGCTGTCGCAGCTCTCGCGCCAGCCGGAGCGGCGCGGCTCCGACCACCGGCCGCAGCTCGCCGACCTGCGCGAGAGCGGCGCCCTCGAGCAGGACGCCGACCTCGTGGCCTTCATCTACCGCGACGAGGTGTACAACCCGGAGGACCCCGACAACAAGGGGATCGCCGAGGTGATCATCGCCAAGCACCGGAACGGCCAGACCGGCACCGTGCAGCTCGTCTTCATCGGCGAGAACACCAGCTTCCGCAACCACTACCGTGACGGTCAAGCTGCCGGCGCCCCCTTCTGAGGCGCCGGCGGCGCCGGCGGTCGGCGGCGGGTCCGCCGAGCCGGGGCCGGCGGACGAGCTCGCCGCGGCGCTCCGTCCGGCCTGGGTGGACGTCGACCTCGACGCCCTCGAAGCCAACCTCCGCCATCTGCGGCGCACCGTCGGCACCCGCATCGCCGCGGTGGTCAAGGCCGACGCCTACGGCCACGGCGCGATCGGCGTCGGGCGGGCGCTCGCCGCGGCGGGGGTGGACTTCCTGGCTGTCGCCCTCTTCGAGGAGGGCGCCGAGCTGCGACGGGCCGGCGTCGAGGCGCCGGTCCTGGTGCTCGGCTCGCCGCGCGCCGCGCAGCTCCCGCTCTACCGGCGCTACCGCTTGACCCCAACCGTCGGCAGCCTCGCTGAGCTGGCGCTCTGGCGCGACGCCTCGGCCGGCCTCGCCGCGCCGCAGCCGCTCCATCTGAAGGTGGACACCGGGATGAGTCGTCTCGGTATCGCGCTCGGCGAGGTAGGGGAAGCGCTCGACCTCCTGCGCCGCACGCCGTTCCTCCGCCTCGAGGGCCTCCTCTCCCACTTCGCCGAGGCCGACCTCCCCGAGAGCCCGCGCAACCCGCAGCAGGAAGACCGCTTCGCGGCCGTCGTCTCGCTCCTCACCGCCGAGGAGCGCGAGCGGACGCTGCTGCACATGGCGAACAGCGCGGCGGCGCTCCACCGCCCGGCCAGCCGCCTCGACCTGGTGCGGATCGGGATCGCGCTCTACGGCATCGACCCGCTGGGGCAGGACAGGGCCCTGCGGCCGGTCATGGCGGTGACGGCGCGGGTGGTGCAGGTGCGCGAGGTCCCGGCCGGCACGCCGCTCTCCTACGGCGGGCGCACGGTGACGACCCGCCCGAGCCGCATCGCCGTCGTGCCCGTGGGCTACGCCGACGGCTACACCTGGCGGCTCACCGGCCGGGCGGAGGCGCTGCTGCGCGGGCGGCGGGTGCCGGTCGCGGGGTCGGTGACGATGGACATGACGCTCCTCGACGCCACCGACACCGGCGTCGAGGCGGGGGAGGAGGCGGTCCTCCTCGGCCGGCAGGGGAGCGAGGAGATCACCGCAGGCGAGCTGGCCGGCCACGCCGGCACGATCGCCTGGGAGGTGCTGTGCAGCCTCGGCCAGCGCCTGCCGCGCCGGCTCCTGCGCGGCGGCCGCGCCGAGGACCTGGTCTCCCGCTTCCGCCGCGGAGGGGTGTGATGGCGGCGGTCCATGCCGTACCGGCGCTGCGGCCGGTCGAAGGCTTCTTGCTCGAGGTCGGGCGCTTCTTCGTCATGCTCTGGCGGGTGCTGGTGTGGACCGTCCGCCGGCCCTACGACTGGCGCGAGCTGCTGCGGCAGATGGTGCGGGTGGGCGTCGATTCGGTGCCGGTCGTGCTCCTCACCGCGATGTTCACCGGCATGGTCATGGCGCTGCAGATCTTCAGCGTCCTCGAGCGCTTCAACGCCGAGGGGTTTGTAGGCTCCATCGTCGGCCTGTCGATGGTGCGCGAGCTCTCGGGCGTGCTCTCGGCGCTGATCCTCGCCGGCCGCGCCGGCTCGGCGATGGGGGCGGAGCTCGGCAGCATGCGGGTGACCGAGCAGATCGACGCCCTCGAGGTGATGGCCACCGACCCGATCCACTACCTCGTCGTGCCGCGGGTCTGGGCCGCGGTCTTGACCCTGCCGCTCCTGGTCGTCTTGGCCGACGCCATCGGCATCTACGGCGGCTACCTGGTGTCGGTCGTGCTGATGGGCGCCAACCCGGTCGTCTACGCCGAGAACACTTTCCGCTTCATGCAGCTCAACGACTTCACCTCCGGCCTGATCAAGTCGGCGGTGTTCGGCCTGCTGGTGGCGGTCATCGGCTGCCAGAAGGGCTTCTACACCACCGGCGGCGCCGAGGGGGTGGGGCGCTCGACGACCAACGCCGTGGTCGTCGCCTCGATCGCCATCCTGATCGCCGACTTCTTCCTCACCAAGCTCCTCTTCTGATGGCCGCCCCCGAGGTCAAGATCCGGATCCGCGGCCTGCGCAAGTCGTTCGGCCCGAAGGTCGTGCTCGACGGCGTGGACCTCGACGTCCTGGCCGGCGAGTCGACGGTCATCATCGGCGCCTCGGGGAGCGGCAAGAGCGTGCTCTTGAAGCACATCATCGGCCTGCTGCGCCCCGACGCCGGCAAGGTGGAGGTGGACGGCATCGACCTCCACGCCCTCGACTACCGCGAGATCACCGAGTTCCGCCGCCGCTTCGGGATGGCCTTCCAGGAGGGGGCGCTCTTCGACTCGATGACGGTGGGGGACAACGTCGCCTTCCCGTTGAAGCGCCAGGCGCGCCTGCCGCGCGAAGAGGTCGCCGAGCGGGTGGAAGAGTGCCTGGCGCTGGTGCGTCTCGAAGGGGTTGAAAAGAAGCTGCCGTCGGAGCTCTCCGGCGGCATGCGCCGCCGCGTCGGCTTCGCGCGCGCGGTGGCGCTGCAGCCCGAGATCCTGCTCTTCGACGAGCCGACGAGCGGCCTCGACCCGGTGACCACGGCGCTCATCGACGAGGTCATCATCGATCTCTCGGGCCGCCTGCACTCGACGACGGTGACGATCACCCACGACATGGAGAGCGCCTACCGCATCGCCGACCGCATCGGCATGCTGCATGCGGGCAAGCTCATCGCCCTCGCCCCGCCGGCCGAGCTGCGCGAGCTGCCCGACCCGCGGGTGCAGCAGTTCATCCGCGGCGAGGCGCACGGGCCGCTGTCCGACGACGGACCTGGTGCATAGAAGGAAGGGAACGCGATGGCCAACGCCTTGAAAGTCGGCATCTTCATGACCGTCTGCCTGGTGGCGCTGGCGGTCTTCATCCTCAAGGTCGAGGACCTGGAGCTCTTCGGCGAGGACCGCGAGCGCCTGGCGGCGCAGTTCCGCGACGTCGCCGGGCTCGACGACCAGGCGGCGGTGCGGGTGGCCGGCGTGCGCGTCGGGCGGGTGGACGGCATCACCCTCGAAGGGGGGCAGGCGCGCGTCAGCCTGCTCCTGGACGAGCCGCTGCGGCTCACCGTCGGCACGCGGGCGCGGATTTCCAACATCGGCCTCCTCGGCGACAAGTTCGTGGAGCTGATCCCGGGCCCCGCCGGCGCACCGCCCCTGCCCGAGGGGGCGGTCCTCCCCGGCGAGACGCCGGTCACCTTCGACGAGGCGCTCGCCAAGTTCAACCGCCTCGGCGACTCGATCCAGGGGCTGACCGGCTCGCTCGCCGGCGAGGACCTGGGCGGCGCCATCAGCCGCCTCCTCGCCGACATGCAGGCGACGAGCACCGAGATCCGCCTCCTGGTCGCCGCCAACCAGGCGCAGATCGGCGCGGCGGTGAGCAACTTCGCGAGCTTCTCCGGCACTCTCGCCCGTGAGCTGCCGCGGCTGGCCGGCGACATGGAGCGGGCGGTCACCCAGATCGCCGACCTGGTGGCCGAGAACCGTGACGACGTGGGGAAGAGCGTCGACAACGTGCGCGACCTGACAGGGCGCCTCCAGGTCTCGGTCGACAACCTCAACGAGATCACCGGCCGTATCGCGCGCGGCGAGGGGACGCTCGGCAAGCTCCTGACCGACGAGACCGCGCACAACGAGCTGGTGGCGACCCTCGACAGCATCCAGGGGGGCGTCGAGAACCTGAGCGGCGCCCTGGGGACGATCCAGAAGTTCCAGATCGACGTCGGGATGGAGGGGTTCTACCTCCAGGACCTCGAGGAGACGCAGTCCGCCTTCCGCCTCGACATCGGCCCCAAGGACGAGCGGCAAATGTACCGCGTCGGGATCGCCAACACGCCGCATGGCAATACCAAGACGAAGACGCAGCGGATCACCGTCACCAACCCGGATGGCACCAGCGAGACGACGACCGTCGAGACCTTCACCCGCGAGGACGAGAAGGTGATCTCGGCCCTCTTCGGCTACCGCGCCGCGAACGACCTGCACCTCTGGGGAGGCCTGATCGAAGACAGCGGCGGCGCGCAGGTCGAGTACCCCCTCTTCGACCGCCGCCTCTGGCTCTCGCTCGAGGCCTTCGACTTCAACCGCGACGACGACCAGGATCCGCACGTCCGCCTGAGCACCCGCTGGCTCTTCCACCCCAACCTCTACCTGATGGGCGGCTACGACGATTTCCTGGAAGACGACAGCTTCTTCTTGGGCGGCGGCATCCGCTGGCGGGACGATTACCTCAAGTATCTGCTAGGGAGCGTGCCGATCCGGTAGGCGTCTATACTCTGCTCGAGGCCCGCTGGTGAAGAAGAGAATGGACAACAAAGCGACAGTCAGCTCTCGCTCCGCCTGCGCTAGCGGAGAACAGCAAGACTGGCAGGCCTTCGTCGACCGAATGTACGGCTGTTTAGCAGAGGACCCAATCGAGCGGGGCGCGCAGGGCGAGTATGAGCGGCGCGAACCGCTCGAATGATCTACCTCCGAGACTGCCTCTGTCCGATGTCCTGCTTGTTGAACTTGCCGTAGATCATCCCCCTTAGAAGTTCATTGCAGAAAGCCTGCGGCCGGAGGGTGCCGGAGGCGGGCGCGCCGCCCCCGGCACCCTCCCCGCAGCCGCCGCTAGCTCGACGCGGCTTTGGCCGGCGTCGGTGCCGGCGGCGGGGTCTCGGCCTTCTTCGCCGTGCGGCGCCCGCCGCGCGGCTTGAGGCCGAACTCGTGGAGCACCTTGTTCTTGGTGCCGAACTGGCCGCGTAGGGCCGCGTCGGCCTGGGCGCGCAGCTCGATGCCGTGGGCCTCGGCCCGCCGGCGCTTCTCGTTGGTCTCCCGCAGGCGGGCGGTGTAGATCTCCTGTTGGTTCTCGAGGCCGCGGGTCTCGGCGAGCCAGGCGTCGAGGTCCGTCTGAAGGGGCTCGAGAAGTGGGATTTCGGGCAGGCGCGCCTTGAGGTTGCTGCTTAGCACGTCCATCGCCGCGATCAGTTCGACTAGGTTCCGGTCAGGCATGGGGGCTCTCCTTCAATCCAAACAGTGGAAGGAAGCGCCGGCCGGAGGATTCCGCCGGCGCGGGTGAGACTAGGGGCGCGGTGGGGAAGGCTCCCCACCCCGGTGGCGAAGCTTCCCCGGCCGAGAGGAAGGCTTAGCTTTTCAAGGGGGAAGCTTCGCCTTTGAAAAGGGAGGCTTCGCTTTCCGAGAGGGAAGCTTCGCCATCCAAGAGGGAGGCTTCGCTTTTCAAAAGCTAAGCTTCCCCATCCAAGAGGGAAGCTTCGCCTTTCAAAGGGGAAGCTTGGCTGTTGAGGAGGGAAGCTTAGCTTTTGAAAAGGGAACCTTCCCCTTTCAAGAGGGAAGCCTCGCTTTTGAAAACCTAAGCTTCCCTTTTCAAAAGGGAAGCTTCCTGCGGCGTGCGGAGGCTGATGACCGCGACATTCTGCCGCACTTCCACCCGCGAGACGGTCCCGGGAGCGCTTCTCGGCCGCCACCTCAGTCAGTTCTCCGTCTCCAGGGCACGGTTGGGTGAATCCTCTTCGGCAGGGTCGCCCCCGTTCACGACGAGCCTTCCCACCAAGAGCAGCACTGCGCGGGTGAGGTGCGAGAAGGCCTCCGCCGACTGCCGCTCGGTGCGCCGGAAGGCGGCCAGGGTGCGCCGGAAGCCCAGGCCCTTGGTGCCGTAGCCGGCCGCCACCAGCTCCTTCTCGGCGTGCTCCAACGCCTCCCGCGTCGATTCCCACCGTTGTGCCATCCAGCACGCCAGCGCCACCAAGCCCCAGGCCCGCACCCTCAGCTCGCTGATCAGCTGCGCCGGCTCCTGTTCAGGATCGAGGCGTTCGAGGATCGAGAGTCCGAGGACGGCAAGGCTCTCAGCCTCTTCGGGTGTTTCTTCGGCGGTTCGGTGGCTTCTCTCGAGGAGGAGGTGGGCGATCGAGAGCGAGCGGAAGCGCGCCTCCTCGCGGATGCGCCGCCGCCGGTCTTCAGGATCGAGAGCCAACAGCTCGGCCAGGGCAGGCTCGGCCACGCCCCGCTCAGCGGCCAGTCGCTCCGCCGCCTGCTCGAGACCTGCGGCGAGGGCCGCCCGGATGTCCCGGTCGGCCTGTGGCGCTCCCACGCCTTCAGCGGGAAGCGGCGGTGGTCCGAGGAGCGCGGCAACGAGCTGCTGACACGCTTGACACTCGAGCACATGGCCGAGAACGACCTGCTCGCGCGGCGGCAGATAGGCGAGGAGAGACAGCGCCTCGGAGCGGTGGAGGTGGGGTGATTCCGGGATCACGCGGGTCGCCGGCGCCAGAGCGGACGCTGAGATGAATCCGCCACCAGGTGATTAGTCAGCGGCATAAGCTGTTTATAGTACGGCGCGCGTATTCAGGTCAATCGGATCGGTCGAGCCCCGCTGGTGAGAATCCGCCGGCGGGGGAGTACAATCCGCGCCTACATGATCCCGAAAGGATTGGCGGATCAGCAGGTCGAGCAGGTCGCTCGGGCGCTGCGGCAGCGGATTCGCGGCCGCGGGCGGTCCTTGCGCGAAGTCGAAGAGGTCTCGGGTATGGGGAGGGACTATCTGCGGCAACTGCTCAGCGGCAACATGGACTTGAAGCTCAAGCACGTCTTCGCGGTGCTGGCGGTGCTCGGGGAAGAGCCGGCCGAGTTCTTCGCGGGAGTCTTCGGCCAACCGCTCTTGCAGGGCGAGCCCGAGCCGATCCATCCGCTCTTTCGCGAGAGCATCACCGCCGCCCAGCGGTCGGTGCTGCCCGTGCTGATCGCGAACTTGAAGGACAAGGGAATCCTCAGCGAAGACGAGGCCAAGGCGATGCTCGCGGCACTCGAGCCGGAGGCTCCTGCCGCTAGCTGAGCGGCTGCACGCCGCGGGCCTTGAGCTGCGCGGCGATCTGCCGGAGCAGCGCGACGGCGGTGCGCTGCTCCTGCGCCACCTCGTGCAGCTTCATCAGCGCGGCGAGCAGATCGCGCGTCACGCCGAGCCCTTCGAAGATCGGGATCGCCTCGCCGATCGTCCGCGTCACCTCCGCCAGCCGCCGCTGGCGCACATACACCTCGGCCAAGTCGAGGGAGATCAGGGCGCTCTCGAAAGGCAGGTCCTTGGCCAGGAACCCCTCCCGCGCCCATTGCAGCCGCAATTCCGCTGCAGAGAGCAGGTTGAGGTCGCGGTCGACGACCCCGCGCAGCCAGTCGAACCGCAATAGGAGCACTTGGTCCGTGCAGCCCGCGAAGTGCCGTTCCAGGATCGGCAGGAACGCATGCGCCTGCCCCGGCAGTTGCAGCTCGGCGTAGCACCAGGCAAGGTTCAGCGTGGCGCCCCGCTTGTGCTCCACGTCGTGCGGACCCAGGAGCGTCAGCGCGCGGTTGAGCGGCGGGATCGCGCCTTCGATCTCGCGCGCGTAAAGGCGCGCCAAGCCCAGGCCGATGAGGGCCTCGGCTTCGCCCCGGCGGTTGCGCAGCACCCGGTAGAGCCGCGCCACCTGCTCCAGTAGTGAAAACGCTTCGGCGAACCGCCGCTCGTACACGCGAAGGGAAGACAACTGACTCAGCAGCCAGGCGCGCAGCTCGCGGTCGCCGCTGCCGAGCGCGAGCTGACCGAGGGCGGTGGCGAAAGCGCCCGCCGCCTCTGGGAGTTGGCTCTTCAAGCGGTGCGCGTTCGCGAGCTGCCCCCAGGCCCGTGCCCGGCAGTCGTGCAGCAGGGCCTCGCCCCCAGCCGCGCCGGCGGCTGCCGCCTCGGCCGTGGCCACGGCCAGGCGCGCGCAATGGAGCATGGCCGCCGGGTCGTCGAACCGCTTGTCGCGGCTCCGCTGAACCAGGGCGTAGGCGAGATCGGGGGAGGCGAAGCGGCGGGAGTTGCGCACCCGGATCTCCTGCTCGGCGGCCGGCATCCGGTCCAGCTCGGCCAGGTTGGCGTTGAGCATGCGCCGCCGGGCCTTGACCTCCCTGGCGACGGCGCGCTGCGCCGCCGAGAAGGCCTCGTCGTAGGCGGCTTCGGGGAGGGCGGCTGGAGCGGCGGCGCGCAGCCGGTCGCGGCAGGCCGTGCAGTCCGCCAGGAGGTGGCGGACGATCGTGCTCCGCTCCGCCGCCGTCGCCTCCCCCGCCAGGAAACGGGCGTAGGCGCCGGCGGCGACCTCGTGCGCCTCGGGCTCGCTCACGGTGCCCGCCATTTTATACGGAAACACGCAGTGCAAGTCCGGGCGCCCCAGGGATCCCCCGACCTACGGCTTGCAGGGAGTACCGTTTGGGTCGTACCCACCGCCGCAGTCGGTTGCGGGCCCTCCCTCGTCCCACCCGAGCCACCCCGCCAGCCGCTGCAACCAGTCCGCGACCCAGGTCACCGGCGATCCCGCCGCGCGGCCGGCGGAGACCGTCGTCACATTCCCCGCCTGCGCCGCCGGCGCACCGGCGAGCAGACACACCGCGATCGAGGCCGCGAGGGCCAGCATACGGAACCGTTTCATGGGTTTTTTCCTCCGGCGGGACGGAGCTCGCCGGCAACCGGCGGGGCGCCCGCACCTCCCGAGTGTCCCACAGGGAATGAGCCGGAAATCCCCGCGGCAGCCGCGCCTGCGCATCAAGGGGACGAGCCTTGGGCGATGGCCTCGCAGTGGCTGAGGAGAATCCGCTCGGGAGTACTTATTTCAGCGACCGTTGTCCTGAAAACGGGCGCTGCGGCAACTCACCTCTCGGGAAGGTCCTCGACTCTCGGGAGGGAACAGATGACGCTCAACAAGCCTCCGTCCGAACGGGTCTCCACCTCACAACCGCTGAGCAAGCAGCGCACGATGCGCATCTCGACTCTCCATTTCGCGGCGCTGCTGGCCGTCGTCCTGCTCGCCGCCGGGCCACCGGGCCTGCATGCCCAGCCTCCCGAAGAGACGCCCCTGAAGGTGTCGTTCGAGGAGCAGGCAGTCGTCGTGTCCGGGCTCGCGCCCGGCGCCCGCGTCGCCTGGCTGAGCCTGGCGAGCGAGCCGCATCGCTACTTCGTGCGCGACGTGCGGCGCGAAGGCATCGAGGCGGGCGACGGCAAGGGGACCGCCCGCATCGACGCCGGCGAGCCGGTCCCGCCGCGTTCGGTCTGGGGCGTCGTCGACCTCGAGAGCGGTGCCGTCGCCTGGGCTGCGCCCGAAGGCTTTCCGCTCGAGGAGATCGTTCCGGAGGGCGACGGTCTGGCCCGCGACGACGGAGGCCGGCTCAACCGACTGGTGACGCGCGTGGTGGGGCTCGAGCTCCTCGTCGCACGCCCCGGAAGCGGAGCCTGGGGGCTCACCGTCTTCGACGGCTCGCCCGACGATCAGAACGGCCAGCCCGACGGCGAGGTCGTGGCGGCGCTCGAGGAGGGACGCCCACTCCTCGACAGCCCGGCGCCGACGGACCAACTGCTACCGGGAGACGTCGTCCTCGGTATCGACCCCAGGACGTATCGGGTCTTCACCCTGAGGAGCGCCGCGCCATGACCCCGCGCAGCGTGCGCCTTACAGTCTCGCTGGCGGCGGCCCTGGCTGTCGCCACCCTTCCGCTCCTTGCCGAGGACCACCCCAACCAGACCCGCGGCTTCAAGGCGGACCAGGTCTACCAGGGCATGGGAGACCTCGACCACGTCAATCTCTTCAACGGCAACTTGACGATCACGATCCCCGTCGGCCAGACCTACAGAGTCGGCGGCCGCCTCGAGTACGGGCTGACGCTCGTGTGGACCGGCAACGTCTGGGACGTCCGCGACCGGCTCGACCCCGTGCAGGGGGAGGTGACCCGCTTCATCCCGAGCGAGCGCTTCAACGCCGGCCTTGGGTGGCGCCTGTCGCTGGGTCAGCTCCTGCTCCCCTTTCAGCCCGGCAATCCGAACCCGGGCCACGCCTGGGTCGGGCCCGACGGGGCGGAGCACGTGTTCCACGAAAAGCTCCACCCCAGCGACGACCCGCAAAACACCGAACCGGCCGGCTTCTTCTATACCCGCGACGGGACCTACCTGCGGCTCAAGTCCTCGGGGGCGAACCCGACGATCGAGTTTCCGGACGGGACGGTCCACACCTTCCTGCCCGGCGGCATGCTCAAGCGGATCGCGGACCGCTTCGGCAACGGGCTCGACGTCACTTACCACGCGAACGGCGACTGGTGGCGGCTCACCGATTCCCAGGGCCGCGTCCACCAGGTGAACTTCCGCACGACGACGTCGAGCTTCTATCCCAAGGTGGTCGCCAACGTCGACCTGGCCGCCTTCGGCGGCGCGCGCGCGATCTACACCTTCACCTCCCCGGAGGTCCAGGTCGACCGCCCGTGCGGCGGCACGGACCTGCAGAACCAGGGTCCGGTGCTGGTGCCGATGCTGACCGCGGTGACGCTGCCCGACGCCTCCACCTACGCGATGCCGTCCTACCACCTCAGCAACTCCTCGAGCTGTGCGAACGACACCGGCCATGTCCGGGCGCTAGACCTGCCGACCAAGGCGCGCCTGGAGTGGGTCTACACGAAGGTGCGCTTTCCGACCAGCTCCTCGCCGGGCGACCGGCCGCAGTTTCAATTCTCGACCGGGGTCGCGCAGCGGACGGTGCGCGGCGCCAACCTGGCCGTGATCGGGAGCTGGCTCTACACCCACGCGCTCCTGCCGACGCCCTCGAACGAGACGCCGGGGCCGGGCTTCAACCCGGCGCGGGAGAAGCGGACGACGGTGCAGACGCCGCTGGGCGACACGACGGCCCATTACTTCTCCGCCTACCACGAGCCGGGCCCGTTCGGGACCTGGGACCCGGACGACTACGGCCTGCCCTTCACCCGCGAGGCGCCGGGCGACGGCGCGGGGCGGTTCCTCTCCGCGCAGATCTCCGACTGCGGCCCGGGGGGCGCGAGCTGTCAGCTCCGCCGCACGAGCTACGTGCGCTACGAGACCGACGCGCCCGACGCCGGCGAGAACGGCAACCGCCGGGAGGTCTCGACGCGCACGGTCTACCACGACGACGGCGGCCGCCTCGCGGACCTCAACCGCTCGAGCTTCGACGGGCTCGGCCACTACCGGACGGTGCAGACCGACGGGACCTTCGCCGCGGGCAACGTGCGGACGACCCACACCGACTACAACCCGGCTCGGGGCACCTACCCCGGGAGCTTTTCGATGTGGCCGAGCGCCGACCCTTGGATCCTCGACACGTTCACGGCGCAGTGGGCCGCGGAAGGGGCGCAGACGGCGAAGCGCACGTTCAAGGTCGATCCCCAAACCGGGTGGGTCGAGCGCACGCGCATTCACCGGCTCCACAGCGGCGGGGAGAGCGCCGCCGACGTGCTCGTCGAGACCTTGCACGACGGCACCGGCAACCTGGCGAGCGAACGCTCGTACGGCGGCGACAACCAGGCGTTGGCAACGGTGCCGATCGGGGACGTCGTGCTGCCGCAGCCACCCGAGTACCGCGTGGACCACACGACCCTCTACGGGACCCAGGCGACCTCGACGCCCTTCAACACGCAGGCGGGGACGGCATTCTCCTTCGAGACGCTCGACTGCGGCGACGACCCGACAGTGCCCGGCGACAACCCCGGGATCGATCTGTCGACGGGCCTGCCGAGCAAGTGCCGCGACACCTCGCGGATCGCCACGAGCTTCGAGTACGACGACCTCGGCCGGCTCCTCTGGGTCAAGCCCCAGGCCGGCCACGAAGGCTGGACCGAGCTCGTGTATACCCCGGCGACCTCCGCGAGCTCCCTCGCTACCGTCAACATCAACCGCCAGCCCAACGGCGGCGGCGCCCTGTTGACCGAGCAGGTCGTCAAGTTCGACGCCTTGGGACGGGTCTGGCAGGAGCAGCAGCGGATGCCGAGCGGGTCGTTTTCGACCCGCGAGACCCTCTACAACGAGATCGGTTGGAAGGCCTCGGTCTCCGAGCTGGGCAGTCTCACGCGCAAGACCGTCTTCTCAGGCTACGACCCCTTCGGACGGCCGGGCACGATCACCCCGCCGGACGGGGCGGCGCACGCCGTGACCTTCGCCTACGCCGGGGTTGGATCGGTCGCGCGGACGGTCCAGGTGGGCACCTCCCTGAGCGGCGGCAGCGTCGCCGAGGTGCCGGCGACGACGACCGAGCTCTCCGACCGCCAGGGGCGGCTCTACCAGGTCCTCGAGCCGGCCGAAGCCAACGGCGCGAACACCACGACGACCTACGCCTACGACGTCGGCAACCGCCTCAAGCAGGTGACGCAGGCGACTTCGGTGGGGACCCAAAACCGCTACTTCACCTACGACCAGCGGGGGTTCCTGCTCAGCGAGCAGCACCCGGAGAAAGGGACCAACGGCAACGGCACGGTGACGTTCCTCAACTACGACGCGCGGGGCCACGCGGCGCGGCGGCTCGACGGTCCCTTCGACCTGCGCTTCACCTACGACCGGGCCGAGCGGCTGACCCACGTCAACGAGCCGGCGCCCGGAGGCGGCGTGCGGGCGCTCAAGCTCTTCACCTACGGCACCTCCAACGCCGCCGGCGTGCGCACCAACGGCCGGCTCGAGCAGGCAACGCGCTGGAACTACCCCACCGGGTTTGAGACCGCGCAGGTCGTCGAGACCTACACCTACGGCGGCGTGCAGGGGCGCGTCTCGCGCCGCGATACCCAGTTCGTCTACGGCGGAGTCACCAAGGAGTCCTGGGCCCAGAGCTGGGTCCACGACGCGCTCGGCAACCTGAGCCAGCAGACCTATCCCGACTGCACGGCGCCCAGCCTCTGCGGGGGCGCCGCCTCCCGCACGGTGAGCTCTACCCGGCAGCGCGGCCTGCTCACCGCCGTCCCGGGCTTCGCCACGGCGATCACCTACCACGCCAACGGCCTCTACAACCAGATCACCCACGCCAACGGCGTCGTCGACACCCAGACCAACGACCCGTTCGGGATGACGCGCCCGCGGGAGCTCGCCGCGCAGAGGCAGGGCGCCGACCTCTGGCGCTCCGGCGCCTACCTCTACGACGGAGCGGGCAACGTCACGAAGACCGGCATGGGCTATTTCCTCCACGACCGGGTGAGCCGCCTCCTCGACGGCCACGTCATGGACGGCCCGACCGGCGGCGGCCGCCAGCGCTATCAGACCTACAGCTTCGATCCCTTCGGGAACTTGAAGGCGATCGGCGGCGATCCGTGGGCGCCGGGGCGCTCGACCCCGACGTCCCCGGCGAGCAATCACCTGACCGGCGGCACCTACGACGGCGCCGGGAGCTTGACCGTCTGGCAGGGCAACTCCTACACGTATGATGCCTTCGGGATGATGACGAGGTTGGTGACGAGCGGCGAGGACCGCCGCTTCATCTACACCGCCGGCGACGAGCGGCTCTGGAGCTTCCTCCTCGGCGGCAGCTCCTCGACCTGGGCGCTGCGCGACCTCGACGGCCGGGTGCTGCGCGAGTACGAGCCTCACGTCAACTGGGCGACGGCCAAGGACTACGTCTACCGCGACGGCCAGCTCCTCGCGAGCTCCCACCCCAGCGAGGGCGTCCGCCACCTTCACCTCGACCACCTCGGCACACCGCGCCTTCTCACCGGCTCCGCCGGCCATGCCGGCGGCATCTGGACCGGCGGCGCCGCCAACTGCAAGGCGGCGCCGGGGGACTACGACGGCGACGGGGACCTCGACTTGTCGCTCAAGTGCGGTCCGGTGTGGAACTTCTACCGCGACGACGGCACCCATCTCAAGGGAATCTGGACCGGCGGGTCGGACAGCGACGTGCCGGTGCCGGCCGACTATGACGGGGACGGCGACGCCGACCCGGTGGCATACAACGGCGGCGCGTGGCTCTTCTACGACTACTTGACCGGCGCCGCCCACGGCGTGTGGACCGGGGCGACCGGGAACTGCCTTCCCGCCCCCGCCGACTACGACGGGGACGGCAACGCGGACCTCTCGCTCAAGTGTGGACCGGTATGGCACTTCTACCGCGACAACGGCACGTACCTCAAAGGCTTCTGGACCGGCGGGTCCGACAGCGACGTACCGGTGCCGGCCGACTATGACGGGGACGGCGACGAGGAGCCGGTGGCCTTCAACGGCGGGGCGTGGCTCTTCTACGACTACGCGACGGGGGCCGCCCACGGGATCTGGACCGGCGTCAGCGGAACGCCGCGTCCTGCCCCCTTCGACTATGACGGCGATGGGACGACGGACCTCACGGTCTACGCCAATGGGGCGTGGCACCTCTTCCACGACGACGGCAGCTACCAGCAGGGCATGTGGGTCGGATTCACGACGGGCGTCGCCTTGGTGCCGGGCAACTACCGAGGCGATCCCCTCGCCGAGGAGCCGGCGCTCTTTACCGGCGGTGCCTGGCACTTCTTCTCCTTCGCCGGCACGCCCTTCAGCTACCACGCCTACTTTCCCTTCGGCGAGGAGCTGACGCCGCCCTTCCAGGACACTGAGCAGATGAAGCTCACCGGCCACGAGCGGGACCTCAACAACCCCGGCAGCGTGGCCGACGACCTGGACTACATGCATGCGCGGTTCTGTTCGCCGCTGACGGGGCGCTTCCTCAGCGTCGACCCGGTGCTGAACATCAAGCGAGCGATGAAGAGGCCCCAGAACTGGAACCGCTACGCCTACGCCCTGGGCAACCCCATGAAGTACGTGGACCCGGCGGGCGAAGACATCTCGCTCCGCATTAGCTTTGCAACGTCCATCACAGAGAACGAGAGGACGAGAATCATCGCGCAGGTGAGGGCTTGGTATGAGAGACAGAAGGTCGGCAAGGTCTACGTCTTCGATGCGGCCAGGGGGCAGCACGGGGGCAATTTCTTCTCCCGACTCTTCAACAAAGCCTACGCGGACATCAAGGTCTCGGGCGAGGCCTCGCGACAGCACACGCCTGGCACCGTCTATGCCGGGAGTTTTCGCCACCTGCCAGCCGATCAGTTCGCCCGCGCTGTGTCGAATTCGATCCTTCACGAGACTGCGGCGCACCAGTTTGCAGTGACGCCGGTCAACTGGGGCGACATCAGCATGTTCGATCGCGGCTCCGGATACCGGTTCAACGACGCCGTTACAAGCCGCTACGGAACCGTTGCAGACTCCGGGGCTTACGCCGATCCGGAGACGCGAGGGAAAGTGACCGGCGGGCCGATTCCGGTTCACCCCGAGGATGCAGCCAGGATGGAGCTAGAACTCGGGCCTATCCAGGTGGAGCCTCCAGATTATGAGTAGCAGCCGCCGCTTCGCATTCCGCTGGGCAGTGATCGCGTTTACCGCTCACGCTATCGTTGTTGTTGCGTTGAGTGCAGTGCATAATTTGGGTTGGAGCAAGCTCTCTTTCGCCTGGGAAGCTGGCCACCTCTTGCGAGCAGTTGATTTGCCGGTCTATTGGGCTATCGAGCACAGCGCTCGGCAGATCACGTATCTGCCCTCCTGGCTTGCGATCCTTGGCGTTCACTGGATTAGCCTGATTCTCGAAGGTTCATTCCACGTGGTGATTGGTGGGGCTTTCTACGCTTTGCTCGCTGCGGCCGCGGCTCTTCTGATCAGTCGTCGCCGGCAGCAGCAGGCTACGGGGCATGGCATCGCGGAGCCGGAGACTGAAGCATGACGATGCGAGCGAAGCGATCCGGTTGAGAGCGACGAAGATCTTGCCGTTCCGTCGAAGGCCGGCGCCGCCTCAGACCGGTAGCGCCGCCAACACTTCCAGCACCTCCCCGGCTGACTGGTAGCGCTTGTCCGGCTCCTTGGCGAGGAGGCGGTCGAGGAGGGCGGCCCATTCGGGCGACGTGTCGGGGCGGAAGGTGCGCACGTCGGGGGGCTTCTCGCGCAGGTGCTTGGCGAGGAGGGCGTTGGCGTCGGCGGCGTCGAAGGGCTCGCGGCCGGCGATGAGCGCGAAGGCGATGATGCCGAGGGAGTAGAGGTCGGAGCGGCCGTCGAGCTCGTCGCCGAGGATCTGCTCGGGCGAGATGTACATCGGCGAGCCCATGACCACGCCGGCCTGCGTCAGGCGGGCGCCGAGGCCCGCCATCGAGGCGATGCCGAAGTCGAGGATCTTGATCCGGTTGGCGGTGACCATGACGTTGCCGGGCTTCAGGTCGCGGTGGACGATGCCCTGGCTGTGCGCCTCGTGCAGGCCGGCGGCGATCTCGAGCAGCAGGGCGCGGACGCGCGCGAAGGGCAGGGCCCCTTCGACGCCGATCACGTCCTCCAGGTTCTGCCCCTCCAGGTACTCCATGGTGACGAAGAGACCGGCCGCGAAGCGCCCGATGTCGTACACCCGCACGACGTTGGGGTGGCTGATGCGGCGGCAGATCTGCACCTCGCGCAGGAAGCGCGCCTCGTCCCCCTTGCCGCCTTCGGCGGGGGCGAGCACCGTCTTGATCGCCACCACCTCGCCGAGCTCCAGGTCGCGCGCTTTGTAGACCTTCCCCATGCCGCCGCGGCCGAGGTCGGCGAGGATCTCGTAGCGGCCGGCGAACCGCTTGCCGACGACCGGGAGGTCGGCATCGGCGGCCGCCGGGCCCAGGATGCTCATCGTCGGCTCGACCGCCGTCTCCGGCACCGCGGTCCCCATCAGCCGCTCCAGCCGCTCGCCGACGTCGCGGTGCCCCGCGTCGCGCGCCGTCACCCGCTGGTAAGCCGAGACCGCCTCGTCGGCTCTGCCCAGGGCCTCGAGGCAGCGGCCCTCCCAGTAGGCGCGCTCGACGTCCAGCTCCTGGGCCGACGCCGGGATGCGGCGCAGGCGGTCGAGGGCGTCCTCGGCGAAGTTCTCGTCGAGCAGCAGCGGAGCGAGGAGGACCGCGCCCTCGGCGAAGCCCGGCTCCTCCGGCCGCAGCGGGATGAGCAGGGAGGCGGCGCGCGCCTTGTCGCCGGCCGCCAGGTAGGTGCGCGCGGCGTCGATGGCGCGCCCGCCGCGCACCTGCAGCGCGATCGCCTGCTCGGCGTTGCCGGCGCGGGTGTGGGTCTCGGCGGCGCGCTCCAGCAGGCCCGCGGTCTCGTAGCAGCGGGCGGCGTCGCGCAGGCGGCCCGCACGCTCGTAGCACTCGGCGGCGCGCATCGGCGTGCGCGCCGCCTCCCAGCGGTAGGCGGCCCACCCCCACTGCTGTGCCGCTTCGTAGGCCTCCGCCGCCTCGCGCGACAGGCCGAGCTGGCTCAGCAGGTGACCGGCCTCGACCGGGCGGCCGGTCTGGAGGTAGAGCTGAGCCAGCAGGCGCTGCCGGTTGGGGGTGCGCGCCGCCACCCGCGAGGCGTCCTCGGTGCGCCCCAGCTCGAGGTAGCGGTGGAAGGCCTCGACGTAGCGCCCGGCACGCTCCAGCAGCTCGGCGACGCGCGGGCTCGGCGGCATGGTGCGCAGGAGCTTGGCGGCGGCGTCGCCGCGCCCCAGCCGCACCAGCAGGTGCGCCCGCTTGGCGTTGATCTCCTCGATGCGGCCGGCGCCGGCCGAGGTGCCGCCGATCGTCCGCTGCAGGCTGAGCACCCCCTCCTCGGCGGTGTGCAGCGCCTCGGCCAGCTTCCCCGCGTCCTCGTGGGCGCGGACCGCCTGCAGCCAGGCGCCGTCCTGCTTGAAGAAGGTGACGGCGCGCTCGGTCTGCCCGGCGGCCAGCGCCGCCTCGCCGGCCTTAAAGAAGGCCCGCGCCCGCTCGAAGAGCGGGACCGCCTCGGCGGGGTGGCCCTTCGAGGCGAGCAGGCCGCCGGCCTGGAGCGGCGTGCCGCCGCCCCCTTCCGGCACCCGTCCGAAGGCGGCCAGCAGCGAGTAGCGGACCAGCTTCTCGTCATCGCCGACCTCGGCGGCGAGCTGCGCCGCGTTCTTCCAGTCGCCGGCGCGCGCGAAGAGCTCCATCGCGCGCTGCCGGTCGCCGCCGCCCAGGGCCTCCTCGGCGGCCTGCTTCTTGCGGCCCGAGCGGATGGGGATCTGCGGCATGCCGGGGCCTAGAGCTCGGGCTCGCGCCCGGTGAGCCGGCGGAAGGCCTCGAGGTAGCGCTCGCGGGTGCCCTGCACCACCTCGTCCGGCAGCGCCGGCGGCGGCGAATGGTGGTCCCAGCCGGAGGCGTCGAGCCAGTTGCGGACGTACTGCTTGTCGAAGGAGACCGGCTCGGTGCCGGGCCGCCACTGCGCGGCGTCCCAGTAGCGGGAGGAGTCAGGGGTCAGCGCCTCGTCGATCAGCAGCAGCTCGCCCGCCTCGGTGAGCCCGAACTCGAACTTGGTGTCGGCGAGGATCAGGCCCTGCGCCGCGGCGTGCTCGGCCGCCCGCCGGTAGAGCGCCAGGGTGAGGTCGCGCAGCCGCGCCGCCAGCTCCGCGCCGGCGTCCGCCGCCATGCGCTCGAAGGTGACGTTCTCGTCGTGCCCCACCTCGGCCTTGGTCGCCGGGGTGAAGATCGGCTCCGGCAGCTTGCTCGCCCGCACCAGGCCCGGTGGCAGCGGGATGCCGCAGACGGCGCCTCCCGCCACGTACTCCTTGTAGCCGCTGCCGGCGAGGTAGCCGCGCGCCACGCACTCGAAGGGGACGACCCGCGCCTTGCGCACCAGGGCCGACCGGCCGGCGAGGAGCGGCGCCTGCGCCGGCAGCGGCTCGGGGAACGCCGCCGGGTCGGTCGCCAGCAGGTGGTGGGGTACGACGTCGGCCAGCCGCGCGAACCAGAAGGCCGAGAGCTGGTTCAGGATCTTCCCCTTGTCGGGGATCCCCGGCGACAGCACGTGGTCGTAGGCCGAGAGGCGGTCGGTGGCGACGATCAGCAGCCGGTCGCCGAGGTCGTAGACGTCGCGCACCTTGCCGCGCTTGGGCGGCGGCAGGGACGGCAGCTCGGTGTGCGAGACAGCGGTGCTCATCGTCCCCCCTCCGCCGCCTGCGCCCGTGGCCCCCAGCTCTCCGAGAGCCGGCCGGCCGACTCCCGGTCGAGCGCCGCGAGGAGCCCCTCGGCCGGCGCGTCGACGAGGCTCGCGGGGTCGAGCTCGGCGCCGTCGAGGACCTCGAAGACCGCCACCCGCTCGAGCCCCTTGAGCCGCGCCGCCCCGAGCTTGCGCACGCCGACCGACAGCCCGCCGTCGAGCGGCACGACGACGTAGCTGCGCGGCCCCTGCGCGCCACGCCGCAGCTTGGCCGCGGGGAGCTCGCCGTCGAGCTGCGTCAGGAAGGGCGCGGTCGCCACGATGCCGTTGTTGACCAGCGCGCCGTCCTGGCTGATGTAGGCGTAGAAGGGGCGCGCCTCCTCCTGCTTGTCGACGACGTCGAGGTTGTGCCGCGCCAGCGGCTCGAAGAAGCGGTAGACCGTCTGCTCGGGGTAGCCCTGATTGACCAGCAAACTCTTGACCTCCTCGATCTCGCGTGTGGTCTTGCCCGAGGTGAGCCGCGACAGCTCGATCAGGCCGTGGCCGAAGAACTCGTAGTGCTCGCCGACGCCGTCGGGGCCGCTGCCCATCGGGATCAGCCGGTAGCGGCCGTAGTTGAGGGCGAGGCGCAGGCCGCGGTCGAAGGGGAAGCCGTCGCGCACCGCTTGGCGGTACTGCCGCTGCAGCTCGACGGCGGCGCGCAGCAGGCGCCAGGCCTCGCGGCTGGAGTAGAAGGCGCCGTCGCCCAGGTACTTCTCGAGCTTCATTCGGTGCGCCGCCGCCAGCGCGTTGACCCGGCGCTGGAAGCGGAACATGGCGCGGAACCCTTCGTCCTGGATCTCGTCGCCGGAGCGGTGGAGGACGGAGACGGTCTGCGCGAACTCGCTGATGTCGTAGATAAGGCCGCAGCGGTCCACTTTCGGGTCGAGCACCCAGGGCTCGAAGAAGTCGAGCGGGCGGGTGGAGGGGACGAAGCGGACCTCGCCGCGCAGGCCGCCGCGGCCGCCGGGGGCGTCGCGGCAGACGAAGGCGCCCTCGCGCTGCTCCAGCGTCAGGACCAGCCGCCGCGCCGCCTGCAGCGCCTCGAACTCCTTGAGCTTGCCGAGGAGGCCCTCCCAGACGGCGATGAGCGGCGGCGGCAGGAGCTTCGCCGGGTTGTAGCCGCGGCGGGTGGCGAGGTAGGAGAAGTAGCCCGGGCGCTTGAGCATCTCGTCGCGCGCCGCCCAGGAGTCCACCCCGAGGAGGTGGGTCACCGCGTCGCGCAGCTCGCGGTCGCTCTCCAACTGCTCGCCGTGCCACTGGATCGTGCGCTCCAGCCGCTCGCGGAAGTCGCGGCCGTCGATGCGCAGCATGCCGGTGAAGTAGCTCCCCAGCTCGCCGAGGTCGCGGCCGACGTGGTCCTCGGTGAAGACCAGGACGTTGTCGCGCATGCGGGTGAGCAGGCGCGGGAACATCTCCTCCTCGGGCGCGTCGGTGGCGTTGGCCAGCCCCTGCGCCACGTCGTAGGCGGTCGACAGCACGCGGTCCATCGCCCGCTCGAAGACCCGGTACTTGATCTGGTCGCCGGACCGGCGCCCCAGCGCCAGGTCCTCGCGCACCGCGCGCTTGGGCGTCTCCTTGAGCAGGCGGGCGACGTCGAGTGAGTGGTGGAGCCAGAAGATCTCGGGGAAGCGGCGGCCGTAGGAGGACAGCGCGGCGTGCTCGAGCGCCCGCGCCAGCAGCTCGCGGTAGCGCTCCCAGGCGAGGCTGTGGAGGCGCAGCTCCGGCGGCTCGCGGCGGAGGATGGCGCGCTGCACCGCCTCCTCGGCCAGCACGTACTGCCGCAGCGCCTCGCGCAGCGCCTCCATGCCCTCCGACAGCAGCACCGGAAAGCCCTGGATCGGGGTGGCGCCTTCGTCCTCCAGGAAGAGCGGCTTGGGCACCGGCAGCGAGGAGGCGATCTCCGGCAGGACGCGGCGCAGCTCCGCCTCGTCCTGCCGCAGGAAGTTGAAGGGCCCGGCCAGGACCTGGAGGAGCGAAGGGGGCATCCGGAAAAAGGGCCTGTCTCGGGAGCCAGGGGAAAGTTAACGTATAGCATAAGGAACGTGAGCGAGACCATCGCCGTCGAGGTGGCAGCCCGCGAGGACGACGACTGGGAGCTGCTCGCCGCCGGCTGCTTCGAAGGGGAGGGGCCCGATCTCGACGGCCTCCCCGCGGCGGCGCGCGACGCCTTGCAGGCGATCGCCGCCCGGCCGGGCTGGAAGGGGGGCGACGAGCAGTGCGGCGAGACGGCGGCCGGCCCCCGCGTCGCCGCCCTCCACGGCCTCGGCAAGCGCTCCGACTTCACCTACCGCCGGCTCGCCGCCTGGCTCGCCCGCCTCGCCGATGCCGCCTCCGGCAACGGCTTCGCGCGCCTGGCGGTCCTCCTGCCGCCCCACGCCGAGACCGCCGGACCGGCCGCCGACCGGGTGCTGCGCGCCGCCGGCGTCGCCGGCTACCGCTACGAGCGCCACCAGACCGAGCGCCGGCGCAACCGCCTCGCCGCCGTCCGGGTGCTGCCGCCGCGCGGCGAGGAGGCGGCGTACCACGAGGCGGCGGCGGCGGCGGCCCAGGTCGCCGCGGCGATCGTCTGGACGCGCGACCTGGCGAACTCGCCGGCCAACGAGGGGAACCCCGACTGGATGGAGGCCCAGGCGCGCGAGCTGGCCGGGGAGCGCGGCTTCACGCTGACCGTGCTCGACGCCGAGGAGCTGGCCCGCCGCGGCATGGGGGGGATCCTCGCCGTCGGCGGCGGGTCGGTCTACCCGCCCCGCCTGCTGCGGCTGGAGTGGGGGGAGGAGGGGCCGGTCGTGGCGCTGGTCGGCAAGGGGGTGACCTTCGACACCGGCGGCATCTCGATCAAGCCCGCCCTCGACATGGACGAGATGAAGTACGACAAGAGCGGCGCCTGCGCGGCGCTCGGGGCGGCGCGCGCCATCGCCGACCTCGGCCTGCCGGTGCGGCTGCGCGTCTACCTGCCGCTGGCCGAGAACATGCTCGACAGCCGCTCCTACCGCCCCGGGGACATCGTCCGTTGCTACAACGGCAAGACGGTCGAGATCACCAACACCGACGCCGAGGGGCGGATGATCCTGGCCGACGCGCTGTCGCTCGCCGCCGAGGAGGGCGCCGACGTCCTGCTCGAGTACTCGACCCTGACCGGCGCCTGCGTCGTCGCCCTCGGCCGCTTCGCCGCCGGCCTCTACACCCACGACGACGGCCTCGCCGGCGAGCTCCTCGCCGCCTCGGCGCGCAGCGGCGAGCGGCTCTGGCGGCTGCCGCTCTGGCCGGAGTGGGTCGAGGAGATGAAGGGCACCCACGCGGACCTCAAGAACTCCGCCGGCCGCTGGGGGGGCGCCAACACCGCCGCCGCCTTCCTCTCGCAGTTCGTGGGCGACCTCGCCCGCTGGGCCCACCTCGACATCGCCGGCGTCGCCTGGGTCGATCCGAAGGAGGAGGGGTACAAGGGGGCGACGGGCTTCGGGGTGGCCTGCACCGTTGATTGGATCCGCCAGCTCGCGAGCTGACCTCTCGCAGCCGCTCCTGCGGGTGGAGGGGCTGACCGTCGACTTCCCCGTCGGGGGGCGGCGGGTGGCGGTGGTGCGCGACGTCGGGCTGGCGGTCGGGACGCGCGAGATCGTCGGGCTGGTGGGGGAGTCCGGCTCGGGCAAGAGCATGACCGCGCTGGCCCTGCTGCGGCTGGTGCCGGCGCCGGGGCGGATCGCCGCCGGGCGCGTGCTCCTCGACGGCGAGGACCTCCTCGGCCTTTCCGAGGCCCGCCTCCGCCGCGTGCGCGGGCGGCGGATCGCCATGGTCTTCCAGGAGCCGGCGACGGCGCTCAACCCGGTCTACTCGATCGGCTTCCAGATCGCCGAGGCGGTGCGCGCCCACCGCCCGCTCTCCCGCCGCGCCGCCCTCGACGAGGCCGCGCGCCTGCTCGACCTCGTCGCCCTCCCCGACCCCCGCCGCCGGCTCGCCGACTACCCGCACCAGCTCTCCGGCGGCCAGCGGCAGCGGGTAATGATCGCCATGGCCCTCGCCTCCGGCCCCGACCTGCTCCTGGCCGACGAGCCGACGACGGCGCTCGACGTCACCGTCCAGGCGCAGATCCTGGAGCTCCTCGAGCGGCTGCGGCAGGAGCTGGGGCTCTCGGTGCTGCTCATCACCCACGACCTGGCGGTGGTGGCGGAGACCTGCGAGCGGGTGGTCGTCATGTACTGCGGCGAGGTGGTCGAGGAGGCCGGCGTCCAAGACCTCTTCGCGCGGCCGGCGCACCCCTACACTCGTGCCCTGCTCGCCGCCCTGCCGCGGCTCGGCGCGCCGGCGGCGCGCGGCCGGCTCCCCGCCGTCCCCGGCCAGGTGCCGGACCCCGCCGCCCGCCCCTCCGGCTGTGCTTTCCACCCCCGCTGCCCGGAGGTCTTCGCGCCCTGCCCGGCGGTCGAGCCGCCGCTCTACGTCCTGCCCGGTGAGCGCGCCGCGCGCTGCCTTCTCCACGACCCCGCGGTCGTGGCCGGCGAGACGGCATGACCGCAATCCTCGAGGCGGAGCGGGTCAGCAAGGACTTTCCGGTCCGCCGCGGCCTGCTGCAGCGCCTTCACGGCGTGGTGCGCGCCGTGGACCAGGTGGACCTCGTGGTCGAGCGCGGCGAGTGCCTGGCGCTGGTGGGGGAGTCGGGGAGCGGCAAGACCACCCTCGGCCGCTGCCTCGTCCGGCTGGTCGAGCCGACCGCCGGCCGCGTGCGCTTCCAGGGGGAGGACCTGCTCGCCCTGCCGCGCGAGGCGCTGCGGCGGAAGCGCCGGCACTTCCAGATGGTCTTCCAGGACCCCTACGGCTCGCTCAACCCGCGCCTGCGGGTGGGGGACGCGGTGGGGGAGCCGATCGAGGTGCACGACCGGCCGCCGCGGCCGGAGCGCGAGCGGCGCGTCGCCGAGCTGCTCGACACCGTCGGGCTCTCGCCCGGCCTCGCCGGCCGCTACCCCCACGAGCTGTCGGGCGGGCAGCGGCAGCGGGTGGGGATCGCCCGCGCCCTCGCCACCCGGCCGGAGCTGCTGGTCGCCGACGAGCCGATCTCGGCGCTCGACGTCTCGGTGCGGGCGCAGGTGCTGAACCTCCTCGCCGACCTCCAGGCGCGTCTCGGCCTGACCGTCCTTTTCATCGCCCACGACCTGGCGGTGGTCGAGCAGATCGCCGACCGGGTGGCGGTCATGTACCTCGGCCGCATCGTCGAGCTGGCGCCGCGCGCGGCGCTCTTCGCCCGGCCGGCGCACCCCTACACGGCGAGCCTGCTGTCGGCCGTGCCGGAGCCGGTGCCGGCGCGCCGCCGGGAGCGGATCGTGCTGCCGGGAGAGCCGCCCAGCCCGATCGATCCGCCGTCCGGCTGCCCCTTCCACCCGCGCTGCCCGATCGCCCGCCCGCGCTGCGCCGACGAGACACCGCCCCTCGCCGAGGTCGCCCCCGGCCAGCTGGCCGCCTGCTTCTACCCCTTCGAGCTGTCACCGTCCGGCCATGCCGCAATGCGGAACTTTCCCTCCGTTGCGACGTAAGATCGGAGTGCGGGGGCAGTGCCCCCGCGCTCCGTATCCGGACCTTTTCGCACGTGAGGATGTTTTCGATGCGTAAGCTCTGTGCCTGCTTGCTCCTCTCGGCCGGGGTCGCCCTGCCCGCGGCCGCCCAGGAACCGCCGCCGCCGGCCGATCCGGCCGCCTCCGGCGCCCAGCTCCAAGTGAGCACCGACGCGGCCGAGCGGCCGGTGGCGATCGAGCCGGTGCGCGGCGACGGCAAGGTCCTCCTGACCCTCGAAGACGCCGTCGCGATCGCCCTGCGCGCCAACCTGGGCATCGCGGTACAGCGCTTCGAGCGCCAGCGGTCGCGCTACGCGGTCTTCCAGAACGTCGGGATCTACGACCTGCGGGCGGAGGCCTTCGCCCGCGCCCTCGACCGCACGTCGCCCACCGGCTCGCAGCTCGAGGCCTCGGCCTTCGACCAGCAGATCGCCAACGTCGGCGTGGCGCAGCTCCTGCCGACCGGCGGCGACCTCAACGTCTTCTGGAACAACGACCGCACCGGCACCGACAACCTCTTCCAGACCCTCAACCCGCAGTTCCGCAGCGAGGCGGGTTTCGAGTTCACCCAGCCGCTGCTGCGCGACTTCGGCCGCGTCGCCACCGAGTACGGCATCCGCCTGGCCCGGCTCGACAGCCGGGTGAGCGGCGCCGAGTTCGAGCGCACGGTGGCGACGACGGTACGCGACGTCGAGACCGCCTACTGGAACCTGGTCGAGGCGCGCGAGCAGCTCGTCGTCGCCGAGGAGAGCCTGGGGCTCGCCCGCGAGCTCCACGAGCGCAACCGCATCCAGGTCGAGGTGGGGACGCTGGCGCCGCTCGAGATGGTGCAGAGCGAGGCGGCCATCGCCCTGCGCGAGGAGGACATCATCCGCGCCGGCGCCGGCGTCGAGGACGCCGCCGACCAGCTCCGGCGCCTGCTCAACTTCCCGCCGGGGGAGCTGTGGACGCTGCCGATCGAGCCGCAGACCCCGCCCGAGATCGAGCGCCTCGCCGTCGACCTCGACGCCGCCATCGCGACCGCCCTCGCCGAGCGCTGGGAGCTCGGCCAGCAGCAGCTCCTCATCGAGCGCGGGCAGGTGGACGCCGCCTACCTGCGCAACCAGACGCTGCCCGACGTCGACCTGGCGATCCGCTACAACTACTCGGGCCTGGGCGGCGACCTCTTGGAGCGCGACCCGCTCACCGGCGAGCCCACCGGCCGCATCGTCCCCGGGGGCTTCAACGACGCCTTCGAGCAGCTCACCGGCATCGACTTCGACACCTGGTCGGCGACCCTCACCTTCGGCTACCCGCTGCAGAACCGCGCGGCGCGGGCGCGGCGGACGAGCGCCGAGCTGGCGGTCGAGCGCGAGCGGGCGGAGCTGGAGGAGCTCAGGGCGGGGATCGTCACCGAGGTGCGCACCGCCGCCCGCGCCGTCGACACCGCCGCCAAGCAGATCGAGGCGGCGCGCGCCTCGCGCGTCTTCCAGGAGCGCAACCTCGACGCCGAGCGCAAGCGCTACGAGAACGGCATGTCCACCAGTTACCGCATCAACGAGATCCAGGAGGACCTGGCCCTGGCGCGCAGCCGCGAGGTGACGGCGGTGACGACCTACCGCCGGGCCCTCGCCGACTACTACCTGGCGACCGGCCGGCTGCTCGAGGAGAAGGGGATCGACATCGCCGACCAGGAGGCGGAGGTGGAGCGCTTCACGTTCTGAGGGAGGGAGCCATGCACGAATCGGCGTTCGGGCGTCTGGTGTCGGTGCTGATCGCCCCGGCGAAGACCTTCCGCTCGATCGCCGAGCGGCCGACCTGGCTGGCGCCGATGGTGGTGCTGGTGCTGCTGACCGGCACCATCTCGATGCTCATGATGCAGCGCGCCGACATGGGGGAGATGATCCGCACGCGGGTCGAGGAGAGCGGGCGAAACGTGCCGGCCGAGGCGGTCGAGCGGCAGGTCGAGTTCGTGGAGCGCTTTGGCTGGCTCCTCGGCATCGTCGGCGCACTCCTGGCGCCGGTGATGTACATCATCGCGGCGGCGGTCCTTCTCGCCATCTTCAAGATGCTGGGCAGTGAGATCACCTTCCCGCAGAGCCTTTCGACCTTCCTCTACTCGCTGGCGCCCTGGATGATCGCCGCGGTCCTGACGCTGCCCGTCGTGCTCGCGCGCGACTCGCTGACCACGGAGGAGCTGCAGAGCGGCAGCCTCCTGATGTCGAACCTGTCGTTCCTCGCCCCGGAGGACTCCGGCGCGGCGGTCCGGGCGGCGCTGGCCTCGGTCGATCTCTTCAGTCTCTGGACCCTGGCCCTGCTGGCGATCGGCTACCGCATCGTCGCCCGGGTCTCGACCGCGGCGGCGGCCGGCACCGTCGTCGCGCTCTGGCTGGTCTGGGCCCTAGGCAAGGTCGGCTGGGTGGCGGCCTTCAGTTGAGGAGGGGCGGGTGAAGAAGGTCCTGATCATCGCCGGCGTCGTCCTCGTGCTCGCCGCCGTCGTCTTCGCCAGCATGCGCGGCGGCCGCGGCGAGAAGGGGAAGAAGGTCTACGCCGAGGAGGTCGAGCGCCGCGACATCTCCCGCCTGGTCAAGGCGAGCGGCGAGATCGACCCGCGCGAGAAGGTCAACATCTCGGCCCACGTCGTCGGCAAGATCGAGCGGCTGTACGTCGAGGAGGGGGACCGCATCGAGGCCGGGCGGCCGTTCCTCGACCTCGAGAAGGAGGCCTTCGTCGCCGAGCGCGACCAGTGGGCGGCGCAGGTGCGCAGCGCCCGCACCGACGTCTCCCGCGCCGACGTGGCGCTGGCCGACGCCCGCCGCAAGCTGGCGCGCGCCCGCACCCTGTCAACCCAGGGCGTCGTGTCGCGCGAGCAGCTCGAGGCGGCGGAGCTGGAAGAGCGCTCCTTGCGCCTGCAGCTACAGGGGGCGCGCGAGGCGGTGCAGCAGGCCGAGGCGCAGCTCAGCCGGGCGCGCGACGATCTCGGCAAGACGACCATCTATGCCCCGCTCTCCGGCCGGGTGATCAAGCTCTCGGCCGAGGAGGGGGAGGTGGTGGTCTCGGGGACGATGAACAACCCGGCCTCGGTCATCGGCACCATTGCCGACCTCTCCGAGATCCTGGCGCGGGTCGACGTCGACGAGACCGAGATCGTCTACGTCCGCCCCGGCCAGACCGCGAAGCTCAAGGTGGACGCCATCCCCGACCGCGCCTACAGCGGCCGCGTCGTGGAGGTGGGGAGCTCCAGCATCACCAAGCCGCAGCAGCCGGACGTCACCTTCTTCGAGGTCAAGCTCCTCTTCGACCGGCCGGACGAGGACCTGCGCCCGGGGATGTCGGTGCGCGCCGAGATCGACACCGCGACCCACAAGGGGGCCCTGGTCGTCCCCATCCAGGCGGTGGTGGACCGGCCGCCACTCGACGCCGAAGGGGAGCCCCGGGACGACGCCGAGGAGGTCAAAGTGGTCTTCGTCGTCGCCGACGGCAAGGCCCCGCAGCGGCCGGTCAAGACCGGGCTCTCCGACGAGACCCACGTCGAGATCGTCTCGGGTCTGAAGCCCGGCGAGAAGGTCGTCGCCGGACCCTACCGGATCCTCCGCGACTTGAAGCACGACGACGCCGTGCGGATCAGCGAGACGAGCGAGGCGGAGGACCGGCGCGCCGGCCGGGAGCGCCGCGACGACGAGGCCGAGGAGGAGGAGGAGGAAGACGACTGATGCCGCTGATCGAGCTGCGCGACCTGCACAAGGTCTACGACATGGGGGCGGAGAAGGTGCACGCCCTCAACGGCGTGGACCTCGACATCGAGCGCGGCGAGTACGTGGCGATCATGGGCTCCTCGGGGAGCGGCAAGTCGACGCTGATGAACTTGATCGGCTGCCTCGACACGCCGAGCGGCGGCCACTACCGGTTGAACGACGTGGCGGTGGAGGAGCTGGACGACTCCGCCCTCGCCACCATCCGCAACCGCGAGATCGGCTTCGTCTTCCAGACGTTCAACCTGCTCGCCCGCACCAACGCCCTGCAGAACGTCGAGCTGCCGCTCATCTACGCCGGCCTGCCGCGCGCCGAGCGGCGGGCGCGGGCGCAGCGCGCCCTGGAGAGGGTCGGGCTGGGCGACCGCATGCACCACCAGCCGAACGAGCTCTCGGGAGGGCAGCGGCAGCGGGTGGCGATCGCCCGCGCCCTGGTCAACGAGCCCTCGCTGCTGCTCGCCGACGAGCCGACGGGCAACCTCGACTCGGCCACCTCGACCGAGATCATGCAGCTCTTCGACGAGCTCCACGCCGCCGGGAACACCGTGCTCCTGGTCACCCACGAGGCCGACATCGCGGCGCACGCCCACCGCCAGGTGGTGCTGCGCGACGGCAAGGTGGTCGAGGACCATCCGAGGGCGCGAGCCGCCTGAGCGCCGATGGTCTTCCTCGAGAACTTCCGCATCGCGCTCTCGGCGTTGCGCGCCAACAAGATGCGGTCGATCCTCACCACGCTGGGCATCGTCATCGGCGTGGCGGCGGTGGTGGCGGTGGTCTCGATCGTCCAGGGGCTGCAGTTCATGATCAGCAACGAGCTCGGCGGCCTCGGCGCCACCTTCATCCTCATCGACCCGGACTTCGGCCGCGGCATCCCCGGCGTTGCGGCGCGGCAGATCAAGCTCACCTGGGAGGACGGCCTGGCGATCAAGGAGAAGGTCCCCGGAGTGCGCTACATCACGCCGGTCCTGATCGGCCAGGACAAGGTCAAGTACCGCGACCGCCAGCACCAGCCGGACTTCGTCTTCGGCACCAACCAGGACTGGCCCGAGGTGGCCAACTACGGCGTCGAGCACGGGCGCTTCTTCTCGCGCCTCGACCTCGAGACGCGCAAGAAGGTGACGGTGGTCGGCTCCGAGGTGGTGGAGGAGCTCAAGCTCGGCCGCGAGCCGCTGGGCAAGGAGATCTACATCGGCAAGTACCCGGCGACGGTCATCGGCGTCATGGAGGACAAGGGGCAGTCGCTGGGGATGGACTACAACGACCTGGTCTACCTCCCCTTCGACTCGGCGGTGGGCCTCTTCGGCCGCGAGAGCGCCAACCTGGTGCGGCTGCGGCTGCAGGCCGAGAGCCCCGAGGACGTCGAGCAGATCAAGGACCAGATCCAAGCCCTGCTGCGGCAGCGGCACAAGATCCCCGCCGGCGAGCCCGATGACTTCCAGATCGCCACCCAGGACGAGATCCTGGAGACGGCCGGCGCGATCCTGCGCGGCACGACGGCGGTGGTCGGCGGGGTGGTGGGGATCGCCCTGCTGGTCGGCGGCATCGGCATCATGAACATCATGCTGGTCTCGGTCACCGAGCGGACGCGCGAGATCGGCACCCGCAAGGCGGTGGGGGCGCGGCGGCAGGACGTGCTGCTGCAGTTCCTGATCGAGGCCGTGACCCTGTCCCTTCTCGGCGGCGTGGTCGGCCTCCTCTTGGGCTGGGGCTTCGGCGTCCTCGCCGTCAAGCTCCTCCCCGGCGACCTCCCCCCCGCGCACGTCCCCCTCTGGGCCGTCATCCTCGCCTTCGGCTTCTCGACCCTGGTCGGCGTCTTCTTCGGCATCTACCCGGCCGCCAAGGCTGCCCGCCTCGACCCCATCGAAGCGCTGCGGTACGAGTAAGAGATCGGCGGCTGGGGCCGCGGTACGTGACCTACGAGCCGTAAGGTCCTCCCCCTGTCCTGTCCCGCTCCGTCATTCGCGTGCACCTAATGTATAGCGAGGTGGCGAATTCTCTATTCGTCGGACTCAATCAGAGGAAGGTGACCAATGCTCCACCGCACCGCCACGATCCTGCTCGCGGCGCTCGTGGGCGCGGGCGTGCCGGCCGCCGCTGACGACGGGGCCGGCGTCACGTTCCACGATCTGGCGGCGGACGAGGCTTCCGGGATCGACTACCGACGCGCGCCGTCGGCCACGAACGCCGTCTTCGAGCGGATCAAGGCCCAGCCCCTCTACACGATGCCGCTGATCGTCGCCACGCCCGAGAAGCCCCGCGGCTCGCCGGGCGTGGCGCTGCTCGACTTCGACGGCGACGGCGACCTGGACCTCTACGTGACCAACGGTCCCGGCGCCGCCAACAGCCTGTACGCCAACCGCCTCGAGAAGACCGGAGCCCTGCGCTTCGAGGACGTGGCGGAGGCGGCGGGGGTCGCCGCCACCGACCAGGACTCCACCGGCGTCTGCTTCGGCGATCTGGACAACGACGGCGACCCGGACCTGATCGTGCTGGGCCGCTCGGAGCCGAACCGCCTGTTCGAGAACCTGGGCGACGGCACCTTCCGGGACGCCACCGCCGAGAGCCGCCTGGGCGAGAGCGACCTGGGCCACACCGCCTGCTCCGTGGGCGACGTGGACGGCGACGGCCTGCTGGACCTGGCGGTGGCCAACTCCTACGACTGGAGCCGCCGGGAAGCCACCCTGGTGGAGCCCTGGGAGGACAACCACCCGAACCAGCTCTTCGTGAACGAAGGCGGCCTGCGCTTCCGGGACGCGAGCGCAAGCTCCGGCATCCGGAACCTCACCGGCTTCCGACCGCCACGGGACGGCGCCGCCACCATCACCTGGGCCCTCTCCCTGGTGGACTACGACCAGGACGGGGACCTGGACCTGCTCCAGGCCGACGACCAGGGGGGGCTCCTCCCCCCGAAGGAGCCGAGCCGCGGGCTGATCCAGGTCCTGAACAACGACGGCACCGGCCGGTTCACCGCCGTGACCGACCGGGTGGGCACGGACCTGCCCGGCACGTCCTGGATGGGCCTCGCGTTCGCCGACTTCAACTGCGACGGCCACATGGACTTCTTCGCCACGAACATGGGCGACTACGTCTTCTCGGCCGTGGACCTGCCCTTCACCCGGGGGCAGCTCTCCTCCCGGGCCTTCCTCGGAACGTCCGAGGGCGGCTTCGTGGACGCCGGGCCCGGGGCGCTCCGGGCCACCCCCTTCGGCTGGTCGGTGATGGCGCCGGACCTGGACAACGACGGCGACCCGGACGTGGTGTTCTTCGGCAGCCTGGACGGCGCCCTCCACACCATCACCGCCGACAACCCCGGGGCCGTCCTCCTCAACCCGGGCTGCTCCGCCCACTTCGAGGCCGACCTGGACGCCCTCGCCGTGGACCACACCCGGCGCAACGTCCATGGCGGCGCCACCGGCGACCTGAACCGGGACGGCTTTCCGGACCTGGTGACCGCCTCCGCATTCGACATCCCGGAAGAGGTCCCCCTGAAGCGCTACCCCGTCGAGTACGACAGCCCCTTCGATGCCACCGCCTGGTACGTGGAGGCCTTCTCCCCGGCCGGAGGTGGCGCCTTCACCTGGAACGGCCTCGAGTTCCCGGACGGGGGCCTGGCCGTGGAGATCAACGACGGCAACGACAACGGCTGGGTCGAGGTCCGCACGCTGGGGACCGTGGGCCTGCTGCGGGACGGGCGGGTCAACCGGGACGGCGTCGGCGCCGTGATCCGGGTGACCCCCGAGGGGGGCCGGACCACGCTGCGCCCCGTCGCCGGCGGATCGGGCTACGCCTCCCAGGACGCCCTGGCGCAGCTCTTCGGGCTGGGCCGGGCCCAGACCGCCACGGTGGAGGTCCTGTGGCCCGGGGGCGCCGTCAACCACCTCCACGACGTCGGGGCCGGCGAGCGGATCGTCTTCCCCGAGATCCCGTGCGACCCTCGGGACCCGTCGCTGGGCCGCCGGAAGTACCGCTCGTGTGTGGCCGGCGCCCTGGAGATGCTCCGGGATCGGGGGCTGCTCTCCCGGAGCCTCGCCGCCCGCTTCCTGGCGAGCGCGCTCCGGGCCCGGACCTGCGGGGGCTGTCCAGCGGGGACTTCCGGCCAACGCTGGAGTCGCTTCTGGGAGCGGGTGAAGGCAGCGCTGCACGAGGTCATGTGAGCCGGAATCCGAGTGTGCCTATAGGGAGAGTCTGCTTGCTGGAGGAGGAGCAGGCGCACCGTCTTCACGTCGAGTGGACTCGGACGCAGGAGGCGTACGACCGGACGGAGACGGTCTGGGGGCTTATCGAGAAGCAGGCGCAGGCGCATCCGGAGCAAACGGCGATCATCGATGGCGAGGCGGAGATCGACTACGAGCGCCTGACGGAACGGGCGAGCGCGATTGCGGGCGAGCTTTTGGCTCGGGGCGTGGAGCCGGGGTCGTTGGTCGGGGTGTGCATGAGCCGCACGTGGGAGCTCGTGGCGACTCTGATCGGGGTATTGCGAGCGGGGTGTACGTACGTGCCGTTGGATCCGGCGTACCCGCGGGAGCGGGTGCGCTACATGCTGGAGCACGCTCGTGCAGTGGGCGCCATCGTGGACCACGAGAATTCGGCAGAGCTCTGCGAGGGGGTGCCCGAGCTCATACGGCTCGATGAGGTGGGGGAGCGGACGGCGGACGGCGTGGCCGGGCCATCGGCGAGGGACCTGGCGTATGTCATCTACACATCGGGCTCGACAGGGCGGCCGAAGGGGGTCGCCGTCGAGCATCGAAGCGTCGTCGCGATGACCCGGTCGATGCGCAAGTTGCTGGATGACGAGGAGCTGGCGGGTGTGCTGGCCGCTGCCTCTGTCTGTTTCGACCCCTCGGTCATGGAAATCCTGGGTACGTTGTCACTTGGCGGGACGGTGGTGCTGGCGGAGAACGTGCTGGAGCTGCTGGAGCTGCCGTCGGCGGACCGGGTGAGGACGTGCATCATGGTGCCGTCGGCGATGCAGGCGTTGCTCGCGGTCGGACGGCTGCCCGAGGGAATCCGGTGTCTCGTCTTTGGGGGCGAAGTGCTCAAACGGTCGCTAGTGGACCAGCTTCACGCGCTGGAGCCAGGGCCGCGGGTGGTCAACGTGTATGGGCCGACCGAGGACACGGTCTATTCGACGGCTACCGAGGTTTCTGCAGGTGTGGAGACGATCACGATCGGCAAGCCGGTGTCGAGCTCCCGGTCGTACATCCTGAACGATTCCATGCAGCCGGTTCCCGTTGGGGTACCCGGAGAGCTGTACTTGGCGGGAGACCAGCTGGCGCGCGGATACCTGCACGACGAGGAGCTTACGAAGGAGCGGTTTATCGAGGTGGATCCGACCGGGCCGATTCCGGAGGAGCGGCTGTACAAGACAGGAGATTTATGCCGGTGGAGGGAAGACGGCGAGATCGAGTTCCTGGGCCGGGTCGACCAACAGGTAAAAATCCGCGGCTTCCGGGTAGAGCTCGAAGAGATCGAGTCGACGCTGGAGTCGATGCAAGGCGTGGACGGCGCAGCGGCGGCGGTCGTGGACGGGGGCGGCGGCCAAAAGATGCTCGTGGTGTATGTGGTGAGCCGGGACGAGGCGGTGACGAGTGAAGCGGCGCGAGCGTACCTGGCGCAGCGGCTGCCCAAGTACATGTTGCCTCAGGCCGTGATGCACCTCGAGGAGCTGCCCCGGTTGCCCAACGGCAAGCTCGACCGCAAGCAGCTCCCGAAACGACGCGAATACCTCGCCCCTCACTCCGGCACCGACGTCACCAGCGACGCCGGGAGCTTGGTGCACCGCCTGGCGGGCCTTTCGAAGGACGAGCGGCATGCGGCCCTGCTCTCGATCATTCGAGGCGAAATCGCGCCTCTCCTGCGTTTTCGTGATCCCGAGCAAGTGCCGCCGGACCACTCATTAGACGACCTCGGCCTCGACTCGTTGACCGCGGTGGAGCTGAGCAATCGGCTTGCCGCGATCATAGGTCACAAGCTGCCGGCATCGGCTGCTATCGAGCATTTGACTCCAACTGCTGTGGCCGATTACGTCCTCGACTTGATGGGGAGCGCCACGGCGCATGCATCGACGGAGAAGGCGCGCGGTGGAGCCTCGGATACACTCGGTCGCTTTCAGGCCCAGATTCAGTCCAGCCACCCGCCGTTCCTGGCTGCGAGGGCGCCCTCCTGGTCCGCTACCGACAAGGGTACGCTCGTCCGGGAGCTCAAGCGCCTGGTCAGCCGTACTGGCCGAGACCCCTACAGCAAGTTGCTACGTACAGGTAGCGCGCCCAGAGGCATCGTTGCCGATGCGTACACCAATGAAGAACGCGAGGCCATCATTTGGACCACCAACCTGTACCTCGGCCTGAACCGTGATCCGGAAGTTATAGAGGAAGCTAGATCTGCCCTAATGCGCTTCGGGACCGGAATGGGAACATCCGCAGCGGCCTCCGGCGTGACCGATCTCCACCTGGAGTTCGAAAAAGCCTTTGCCGAGCTGGTGGGAAAACCTGCCGCATGCCTGTTCCCCACAGGGTATACCGCGAACATCGGGGTCGTTGCAGGCCTTCTCGGCGACAACGACGTCATCGTAATGGATCAGCTCTGTCACGCTTCCATCGTCGACGGCGCTCGGCTATGCGGTGCGACGATAAGAACGTTTCAACACAACAATCCAACTGACCTGGAATCGGTCCTCAAGACAGAGGCGTCGCCCTACCGCACGGTCCTCGTAGCTCTCGAAAGCGTTTACAGCATGGGGGAGGGGACGGCACCGGTATCGGACATTGTGCTCACGGCGAAGAAATACGATGCGCTCGTCCTCGTGGACGAAGCACATTCCTTCGGTTTCTATGGCCCTCGAGGAGCCGGTCTTTGCGCTGCTCGAGGTGTCACCGATCAAGTAGACTTCATCATGACGACACTCAGTAAGGCGCTCGGGAGCCTTGGGGGTGTTGTTGCCGCCCGAGAGGAGCACATCGCCCTGCTGAAGTCGTCCGCCAGGGCCTATATATTCCAGGCTACAACCAGCCCCGCTGATATCGCGGCAGCGCTCGCCGCCTTGCGCCGACTGAGCGCGGACGACGCACTGCGAGAGCGACTATGGGATATAACCAACTACATGCGGAGGCGATTCTCCGAAGCAGGGTATGATCTTGGGACAGGAGATGGCCCCATCGTCACCCCGCATTTTTCCGATAAAAACAAGCTCTATGCGATTGCACACGGCTTGTATAAGCGTGGCGTTCACACGGCGGCTGTAACGTACCCGATCGTGGAGAGCGGACGTGGTCGCCTAAGGCTCATCTGCTCGGCTTCTCACACACGAGAGGACGTTGACAGGACCCTCGAGGCCCTAATCGACGCGGAGCGTGAAGCAGAGGAGGAGCGACAGGCTTTGGAAGATCGCGTGTCCGGCGAAAGCGAATTTGAGGTGGACGCACATCCAGGACGATCCGGCGTGGAGGAGTGGGCCAAAGCCTTTTCTGCCTACTTGAAGGAAACGCTGGCTAGGGCCCATGGCCCGACTCCGAATCTCGCCGTGTCAGTCAGACTTCCAGATAACGGAGAACCGATCACGATTATGATCAATGAGCGAGACGTCACGTTGGGAGCTCGCGAGACAACGGATGCGCCGTTCTGTTCATTGCTTCCCACGGACAACCGGGCGGTCTCCACCTTGTGCTTGTCTGATGTGCAGGGACTGCTTCATAGCATTTGCAAGGGCTCATGCGTGTTGAACGGCCAGGTCGAGCCGTTCATATGGCTCATTGGGCGAATGGCCGACTGGCAACGTGCCTCGAACGCTGCACCGGCCGAATCAACGCCCGCCTCGATGAAGGGCACTCCGCGAAGCTTGAGTATCTCCAGCGAGCGACTCGCCTCGGGGTGAGCGACATCGTGATGCGCGGGATCGACCCTCCCCTACGACCAAGTCCGTGAGGAGACACGGCACCCGTTCGAGATCCTGACCGAGACGGGCTTCATCGGGTCCGGGAGCGGACCGGCCGATCGGAGAAATGCACCATTTCGCCGCCGCTTTGCACCATTCGGCGGCCGGAAACAGGGGAACGAGCGCTCGGGATGCCCGTTCGGCGCCCGCCGGAGTCGCCGCGGGAGGAAAAATGCACCCTGCGGAGCCTGCGGGGTGCACTGCGGGCGCTGAGGAAGGCGCCGCAGCACCATTTATGCACCATTTTCGGCCGACTTTGCACCATTCTGGTCCAGCGGCAGGGTCCCAAGGCCCCGCGGCGTCCTCCGGAGGCGTCACGGCAGGCCGCTGAGCCCTCCGATGGTGCATGGCGGACGAAAAGTGGTGCACCTTTTCGCCTGAGGATATATCCTCAGGCGCCGCGGGGTGCATTTCTGGCCCCGCATGGTGCATTTTTCCTCGCCGACTTTCTGCACACCCGGCAGCGGGAAGCCTCCCCGCGTTCTCTGGGAGGCGTAAGCTCGGCGGTAAGAAGCTGGTGCCGGAGGTGGGAGTCGAACCCACACGGGCGCAGGGCCCGGGGGATTTTGAGTCCCCTGCGTCTGCCATTCCGCCACTCCGGCCGGGTGGGGTGGGAGCCTGGATCGTAACCCGATCGCCGCCCGGGTGTCTTCCCGCGCCTTGACGGAACCCCCGAGCTGGTGTATAAATAGGCGCGTAAAGGTAAGTCCACAAGCGACTTGCCCGGTTGTACGCCAATCTACCCTCTGCAGACCTAGGGAGTCGGGAACGTGCCATTCAAGGTCGGTCAGAAAGTGGTCTACCCCAACCACGGGGTGAGCGTGGTCGAGAAGATCGAGCCCACGAAGATGGACGGGACAGAGCAGACCTACTACCACCTGCGGCTGCTGTCCAACAACTCGAAGGTGATGATCCCCAAGACCAACCTCGACCTGGTCGGGCTGCGCCCGCTGTGCCCGTCGCGCGAGATCCGGATGCTCTTCGACATCCTCGAGGACGGCAACATCGATACCTACAAGGACTGGAAGGGCCGCTACAAGCAGAACCTCGACAAGATGAAGACCGGGCGGCTGCCCGAGGTCGCCGAGGTGCTCAAGAACCTGCGCCTGGTGTCGCAGCGCAAGAGCCTCTCCTTCCGCGAGAAGAAGATGTACGAGCGCGCCAAGTACTTCATCGTCAGCGAGGTGGCGCACGTCCGCGACATCACCGAGCGGGAGTCGGAGGCGATGGTCGAGCAGGCCCTGACCTCCAGCCTCGAGAAGCGGCTGAGCGCCAAGGCCAGCTGACGAGCGTCCACCTCCCGCGGCGCGCGTGAACAAGGACAATCTGCTGTACGCCCTGGCGGGGGTGCTGCTGGGGTTCGTCTCGGGCTTCCTCATGAAGGAGGTCATGGACGTCTACCAGCCGCCGCGGCGCCCGCCGGGCGCGGTACTGCCCGGGGACGCGCCGGCCGCGGAGGCGGGAGTGCCCCCTGGGGCCACAGGCGGGGCACCGCCCGCCGGGGCGCAGGCCGGGGCCGCCGGCCAGCCGCCGATGGAGGAGATCCTGCGCTTGCGCGACCACGTCGCCAAGAACCCCGGCGACGCCGACGCCGTCATCCGCCTCGCCAACCTCAACTTCGACATCCAGAACTGGGCGCGGGCCCGCGAGCTGTACGAGCAGTACCTGAAGCTCCGCCCCGGCGAGCCCGACGTCCTCTCCGACTTGGGCGTCACCTACTTCGAGCTGGGGGACGCGCAGGGGGCGGTGGCCCTCTTCGACCGCGCCCAGGCGCTGAGCCCCGACCACTGGCAGTCGCGCTTCAACGAGGTGTTCGTCCGCGCCGCGGTCGAGGACTTCGCCGGCGCCGAGGCGGTGATCGGCGAGCTCCAGCGGCTGCAGCCGAACAACCCGGACGTCGCCCGCCTCGCCGCCGAGGTGGCGCGGCGCAAGGCGGGTTGACCTCGCCGCTCTACGCCGAGGTCGCCCTCCCGCTCCCGCTCCCCGGCCCGCTCACCTACGAGGTCCCCGACGCCTTTGCGCCGCTCGCCCGCCCGGGCGTGCGGGCGCGGGTGCAGGTCGGCCGGCGCCGGCTGGTCGGGGTCGTCGTAGCGGTCCACGCCGAGCGTCCCGCCGGGATCGAGCTGCGGCCGCTCGAGGAGGTCGTCGATCTCGAGCCGGTGCTCGGGCCGGAGCTGCTCGAGCTGGCCGGCTTCGTCGCCGGTTACTACATGGCGCCGCTGGGCGAGGTCTTCCGCGCCATGCTGCCGCCGGACCTGCCTCCCTGGGGCGACCGGCGGGTCTGGCTGACCGACGCCGGGGCGCTGGCGCCGCCGCGCTCGGCGGCGGAGGCGGCGGTCGTGGAGGCGCTGCGCGGCGGCGGGCGGACGAGCGCCGCCGAGCTGCAGGCGCAGCTCGGGATCGCCGGTCTCGGCGAAGTCTTGGAGGGCCTGGCGGACTCCGGGCGGATCGGCCGCGAGGAGCGGGAGCGGCGCGGCGCGCGCTACGTCACCGCGGTCGAGCTCCCGCCCGGCGACCGGGAGGCGCAGCTCGCGGCCTGCGGGCGCTCGCCGGCCGGCCGCGCGGCGGTCGAGTACCTGGCGGCGATCGGCCGGCCGGCGACGATCGCGGAGGTGAGCGCCGCCGCCGGCGCCAGCCCGGCCGTCGTCAAGCGGCTGGCGCAGCGCGGCGTCCTGCGCCAGTTCACGCAGGTCGAGAAGCTGGCGCTCGACCACCACATGCTCGACGGGAGGGCCGAGGCGCCGTTCCGCCTCCGCCCGGACCAGGAGGAGGCGCTGACGGTGCTGGAGCGCGCGCTCTCCTCACGCCGCTACGCCCCTTTCCTTCTTCACGGCATGACCGGCTCCGGCAAGACCGAGGTCTACCTGCGGGCCGTCGAAGCGGCGCTCGGGGCCGGCCGCACCGCCCTCCTGCTGGTGCCGGAGATCGCCCTGGTGCCGGCGCTGGCGCGGGCGGTCGAGCAGCGCTTCGGCGAGCGGCTGGCGATCCTCCACTCGGGGCTGGGCGGCCCGGAGCGGCAGCAGGAGTGGGAGCGGGTGCGGCGCGGCGAGGCGCGGGTGGTGCTCGGGCCGCGCTCGGCGCTCTTCGCGCCGCTCGCCGACCTCGGCCTCCTGGTCGTCGACGAGGAGCAGGACCCGGCCTACAAGCAGGAGAGCGTGCCGCGCTACCAGGGGCGGGACGTGGCGCTGGTGCGCGGCAAGGCGGCCAAGGCGGTGACGCTCCTGGTCTCGGCGACGCCCAGCCTCGAGAGCCGGCACAACGCCGAGCGCGGCAAGCTCGGCCTCCTCCGGCTCACCGAGCGGGTGGGGGAGGGCGGCGTGCCCGAGGGGGTGCTGGTCGACCTGCGCGGCCTCGTCCCGCGCCGGCCGGGGGAGATCTACTTCTCCGAGCGGCTGCGCGAGGAGATCGCCGCGGCGCTCGCCGGCGAGGGACAAATCATCCTGCTCCGCAACCGGCGCGGCTACTCGCCGCTCCTCCTCTGCCGCGCCTGCGGCGAGGACCTGCGTTGCGACCAGTGCGGCCTGCCGCGCACCTTCCACCGCCGCGCCGGCCGCCTGCTCTGCCACTACTGCGGCTCGACGCTGGCCGTCCCGGCCCGCTGCCCGACCTGCGGCGAGGCGGCGCTCGAGCCGATCGGCGCCGGCACCGAGCGGGTGGAGGAGACCTTCGCCGAGCTCTTCCCCGGCGTGCCGCTCGACGTCCTCGACCGCGACACCGCCCGCCGCCCGGGCGGCCCGGCGGCGATCCTCGAGCGCTTCGCGCGCGGCGAGGTGCGGGTCCTCGTCGGCACGCAGATGGTCTCGAAGGGGCACCACTTCCCGGCGGTGGCGCTGACCGCCGTGCTCGCCGCCGACACCTACCTCGGCTTCCCCGACTTCCGCGCCGTCGAGCGCACCTACAACCTTCTGGTGCAGCTCGCCGGCCGCGCCGGGCGCGGCGACCGGCCGGGGAAGGTGGTGATCCAGACCTTCCACCCCGAGCACTACGCCATCCAGGCGGCGCTCCTCGGCGACGACGCGGCGTTCGCGCGCGAGGAGCTGCGCTTCCGCCGCGTCTTCCACTACCCGCCGTTCAGCCGCATGGTGCAGCTCCTGGTCGAGGACCGCAACCGCGCCAAGGCCGAGGCGCGGATCGGCGAGCTGGCGGCGCGCCTCGGGGCGCACCCGCTGGCGCGGTCGGTGCGGGTGACGGGGCCGGCACCGGCACCGCTCGAGCGCCTGCGCGGCCTCTGGCGCTTCCAGCTCCTCCTGCGCACCGCCGCCGTCCGCGACCTGCACCGCCTCCTCGCCGCCGCCCTGCCGCCGCCGCCCCACAAGGGGCTGGTGGTGGATGTCGACCCGCAGCAGCTTCTCTGAGGGAATCCAGATGGCGAACTACAAGGCTCTCGTGCCCAACCTGCAGCGCGTGGAGCCGCTGAGCGGCACCTTCACGCTCAGCGCCGCGACCCGCATCCTGATCCACGACCCGGGCTCCGCCTCGCGGGAGCGGCAGGCCGCCGCTGAGCTCCGCGGCACGCTCCGGCGTCTGACGGGGCTCGCCATCGAAGTGGCGAGCTGGACGACCACCCCGGTCGCCAACTCGATCGTGCTCGGCCGGATGGAGGCGCCGGCGGCCTATCGCGCCGCCTTCCTCCCCATCGCGCAGAGGAAGGGGGTGACCGACGCCACGTTCGCGCCGAGCGGCGTCTTCGCGCCCTCGGCCGCGCACGCCGAGGACCACCTCATCGACAACACGCCGACCGACGGCTTCCTGCTCCTGGCCGGGCGCACCGAGAAAGGGGTCCTCCTCGGCGTTCAAACGCTGCTCCAGCTCTGCGAGCAGCTCCTGGCGCCGGCGCAGCTCGGTCTCGACCGGGCCAAGATTTACGACTACCCCCGCCTGGCGCTGCGCGCCACCTCGATGGGGGTGGCACCGAGGCAGGGACTTCCCGTCGACACCGAGATGCGGGAGCGGCTGCGCTACTTCGCCTCGCTGAAGCTCAACGCCGTGGTGATCGCGGCCGACTGGTTCTCGGCCGAGCAGGTGGCGCAGGTCAAGGAGCTGTTCGACCTCTGCCGGTTCCACGGGCTCGAGCCCATTCCCGCCGCGGGCTACTACGGCTCGTCGATGGCGCTGCTCGAGCAGGAGCCCCGCGTCTTCGAGGGAGTGAGCAAGGAGGCCCACTTCCAGTTCCCCGACAGCGACGGCGACCTGACCGCCGTCCTCCAGCCGCCGGCGAATCCCGAGGACCTGAGGTTCGTCATCCAGACCGCAGCGGCGCTCAAGCTGATCGATCGGGGGACGAACGAGGCGTATCAGTACGGGCGCGACTACACGCTGACGCCGAACGACCTGCAGTTCACCTGGCGCGGCGCCGAGCCGAAGTTCACCGCCAACCCCGAGGTCCCCCGACTCGTCCGCACGCCGACCGGACGGCTCGGGAAAGGCCGCGGCGTCATCCTGCGCTACTCGCTGGCGCGAGCGCGGCCCGGTCCCCGCAACCCGTACTGTCCTTACGAGCCGCTGGTGGCCGCGACCCTGCGCCCCGTCTACGAACGGATCATCCGGACCCTCCGGCCCGAGATGATCCTCCTCGGCGGCGACGAGGTGGTCGTGACCGGCCGCTGCACGCGCTGCAGCGGGCAGCTCCCGCCGGTCGTCATGGCGAAGGCCGTCACCGACCTCTTCAACCTGGCGTCGGAGCTCGATCCGAACATCAAGTGCCTCTTCTGGGCCGACATGCTCAACCCGTTCGACAGCGCCCTCCTGGACCCGACCTCTCCCGTCCCGCACGCGACGTGGGAGGCGCTCAAGAAGATCCCGCGCAGCCCGCGGCTGATCTTGGTGCCTTGGGCCTACGAGGAGAGCTACCGGGCGATCGAAGGCCCCGGGTGGCCGGCGGGAGTCGAGCCCAACCTCGTCAACTTCATCAAGGCGACCTACGCGCTGTTCGACGACGTCGAAGGGCACTCTTTCCAGACTCTCGGCGCGGTGGCGCCCGAGCGTCCGCAGGCGGTCCACTGGTGGGCGCGGGCGAGCCAGGGGACGAGGAACGCGCTCGGCCTCCTGCACACGATCTGGAGCGGGCTCTCATTCCCGTTGGGACACGACGGCACGCCGCAGTACAACGGCCTGGTGGCGCTCGCGGCGTTCGCCTGGAAGGGCGCCGCCACGCCCAACCTCGCCGGCGAGGACTGGCTGCCCTACGAGCGTCTGCACAGCCCCTACTACGGCGCGGCGTGGACGCTGCGGGCCGCCGCGGCCCAGGAGTTCGCGGAGATCAACTTCCGCTACGGCGAGTACCTCGAGCCGTGGACCGAGTTCGTCTTCCAGTACGCCTCGAACTCCCTGGGCTGGACGGCGATTCGCGACGTCAAGACCTTCTCCGCGCCGCCGGGGAACACGCTCCCCCTGCTGTTCGTCCACGTGGTGGGGACCAACCCCGCGCTCGCCTCGCCGGACTGGCTCCGCGTTCCCGCCGCCGAGTACGGAGTGATCGAGATCTCGATGCAGGTCTGGCACGGGGGACAGGGGAGGGTGCTCTTCACCACCGAGGGCCAACCGGACTTCAGCGAGGCGCAGGGGGTCGGCTTCCCGCTGCAGCCGGGCCCCGAGGCGAAGGTCTATCGCCTCGACATGCGGCGGGTTCCCGGCTGGCAAGGGACCATCCGGCGTCTGCGGCTCGATCCGTTCGCCTCCCTGCAACCGGTCGACGTCGGCATCTTCGTGCGCTGGGTCAAGCTGCTGCGCGGCTGAGGCACGGTAACGAATCGGGTAACGAATCGCGCGCCGCCGGCGCCCATCACTGCGCGCTGGGGGCCGCCCGGGGTCCATGACGGACCCGCTGCGGACGCGCTCCCGAGGAAGAAGACATGGCAGACAAGACCGACAAGACAGACAAGAGAGGATCGACGGAGCTCCGCCGGCGGCTGGACCAGCCGGTCGAGCTGAGCGGCGACCAGCTCAAGAAACTGGTGGCCGCGGCCGAGACGACGTCGAGCCGCATCCTCAACTGGGAGATCTACGGCAAGCCCGGCATCGATCGGCTCAGGGCGAGCTTCTCGATCGCCCCCGACCAGCTGCCGGAGTTCGTCAAGCAGCTCGTCGCCAACGAGGCCCGCTTCGGCTGGGAGGTCTTCCCGGAAGGCGTGCCGCCGTTCATCGACCAGTTCCGGGTCGATCTCAAGCAGGGGTTCTAGGTGAGGGAGGCGGCGATGGGACCCACCGGACGCTCGCGAGTCGTGCAGATCCACCCCACGCGGCGTTGCAACCTGCGCTGCCTTCACTGCTACTCCTCCTCCGGTCCCGAGGAGCGCGGCGAGCTGTCGGCCGCGCTCCTCGGCGACGCCCTGGAGGCGGCGGCCGCCGAGGGCTACACGACGGCCAGCGTCTCCGGCGGCGAGCCGCTGCTCTACCGGCCGCTGCGCGAGGTGCTGGAGCGCGCCCGCGCGGCCGGCCTCGGCACCACCGTCACCAGCAACGGCATGCTGCTCGACGAGCCGCGCCTGGCGGCGCTCGCCGGCTGCGTCGACGTGCTGGCGATCAGCCTCGACGGCATGCCCGCGACGCACGACCGCATGCGCTGCGACCCCCGCGCCTTCTCGACGATGGCGGCGCGCCTCGACGGCGTGCGGCGCTCGGGGATCCCGTTCGGCTTCATCTTCACCCTGACCCTGCACAACCTGCACGAGCTGGAGTGGGTGGCGGGCTTCGCCCTCGAGCAGGGGGCGGCGCTGCTGCAGATCCACCCGCTGGAGGAGGCCGGCCGGGCCCGCGAGCGGCTCGCCGGCAAGCGCCCCGACGACACCGAGTGCTCCTACGCCTTCCTGGTCGCCGCCCAGCTCCAGGAGGCGCTGGGCGACCGCCTGCACGTCCAGCTCGACCTGATCAGCCGCAGCTACGTGCTGGCGAGCCCGGCCTGCTTCTTCGCCGAGGGGGGGACGGCCTGCGCCGGGGAGCGGCCGCTCTCGGAGCTGGTCTCGCCGCTGGTCATCGAGGCCGACGGGACGGTGGTGCCGCTGGAGTACGGCCTGGCCCGCGCCTACGTCCTGGGCAACCTCCACCAGGCGCCCTTGGCCGAGCTGGCCGCCGCCTGGCGGCGCGACACCTACCCGGCCTTCCGCCGCCTCTGCCGGGCCGCCTGGGAGGACGTGGAGGCCGACGAGGCCACGCCGCTCGCCAACTGGTACGAGCGGGTGCAGAAGGCGGGGGAGACCGGCCTGGCGGCCGCCGCCGGTTGACGGCCCCGGGGGGGCTTGTTACGGTGCCTTCCCCATGGCGACGCAGGAGGTGTCTTTCGAGGAGCCCCTCACCGAGCTGCGGCGGAAGATCGAGGAGCTCGAGGGGTACCCGGCGGGGAGCGGCTACGAGAAGGAGCTGGAGCGGCTGCGGGGCAGCCTGCGCAAGCAGACCGCCGAGGTCTTCGGCGGCCTCTCGCGCTGGCAGAAGACCCTGGTCGCCCGCCACCAGGACCGCCCTTACACTCTCGACTACGTCGCCCACCTGATGGAGGACTGGGTGGAGCTGCACGGCGACCGCGGCTACGCCGACGACGCCGCGATCGTCTCGGGCTTCGCCACCTTCCGCGGCCGCAGCGTCGCGGTCGTCGGCCACCAGAAGGGCCGCGACACCAAGGAGCGCATCGTGCGCAACTTCGGCCAGCCGCGCCCGGAGGGCTACCGCAAGGCGCTGCGGGTGATGAAGCTGGCCGAGAAGTTCGGGCGGCCGGTGCTCACCTTCATCGACACCGCCGGCGCCTACCCCGGGATCGACGCCGAGGAGCGCGGCCAGGCCGAGGCGATCGCCCACAACCTGATCGAGATGGCCTCGCTGCGGGTGCCGATCGTGGTCACCATTACCGGCGAGGGGGGGAGCGGCGGCGCCCTGGCGCTCGGCATCGGCGACCGGGTCTACATCCTGGAGTACGCCACCTACTCGGTGATCTCGCCCGAGGGGTGCGCGGCGATCCTCTGGAAGGACCAGGAGCGCAAGGCCGAGGCCGCCGAGGCGATGCGCCTGACCGCCCCGGACCTGCAGGCGCTGCGCGTCGTCGACGGCATCATCCCCGAGCCGATGGGCGGCGCCCACACCGATCCGGCCGAGACCTGCCGGCGGGTGGGCGAGACGGTCCACGCCGCCCTCGCCGAGCTGGAGCGCAAGGAGGTCGACCAGCTCCTCGAGGAGCGCTACCGGAAGTTCCGCCAGCTCGGCGTCTTCGAAGAGAGCTAGGTTGAAGGCCGCCCGTCCGGAGTGGCGCGCCGCCGAGGTGCCGCCGGCGGCGGAAGTCCTCGTGCGCGAGGGCGTGGCGGCCGAGCTCGCCCCGCTCCTGGCGCGGCGCGGGGTCGCCGACGGCGCCGCCGCCCGCGCCTTCCTGACGCCCTCGCTCGACCAGCTCCACGACCCTTTCGGCCTCGCCGGGATGGAGGCGGCGGTGGCGCGCCTGCTCCTGGCGCGCGAGCGCGGCGAGACCGTCGCCGTGGTCGGCGACTACGATGTCGACGGCGTCACCGCCACCGCGCTCCTGCTGGCCGTGCTGCGCGCCTGCGGCGTCGCGGCGCAGCCGGTCCTGCCGCACCGCATGCGCGAGGGGTACGGCTTCCAGCCGGTGCACGTCGAGCGGGCGGTGGAGCTGGGGTGCAGGGTGGTGCTCACCGCCGACTGCGGCACCTCGGCCGGCGAGGCGGTCGAGCGGGCACGCGCCGCCGGGCTCGACGTCCTGATCACCGACCACCACCTGCCGGGGTCGCCGCTGCCGGACGGGGCGGTGCTCGTCAACCCGCGGCAAGCCGGTTGCGACTACCCGTTCGCGGAGCTGTGCGGCGTCGGGCTGGCGCTCAAGCTGGCGCTGGCCTTCGCCGGCCGCTGCGGGCGCGCGCTCGACCTGCCGCCGCTGCTGCGCATCGCCTGCCTCGGCACGATCGCCGACTTGGTGCCGCTGACCGGCGAGAACCGGGTGATCGCGGCGCTGGGCCTCTCGGCGCTGCGCGACGTGCGCTCGGCGGGGCTCAAGGCGCTGATCGCGCGGGCGGGCCTCAGGCCGCCGTTCGCCGCCGCCGACGTCGCCTTCCGGCTGGGGCCGCGCCTCAACGCCGCGGGCCGGCTGGACAGCGCCGACCGGGCGCTGGAGCTGCTGCTGACGCGCGACGGCAAGCGGGCGGCCGAGCTGGCCGAGGAGCTGGAGACGCGCAACCGCGAGCGGCAGGGGGAGGAGGCGCGCGCCGTCGCCGAGGCGCGGCAGCAGATCGAAGAGCGCGGAGCGCTGCCGCCGATCCTGGTGGCCTGGAGCGAGGGGTGGCATCGCGGGGTGGTCGGGGTGGCAGCCGGGCGGCTCGCCCAGGAGCTGTGCCGGCCGGCGCTCCTCCTCGCCGTCGCCGACGGCGTGGCGACCGGCTCGGGCCGCAGCGTGCCGGGGATCGCCCTCCACGCCTTCCTGGAGCGCTGGCGCGAGCGGCTGGAGCGCTTCGGCGGCCACGCCCAGGCGGTCGGCCTGACGGTGCGCGGCGACCGGCTGGCGGAGCTGGCGCGGGAGTGGGAGGAGGCGGCCGCCGAGTGGCCGGAGGCGACGCGGATGCGGTGCCTGGAGTACGAGCTGGAGGCGGCGCCGGCCGAGCTCACGCCCGGGCTGCTCAAGAAGCTACAGCGCCTCGAGCCGCACGGCCAGGCCAACCCGCGGCCGCTGCTGCGCACCGGCCCGCTGCGGCTGGACCTGCCGCCGCGCCGCTTCGGCAACGGCCACCTCTCGGCGCGCGCGCGCGGCGCCGACGGCGCGGTGGTGTTCCTCCTCGGTTGGGGTTGGGAGGAGCGCGCCGCCGAGCTCGAGGCGCCGTTCGAGGCCCTCGGCCACCTCGAAGCCGATACCTTCCTGGGCGGCGTCGTGCTGCGGCTGGCGGACGTGCGCCCGGTTTAGGGCTCTACAATCAGCCCGCCATGGCGCCCGCGCCCCGCCGCCCGCCGCTGCGGGCCCTCCGCCGACTGCTGCTCGCCGCCCTGGTGGTGATCGTGGGCGGCGTCGTGGCCCTCTTCCTCTTCGGCCGCTCGGGCAGGCAGGGAGTGCAGGGGCCGGCGCTCGAGCCTGTGGGGGAGAGCGCCGGCGGCGAAGACGCCACCCTGATCGGCGAGGACTTCGACTACACCTACACCGAGGGGAAGCGCCCGCTCTTCCGCATCCGCGGCGACAGCATCCGCGCCGACCGCCAGGAGACGCTCTATCTCGACGGCGTCGGGCTCACGCTCTACGACGAGGAGGGGCAGGCCTACGAGGTGCAGAGCCGCGAGGCGAGCTTCAACCGGACGCAGAACGAGGGCCGCCTGCGCGGCCGCGTCTTCCTGCGCGGCCCGCACGGCCTCGAGCTGCGGACGCCGGTCTTGCAGCTGCGCGACAAGGGGCGCCTCCTGGTGAGCACGCGGCCGGTCGAGCTGCGCTACGGCGGCGCCTACGTCGCCGAGGCGGCCCGCATCCGCGTCCACCTGCCGCAGGAGGTCTTCGTGTTGGCCGGCAACGTCACCGTACGCGGCCTCCCGGGCGGCGCGGCGGGGCTGACGGCGCCGGTCTTCCTGCGCGCCGGGCAGATCCTCTACGACCGCAACCGCCGGCTGCTGCGCTGCGAGCGGAAGGTCTTCATGCGGCGCGGCCAGGACGAGGTGCACGCCGAGAAGGTGAACGCCTACCTGACGCAGGACGAGCGCTCGCTCGTCTTCCTGCGCGCCCTCTGGCAGCTCTCCGGGCGCACGGTCTCGACCCGCGCCGGCACGACGCCCACCCGTCTCCGCTTCACCGGCAACGACCTCTCCGTCCTCTTCCAGCCGTCGGCGCCGGGACAGGGCGGGAGCGGGGTGGCGGCCAACCACGTCGAGCTGACCGCCCCGGCGCGCCAGCCGGTGCTGGTCGAGACGAGCGCGGCCGACGGCGTCGTCCGCACGCTGCGGGCGCCGCGCCTGGTCGGTCAGCTCGACCAGGGGGCGCTGGTGCAGGCCGACGCCGAGGGCGGCGTGCAGATGACCGAGGCGGGCGGCCGGCCGCCGCTCGCCCGCCGCGCCAGCGGCCGCCGCGCCGAGGCCCGCTTCCGGGCCGACGGCCAGCTCGCGGTCCTGACCCTCACCGAGCAGGTCCGCTTTCACGACCCGGAGGTGGACGCCGAAGGGGACCGCGCCGTCATCGACCTCGACGCCGGGCGCGGCGAGTTCTTCGGCGCGCCGGTGCGCGCCACCAGCGCGCGCGGGCGGATGCAGGGGCCGCACCTCGTCTACACCCGGCAGGACGGGCTCTTGCAGGCCGACGGCGGCGTGCGCGCCATGTTCGAGCGGGAATCGGAGTCGGCGGAGCTGGCCGCCTCGCCCCTGGGCGAGGGGGAGGGGCCGGTCTGGGTGGAGTCGCGCGAAGCCTTCTGGCGCCAGCAGCCGCCGGGCTTCCTCTTCCGCGGCGACGTCCGCGCCTGGCAGGGGGAGAGCCTGCTGCGCGCCGCCGAGCTGCGCGGCGACGAGCAGGGCGAGAAGCGGCTCACCGCCAAGGGCGGAGTGAAGAGCCTCTGGGTGCCGGCGAAAGAGCCCGGCAAGCGGCGGGGTACGGCGCCAGCCGCGGTGCCGTCAGGCGCCGGTCAAGATCAAACCCCGATCGAGGTCACCGCCGAGGAGCTGCTCTACCGCGAGACCGCCGGCGTCTTGACCTACACCGGCAACGTCCGCGTCGAGCAGCAGGCGCGCACCCTGGTATGTAGGGAGTTGGAGGTGGAGCTGGACGAGGACGGAGGGGCCGAGCGGATGACCTGCACCGGCGACGCCAAGCTCACCGACACCGTGGCCGGCCGCACGATCGAAGGGGAGCGCGCAATCTACCGCCTGGCCGAGCGGCGGATCGAGATGTTCGGCACGCCGGTCGCGGTGCGCGACCGCGACGGCAACCGGGTGCAGGGCAAGCGCCTCGATTACTACGTCGACGACGGCCGGGTCGAGGTGCGCGGGCGGGGGGAGCCGTGAACGAAGACGGCCGGCCGCAGAGCCTCTCCACCCGCGACTTGCAGAAGGTCTACCGCGGCAGGGCCGTGGTGCAGGGCGTGTCGATCGACGTCGCGCCGGGAGAGATCGTCGGGCTCCTCGGCCCCAACGGCGCGGGGAAGACCACGACTTTTTACATGGTTGTAGGGTTGACCCCTCCGGACGCCGGCAGCGTCTTCCTGGGGGAGGAAGACATCACCGAGCTGCCGATGTACGTGCGCGCCCAGCGCGGCATCAGCTACCTGCCGCAGGAGCCCTCGATCTTCCGCAAGATGTCGGTCGAGGACAACCTGCGGGCGATCTTCGAGACGCTGGACCTGTCGCACGCCGAGCAGGAGCGGCGCATCGACCAGCTGATCACCGACTTCGGCCTCGGCAAGGTGCGCAAGAGCCGGGGCTATTCGCTCTCCGGGGGCGAGCGCCGGCGCGTCGAGATCGCGCGTGCCCTGGTCATCAGTCCCTGGTATATCCTTCTCGACGAGCCGTTCGCGGGGATCGACCCGATCGCCGTGCTCGACATCCAGGGCATCATCCGGCACCTCAAGTCGATGGGTATCGGCGTCCTGATCACCGACCACAACGTGCGGGAAACATTGAAGATCACCGATCGGGCCTATATCATCAACAACGGCGGCATCCTGCGCTCCGGCACCCCCTCCGACCTGGCCTCGGACCCGCAGGTGCGGAAGATCTACCTGGGCGAAGATTTCCGGCTGTAGAGCCCCCTCCTCAGACGATGGCACTCGAACAGAAACTCTCGCTCAAGCTGGCGCAGAAGCTGGTGATGACGCCGTCGCTGCAGCAGGCGATCAAGCTGCTGCAGATGACGCGCATGGAGCTCGAGACGCTGCTCACCCAGGAGCTGGTCGAGAACCCGGTGCTGGAGGAGAACGAGGCGACGCCCGAGGAGGAGGCCCCGGCGGAGGAGGAGCGGCCGCAGGAGGCGGCGGCGAACGGCGACACTCCCGACCACGCCGAGTCGATGGAGAACATCGACCTCGACGCCTACTTCGGCGACTACTGGGAGAGCTCGGCCTACTCCTCGATGGCCGAGGAGCGCGAAGACCCGCCGATCGAGAACAGCCTCAGCCGCGAGCCCGACCTCTACGACCACCTGCTCTGGCAGCTCCACATGGCCGAGGTGCCGCCGCGGCTGCGCGAGATCGGCGAGCTGATCATCGGCAACCTGAACCCCGACGGCTTCCTCGCCGCCACCGCCGACGAGATCCAGGCGATGGGCGACCCGATCGAGGCGGGGGAGGAGTCGGGCAGGGCCTACACCCTCGAGGAGGTCAACCAGGCCCTCGAGCTGATCCGCAGCTTCGACCCGCCCGGCATCGCCTGCCGCGACCTCCGGGAGAGCCTCCTGCGCCAGCTCGACGTCCTCGGGATCGGGGACGACGATCTCGCCCGCCGCGTCGTCGCCGAGGCCTGGGACCTCTTCCTGCGCCGCCAGTTCCCGGCAGTGGCCAAGAAGCTGGGGGTGGAGCTCGCCGAGCTGGAGCCGGCGGTCGAGCTGATCCGCAGCCTCGAGACCCAGCCGGGCAGGAAGTTCTCGACCGAGCGCACCCACTACATCGAGCCCGACGTCTTCGTGCGCCGGGTGGGCGACGAGTACGTCATCCAGCTCAACGACGACGGCCTGCCCCGCCTGCGCGTCAGCCGCGCTTACCGCCGCATGCTCCAGACCATGCGCAGCGAGGGCCGGCAGAGCGAGGCGCAACAGTTCATCAAGGACAAAATCCGCTCGGCGGTGTGGCTGATCAAGAGCCTCGACCAGCGGCAGCGGACGATCTACAAGGTGGCGGCCTCGATCATCCGCCAGCAGCGCGAGTTCCTCGACCAGGGCATCGAGTACCTGCGGCCGATGGTGCTGCGCGACGTTGCGGAAGACATCAGCATGCACGAGTCCACGGTCAGCCGCGTCGTCTCCAACAAGTACATGCACACGCCGCGCGGCCTCTTCCCGATGAAGTTCTTCTTCCACAGCGGCATCGACCGCGAGTACGGCGAGAACATCTCCTCGCTGACGGTGAAGCGCAAGATCGAGCAGCTCATCCAGGCCGAGGACCCGAAGCGGCCGCTCTCCGACAGCGAGCTCATGCGCATCCTCAACCGCGAGGGGATCCAGATCGCCCGCCGCACGGTGGCCAAGTACCGCGACGAGCTCTCCATCCCGTCCTCGACCGACCGCAAGCAGATCTTCTAAGGCGCGCGGCGACCACGGAGACCACGATGAACATCGAGTACATCGGCCGCAACTTCCACCTCGACGACCGCATCCGCGAGCACACCGCCGAGCGGCTGGAGAAGCTGAGCCGCTTCCTGGACGAGCCGATCGAGGGGCGGGTCACTCTGGAGGTCGAGAAGCACCGCCACCGGGCGGAGATCCACCTCACGCACCGCTTCGGCGTCCTCACCGCCACCGAGGAGACCGACGGCACGATGCTCGACGCCGTCAACCTTGCCGCCGAGAAGGTCGAGCAGCAGGCCCGCCGCGTGCACAGAAAGGTGGTCGACAAGCGCCGGCGCGGCGACCGCAACGGCCACCGCTGGCCGCTCGACATCCTGGAGCGGGAGAGCGTCGAGGGCGGCGGGACGCCGCGGGTGATCTCCTCCACCCACCTGCAGATCAAGCCGATGACGATCGAAGAGGCGGCGCTGCTGCTGGAGGAGTCGAAGAACGAGTTCGTCGTCTTCCGCGACGCGAGCAGCGACCGCGTGGCCGTCCTCTACAAGCGCAAGGACAACAACTACGGCCTGATCGCGCCGGACTTCTAGTGCAGCTGGAGGCACTGACCCGCCCGGAGCTGATCCTGCCGCAGCTCGCCGCCGCCGACGCCCAGGGCGTGCTGCGCGAGCTCGCCGACGAGATCGCCGGTGCCGGTCTGGTGCCCGACGCCGACGAGCTTCACCAGAAGCTCGCCGAGCGCGAGCGGCTCGGCTCGACGGCGGTGGGGGGCGGGGTGGCGATCCCGCACTGCAAGCTGCGCGGCCTGGGGCAGGCGGTGGTGGCGATCGGGCGTGTCGAGCCGGGCATCGACTTCGGCGCCGCCGACGGCGAGCCGGTGCGCGCCTTCTTCGTCGTCGTCTCGCCCGCCGAGTCGCCGGCCGAGCACCTGCGGGTGCTGTCGACGGTCGCGCGCTGGATCAAGGGCAAGCGGAACGTCGAGCAGCTCCTGGCGCTCGAGGACCGCGACCGCCTCTGGGAGCTGCTGGGAGGGGGGCGGTGAGCGAGGAGCGGTGGGTCGCGGTGGCCGAGATCCTGGGCGACGAGCTCTCCGAGCTCCACCTCCGCGTCCTCTCCGGCGAAACCCACCTCGACAACCGGATCGTCAACCCGCGGGTGCAGAAGCCGGGGCTCGCCTTCGCCGGCTACTACGCCTACATCAAGCCGGGGCGGGTGCAGATCATCGGCGAGAGCGAGACCGAGTACCTGAAGACCCTCGACGGCGAGGAGCGGCAGGAGCGCTTCGATCGGATCACCGCGCTGCCGGTGCCGGTCTTCGTCATCACCAAGGGGATCGAGCCGCTGCCGGGCTTCCTGCGCGCCTGCCAGGAGCGGGAGCTGCCGGTCCTCTCCTCGACGGCCCTCTCCTCGACGGTCATCAAGGAGATCAGCTGGTTCCTCGAAGACCACCTGGTCCCCTCGACGACGCTGCACGGCGTGCTGCTCGAGATCTACGGCATCGGGGTGCTGCTGATCGGCGAGAGCGGGGTGGGCAAGAGCGAGTCCGCGCTCGACCTCATCTCCCGCGGCCACAGCCTGGTGGCCGACGACCGGGTGACCGTGCGCCGCTACCCCAACGGCGAGCTGGTGGGCTACTCGGAGGGGCCGCTGCGCCACCACATGGAGCTGCGCGGCATCGGCATCATCAACGTGCAGGACCTCTTCGGCCTCGCGGCGGTGCGCGAGCGCGCGCCGATCGACTTGGTCATCGAGCTCGAGCACTGGCAGGCCGGCCAGGCCTACGACCGCCTGGGGCTCGACGAGACCCTGTTCCCGATCCTGGACACCCCCTGCCCCTACATCCGCATGCCGATCGCGCTGGGGCGCAACGTCAGCATCCTGGTCGAGATCGCGGCGCGCAACCACGTGCTCAAGCTCCAGGGACACCACTCCGCGCGTGAGTTCGCCCGCAAGCTCGAGGAGCAGCTTGAGCGCAACCGCAACCGACAGCTCGAAGGCTGAGGAGAAGACGAAGCTGGTGCTCATCACCGGCCTCTCGGGGTCGGGGAAGAGCAGCGTCGCCAAGTGCTTCGAGGACCTCAACTACTACACGGTCGACAACCTGCCGCTGCCGCTGCTGCGGCAGTTCCTCGACAGCCCGCAGGAGCTGGCGCGCGGCTACGGCCGCATTGCGGTGGTGACCGACGTGCGGGCCCCCGGCTTCGCCGAGGAGTTCCCGCGCCTGCTCGGCGCTCTCGACCGCGAGCGGATCGAGGTGGCGCTGCTCTTCCTGGAGGCCTCCGACGAGGTGCTGGTGCGCCGCTTCTCGGAGACCCGCCGCCCGCACCCGCTGGCCCCCGACGAGCCAGTCATCGCCGGCATCCGCCGCGAGCGCGAGCTCCTGGCTGAGCTGCGGGCGCGCGCCGACATGGTGCTCGACACCAGCGCCTGGTCGATCCACGAGATCCGCAGCCAGGTCTTCCGCGAGTTCGCCACCCACCCGGGGGAGGCCGCCGGCATGGTGGTCTCGCTGGTCTCCTTCGGCTTCAAGCACGGCATCCCCTACGGCAGCGACCTGGTCTTCGACGTGCGCTTCCTCTGCAACCCGCATTTCGTGCCGGGGCTGCGCGAGCGCACCGGGCAGGACCCGGAGGTCGAGGAATATCTCCTCCGGGCGCCCGATTACGAGGAGGTGGTGGCCCGAGTGGCCGACCTGCTGCTCTTCCTGCTGCCGCGCTACCGCAAGGAGAACCGGAGCTACGTCACCGTGGCGGTCGGCTGCACGGGCGGACGGCACCGGTCGGTGGCGGTCTGCGAGCGGCTGCGGACGCGCCTGGAGGAGGGCGGCTGGCCGGCGCGGTGCGTCCACCGCGACCTGGCGCGATAAGGCGCTACCATAGCCCTCGGCTTCGCCCCACGACCATGATCGGCACCCTGATCCTCACCCACGGCGGGATGGCGCGCGAGCTGCTCGCCTCGGCGAACGTCATCGTCGGGCCGATGCCCAGCTTCGAGGCCCTGTCCCTGGAGTGGGGGGACTGCTTCGACGACGCGCAGGCCAAGATCCGCGAGGCGCTCGGCCGGCTCGAGCAGGGCGAGGGAGTGCTGATCCTCACCGACATGTTCGGCGGCACGCCGTGCAACCTGGCGGTCAAGTTCCAGAGCCCGGGGCACGTGGAGGTGATCGGCGGCGTCAACCTGCCGATGGTGCTGCGGCTGGCCGGCCTGCGCGACGACGGCATGACGCTCGCCGAGGTCGCGCGCTGGCTGCAGGTCAAGGGGCAGCGGAGCATCTGCCTGGCGAGCGACGTGCTCGAGAGCCCGGCGGAATCCGACGGCGGCGACCGGCGCGCGGGCGGTTGAGCGGGGTGGTCGAGAAGGAGGTCGAGATCGTCAACCGTCTCGGTCTCCACGCCCGTGCCGCGGCCAAGCTGGTGCAGACCGCGTCGGCCTTCCGCAGCCGCGTGCTGCTGGTGACCGACGACGAGGAGGTGGATGCCAAGAGCATCCTCGGGCTCCTGCTGCTGGCCGCCGCCCAGGGCACCAAGCTGCGGGTGCGCTGCGAAGGGCCGGACGAGGAGGAGGCGCTGGCGGCGGTCACGGCGCTGATCGCCAACCGATTCGAGGAGGAGAGTTGAGCAGCTCGCACGACGACCAGATGCAGGTCCTCAGGGGCATCGGCGTCTCGCCGGGGATCGCCATCGGCCGCGCCGTCTCGATCGAGACGCGGACCGGGGAGGTCTACCGCTTCACCCTGCCGGAGGCGGAGGTGGACGCCGAGGTCGCGCGCCTGCACGAGGCGGTCGAGCACGCGCAGAAGGAGCTGCGGCGCATCCGCGAGAAGGCCGGCACCGAGCTGGGCAAGGAGCTGGCGGGCATCTTCGACGCCCACCTCCTGCTGATGAAGGACTCCGGCTTCCTGGGCAGGATCGAGGATCGCATCCGGGGCAAGCGGGTCAACGCCGAGTGGGCGGTGCAGAAGACGGCGGCGGAGCTCGACGAGCGCTTCGCCCAGATCGACGACCAGTACTTGCGCGGGCGCAGCGAAGACCTCACCGACGTCAGCCGCCACATCCTGCGCAGCTTGCAGGGGATCGACCACCACGAGCTGTCCGAGATCGGCGAAGACGTGGTCATCGTCGCCGACGACCTGACGCCGGCCGACGCCGTCCGCCTGGGACGGGAGCGGGTGGTGGGGTTCGTGATGGAGACCGGCGGGCGCACCTCGCACACCGCGATCATCGCGCGCTCCCTCCACCGCGCCGCGGTGGCGGGGGTCGAGGGGATCTCGCAGCTCAACCTCGACGAGGTGCCGGTCGTCGTCGACGGCGAGCGCGGCGAGGTGGTCATCCACCCGACGCCGGCCGTGCTGGCGCGCTACCGGCGCCGGCGCGACGAGCTGGACCGGGAGGAAGAGACGCTCCTCGCCACGGCGAAGCTGGAGACGGTGACGCGCGACGGGGTGGCGGTGTCGCTGATGGCCAACATCGACCTCCCCGAGGAGCTCGCCGAGGTCGGCGCCTTCGGCTCCTGCGGCATTGGCCTCTACCGCAGCGAGTTCCTCTACATCGAGAAGAGCCCGGAGCTGCCGAGCGAGAACGAGCACGTCGAGCTCTACCGCCGGCTGGTCGAGGCCGCGGCGCCCGAGCCGGCGATCATCCGCACCTACGACCTCGGCGGCCGGAAGCTCGCCCGCGAGCTGATGGCGACGCACGAGGACAACCCGGTCCTCGGCCTGCGCGGAATCCGGTTGACGCTCCGCCGCCCGGACATCTTCAAGACCCAGCTCCGGGCCCTGCTGCGCGCCGCCCTGCAGGGCGACCTCTGGATGCTGCTCCCGATGGTCAGCACGGTGGGGGAGGTGCGCCGCTTCCGGGCGCTCCTGGAAGAGGTGATGGCCGAGCTGGAGGGGGAGGGGACCCCCTTCCGCCGCGACGTGCCGCTCGGCGTGATGATCGAGGTGCCGGCGGCGGCGATGACCGCCGACCTGCTGGCGCGCGAGGTCGACTTCTTCTCGATCGGCACCAACGACCTGATCCAGTACGCGCTGGCGGTGGACCGCAACAACGAGCACGTCGCCAGCCTGTACCAGCCTCTTCATCCCGGAATTCTCCGCATGCTACGCTTCGTCATCGACAGCGCTCGTGCAGCGGGAATCGAGGTCAGCCTGTGCGGCGAGATGGCGTCGGACCCTCGCTTCGCCCTCCTGCTGGTGGGCATGGGACTCCGGCGTCTGTCTCTGGCGCCGCGCGGGATCCCGGAGGTCAAGAGCTGGCTCCGGGACGCCTCCGCCGCCGAGCTGTCCGAGCTGGCCGACCGCTGTCTCGCGCACTCCACGGCGGCCGACGTCCAGCGCCACCTGGACAACTTCTTCGAGTGCGCCGTGGCTTCTAGAAACTGAGTGAGGTACAGATCCGAATGCGTATTCCGATCCGCCGAGTCGAGAAGCCGTGGGGATACGAGCTGATCTTCGCCCACACCGATCGTTACGTGGGCAAGATCCTGCACGTGAACTCGGGCCATGCCCTGTCCCTCCAGTACCAC